>JAFNMF010000001.1:0-583 GCA_026537415.1 Acetobacteraceae bacterium B3987 | reverse complement strand
ACCAAGGGCGGAGAAGCCTTCCCGGACGGACGCATTCGTCCGGCCAAAAGCACGGCGATACCCAGCCTCTACATGCGGCGAAAAAAGAACCTTGCCGATAGTAACGCTCNNCGCCAGCTTGACCCCCATTGTGGAGAAACCAATCGAACTATTCTGCCCCTTCACGGCAAGAGCAGAATCAGCACCATGCTCGCGGAAGTTGGTCGAGTTGTAATTCAGATAGGTCATCCGAGCAAAAGGCTCGACCTCAAGCGGCAAGCGGCTTTCGCTGGCAAAGACCATACGGTAACCCGTCTCGGCAAAGACTTGTCCTGTTCCTGTCCGATTGTTGGAGGAGAGACGCCCCGCATAATCCNCCATAAGTGACACGACGGTTTGTGTGCAGCATGTTCCAAGAATAGCTCAGCCCACCCTTGAAGGTGATGGCTGCATTCTTCGTCAGCCCACCAACATGCCATGCATTACCCGCATAAGCTCCGATGGTGGCTGAATTGGCATGAGCAGAAGAGCCACGCCCAGACTGCACGCCGAACCAGTCACGCCCATAGGCCAAAAGCCCACCAAGACGCCAACCGCCTTTCAG
>JAFNMF010000030.1 GCA_026537415.1 Acetobacteraceae bacterium B3987 | reverse complement strand
AGGTCGTAGGTTCAAATCCTACCCCCGCATCCAAATTACCCCCCCCTTACATATAAATCACGTCATACCACCTCAGATATGCGTCTCGTGATCCCGCTAATCTCTAACGGGGGCGGTATATGACGACCCCTCGGCGTTCCCGTAGATAATGCTCAAGAGGTGTGTCCACGACGTAGCGATGCTCAGTCAGTGACGACGCATTGCGGAAAAGCAAATTTTTGCCATGCCATATCGCAAACCCAATATGAAAAACATCCAGCCCCGGTAGAGGGCTGTAAATACCGATAACATCGCCTGTTTTTACGATTTTGCGAACACCACCAGCCTGTAAATCATCAAGAAATGGATGTGTTGGCAGATAAGTTATGAATCGTTTCTTTAATGGAATACCCGGTACATAACGATCTTGGATTTTCTCTGGCTCGGTATGAGGCCTTTCGGTCGAGTGAAGGGATTCTGGGCTACTGGAGGAAGAAAGTTTCAGGTTCAGTGTTTTCTCAACTCGCTGCGCATAAGAAAATTTGGGACTGAGATCACGACAGAGAACAGGCGAGCCATGTAACCAGTCACTTAGAAAATGCCGTCTTTCTGTAAAGCTGACATGATGGTGACTGTAACGTGTGGCAATCAGTGCGTGGATAAATTGCTCCACGTTAAGGCTCTGACTGGCGGCCAGAATGATTTCCACAAAGGTCATGCAGTTTACACCTCGCCATGAAAGAATGAGTTCTTCCGCAGTGCTGGCTGAGCCAATAAGTGGCTGGGCCAGATAGGGCGTGCCCTTTATGGATTGTGAAATCAGCATAATGCGTTCTTGTCGTGATTTGTGAGGTGCTATGCTGACAAGTTGGGTAATCTGCTGACGTGTTGTGTCTGATAGCGCACTGAGAGCGGGCGCATCAGATGGCGGTGCAGTGGTGGCCGTGTGCCCATGAGGTGGGAACTGTTGTTTGGTTCGTGCATGATGATGTCTGCCCTCTCTTGCTAGAGATGGGCCGGAAAAAGTGAGACCTCCCACACCGAGGCCAGTGAGGAAGGTCCGCCGCTTCATCAGGCTGTTGTGATTATACCCGTCAGACAAGATAGCGTGCGCTTTGCTCTGCCATCATGAAATGAATACCAATATCATTCCCATCCTGAAGTTCCCGATAAAGCTGCTGCACAGGGTCGCCGCCTTCATGGAACGTCTCTTTCACATGGCTGACAAGAACTCGCAGCCCACGAATATGGTGTCGCCCACCACAAATATGCCCCAGATCCCGTAGGCTCTGCAGTAGGTCTTTAGGGCGAAGCTGGCCACATAGAGCATTTTCTGGCTGAGCATCCGGATAGGTTACACCCATAATGATAGTGTGCAGCTTTTTTTCCTGCACCAGAGGCGCAATGGCCTTCCAGAGTTTCTGGAGGTTTTGCGGTCCATCCGGTTGGTCTGCCTGTGTGTCACCCAAATAGAGAATGGCCTGTCCATGATGCTGAATCAGGAAAGCCGTGGACGTCGTGCTGGCATGGCTGAGAGGCCAAGCCGTAACCTCCAGTCCGCTACCCTCAATGCTCTGGCTCTTCCCTGCTTCCATGTCCTTATAGTTGTATTTTCCGATGCGGGGTTCAGGTCCTTTATCCCCCATGGAACCCCAGATACGGCCATTGAAGAGATGTTCAGCCAGAAGGGTGTTTGTTTCTGGCAGGGCATAGATAGGTTTGGGTGTATCTTCAGGCGAGGAGAGAACCAGCCCAGCTACATGATCGAGGTGAGCATGGCTGATGAGATAGGCCCGGACAGTCTGCTTGAGAACATGGCCAGCTCGGCCAAGTGTGGAATCCGGCATGATGGGAATATCATCCAGAACGCCCCGGGCCTCGGCACGTTTCAGCCCATGTCCCAGAGTTCCCGCATCACAGATGACGGCCTCATTCGTGCCTAGAGGACGAATCAGATAGGAGGAAAGATTGCCATCAGCCACACCACTCCGCACACCAAGAGCCACAATCTCGAAAACCGGATGGCTGTCTGTAAAGGTTACGGGAGTTTCTTTGGTTCCTCTCCGTGTTGTCTTCAGCCGGTCACGGAGTGTTTGTAGGTGATGTAGGGGCATGGTCTTTTCCTCCCTGTCATAAGGTGGTGATGGAGTGCCCGGCCATGAATATGGTTGAGCCGTTAGGGGGACATCCGGTAATGGATGAAAATCACGTCTGGCTGTAGTTCCAGTAATGATGAAACCCCTCAAGGATACTCCTGCCTCGCCCGTGGGGGAAGGGGGAGGAAAGGGAGATGATATGCGGTTTTTTCATCCGGTTATGCTAAGAGCGGGTCTGCTAGCGGCCTTCTTTGGTACTGTGGCGTTGAGCCACCAAGCAAGGGCTGAGGCGACGATGCCAGCCCAGTGTGATAATGCACAGTTTGTGAGGGATCAGGCGAGGTATGCTCGGCAGTTTTCTCATAGGCAGGTGCCTTATGGTCAGCATCTGGACCTACCGGAGCATGTCTGCGGGAGCGTAGTAAAAGTCTATCGGGCACGCCGTAGCCGGAGTGGCATGCATGGCTATTTTCTGATGTCCGTAGCTGGAGGTCAGCCCATCCGTGTGGTGTCTAACCTTGATGAGATGAAGGCACCATCATGGCCGTGGGTAAAGGTCGGGGATCAGGTCGAGGTACAGGGGCGTTATTATTATGATGGTCCCAGTCGGCAGGGGCTGGACTGGACCCATCATGGCACAAGCCGCCGCTGGCCGTGGGCCGGGTATGTTAGCGTGAACGGCCAGCGTTACGAATAAGGTGACTGTGCCCCGGCATTAAGCTGGGGCCAGTGTTCCAGCGCGTTTATGCCCTTTCTTAGGAGAGGGCATTTCCGTAGAGGCAGAGATGGTGAAGGTCAGTTGGCCGTCACGTGCGCCGATTTTGACCGTACCGCCTTCCATCAGCTTGCCGAAGAGGATTTCTTCCGCCAGTGGTTTTTTGATGTGATTCTGAATCAGGCGTCCCAGCGGGCGTGCCCCGTTGGATTTATCATAACCTCGCTCGGCCAGCCACGCTTTAGCGGCAGCTGTGAGGTGCAGGGAGACATTCTTGGCGGCCAGCATTGTGGTCAGCTGGGCCAAGAATTTTTCCACCACATGGGTAACAACTGCTGGAGTTAGTGGCGCAAAGGGAATGATGGCATCCAGCCGGTTCCGGAACTCCGGTGAGAAAAGCCGCCTGATAGCTTCTTCATCATCGCCAGACCGGGCCGAACGCGCGAAGCCGATAGCCTCCTTGGAGAGGTCACTGGCCCCGGCATTACTGGTCATGATGAGAATGACATTGCGGAAATCCACCGTCTTGCCGGTATTGTCCGTCAGCTTGCCGTGATCCATGACCTGAAGCAGAATGTTGAAAAGGTCTGGATGGGCTTTCTCAATTTCATCCAACAGTAGAACGGCATGGGGCGTCTGGTCGATGGCACTGGTCAGTAGGCCACCTTGTTCAAATCCGACATAGCCCGGGGGTGTGCCGATTAATCGGGAAATGGAATGAGCTTCCATATATTCGGACATATCAAAGCGAATCAGCTTGATGCCCAGTGATTGGGCCAATTGCCGGGCTGCTTCTGTTTTTCCAACCCCTGTGGGACCGGAGAATAGATAACTGCCGATGGTCTTTTCTGCATCACGCAATCCGGCTCGGGACAACATGACCGCTGAGGAGAGTGCATCCAGTGCTTCATCCTGACCAAAAACAGCCTTGCGTAGGTCTGCCGGTAGGTGGCGTATGGATGTGCGGTCATTCGTAGAGAGATGACGGGGTGGAATATGGGCAATACGGGATATTGTGGCCTCAATATCACGGGTGCCAATTGTGCGCCGCTTGCGGCTATCAGGCAGAAGGCGGCAGGCCGCTCCGGCTTCGTCAATGACATCAATGGCTTTGTCGGGCAGCTTGCGGTCGTGAATGTAACGGACGGAAAGCTCCACAGCACTGCGAATGGCCGGGTCGGTGAAGCGGATATTGTGGTGTTCCTCGTACCGCTCTTTCAGGCCTCGCAGAATACGGATTGCATCAGCCTGCGATGGCTCAGTGACATCAATCTTCTGGAAACGCCGGGTCAGGGCATGATCCTTCTCGAAATGCCGCCGGTATTCCTGATAGGTGGTGGAGCCGATGCAGTGCAGCTTCCCAGCTGCTAGAGCGGGCTTGAGAAGATTGGAAGCATCCATGGACCCATTGGTCGTAGCCCCGGCACCGATGAGCATGTGGATTTCATCAATGAAAAGTAGACTGCCGGGATTTTGCTCCAGCTCGCTCATAATGGCTTTGAGACGTTCCTCAAAATCGCCACGGTAGCGTGTTCCGGCCAGCAGGGCACCAAGGTCCAGACTGTAGAGCCGAGCATCGGCCAGTATGGCAGGGACCTTACCCTTTACGATTCTCTGGGCTAGACCCTCAGCGATGGCTGTCTTGCCGACACCGGGGTCGCCGACCAGAAGGGGATTGTTTTTGGTCCGGCGGCACAGAATCTGGACGACACGTTCCACCTCTTTTTCTCGGCCGATGAGGGGGTCGATCTTGTCATGACGGGCTCGCTCATTGAGGTCCGTGCAGTAAGTCTGTAGAGCGTCTTTCGTATCGGTCTCGGCAGTTTCGCCGCTGTCATTACCTTCCTTGCGGGGTGTTTTGGTTTTGCGTCTGGCAGTGTCCGCCTGCTGCGGAGTAGTGGCTATGTCATCATGCTGTATGGCGTGGATGGCGTTCAACCGTGTGAGGCCCCGCTGATGGAGGAAAAACACAGCGTGGCTTTCCTTCTCGGCGAACATGGAAATTAGGACATGTGCCCCGGTCATGATGGCTTGCCCAGCACTTTGGATATGGACGGCCGCCCGTTGGATCACTCTTTGGAAGGCCGCCGTCGGCTGGGGAGCATCATTCAGCTCGGGGCGGATGATGGCCTGCTGCTCATGCGAGAGAAAATGGTCAACATCCTGTCGGAGCAGTCCAAGATCGGTCCGGCAAGCAGCAAAGACTGCCATGGCATCCCGGTCATCACACAGGGCGAAAAGAAGATGTTCCAGCGTGATGAATTCGTGATGATTCTGATCTGCTAGAATGAGCGCACGCTGAAGCGTCTGTTCGAGTGTGGAAGACAACATAGGCGCTCCTTGTGCCATGAAGGAATGTCAGAATCATGAAATGGCGATACAGAAATCTGTCAGTCCCTGTTAAGTGGCGATGGTTTTAGGCTTTCTCAAGGGTGCATTGGAGGGGGTGTTGGTTCTTCTGGGCGAGGTCCATTACCTGCCCTACCTTGGTTTCGGCAATTTCGTAGGTAAATACCCCACAAACTCCGCTGCCACGGTTATGGACCTCCAGCATGATGGCTTGAGCCTCGGCTGGAGATTTGTCGAAAAATTGTTCCAGCACGAAGACCACGAAATCCATGGGGGTGTAATCATCGTTCAGAAGAACGACTCTGTACATGGAAGGGTAGGCGAATTCCGTTTTTTGGAAGGTAAGGGTATCTTCTCGTGCAGCATGGCTGGGGAGGGTGGTACTGATATCGTCCATAACAGAGGCCATGGTGTGCCCATGTACTATGGCATATGGCCTACGCTGCATGGGGGAATTCTCCTGATTTATTTACAAATACGACTCGCAGTGTAGCAGGAAAATATAGGAATCCTATGGTGATGGTACTGCAATATTGCCCTATTTTTTAAGTGTTTTTGGGATGGAATGTGGCGTTTTTCTGCCGGTTGCTCTTGTTTTACCCGTCTAATTCGTAACAGTTTTGTGATAGGAAGGTTTTTACTCCATTAAATTGGGTGGGATAGTATCGGGTATGAAGGGCGGAAAATTGTGGACAGGATCGGGGGTGGAAGATTAAGCTCTCACGGTTCCTGATTTTTTGTGGATTCCTGCCAAACTGAGGATATTTCCATCTGATGCGCCCGTTTTTCAGTCGTACTCTGTTTTCGTGTGTGGTCGCTCTGGCTGCTTTCTCCGGTACGGCACGGGCGCAATTTGCTGGTCATATCTCTTCTCTGGTTATTAATGCCCGGACGGGGGCTGTGCTGTCTGAATCGGATGCCGATCTCCAGCGTTACCCTGCCTCCCTGACGAAAATGATGACGTTGTATATGACGTTCCAAGCGTTGGAACGTGGCAGCATCACCCTTCAGGACAGTATGCCGGTTTCTATTCATGCCTCTACACAGGCACCGTCCAAGCTGGGTATGCGCCCGGGGACGCATTTGGCTGTAGAGCAGGCTATTCTGGCACTTGTGACCAAGTCCGCCAATGATGCCGCCTGTGTGCTGGGTGAGTATCTTGGCGGTGGGGATGAGACTCGTTTCGCTGCGTTGATGACCGTGCAGGCACGGCGGCTCGGCATGACACATACGACATTCCGCAACGCCTCCGGCCTGCCGGACCCCGATCAGGTCACCACAGCCCGGGACCTTTCTGTGTTGGCTCGGGCATTGATGCGGGACTTCCCTCAGTATTACCATTATTTCGGTGTACGGGAGTTCCCGTTCCGCCGTCATATGATTCCCAATCATGATCCGCTTCTTGGGGTGTATCAGGGGGCTGATGGTTTCAAGACGGGCTATACCGATCTAGCCGGCCATAATCTTGTCAGCTCGGCCCAGCAGGGGCAGGTGCGGCTGATTGGTGTTGTGCTGGGGGCTCCGAGTAATGAGAGCCGGAATCAGACGATGATCTCCCTGCTGGATGAGGGCTTTTCATCCTCTGGGCAGGACCCGCTGCCGTTGATTAAGCGTCCGGGGCGTTACTATGCCATGGCCCGTCGTAGTGGTGGGGTGCATCGGTCCCATCTGCGCCGGGGGGTTATGCTGGTCTCCTATCGCTCCCACGGTACGCCTCGTGGATTGCATCATTCATGGGCATCACGCCGGGGGCATCATCGCTCCTGACCGTATGACTGGAGGCCCTTTCGTGCATGACGCCGGAAGGGCTTTTTTCTGTCCGGTAGGTGTTTTGTCATTTTCGGCACAGGGTGGGCCTGTTTTCTTGGCCATGTTTGCGGGGTCTTGCGCTGGAGCAGGGCAGGGCGCATTCTGCGGGCCGTTCTGGCCTTATGGCTGAGCCGATAACACTACACAGACAAGAACAGGGATTACGGTACTTCATGTCTTCTCAAGATGGGCGCAGCATCCAGCATTATACAGCGGACGATTTTAAACATCTCAAGGCAGCCGGGCAGCTTGCTGCGGCCACTCTGGATATGATTACCGAGCATGTCCGCCCCGGTATTACAACGGGTGAGTTGGATAGGATCGTGCATGACTATACGCTGGAGCATGGTGCGATACCGGCACCTCTCAATTATCATGGCTTTCCGAAATCCTGCTGCATTTCCATCAACCATGTTGTCTGCCACGGTATCCCCGGCGACCGTCGTTTGCAGGAAGGTGACATCCTCAATATTGATGTGACATCCATCCTGAATGGCTGGTACGGCGATACATCCCGCATGTATGTGGTGGGTAAGGCACCTCGTAAGGCTGAGAAGCTGATTGACCTGACTTATCAGGCCCTCATGCTGGGGATTGAGCAAGTCCGCCCCGGTGCTACGTTGGGCGATATTGGTCATGCTATTCAGAGTTTTGCTGAGAAGAACCGTCTTGGTGTTGTGCGGGACTTCTGCGGGCACGGTATTGGCCGCAATTTCCATGAGGCACCGAGTGTTCTGCATTATGGCCGCCCCGGTCAGGGTACTGTGCTGAAGGCAGGTATGGTGTTCACTATCGAGCCGATGCTCAATCTTGGTCGCCCGGACGTAAAGGTGCTGGCTGATGACTGGACTGCCGTAACACGGGACCGCTCCCTGTCTGCTCAGTTTGAGCATCAGCTTGGCGTGACGGAGGACGGGTATGAAATCTTCACCCTGTCCCCTCGTGGCTACACGAAACCTCCTTACTCTCTCTGAAAAACAGTCTGCTGAAAGGAAGACACCCATGACGGCACTGCGTAAACGGGTTGTCCGGCTGGCATTGGGGGTGATGCTGCTTGGCAGTGTTTCCCTCTCCCATGCTGAACCATTAAGTGCAGCGCATGATCCTCTCGCCTACGGGCCGGATACCACTCGCCCTGGCATGTTGGTAAAGGGGGAGAGGGGCATGGTTGTTTCCGCTCAGCACTTGGCTTCCGAGGCGGGGGCGCAGATTCTGCGAGAAGGAGGCAATGCGGCCGATGCTGCCGTAGCCGTTGGTTATGCTTTGGCTGTGGTCTATCCAGCCGCTGGGAATCTTGGCGGTGGTGGATTCATGACTCTGCGGCCACCGCATGGGCCTGCCGTGTTTATTGATTTCCGGGAACATGCCCCTTTACGGTCCCAGCCCGATATGTATCTGGATGAATCTAGACATGTGAAGCCGGGCCTTTCCACAGTGGGGTGGAAGGCTGTGGCTGTACCGGGGACGGTCGCTGGGCTGGAGGCTGTTCGCAAACGGTGGGGGCGGTTGAGCCGGGCAAAGGACATGGCCCCGGCCATTGCCTTGGCACGAGATGGCTTCGTGTTGGAAGAAGGCGATGTGGAGCTTTTGCACACATCGACCGACTATTTCCGTCAGGATGAGTATGCTCGTGGCATTTTCCTGCGGCCTGATGGCAGTGAACTTATGGTGGGGGATCGGCTGATTCAGCCCGGTTTGGCCCGGTCACTGGAGTTGATCGCTAAGAATGGCAGAGATGCTTTCTATCGTGGGCCTATTGCGGCAGAGATTCTCCGGGCTGCCCGTCTGGGTGGAGGCTTCCTGACGGAAGCAGACTTCCGTAGCTATAAACCTCGGTTCATGAAGCCGATTACCTGCCAGTATCGTGGCTATCAGATTGAAACAGCTCCGCCACCGAGTGGGGGTGGTGTGGCCCTGTGTGAGATACTTAACATCCTTTCCGGCTACGACATGGGCAGTCTTGGCCTGCATAGTGCGTCTGCTGTCCAGCTGGAGCTGGAAGCCATGCGTCATGCTTATTCTGATAGGCGGGACCTTGGTGATCCGGCCTTTGTCATCAATCCTGTGTCGTATTTTCTGAACCCGATTTACGCAGCACAGATTCGGGCTGCTCTGCCCAGCAATAAGGCTGTGCCATCCGATACGCTCCAGATTGGTCGTCCTGCTCCCGGTCCGGCACAGCCTGTGACAGAACCTGCTACGGAGAAGCATGAGACGACTCATTTCTCCACGATTGATTCCCGTGGCATGGCAGTGTCCACCACCTATACGCTGAATGGCTGGTTCGGTGCGGGTGTTATGGGCGGGCGTACCGGCATTTGGATGAATGATGAGATGGATGATTTTTCCATCAAGCCGGGTGAGCCGAATATGTTCGGCATTGTCGGCTCTGTGGCGAATGCCATCGCACCGGGTAAGACACCGCTTTCTTCCATGACGCCAACCATCATCAGCCGGGATAAGCGGGTTGTGATGGTCACGGGAAGCCCCGGTGGTTCTCGTATCCCAACTATCGTGCTGTCCAGTCTGCTTGGTGTTGTGGATTATGGGCTTGATTTGGCACAGGCGGTTGATCTGCCTCGTCTGCATGAACAGTGGAAGCCCGGTGATGTGGAGATGGAAACAGGGGCCTTGAGTCCGGATGTGCAAAAGACGCTGGAGCAGGAGGGCTACCACTTTGTTGCTCATCGTCCGTGGGGCATTACGGAAGCCATTCTAGTGGGTGGCCCCAAGCTGGACAGTAAGGCGTCTCCCTCGAAAACGGTGGGGCCGTTCTATGGCGTGGCAGACCCACGCCACCCTGGTGGGGGAGCGGTTGCTCCCTAACGGGTTGGGGGTATTGGCAAAAGTAAGACTTGCCTGCCCCCCCTGTTCCTGTGCTAGAAGCCCGCTTGGGAGATCGGCCCTGGGCGGTTGACTTGCGAACCCGGTCAGGCCCGGAAGGGAGCAGCCGTAGTAAGATTATATCGGGTCGGGTGTCCGGTCTCTCTCCTCTGATTGCCATGCAGGCCTCTGGACGCAGGGAGCAGCAAAGCAGGCCACGGGCCTCCGGGGCGTCCTTTCCAGACAATGAAAGCTGTGGGAGGCACGTTGCAGCCGTGAGTGAAGAAGATATTCCCCTCCCTCCTGAAGGCGGTGTCGGTTTTTTCTCTGATGCCCCTTCGGCAGAAGCAGAGCCTTCAAAGAGCGGAACGCCCTACCGTGTTCTCGCCCGTAAATACCGCCCCCGGACATTCGATGATCTGATTGGTCAGGAAGGACTTGTCCGCATCCTGCGTCGTGCTTTTGCCGTAGGGCGTGTGGCTCATGCCTTCATGCTGACAGGCGTTCGGGGTGTAGGAAAGACCACTACAGCCCGCATCATCGCTCGTGCCCTGAATTGTACCGGTGTGGATGGTACAGGCGGCCCGACAGCTGATCCATGTGGCGTTTGTCCTAATTGTACGGCGATTCTGGCGGACCGTCACCCGGACGTGCTGGAGATGGATGCGGCATCCCGCACTGGTGTGGATGATGTAAGGGAGATTATCGAGGCATCCCGCTTCCGGCCTATGCAGGCTCGCATGAAGGTCTTTGTGATCGACGAAGTGCATATGCTGTCTCGCAATGCCTTTAATGCGCTGCTGAAAACGCTGGAAGAACCCCCCGCACAGGTCACCTTCATCTTTGCGACGACCGAGCTGCGGAAAGTGCCTGTTACCGTACTATCCCGCTGTCAGCGTTTTGATCTCCAGCGTGTGCCGCAAACTATGCTGGCCGAGCATTTCGCTCGTATTGCCCGTAAAGAAGGGACTGAACTGGAAGACGGAGCCTTGGCCCTTATTGCTCGGGCAGCGGATGGGTCTGTGCGTGATGGTTTATCGCTGTTGGATCAGGCCATTGCGCAGGGTGCTTCCGATACAGCCAGTGTGGCGGATATGCTGGGGCTGGCGGACCGTGGCATGGTGTTCGACCTGTTGGAAGCGGCCCTTCATGGGCAGGTGGCATCCGTTCTGGAGATTGCTGGACGGGCTTATGCCCGTGGTGCAGACCTCGGTGAGGTGCTGACGGACCTGATGGACGTGCTTCATCTCTTGTCCCGCATTAAGGCTCTGCCAGAATTGCGGGATGGGCTGGAATTGCCAGAAATGGAGCGTGTCCGTGGTGGGGCGATTGTGGACCATGTGGGTGTTACGGTTCTGGGCCGGGCGTGGCAGCTTCTTCTGAAAGGGCTGGCCGAGGTGGAAATGGCCCCGGACCGGCGTCAGGCTGCCGAAATGGTGTTGATTCGTCTCTGCCATGCCAGCATGTTGCCGACACCGGACAAGCTGATTCGCCAGCTACAGGAGGCCCCATCCGGCGAGAATACCCTTCCCACAGGGGGCAGCCCAGCCCTTGGAGGGCCGCCCTCACAAGCGCAGATGTCCGTATCGGGGAGAGCTGAAAGGACGGCATCTGTGTCGTCCCAGACCGTATCGGCTCCTTCTGCTGCGCCCGCTACGGGGGGCGGACCGTCAGCCCTCTTACAGGGAGGCGGGCCGGTCAGGCAGGGCAGCACGGCTCTCAAGGTGCAGCAGGAACCGGTTCAGGAAGCACCTCCGGCACCTAGCCCCCTTCGTCTGGCCACGGAGAATGGCGCACCTGTTCCCCAGCAGGCTGATGGGCAAAGTGAGGCGATTCCGCCCATGCCTCGTAGCTGGCGGGAACTGGTTGCCCTTGTACGGCAGCAGAAAGCGGCCCGTTTGCACGGAACTTTGCGTCATCTGGGACATCTCGTAGAGTTTGCTCCCCCTCGGCTTGTGCTGCGGATTGCCGGGGAGGATGAGGAGCAGAAACGGCAGACCTTCCGGGGGCTTACGGCTCTGCTGGATGAACTGTATCCCGGTTATTGGCAGGTTATCTTGTCCGATGAGCCGGGGGAGCCAACGCTGGATGAGCAGGGGGCGGAGGTTGTTGCCTTACACAAGGATAAGGCAAAGCAGCATCCTCTTGTTCAGGCCATCATGCGGCATTTCCCGCAGGCGCAGATTGGTGAAGTACGGGATCATAATCTGGATGATTATGGTCTCCCGCCGGAAACTGTCGTGCCGTTGGGAGAGGATGTCCCGTCCTATTTTGAGTTTGCCCCGCCGGATGCTGACTATCCTGACGAGGATGATTTTTATTGACCCTCAGAGGCTGGCCATGCTCCCGGTTCAGCCCTGTAATCAAGGAGTGACGTAATGAAGAATCTTGCCGGGATGATGAAGCAGGCCACACAGATGCAGGCCCGCATGAAAGAAGCTCAGGCTGCGTTGGAATCCATGAAGGTTGATGGCGAAGCGGGTAACGGGCTTGTGCGGCTGACACTGACAGGCAAGGGAGTGCTGACCGGCATCACTATCGACCCTAAGCTGGCCGACCCGGAGGATATGGAAACCCTTCAAGATCTGATTGTGGCTGCCTTTGCGGATGCTCGCAAAAAGACGGAGGCGATCAGCAAGGAAGAAATGAAGAAGGTCACTGGTGGCCTTCAGCTGCCGCCGGGCATGGACCTGCCTTTCTGAAGCGGACAAGAGATAGGGGTCTGACGTGCGCATAAGTCCTGAGATTGAAGCCCTGATGTCCCGTCTGGCCCGTCTGCCTGGTCTTGGCCCTCGTTCGGCCCGCCGGGCGGCTCTGGCTTTGCTCCAGGCCCCAGAAACACGTCTTCAGCCTCTGATTAGTGCCATGCAGGAGGCGGCAAGGGCGATTCATACCTGCCCGCAATGTGGGAATCTGGATAGTTGCACGCCCTGTTCCCTCTGCGCCGACCCGCAGCGTGATTCATCCGTCATTTGTGTGGTGGAAAGTGTGGGTGATCTCTGGGCGTTGGAGCGGGCCGGGATGCATCGGGGGCGGTATCAGGTGCTGGGTGGTGTCTTATCCGCCCTTTCAGGCTGTGGCCCCGATGATCTCAATCTGACGGGTCTGATGGAGCGTGTTCAGGCCGGTGGGGTGGAGGAAGTCATTCTCGCCCTTGGTGCTACGGTAGAAGGTGCGACTACGGCCCATTGGCTACAGGAAAAGCTGGCTCCCTATGAGGTAGCCGTGAGCCGTCTGGGGCATGGTGTCCCTATGGGTGGTGCGCTGGATGTGCTGGACGAAGGCACATTGGCGGCGGCCCTGTCTTCCCGAAAGGTTTTGTAGGCATGTTTGGCCTGTCACCTCATATGCCCCGCGTTGCGTTGGTGACAGGCGGGGCACGTCGTCTTGGTCGTGCGATGGTGGAGATGCTGGCTCATGAAGGGTTCGCTGTAGCCATTCATTGCCGCCGTAGCCGTGATGAAGCCGAAGCCCTGTTGAAGCAAATTAATGGCCGAGGTTGTATCGTACGGGCTGATTTGACCGAGGAATCGGCCCTGCTGCCTATGTTGGCTGAGGTTGAGGCACGGCTCGGGCCGGTTGGTATTCTCATCAACAATGCCTCCGTTTTTGAGCGGGACGAGCTAGGTGGTGTTACCCGTCAGAGCTGGGATGCGCATATGGAGCCGAATCTCCGGGCCCCGTTTGTCCTCTCTCAGGCTATGGCCGAATCGTTGCCGGAAGGTGCCGAGGGGCTGATTATCAATATGCTGGATCAGCGTGTTTGGAATCTGACACCGCATTTCGTCAGCTATACCGTCTCCCGTTCCGCTTTATGGAGCCTGACCCGCAGCATGGCGTTGGGGCTGGCACCACGCATCAGGGTCAATGCCATCGGGCCGGGGCCGGTGCTGCCTGCGGCGGGGCAGTCGCTGGAACATTTCGAGAGTATGTGTCGGAAAACACCGCTTCAGCGTGGGGCTGACCCGGATGAAATCGCTGCCATTGCCCGCATGTTCCTGATGTTGCCTTCCGTTACGGGCCAGATGCTGGCTCCTGATGGTGGCCAGCATCTGAATTGGTCGCCTGCATCTTCCTGACCTCAAAAGCGGCAGTGGTATAACGCTCGATGAGATAGGAAAAACCCTGTTTATCCGTCCTACGGCGGAGAATGGCCCGGTTTTCTAGCTCGATGCCGAGGGGCAGACCGGTGATACGGCTATTCAGCCGCTGGCGGATGAAATTTCTTTCCCCAATGGCTTTGCCAAACGGTATGTGCCCGCTGGCCAGTCTATGGCGAGCGTCTGATGTCAGACGGTCAGGCAGGTACAGATTCCACGCTTCTGACCAGACCTCTTTGCCGCAGAGTAGTTGAACGTGTCGGATTTCCAATTGTTCCGTAGGAAGGGCCTGTAAGGCTCGCAGGGCATCTTGTTGCAAGGGAGCAGAGGCGTGCCTGTCGAGTAGGCGGGCTGTGATGGGGAGGGGGCAATGCTGCTGTAATGTGGCTGTGGCACTGTCCCGTTGCTCCAGCTCATGAGCGAGTGCCGTTGGCGTGGAAGGGCGGGGCGTGAGGTCGTGCGGGTTGGTCTGTCCGCTACGGGCCTGCGCTGCTGTGCTGGCCAGTAAAAGGCCAGCCATACAGAAAAGCCGCATCCGGGTGAGGATGCGGCTCCTGCGAAGGGAGGGACCCTGCCAGAAGCAGGTCACTCCACACAAAGGGGGATGGCCCTTATGAATCGTCCCGGTCATCTTTGTCGGTAGAGACTTCGATGTCCTGACTGATATCATCGTCATCATCCAGATCATCGTCATCGGAGATGACATCGTCGTCATCACCGGTATCGATGTCCATATCATCCTCATGCTCTTCCTGAGAAAGGTTCTTGTCCTTCTCGTCGGCCAGCTCGTCTTCTTTCTTCAGACGGGACAGATTGGTTGGCTGGGTTGTCCCACATTTTGGGCAGACAGCCGGTACGCGGTTGAGATCATAGAAGCGTGCATTACAGTCAACGCATGTCCGTTTCAGACCGAGTTCTGGTTTTGCCATAATGTTGGAGCCCATATTGCCACAGAATAGAAGTGTCTGGGCCATGCCACTGAAATGCCCCGCTGTCAAATATTTCTCTGTGCGGCGGCAGAAGGGGTGAAGCCTGTCTTCGTGGCTCGTTCCTGTTGGCAGAATTGCGGCATGAAGGGGACAGACTTTTCCAGATGAATGGAGTAGTCTGGTCCCATTGTATGATTTCACCCTTGATGATGTGAAGCAGGATTATGACAGCACAGCGTCCTTTGACCGTCTCCTCCGCCCCGGCTGGGCTGGCAGGGCGGGTCCGTGTTCCCGGTGATAAATCCATCAGCCATCGTGCGTTGATGTTTGCCGCCCTTGCTGAGGGACGGACCCATATTTCCGGCCTGCTGGAAGGCGAAGATGTGCTGCGTACGGCGGAGGCCATGCGTGCCCTTGGGGCGAAGGTCGTGCAGCAAGATGGTCGCTGGATTGTTGATGGCTGCGGCGTGAACGGGCTGAAAGAGCCTGCCGATGTGCTGGATATGGGCAATTCAGGTACGGCTGCCCGGCTGCTGAGTGGTGTTCTGGCGACTCATCCTTTCATGAGCATCATGACGGGTGATGCCTCTCTGCGTGGTCGTCCGATGGGGCGGGTCAGCGTCCCGCTGAGCGAGACGGGCGCACGATTCGTTACCCGTGCAGGGAATAAACTACCGATGGCTGTGGAAGGCACAGGCAAGGGCAAGCCGCTGTATTACCGTTTGCCGGTGGCGTCAGCGCAGGTGAAGTCTGCCATTCTTCTGGCTGGCCTGAATTGCGAAGGTGAGACGGTAGTGGAAGAACCCGCTCCGACCCGTGATCACACTGAAAACATGCTGCGCCATTTCGGGACAGAGGTGACAGTTGAAGAACTGCCCGAGGCTGGGCGACGCATCACGCTGAAAGGTCCGGCTCGTCTGGTGGCGCAGGATGTGCTTGTACCTGGTGACCCGTCATCTGCGGCTTTTCCGGTTGTGGCGGCTCTGCTCGTACCGGGATCGGAGATTGTCGTGGAAGCTGTGGGGCAGAATCCATTGCGGACGGGACTTTTCAAGACATTGAAAGAAATGGGGGCCTCCCTCGAGCTTCGTGATGAGCGGACCGAAGGTGGTGAAGTCATCGGGGACCTGCATGTCCGTGCGGGGCGTTTGAAGGCTGTGGATGTGCCTGCGGTGCGGGTGCCCTCCATGATTGACGAATATCCGGTTCTGGCCGTGGCCTGTGCCTTTGCGGAAGGCACATCCCGTCTGCGTGGTCTTGCTGAACTGCGGGTGAAGGAGAGTGACCGTCTGGCTGCCACCGTGGCCCTGCTGGAGGCCAATGGTGCCAAGGTGCATGTCGAAGGGGATGATCTGATTATTGAAGGTCAGAAGAGCCTGCCCGGTGGTGGGAAGGTTCAAACCCATATGGATCATCGTTTGGCCATGAGTGCCACGGTGCTGGGGCTTGCCGCTGAAAAGCCTGTCCATATTGATGACACGGCCTTCATTGAGACCAGTTTCCCTGGTTTTGTGTCTCTGATGAACACGCTCGGAGCGGGGCTGAAAGCATGAGTAAGCGGGGCGCAAAATATCCGGTCATCGCCATTGATGGCCCCGCTGCGGCGGGTAAAGGGACCTTGGCCCGTCAGTTAGCGGATGTGCTGGAGCTTCCCTATCTGGATACAGGGCTTCTCTATCGGGCTGTTGCCCGCCGGGTGCTGGATCAGGGCGGTGACCCCGCCCATGATGGGCCCGAGCAGGCCCGTCAGCTGGTGCCAGAGGATATGCGTCGGGCCGACTTGCGGGAGCCGGAGGTAGATCAGGCTGCGTCCATCGTGGCTCGTCATCCGGAGGTGCGGGCGGCTCTGCTGGAGCGGCAGCGTCATTTCGGGCGTGCCCGTGGGGCTGTGGTTGATGGGCGTGATATTGGTACGGTTGTGTTCCCGGATGCCTCCGCCAAGTTTTTTATCACGGCCTCACCAGAGGTTCGGGCGCAACGGCGGTATGAGCAGCGTCATGGGCAGCCATGCACTGACCCGGCAAGACTGGCCGAAGAAATAGCCGCCATCAATGCACGGGATGAGCAGGATGCGTCCCGCGCCGCCGCCCCTTTGCGTCCCGCTGAGGACGCCGTACAGGTTGTTACGGATGGTCTCGATGCCGCTGGAGTGCTGGAGCATGTTTGCCAGATTCTACAGGAGAAGGGCATCATCCGCCGCTGATTTTCATATCTTCGCTGTTGACAGCTCCCCCTTTATGCGTGTTGGTGAGGGAAGCGTGATGCCGTACAGCCCACGGCATCATGAATCCTCTGCCGTAGGGCGGGGGATGTACGATTTATGATGACTTCCACTCCGGGTTGTGGGGCTGGGAGGAGACGTCGTTTTTTATTGGTCCACCCTAAGGTTTGTGGGCTGAAAATGCGGCGCATGGCTGGGTGCCGGGCATAGGCTGCGGCACTCTGGAATGCTGGAAATACATGGCTTCTGCCACTCAGAATACACCGGAACACGGTAAAGAAGATTTTGCTGCCCTGCTGGATGAAACACTGGGCAGCGACAGTGCGTTTGACGGTACCGTTGTCCGCGGTCGTGTCATCCGCCTGACAGACGACCACGCTATTGTCGATGTCGGCCTGAAGAGCGAGGGCCGCGTGGCTCTGCGTGAGTTCGGCCCTGTGGGCACAACACCGGATGTGAAGCCGGGTGATGTGTTCGAGCTGTTCATCGAGCGTTACGAGGACCGTGATGGTTCCATCGTGCTGTCTCGTGAGAAGGCTCGTCGTGAAGAGGCATGGACCGCTCTGGAGAGTGCCTTTGCTCATAACCAGCGTGTCAACGGCACGATCTATGGTCGTGTGAAGGGTGGCTTCACGGTTGATCTGGGTGGTGCTATGGCCTTCCTGCCGGGCAGCCAGGTTGATATCCGCCCCGTGCGTGATGTCGGGCCGCTGATGGGCCAGCCGCAGCCGTTCCAGATTCTGAAGATGGACCGTGCCCGTGGCAACATCGTTGTGTCCCGTCGTGCCGTTCTGGAAGAGACCCGTGCTGAGCAGCGTTCCGAGCTGATTCAGGGTCTGAAGGAAGGCATGATCCTCGACGGCGTCGTCAAGAACATCACCGATTACGGTGCGTTCGTTGACCTCGGCGGCGTTGATGGCCTGCTGCATGTCACCGACATCGCTTGGAAGCGCATCAACCATCCGTCTGAAGCCCTTCAGATCGGCCAGCCTGTCCGCGTGCAGGTGATCCGCTTCAACTCTGATACACAGCGTATCTCTCTGGGTATGAAGCAGCTTGAGGCTGATCCGTGGGAGAACGTGGCCGTTAAGTATCCGGTCAATGCCCGCTTCACGGGTCGCGTGACCAACATCACGGATTACGGTGCATTCGTTGAGCTGGAGCCGGGCGTTGAAGGTCTGGTCCACGTTTCCGAAATGTCCTGGACGAAGAAGAACGTCCATCCGGGCAAGATCGTGGCTACTTCTCAGGAAGTTGAAGTCATGGTTCTGGATGTGGACAGCGCAAAGCGTCGCATCTCCCTGGGCCTGAAGCAGGTTCAGCGTAACCCGTGGGAGCAGTTCGCTGAAGAGCACAAGGTTGGCTCTGTCATCGAAGGTGAAATCCGTAACATCACCGAGTTCGGTCTGTTCATCGGTCTGTCCGCTGACATCGACGGCATGGTTCACATGTCTGACCTGTCTTGGGATGAGGCTGGCGAAGAGGTCATGAAGCGTTACGAGAAGGGCCAGGTCGTTCAGGCTAAGGTTCTCGATGTGGACGCCGAGAAAGAGCGTATCTCTCTGGGCATCAAGCAGCTTCAGGAAGACCCGGCAGCCGATGTTCTGGATCGCATCAACAAGGGTGATGTTGTCACCTGCGTTGTGACGGCTGTTCAGAGCAACGGGATTGAGGTCAAGGTTGATGACGTCCTGACAGGCTTCATCCGCCGTGGCGAGCTGGCTCGTGATAAGAGCGAACAGCGTCCGGAACGCTTCGCTGTTGGCGAGAAGGTTGATGCCAAGGTTGTTGGTCTGGATCGTTCTTCCCGCAAGCTGTCCCTGACGATTCGTGGCCGTGAGGTCGAAGAAGACAAGCAGGCTATCAGCGAGTACGGTTCTTCCGACTCTGGTGCTTCCCTCGGTGACATTCTTGGTGCGGCTATTCGCCGTCGTACATCCGAGGATTGAGGTATGCAGCCTGGACCGTGGGAAAAATTTAATATTTTTTCACTGGTTTAGGGTGATAAAAGGGCGGCCGATTGGTCGCCCTTTTAGCGTTTTATAGGGGTGGCTTTAACATTTTGTTATGGTTGCGTTCTGGATGGGTTCGTTTTTTGTAAGTAAGTTGTTATCATGGCCTGTCTGCGCAGTCGGCTGCAAGATGGGTTCTTTCTAAAAGATTTAGGGCTATCAATGGCGATCATCTACAACACAAATTATACCCATAACCCTAATGCCTACCTGACATTGGCAATACAGCGTGCCGCGGAGGAGCTGTTCGGGAAAGAGAACATCCTTGTCGCTGATAATATGAGCTTGGCTAGTGCTGCAGCATCGGGCCAGCACGATACCCTGCTCTGTATCGATGGACAGCGTATTAATCAGGCCCTGATTCGCCGTGTGCGGCCTGCTTTCAAGACCGTGATTCTCTGGACGTTTGAAGACCCCTTCATGCAGGAGATCAACGCTCAACTGGCCCCGCTGTTTGACTATATTTTCACTAACGATCCCGCTTCCGTACCGGTTTATCAGGGTAAGGGACATTACCTGCCGCTGGCTGCAAGCCCGAGTCTGCATGAACGGCCTGTGCTGAATGCTGCGGATTGTGAATATGACCTGTTCTTTGCGGGTACGATGTGGCCCAATCGGGTGCGTACCCTGAGGCGTGTGCTGGCCAGTTTCCCTGATGTGCGGCTGAAACTTGTTTGCCCGGGGAATGAGTACCTACCGCCTCTGCCAGATGATATTGCGGCATTGGCCCTTCAGAGGCCTGTCAGCCATGAGGCCTTTATTGATTTTGCCAATGTCAGTGCTGTGACGCTGACGATGTTCCGGGACTATGCCAGCCACGGCGATGTTAGCCAGGCAACAGCACCAGGCCCACGCTATTTTGAGCTTGGTTTGGCGGGAACTGCACAGGTTGTGGAAGTGGCCCCGGGTATGGATGTCGAACACTTCAAAAGTGTGGATGGCGTTCATCTGGCTTATGACGATGACGAGGTGGTGGAGCATATTGCTCGCCTGCTGAATGACCACAAGTTGCGGCAGGATTCTGCCCGTGCAGCGCAGAAGTCAGTCATCGGGCGGCATCTTTATGCCCATCGTTTGCAAGTCATTCGTAAAATCACACAGGCAGAGTTTAAGCGTCATGCTCCGGCTAATGTGGTGCCAACCCCACGGCGTGACCGTCTGCGGGTGCTGATGTGCACTCATTCCACCATTCATGAGCAGGTCTGGGGTGGAGTTGAAGTTTATCAGCGGGAACTATGTTCCTTCCTTGGTCGCGATGTTGAATTTTTCTTCTGGCTGCGGCGGGGGACAAGCTGTCGCCTTCTCTCTGCCAATGGGCATGAGCTGGAGCGTTTCGACGTTGCAGAACGTAGCTGGGATGATGTTGTTTGCGATGCGCAGGAAGAAACAGTATTTTCTAGCGTGCTGGGTCAGTACAATATCGACATTGTCCACTTCCAGCATCTTGGGCATCATGCTCTGTCGCTACCGCTTATCGCTAAGGCGAGCGGGGTGGGTGTCCTGTTTTCGGCACATGATTTCTGGTTGGTATCGTCCCGCTATAACCTGCTGAACCAGGAAATGCGGCATGTGGAAGATCAGTTCAAATCTGTTCTGGCCATGGATATCATGCTGAAGCAGGCCGAAGGGGTTGAGTATGGCGGGGAGCAGACACGCCGTGCTTTCATCGACCGGATGCTGCATCATGTTGATGCCATCATGTTTGGTACAACCCATTCCCGGGATTTCATGCACCAGATTTATCCTGTGCTGGATAAGAAGATCAGTCTGGTTAATGGGATTCCCAGCCCTGATGTCACCGTGCCGGTCATCCCCAATACGTATGAGCCTCTCAAGGAACGTCCGCTGGGTGTGGCGATTGTTGGCAATTTCGTCCGGACTAAGGGTGCAGACACCATTCTTTCCCTGATTGAGGCCGCTCATCCGGATCATTTCCATTTCCATATTCTCGGTTATGTCCATCCAGACTATCAGCCGGTTCTGGAAAGAATGAGTCGTTCGAATGTAACGGTTCACGGGCGGTATGATGTTGGCAATACGGATGTCATGAAACATGCCGATGTGGCATTGTTCCTGTCCATATGGCCTGAGACTTACTGCATCTCCCTGTCCGAGGCATGGCAGTACGGGCTTGTGCCCATCGTTACGGCGATTGGTGCCTTGGATGACCGGGTGACGGACAGCGTAAACGGCTTCAAGGTGCCGGTTGGGCGGCCGGATGTCGTGCTGGAGCGGTTGGAGCTTTTGCGCTCTTCTGAAGATATTCGTCAGAGGATGATGAAAGCTATTACGCCTGATCTCTGGACACATGAAGGCGAATATGCTGCGGGGCTGCTTAAGCTCTATCAGGGGCTAGCACCGAAGCGTCTGCTTGGTGTAGCCGACCTTATGTTGGATGCCGGCCAGCTTGGTATTCTGCCTATAGCGTCTTGGAAGAATCAGGCTCCGCCCCGGCATATTTTTGATCCGCCGCTGGTGCGTGACCTGGCCATTAGCCTGCCGTCACACATCAATGATTGGTTCGCGATTCAGGGAGCGAATTGCTACCTGGATGATATCTGCCATCATGTTCTTGTCGAAGGGGCCGAGAAGACATTCAAACCGGCTGATGAGTTCCATCTCCGTGGCTGGTTGTTCCTTCCCAGCATCACGACGGCAGGACAGTTACATGTTGTGCTGATTAGTGAGGATGAGCAGAGCCCGTTGATCTTCCTGAAGAGTGAGCGGGAGAGCCGAGGGGATATTTGCGAGCTGTTTGGTGCTGACGTGCCACGCCGCTCGGGCTTCTCTGTCAAGGCTGCGCTGCGGGGTAAGTGGTGTGAGGGTTGGTACCGGATTGGTATCGTGAACTCCATCAATGGCCGTGGTGCCTTCCAGCTTCTTTCTTATGGTCTGGAGGTCGAGGGAAGTAAGGTCAGGAGCATTCGGGCATTCAAGCCGAGCAATGATACAATCCTGAGCGACTTCTACCGAGTTGTGAATAATGACAATGTGCTGCGTGGGGTGCCGTTGACCCGTTTCCCACGGGGACGCTTGTTCGCACAGGAACATGGCACTCAGTTCTATTTCTTCGACCGTCTGGAACTGTTGGTTGCTGAGGATAAAAAGACCCAAGGTGCTCCATCGGAGGACGTAGGTGGTATTGCCTTGCGGGGCTGGAGCTTCATGGCGGGGCAGAGCCGTTCCGGTACGGTTTATGCGGCTATGGTCGGGGCGGAAACAGACGAGATCATTTTGTTTGCGATGTCTCGCTTTGCACGGGATGATGTGCGGACAGCCCACAGTGATGCGCCGCTCTGCTCCGGCTTTGAAGGGATGCTGAGACCGTGGAAGGGGCGGGTTCGCCCAATGACCGGTGTCTGGCATCTGGTGCTGGTGAATATTGTCGGTGAGTTGTTCGGCACGGTTGTGACGGATGTCTGCATGGAGATGGAAGGCGGTCGCTGTTTGGCACTGTATCGTGAAATGCCAACAGACGGGCAGCAGGAGCGTATCCGGCGGCTAGTGCTGGACCTGTCTCATCGTCAATCCCGGCAATGAGTTCTGTCATGACGGAGATGAAAACCGGTTCATCGGGGGATAACTCCCCCCGGTGGCTGGAGTTTCAATCGCAATGGTACTTACTGCGCTATCCCGATGCGCAGGAGCTGATGTTTCAGCATGGTTATGATGATCCGCAGCGTTTTTACGAAGAAATAGGCTGTCATAGGGGGCATTCGCCCAACCGGTATTTCGATGAAATCTGGTACAGGCAGGCCTATCCGGAGGTCCGGCGTGGCTTATTGGAAAAACGCTGGAAGTCTGGTTTTGAGCATTATTGCGCGGAAGGGTATCGCCGTCTGTCGCCGCATTGGCTGTTTGATGAGGTGGCCTATCGTCGCCGGTATATGGAGCTGACGGATCGGTATTTAGCAGAACGTGGCTTTTGCAATGGATATGACCATTATCTTGCTTATGGCGAGACGCATGGTTTCCAGGCTGGGCCTTTTGTTGATGTCACCTTGCTCCAGAAGATGGCAGAGCGTTATGAGGAATGGTTCGGCCCCGAGGGGCTGTTGGCCTCTTGGTTGGCTCTGCCTTCCTATATTGTGGATGCTGCACCAATATCTTGGTATTTTGACGCTCCGTGGTATCTGGAAACATACCCGCAGGTGCAGGAGGCTATTGAAGCAGGCGAGTATGGTAACGCATTGCATCATTATTTGACCAACCCGACACCAGAGGCCTTCAACCCGTCTGCTTGGTTTGATGAGGCTTATTACCGCCGGACATCGCCGGATATTCTCCCATCCGTAGGGGCACAGGGTCTGCGGAATGGGTATGAGCATTTCGTTCTGTTTGGTGCGCATGAGGGCCGGTCTCCCGCAGAGGGAGTTGATCTGTCCCTTTATAAAAGACATCCGCTTGTCTGGTCGGATTGCGAGGGGGGAGTGTACGATAGTCCCTTTACCCGTCTGGTAGCGGAAAAGAACGGTCAGGCCGTGCCGGTGGATTACGAAGAGCCATCGCCTGATGAAGAGCAGACACGCCAGCTTTTCCGGGATGATGCAGCTTTGTATCTTCCAGCTCTTGCACGTCGGAAGCTGGATTTCCGCGTGCGTGGCATGGCGGAGGTTAGTGTCATTATGGTCGTGCATGACCAGATTGATCTGACCCTTCAGGCTCTGGCTTCCCTGCGGGCAGGCTATGACGGGGCCATCCAGCTTATCCTTGTGGATTCAGGCTCTCGTGATGAGACATCTGGGCTGGAGCATCTTGTCGAGGGAGCGATTATCCTTCGGCATAAGGTCAATATCGGCTATTTGCTGGGCTGTAATGAGGCACTGGCCCACGTTACGGCACCGGTCGTTCTGTACCTCAATAATGATGTACGGCTTTACCCCGATGCGTTGCATCATGCTCTGAAACGTCTGTATCGTCTGGAGACGACCGGTGCAGTGGCTGCCAGATTGGTACGGACCAATCTGTATCTTCAGGAGGCCGGGTCCATCATTTGGCGGGATGGAGCGACGTATGGTTACCGGCGGCAGGATGACCCCAACATTCCGGAAGCCAGTTTTAGCCGGGAGGTCGATTACGGATCGGCGGCTTTCTTGCTGGTCAGAACCGGGCTGCTCCGGCGGCTGGGCGGGTATGATACCCGGTATTGGCCGGCCTATTTCGAAGATACAGACCTGTGCGTCCGGCTCCAGAAGATCGGGGCACGGATTGTCTATGAGCCGCTAGCCATGGTTGAACATCTTGAGTTCGGCAGTTCCGGGCAGAGTGGCTCCCATCGGCTTATCCAACGGCATTGGAAAGTCTTTGCACAGCAGCATCAGGAGTTCCTTCGGCAGCAGCAGCCCCAGCATATCCGCAATGCTCTGTTGGGCCGTGAGCGACGCCGACCGGAGCGTCAGCGTGTCCTGCTGATTGAGGACCGGATTCCTTTGCGGGGTCTGGGGTCTGGTTATGTGCGGTCTAATGATATTGTCCGGGCACTCGTGGCGTTGGACTATCATGTGACGGTTTTTCCCGTCATGCGGGAACATACACCGTCCTTTCTACTTTATCGGGACTTCCCGGATGAAGTGGAGCTGATTTTTAATCAGGATGTGTCCACTCTACCGGCATTTCTGGAGGAACGGGCCGGGTATTATGATCTGCTCTGGGTGGGGCGGACTCATAATATGGCCCGTCTCTTGCCGCTGTTGAATGAGGCAAGCCGTTTCTTGCCCCATTGCGGGTCCGTGCTGGATACGGAGGTCGTGGCGGCTCCCAGAACTCTTCTGCAGCAGCGTGTGACGGGCCTGATGGCCGATGGCAGCCCGGTTCCGGAGCTGACACCGGAGGAGTGGGCAGCGGAGCAGGATAAATTGCTGGCAGAGGAGTTACGCTGTGCCCATTACTGCCAGCAGATTGTGGCTGTGACCGAGCATGATGCCGAGCTGATTCGTCAGGCAGGCTATCCTAATGTGATGGTTCTGGGTCATGGCATGGTGGTTAGACCGACCCCTCGGCCTTATGGGGAGCGGCGGGACATTCTTTTCCTAGGGGCTTTCCATAGTGAAGAGTCCCCTAATTATGATAGTATGAAATGGTTTGTTGAGGAGGTTTTGCCCCTCATCAAGGCTCTGCCGGAGGATGCGTGCCTGCATATTGCTGGCTATGTTCACCCAGCGGTGGATATGACCCCGCTGGGGCAGCATGATCGTGTCGAGATTCTGGGGCCGGTAGATGATCTGGACACCTTGTTTGACCGATATCGGGTGTTTGTGGCACCGACACGCTTTGCTGGTGGGCTGCCTTTCAAGGTCCATGAGGCCGCTGCTCGGGGGCTTCCTATGGTCGTGACAGACCTGCTCCGGGAGGAGGTAGGCTGGCAGGATGGGAAAAGCCTGCTAAGCGCATCCGGGGCTGATCCGGCAGGTTTTGCCGCAGCTGTGGAGCGGCTGTATGGCGATGAGACACTCTGGCAGAGTATCCGCCAGTCTGCTTTGGAGGCTGTGAAGCGGGATACCGATCTGGAGGAGTTCAGACGCAAATTGAAACAGATTGTGGATGCCTCCCTGAACTGACATGGGGCAAGGCGTTGTGGGGTGAGTGAGAGATGAGCGCAGGTGAAGGGCAGACCGCCGTGAAGAATAATCGGAAAAAAAACAAAGTGAGCAGAAAAGAACAGAAGGTTCTACTTTGTAGTGGTGGCCGTTATGAGAGCCATGCCAATGCTCAGGTGCGCGCAACCATCGTGGAGGGGCTGGAAAGCTGCTTTGGCAAAGGGAATGTGATTTCCGTCCATGTGTCGGCAGCAGCCTCTGCCATTCAGACATTGCGTCCGGCTCTTGTTTTTGCTTCGGGATCCTATCTGCCAGAGAGTACCTATTTTGGTGAGGTGTCCCGGGCAGCAAAAAAGGTCGGTGCCGTGACGACCTTCTGGGCAACGGAAGACCCTTATGAGCAGGATGCTCATTATCAGATCGCCAATGATTTTGATGTGATCTTCTCGTGCGATCGTTGGGGACATAATTTCTATCAGCGGGATCGGGTGTTCCATCTGCCGCTGGGTGCCTGCCCAAAGCAGCATTATGTGCCGATTGACCAGCGGGTGGAAAAGACCATCGATGTGCTTTTCTGCGGTGTGGCCTTCAGCTCCCGTAAGGAAGTTGTTCGCAACCTCATGCCGGTGCTTCAGCAGCTTAATATCCGTATCATCGGGCCGGGCTGGGGTGAGATGGGTGTGGGCTTCTCCGATGCCCGTATTGAAAAGCAGCAGCTTATCGAACTGTATAGCCGCTCACGCCTTGTGCTGAATCTGGGGCGGTCCCTGCATTTTGAGAATAAACGCTTCATGATTTCCCCCTCCACACCGGGGCCACGCACGTTTGAAGCTGCCGCTGCTGGGGCGTTCCAGGTCTTCCATGAGGAAACCCACGAACTACGCCGGTATTACAGTGCGGATGAGATTCCGATTTTCTCTAATCGTGATGACTTTGAGCAGATTGTGAATCGTTATCTTCGGGATGATGACCTGCGTTTCGAGATGGCCAAAAAGGCGCAGGAACGGACTATGCGGGAGCATCTGTATGGGAACCGCATTGCACAGGCTGTTGATTATCTGATGCAAGAAAAGCTGCTCTGACAGAGCCGTTATTCAGTTGCTCCCGTTTCATAGCGGGCAGGAAAAAGGGCACCCTTTTTGGGGTGCCCTTTTTGTTTCAGAGGGTAGTCCCTGCCATGTCGGTATGGCAGGGACTGAGGCTTATTTTGCAGGTGCAGGCCCCATGATGATGCGGGCCATGTCCGCTGGGCGGACCCACCGGGCAAAGGCTTTCTGCACGTCTGTAGCTGTCATGTTATAGACGGCTTTGGCGGCTCTGTCTGGGTTATCCAGCGGCAGGTCCAGATCAATGAGGGACAGCCAGAGTTCAGCAAGGGAGTCAAAGCTGGCCCGGCTCATCGGGAAGCTGCGGAGCAGGGTGGCCTTGGCGAGGTCCAGAGTTTCGGTAGAAACAGGCTTCGTTCTAAGCTGGTTCAAGTCCTTTATGGCAAGGGCCTGTGCAGCGGGTACCTTGGCGGGGTCTGCCCCGAAGGTGATGGAGAAGCTGCTGCGTGTGCGGCTATAATTCAGGCTGCTGCCAACCCCATAAACATAGCCTGTGCGGACACGGAGGTCCTGCATCAGAAGGGAGGAGAAGCCATCCCCCAGAATGGTATTGCCTACCGCAAGTGCGTGACGGTCTGGATTGGTGACGGTCAGCCCCAGCGTTTCCGTTAGGGTCACTTTATCCTGAGAGCGTCCCGGGTCTGCAATGACGGCCTTGCTGGCCCGGCTGGGAGGGATTGGCGCAAGGTCAACTTGCGGTGCAGGGCCTTTGGCCTGCCAGCCTCCGAAGGCGGCTGTAATTTTCTGGGTGGCTTCTTCCGGTGTGATGTCACCTATGATGACGATAGTCGTCAGGTCTGGTCGATATGTCAGCCGGTAATAGGTGTTCACATCGTTGAGTGTAAGGGCACGGATGCTCTCCGGCGTTGCTTCACGCAGAGTTGGGTCCTTCGCCGGGACAAGAGCCTTCTTGATGGCTCGGCCATAATGATAGGCTGGAGACTGGAGCGTGCCTTTCTGGCTACGGGCTTCCTGTTCCCGTGTGATGGCGAACGCACTGGCGGGGAAGGCCGGGTGCAGCTCATGTTCTGCCAGAAGGGATAGGCCGGTGTTGAAGGACTCTGTCAGAGTACTGAGACTAAAGCTGCTACCGGCTTCTTCCTCGGCGGAAATATCATCAAGGGCACGGGCCAGGGCCAGCCGGTCATGTTTCGTACTGCCATAGAGGAAGAGCCGGTCTGTCAGGGAGGCAACGCCCTCCTTGCCTAAAGGTTGCTCTAGCGCAGGGTTCTGACGGATGGTGCCGTACAGTTCGATGGTATGGCTCACATGCTCAGGTTGAACGATAAGCCGTAGGCCGTTCGGCAGGGTTGTCGCATAAGGTTGGGGAGAGGCGGGAGGCAGGGTCAGACGGGCAAGGGCCTGCTCTGCCCAGTCTGGCAGGGTGACATGATCTTTGGGTGGGTTGGTGAAGGATTCTGCACCGCCAAAGCCTTTATCAGCCAGCGGCTTGCCCGAATTGCTCGGTGTTAGTGTCGCACTGATGGCGTGGTTGGGGTCTAGCCACTCCCGTGCCAGAGCATCAATGTCCGCTTTGGTGACCTTCTGGAAGGCCCGGATCATGTCGCGTGGGTTGTTCAGATGCTGGATGGCCACAGCTTGCGACCAGCTTTCGGCCTGTCCGCTGATGCTATTGGCATTGAACTCCAGCGCGGCAATTTCTCGCCGCCGGGCGGCTTCAATGAGGTCCTCTGGAAGGCCGGATGAGCGGTAATGTTCTAGAATAGAGGCCATTTTTACCCGAACAGGGGATGGGTTCCCGCCCTGTGGGAATACGGCATAGGCTGTGGCAATGCCTCCCTGTGCTTCTGGAGCGTACATGAAGCCGGTTTCTAGTGCTTTGCCCTGTGGGACAAGGGCGAACAGGTCAGCCCGCTGACTGGCGAGTACATCGGCCAGAAGGGTTGCAGCGGCATAGCGGGGGTCACGCTGCCCGGGCATCTGCCATGCCAGCGTGACTAGTCCAGCCGGGAGGTCCGTTGGCAGGGAGAGGTCCTGATGGGCGACGGGCTTGGGCGTGACGTCCGGGCGGGCTGGCAGGGTGCGGGACGGAAGGGCACCGAAGGCTGCTTCAACCTTCTTTAGTGTATCGGTCGGGTCCACATCCCCGGTGATAACCAGCACGGCATTATTGGGGGCGTACCAGCTTTCATAGAACTGACGGAGCTGATCGACTGTCGTGGCATCGAAGGAGGGACGGCTACCCAGAGCATCGGCTTCGTAAGGTGTGTCCTTGTAGAGCAGACCCCGCACCTGTGATAGGTAACGGTAGATCGGGCTGGAAAGGTCCCGGGAGACTTCCTGCTCGATGGCACCACGCTCATGGGCCCATTCATCCTTGCTGAGGGTCAGACCTTCCATCCGGCCCGCTTCAATACGCAGCAGAATGTCTAAATCGCTGGCAGGGGCTGTGAAGTAATATTGCGTGACGTCCGCCGTGGTGTCGGCATTGTCGTTGTTGCCCAGTCGTGCGCTGAGCGTGGCCAGCTGATCCCGGCTGAGGGTTTTGGAGCCATTGAACATCATATGTTCAAGCGCATGAGCCGTGCCAGGGAACCCTTTGGGCGCATCAACAGACCCGACCTCGTAATTCATCATTGTCTGCACGACTGGGGCCAGGTGGTTCTGGACGATGATGACACGCAGACCATTTTTCAGCGTGGCCCGAGTGACGCCTTCCTCATCGGTTGCGCTGAGCATGGCGGGTGCCGTGGCGGCTGGAGCGGGCGCAGCGGGGCTAGGCGTGGCAGGCTGGGGAGCTGTTTCAGCCAGAGCGGGCAGGGCTGTGAGGCTGGTGGTCAGAAGAGTGACCGCGAGCAAGGCAGGACGGAACAGTGAAGCGGGTAAAGCCATGAGGGCTACGCCTCCTTTCAGGAGAGGAAGGTGTCTGTCGTCTGTTTTCAGTGTGCCGGTGACATATCGTCAAGGGGGCGTGTTCTGTTATAGTCCCAGTGTCAGGGCAGAGCGTGCCAAGTGAGCATGATACCAGAGAAAAGGAGACAGAATGAAGGAGGGGTTTCTTCAGGCACTGGATGATTTCATTCTGGATAGGCTGTTTCAGCCCGTTGCAGACCGTATGCCTGAACCCGTATCGGCTTGGAGCATAGGTATTAATTTCGAGCTTGGTTCTGTTGTTCTACAGGTTGCCTGCCTTTTTGCGCCATTGCTGATCTACGGGGCCTCCATCAGCGAGAGTGTGCAGTCCGTCCTGGTGCTTTTGTGCAGTATCGTGCTGTTCATTGGGTTTCAGCGGTTTCGTCCATTAGTGAAGCCTAACACGCTTAACCCTTTGCGCCCGCTGATGCGCAGCTTGCGGCTCATTTGTCTGGCTTTTCTGATTTACGAAGCCATATCTGTTTTTATAGCCCCTTCCTCTCCAGCTACATGGCTTTGGAACCGTCTGGGCCTGCTTTCGCAGCTGGCTTTTGTGACGGGGCTGTATTTTATGGCCTGCCAGCCCCGGCCGCCGAGAGAAGAGCGCAGGGCTGCAAAACGTCTTGCTGAATTAAGGGGAGTTGCGACAGATGGTATCTGACCGGCTGAAGAAAGTTGCCATGTGCGGGTTGCTGCTTGCGGTGGTCTGTTCTGGCTGGGAAAAAGCACAGGCGGGGGACAGTGCTACGGGCCAACCGCAGGCCCAGCCTGCATCCCTTCATAAGAAGGCTACCTCAGCACATAAAACTGGCAATCACCTTCTGATTCCTCTTCCGGCTGATGAGGTCGTAGGGCGGCAGGATGTCGAGTACACATGCAGTCTTGATGATAAAAAGGCGGGTGATGATGTCCGGTCCTTGCGGACATCCTTGCCTGTCGGGCGTTTCACCGTGACTTACCTGACAGCGGACATTATGGCTTTGGCTGTCCTGCCGGTGGATGGCCGGGTGGTGGTTTTTGCCAATGTCGTGGCGGCTGATGGTGCCAAATATGTGGCTGGCCATTATAGCTGGTGGGCCAAGGGCGATGAGGTCACTTTTGGCCGGGAGGACAAGGATGGCGTGTCCTTTGCCTGCCATGTTGTGCCTGCTGTGGGAGCATCAGCAGTTCATTGATTCAATAAATTGACTGATTAGGGATGATACAGAAAAAGGCTCCCCGGTGAGGGAGCCCTTTTCATGTGGGGGAGACTGTTTTACATCGCCCCCCGGAACCCGGCTTCATTGGATGGATCGTGCTAGGTAACGAAGCCGGGTTCCATCTCTTTCAGCTTTCAGCCACGCAGGACCTGAGCTGCCTTGACCATGTTGATGACGGCCGGGCGGACTTCTTTCCAGTTGCGGGTTTTCAGGCCGCAATCCGGGTTCACCCAGAGCTGGCGGCGGGGAACCTTCTTTTCTGCCGCACGCAGCAGCTCGACCATTTCCTCGACAGACGGGACACGGGGGGAGTGAATGTCATACACGCCCGGGCCGATCTCGGCAGGGTATTTGTGGTCGGTGAAGGCTTCCAGCAGCTCCATCTTGGAACGTGCCGTCTCGATGGAGATCACGTCAGCATCCATGTCGGCGATGGCCTGGATGATGTCGTTGAACTCAGAGTAGCACATATGGGTGTGGATCTGCGTTTTGTCCTGCACGCCGCTGGCCGTGACACGGAAGCTTTCTACAGCCCAGTCCAGATAATGCTGCCAGTCCTTGCGGCGCAGGGGGAGACCCTCACGCAGGGCGGCTTCGTCAATCTGGATGACAGGGCAGCCGGCCTTTTCAAGGTCCTGCACTTCGTCACGGATGGCGAAGGCGATCTGACGGCAGGTCTCGGAACGTGGCTGATCGTCACGGACGAAGGACCAGTTCAGGATTGTGACCGGGCCTGTCAGCATCCCCTTGACCGGCTTCTTGGAGCAGGACTGAGCATACTGCCACCAGTCAAGCGTCATGGCTGCCGGACGGGAGACATCACCAAAGATGATGGGCGGACGGACATAGCGGGAACCGTAGGACTGCACCCAGGCATGTTTGGTGAAGACGAAGCCTGAAAGCTTCTCACCAAAATACTGCACCATGTCGTTGCGCTCGAACTCACCATGCACGAGCACGTCCAGACCAACCTCTTCCTGCCATTTGATGGCGGATTCCGTTTCCTTCTGAAGGAAGGCCACATAATCCTGCGTGGAGAGTTCCTTCTTGGCGTGGCGGGCACGGGCCTGACGCACTTCCTTCGTCTGCGGGAAGGAGCCGATGGTGGTGGTGGGGAAGAGCGGCAGCTTCAGGGCTTCTTCCTGCGCCTTCTGGCGGACAGGGAAAGCGGACTGACGCTGTGTCAGCTTGGCGTCCTTCTGGGCGGCACGTTTCTTCACATCCTGATTATGGATGCGTGTGGAGGTGCGGCGGCTCTCGGCAGCAGCATCGGAAGCTTCCAGAACGGCCTTCACGCTGTCATGGCCTTCATTGAGGGCCTTGGCGATGGTGGCGAGTTCAGCAATCTTCTGCACGGCGAAGGCCAGCCAGTTCTTGACCTCGGCATCCAGCTGCGTTTCACGTTCCAGATCAATCGGTGTGTGCAGCAGGGAGCAGGACGGAGCCACGATGATGTCACGCTTGGCGGCAACCGGGGCGATGTGCTTCAGAATCTTGGAAAGGTCAGCCTTCCAGATGTTCCGGCCATTAATCACGCCGAGGGACAGCAGCAGGTCCGGGCGGGCCTTGGCGACAATGTTGTCCAGCTGGTGCGGGGCACGGACCAGATCAACATGCAGACCATGGACAGGCAGGGCCAGAGTTGTATCCAGGTTGTCACCCAGCTCGCCGAAATAGGTTGTCAGCAGCAGCTTGATGTCCGGGACAGCACTTGTGAGGCTCTGATAAGCAAAGGCGAAAGCCTTGCGGGCAGCATCATCAAGGTCCAGCACCAGAGTCGGCTCATCAATCTGGATCCATTCAGCACCAGCCTGACGCAGCTCACGCAGCACTTCCGTATAGACGGACAGCAGGGAAGGCAGCAGGTCTAGCTTGTTGAAGGCCTTGCCGTGAGCCTTGCCCAGCAGTAGGAAGCTCACCGGACCCAGCAGGACAGGACGTGTCTCGATGCCCTGAGCCTTGGCTTCCTTATACTCATCAATGATCTTGGTGGAGGAGAGGCTGAAGCTCTGGCCTTCTTTGAATTCCGGCACGAGGTAATGATAGTTCGTATCGAACCATTTCGTCATTTCCGCAGCGGGAACATCGGTGGCTTCATGGTGATGGCAGGAACAGTCTGCATGACCCTCGGCTACTTCACCACCAGCAACCTGACGGCCACGGGCCATAGCGAAGTAAGTGGTCAGGTCCACCTTGCCGCCTTTGTGGCCATAGATGTCCGGCACAGCACCGACTAGTGCGCTGGTATCCAGCACATGGTCATAGAGGGAGAAGTCGTTGGAGGGGATAATGTCCGCTCCCTGTTCCTTCTGGCGGAGCCAGTTCTCCTTGCGGAGGCTGGCGGCAGTCTGAAGCAGTTCAGCCTCGCTGCTGTTACCGGCCCAGAAACTTTCCAGAGCCTTCTTTAGTTCGCGGCGACCACCGATACGGGGAAAGCCCAATGTTGCGACGCGTACGGTCATGACATGCCTCCTGGCGTTTGGTGGGTACCGGTCCATTTGCCTTCCACCACCCTGCGATGGGTCCCGCCGAGGGAGAAAGGCAAACGGGCGGGCAGTCTGTACCCCACCGAATAAGATCAGGGCCGCCTCCGGGGAGGTGGCCGGGTAAAGCCCCCAGCTTGTCCTTACATGAAGGGATGAAAAGACGGGCTGAGTGCTCTTCGGGGACAAGAAGTGGCAGGGCTTTTTAATCGTGTCAACATATATTGCATATATAATGAAGTCATTATATATAGCTCATATGGATCGTGCTCTTATAATCTTTCAGGCTCTTGCAGAGCCGACACGTTTGAGAATTTTGCGCTTATTGCGTGAAATGGAGTTGTCAGTTGGTGAGCTGGCTCAGGTTTTGGGTCAAAGCCAGCCGCGGGTCTCTCGGCATGTAAAAGTGCTGGCAGAGGCTGAGCTTGTGGAACGTCGCAAGGAAGGAAGTTGGGTTTTTCTCGCCCTCGGGGATGAGAATGACCTCGAACCTATCTTTGCAGCGTTGGACCATTGGCGGCGTTATCACGAAGATGATGGTGACGAGATGGGCCGGGCGGACCGGCAACGCCTTCAGGCTGTGCGGAATGTTCGTATGGGGGAGGCTGAGGACTGGTTTGAGGTTCATGCCGCAGAATGGGATGCGATTCGCTCCCTGCATGTGTCGGAACAATCAGTCGAATCGGCCATCATGAAGCTGGTGGGCGAGGGGCCGCTTGGGCGTGTTGTGGATATCGGGACCGGAACCGGGCGTATGCTCGAGCTTCTGGCACCGCAGTGTGAAAGTGCCATCGGGTTTGATCGTAGTCCCTCCATGTTGAGGCTGGCTCGGGTCAAGCTGGAAGAGAATCGGACGGCAGATGGAGAAGAGATCAAGCTGCGACAGGGAAATTTCTATGCTCTGCCGCTGGCTGCCGGTTCGGCTGATCTCACCATCCTGCATCAGGCGTTGCGTTATGCGCAGCATCCGGCGGCTGTGATTGCCGAATCGGCCCGGATTCTCAGCCCCGGCGGGCGTCTGTTGGTGGTGGACTTCGCTCTGCATGACCGTGAGGAACTCCGCACACGGGATGCCCACATGTATCTCGGCTTCAGTGATGAACGCATGAAACAATGGTTCGAGGCGGCAGGGTTGGATGTGGACCCCCCTGTCTCTCTCGATGGAGAATTGACGGTAAAGCTCTGGATGGGCCGCTTGCCGTTGGATCAGCAATCAAGGGTTACATAGAACCGTATGTAAAAGGAACTGGCATCATGCCTGAGGTCTCATTTGAATTTTTCCCGGCGAAGACGGATGAAAAAGCCGCCGCCCTGCTGCGTGTTGCCCAGAGGCTTACCGCCTATGAGCCCCGCTTCATGTCCGTCACCTATGGGGCTGGCGGTTCTTCCCGGGACCGTACTCTTGAGACCTTGCGGCATATGTCGGAGCGGACATCTACGCCACTGGCCGGTCACCTCACTTGTGTGAATGCTTCTCGTGGGGAAGTGGATGATGTGGCGAAAGAGTACTGGGATATTGGGGTAAAGCATATCGTGGCTTTACGGGGCGACCCGCCCGCTGTGAAAGGTGCCCCCGCTGTGCGCTATACTCCCCACCCGGAAGGGTATCACTATGCGGCGGATCTCGTGGCGGGCTTGAAGAAGATTGCTCCGTTTGAGATTTCCGTAGCAGCCTATCCCGAAACTCATCCAGAAGCAGAGTCAGCCAGTACTGACATCGATCATCTGAAAGAGAAGTTTGATGCTGGGGCGGACCGGGCTATTACGCAGTTTTTTTTCGACCCGGAAAAATTTCTGCGTTTCCGGGACCGGGCGGTAAAAGCGGGGATTACCAAACCGATTATACCGGGCATCCTGCCGATTGGTCGGGCCTCACAGGCATGGCGTTTTGCACAAATGTGTGGAGCCTCTGTCCCGGATGAGTTGAAAGCCTTGTTTGAAGGGGTGGATGATCTGCCCCCAATTCGGTCTCGTTTGAGTGCCGTGGTGGCAGATCGCATCTGTCAGCGTCTGGCAGCGGAAGGGGTGGAGCATTTCCACTTCTATACGTTGAACCAGAGTGCGCCGACTTCGACGCTCTGTACCCTTTTAGGGCGGCGGCGTTCTCATGCGTTGGTGGAGAATGTGGCCTGAAAGGACCATAAGGCTTCATATGCCCCTTTCTTATGAAGGGGGCGACAACAAGTACGGATATAAAAACCCCCGGCCTGTTGAACAGGACCGGGGGTTTTTACGTGTTTTTCCGCCGTCTTCAGGACAGGGTAGCGTAGAAAATCACTTACTGTCCCGCTGCTTGTTAGGGGCCAGAATCATAATCATTTGACGATTCTCAAGCCGGGGCATCTGTTCAGCTTTGGCAATGTCATCCACCGATTCACGGATACGATGCATCATCTTGGCACCCAGGTCCTGATGGGCCACTTCACGCCCTTTAAAGCGCAGTGAAACCTTAACCTTGTCGCCTTCTTCCAGAAAGGAGCGTACAGCCTTGGCTTTCGTCTGGAAGTCATGTTCGCCCGTACCAGGGCGGACCTTCACTTCCTTGATTTCAATGACTTTCTGCTTCTTACGGGCTTCGTTACGCTTTTTCTGCTGTTCGTATTTGAACTTGCCGTAATCGAGGATCTTCGCAACCGGAGGCTCCGCCGTCGGGCTGATTTCCAGAAGGTCCATCCCTTCGGAAAAAGCGCGGGAAAGGGCCTCACGCGTCGGCATGATGCCGATCATCTCGCCTTCGGCGTCAATAACACGTACCTGCGGCACCCGGATCTCTTCATTGACACGCGGCCCATCGCGGTTCGGGGCGGCGTGAAACGGCGGTCTAGCTATGGTCATCTCCTGTTGATACTACGGGCCCGTCACAATGATAGAAGCAACGGGACTCAAACTACCTGTTTAGATTCATACCCCCCGCACCAGTATGGTGCAAGGGGCAGAAAGAAGGCAGATTAGGCGGTTTCTCCGGACATGGCCCGTAGGATATCCGGCGGTGTGGCTTCCTTAGCCAGAGCCGGGATAATCTCGGCGGTGGCCATGACATTTTGAGCCTGTTCCCCAAGGCGGCGGACGCTCACGGTGCCTTCCTCCGCCTCACGGCGACCGACCACGAGCATGACCGGTACACGGGCCAGACTATGCTCACGCACTTTGGCGTTGATCTTCTCGTTGCGGATGTCGGCTTCGGCATGGAGACCGGCCTTGCGAAGCTGTTCGGTGACTTCAAGGGCATAGTCGGCAGCATCGGTGACGATGCTGGCCACCACGACCTGCGTCGGAGCCAGCCAGAGCGGGAATTTGCCTGCATATTGTTCGATCAGGATGCCGAGGAACCGCTCGAAGCTGCCCAGAATGGCCCGGTGCAGCATGACGGGGCGGTGGCGGGCACTGTCTTCCCCAATATAGGAGGCATCCAGCCGTTCCGGCAGGACGTAATCCACCTGAAGCGTGCCGCACTGCCAGTCACGCCCGATCGCATCTGTCAGGACAAATTCCAGCTTCGGACCATAGAAGGCCCCTTCGCCGGGATTAAGCTCATATTCCACGCCGACCATTTCGCAGGCCCGTTTGAGAGCACCTTCCGCCCGGTCCCAAACCTCATCAGAGCCTGCACGGGTTTCGGGGCGGTCGGAGAATTTCACACGGAAGCTCTCGAAGCCAAAATCTTTATAGACCTCGCCCAGCATGGTGACGAAACGGGCCGTTTCCTCGGCGATCTGGTCATCCGTGCAGAAGATGTGGGCGTCATCCTGCGTGAAGCCACGCACCCGCATGATGCCATGTAGGGAGCCGGATGGCTCATACCGATGGCAGGCTCCGAACTCGGCCATACGCAGCGGTAGCTCACGATAGGAACGCAGGCCATGACGGAAAATCTGCACATGGCAGGGGCAGTTCATCGGCTTGAGGGCGAGGGTCTTGTCCTCATCCTCCACCGTGGCGATAAACATGTGTTCACGGTACTTGTCCCAGTGGCCAGAGGCTTCCCAGAGGGTCCGGTCCACCAGTTGCGGGGTGCGGACCTCCTGATAGTCGTTTCGGTTCTGGGCACGGCGCATATAGTCTTGCACGGCCGTGTAGAGACGCCAGCCCTTCTGGTGCCAGAAAATCTGCCCGACCGCTTCTTCCTGAATATGGAAGAGGTCCATGTCCCGGCCAATGCGGCGATGGTCCCGCTTTTCGGCTTCTTCTAGCCGCAGGAGGTAGGCTTTTAGCTCTTTTTTATCACGCCATGCTGTGCCGTAGATGCGGGTCAGCATGGGATTGCGGTGGTCACCACGCCAATAGGCCCCGGCCACACGCATTAGCTTGAAGGCATTGCCGACATCCGCCGTGCTGCGGAGATGCGGCCCACGGCAGAGGTCCAGCCACTCCCCCTGACGGTAAATGGAGATATCCTCACTCTCTGGCAGGTCCCGGATCAGCTCGGCCTTGAACTTTTCGCCACGTTTCTCAAAGAAGGCGATGGCTTCGTCACGGTCCCAGACCTCACGGGTGAAGGCATCGCCCCGTGTGATGATCTCGGTCATCTTGGCTTCAATGGCTTCGAAGTCAGCCGGTGTGAAGGGCTTCTCCCGGAAGAAGTCGTAATAGAAACCATCCTTGATGCTCGGCCCGATGGTAACCTGCGTTCCCGGCCAGAGTTCCTGCACGGCCTCGGCCATGACATGAGCGGCATCGTGGCGGATCATCTCCAGCGCATCGTCATCCTTGCGGGTGATGAAGCGGACGGCACTGTCTTTACTGATCGTGAAGTTGAGGTCCACGGCTTTTCCGTCCACTTCCATGGCCATGGCGGCACGGACCAGACCCGGCCCGATGGCCTCGGCGATGGTTGTCCCGGTCACGGCCCCATCGAAGGTGCGAATGCTTCCATCGGGTAGGGTAATGGCGGGCATGGAGGAACTCCTTGGTCATGGATCAGAAAGAGGTCGCCTTCTCATCAGGGAAGGGGCCATAGATAAAGATGAGGGCAAAAATGGCCTTTTATGGCTCGGTCCTGCAAGCCCTAATATGCAGCCTTATGGGAAAGAGCGATTTTTTTTGCCGGTTTCGTCCGGTTTTCCTTATGGGACAGCAGGTAGGCTGCTTCTGTCAGCTCCCGTCGTGGAGTCCTATACGGGCCTGCATAAGCGGGCGTCCCCAGTCTTCCAAAAGCCGTATGACACGTTCTGGTGGGAGGGTGGATAGGTCGGGGCAGTCCAGCACTCGGTTTTGCCCCGGTGTGATGCCAAGGGGAGCGCAGCGTCCGGGGTCACTTTCGGCAGAGAAGAGCGTCAGGGTGGGGCAGTCCATGGTAGCGGCCACATGGAGTGGCCCAGTATCGTTGCCGATGCAGAATATGGCCCGATGGAGCAACCCCGCCAGAGAGGGTAGGTCTGTCTGGCCTGTCAGGTCCAGAGTTTGTGGGGCCTGCGCATGGATGATGTTTGCTAGCGGGCGGTCCGTGATGCTGCCAATGATGACAGGCTGATAGCCCCATGCCGTAATCGCTTGGGCGAGTGTTGCAAAATGGGAGGCGGGCCAGCGTTTGGCTGGTCGATGTGGGGCGGCACCGGGTACCAGCACGATATAAGGAGAGGGCAGCCGTGGCCCTCGGTCCTTCAGGAAATCCGGAACAGTGCGGGGCTGCAAAGGTACACCGGCCGCCCGGAGCTGGTCGGCCTGCCGCATGAGCGTGTGCATCTGGCGGGCCTGCGGGTTGCGATGGGGCAGGCTGGCCCGCCGGTTCTGGCCAGACCATGTGGTGCCGGGGCGGATGAGGCGGAAATAGCGGGCTGTCCTGCCAGAGTTCTGCAGGTCGAACACCATGTCCATGCTCCGCAGGAGGCGGCGGATTCTGAGCCAGTGACGTAGATCAGTGATGGGGGGGCGGTCATCCGTGGCAATGGCATCAAACCACGGGCAGCATGACGCCAGTTCACGATAGAGGCTGGCGGTCAGAAGGGTGATATGGGCGTGGGGAAAAGCATGGCGAATAGAGGCGAAGGCCTCAAACGCCTGAAAGAGGTCCCCCAAAGCCCCATGACGGATGATGAGTATCTCATGCGGCATGAGGCTATGGGCGGATCGTACCAGAGGATTAGTCTTTCTTAGGGGGCTGCCCTGTGGAGGAGGCACTGGAGACAACGACCATAGCGGGCTTAAGTAGACGGTCCTTCAGCATCCATGTTGGTGACCATGCCTGAACAACGTGATTCGGCGGAAGGTGATCAACCTCCTGTTCCTGCATAGCCTGATGCAGATTGGCATCGAACGGCTCATGCGTTGGGTCCAGTCTGGTGATGCCGTGGCGTTCCAGAATGGAGAGGAAGGAGCGTTCCGTTCCTTCAAAGCCCTTGCGCATCTCGGTAATCAGGGCGTCTTCGCCTTCCTTGTAGGGCGGCAGGGCAGCCAGACCACGGCGGAGATTATCGGCAGCCTCAACGACATCATGGGCGAATTTCTGGACAGCGTAATGACGTGTGTCTTCGATTTCTCGCTTATGGCGTGCCCGGAGATTCTGGTTATCGGCTTCGGACCGCTTCCAGCGGTCTTCCATTTCGGTCAGTTTTTCTTCAAGGGCAGCGATACGCTCTTCGGCACCGCTTGCCTCGACCTGCTCACCAGCGGTGTGGTTCTCGTGATGTTCAGCCTGAGGAGCCGTCTCATGTGGCTGGGCTGTGTGCTGTGCGGCATCAGTTTGTGGTGTTTCGGTATGCGAATTCTGCTCTGTCATATCGTGACCCTGTTCTCATCTTCATGGGCAGTTCCTTGCGCCTGCGACTCACTACATCCTCTCGGGGTTTTTCGTGGTCGTGGTGGCAGGGGAGGCCCGCTTTTGCCTATAGGAGATAGTGCTGTATGTCGCAAAAGCAAGGGGGAGGAGGGCGTTAGGAAGATGTGACATCGATACCAGATTTAAACGTAAAAAATCACATTTTACATAATGGGCTAGCGGAATTACCAAAAATCAATGTATAATGTTGTCAGAATAGTGGCATATGTTAGCAGTATTCTTCCTGTTAATATTTGTTGTAGATAATCTTAACTTTGTGTTGAGATTTTTTATTTCTTGTCACGTTGTCAAGGCACAGGAGTTTGCATGAAGAAGGCCCCTTTCCCTCCCGTGGTTCCGTCTCACACGGAAGAGAAACATGGTTCAAAAGCGCAGCAGGTTCCGGTTATTGCCCTGGTGGATGATGACCGGAATATCCTGACTTCTGTCCAGATGACACTAGAGGCTGAGGGATTTACGGTTCATGTCTATACGGATGGGGAAAGTGCCTTGCAGGGCATTTTGTCTCGTTCGACGTCTTTGGCGGTGCTGGATGTTAAGATGCCCCGTATGGATGGGATGGAGCTGTTGCGGCGGTTGCGTATGCGCTCAAGCAGCCTGCCCGTCATTTTCCTGACCTCCAAGGATGAGGAGATGGATCAGCTCATGGGGCTACGTCTAGGGGCGGATGATTATATCACCAAGCCCTTTTCCGTCCGTCTTCTAGTAGAGCGGATTCGGGCTTTGCTGCGGCGTCATGAGGTTAGTCAGGCAGAGATTACGGGAGAAGCAGGCGCAAGCAGCAGCATTCTTGTCCGTGGTGCGCTGGCTCTGGATGAGGCTCGGCATCAGTGCCTTTGGAACGGGCAAGAAGTGGCGTTGACAGTTACCGAGTTTCTACTCGTCAAGGCACTTGTAGTACGTCCGGGGCTGGTGAAGTCTCGTGACCAGCTCATTGATGCTGCTTATGGGGACAGCATTTATGTGGATGATCGCACGATCGACAGTCACATTAAGCGGGTCCGCAAGAAGTTTCGTCGGGTGGATGAGTGTTTCAACCATATTGAGACTCTTTATGGAGTCGGATACCGGTATCGGGAGTGAGGTGGTCATATGGCCTGTCCTGTAAAGCCACTGCCCTCAAGTGCCTGTGAGGCTTTGGTATGGTAGCTGGTAGCGAGGAGCTGACAGGCACTTTGCGGCGTATGTGGTTCTGTTTTCGGACCGTGGGATTCCGGCAGTGGATGTCGCCGCTAACAAGTCGCCTGATGCTGGTCAATTTCCTGCCTCTGCTCTTCATGGGGGGGATGCTGCTTTCCATCAATGCTTTGCGGAATACCCTGTTGAATGACAGTGTGGAGGCTCTGCGAGAGCAGGCGCGCATTTATGCGTCCGTTCTTCAGCAGGCTCAGCGGACCGGGGCGGATGGTGGCGAGGTCACTCTGGATAAAGACAAGGCGCATTTCTTTCTGGATGACATGATCCGCTTCAGCCGTAATGCGCAGGTCAGGCTCTATGCGCCCAACGGGTCTGTATTGGCGGAGAGTAGCCAAGGTGAACATCCAATAAGTGGAGCCCGCTGGCAGCCAAATGTCAGTTTAGCCGATCGTATTTACGATTGGGTGCTATCTCTAATCCCCCTCAGTACCCGGGAGGGGGATGTCCCTTTGGATAATTCCACAACATCCCAGAATTTCGGACAGGATACGGATGAGGACGTCCATCTCAGCGCACAGGAGGAGTTGCCACCTTATATCCGGATGACCGCTCAGCACGAGCTGGTTATGACGGTTGTGGAGCCTGTCATCGTGCAGGGGGAGACGGTCGGTGTTCTTCAACTCACCCGGCATAATGCGGATATTGACCGAGCCATCATAAAAGTGCGTTGGCTTATCGTCATCGTATTGCTGTTGAGCATGGGGGCTGCAGTATTACTGTCATGGTATTTTGCCCTGACGTTGGCTCGGCCTCTGCGCCGTCTTGTTGCTCGGTCGCGGGAGATGCGGGAACCGGGAAAAGGGCGGGTGGATGGACTGCCTTATGCCTTGCTCAGTCGACGTGATGAAATTGGTGAACTTGCCCGGGCCTTGCGTGAAAGTGCTTTGGCCTTGTGGGCTAGAATGGATGATGTGGAGCGTTTTGCAGCGGAGGTTAGTCATGAGCTGAAAAACCCGCTTTCCTCCATTCGTTCCGCTTTGGATACTTTGCCCCGGATTGCAGATGCTCAGGCACGGGATAGGTTGTTGAGTATTTTAGGAGGGGATGTTCAGCGGTTAGAGCGGTTGATTACCGATATTTCCTTTGCCAGCCGTGTTGAGGGGGAACTTCAGCGGGGGAAACGGGTGGCCGTGGATGTCGTGGAGTTACTTGAACTGTTTGTGGAGGTGAATCGAGCCACACGCAAAACAAGTTCTGTTCGGCTAGTGCTTTCCGTACCTGAAGGGGAAGAGGCACTGCGTGTTCTGGTTGAGCGGGATGGACTTGTTCAGGTTTTGCATAACCTGATTGGTAATGCGCAGTCTTTTTCGCCGCCGGGCGGCGTTGTGCGGCTTGTTGTTCGTGTCACAAAAGGTCCGCCCAGATTGGCGGAGGATGGTACCATTAGTCCTGGTGGTCCGACTGTTGAGATTGCTGTGGAAGATGAAGGCCCCGGCATTCCACCTGCGAAGTTGGATACCATATTCGATCGTTTCTATTCGGAACGACCTGTTGGAGAGAATTTTGGCCAACATTCCGGTCTGGGGCTATCTATTAGTCGACAGATCATTTTAGCCTTTGATGGAACCATTCATGCCGAGAACCGGGAGGAAATAGACCCGGTGACGAAGCAGGGCCGTGTCAGTGGGGCCCGTTTTGTCATACGTCTTCCCCGCCTTATGTCTGTTGGTGGTACCCCTTCTATATAGAGCGAGGTGGGTGGAAGGTCTGTTTCTTATAGATCAGAGACTGTGTTATGCTGGCGACATTGTGGCAGTTCCGCCAGTGTGGTGCAGGGAAACAGGGCATGGGCACGAGGACACAGGATCGGTCTTCAGGAAGTATTGTGCTGGTGACAGGGCTTTCTGGTGCTGGGAAGGCTTCGATCCTTCGTATGCTGGAAGACCTTGATCATGAGGTCGTGGACAACCCCCCGCTTGATTTGTTTGAGGCTCTCGTTACCCGGTCTGGTCCTCGTCTGGCCATTGGGGTGGATGTGCGGAGCCGTGGCTTCGAGGCTCATCGGATTGTCGATTTTCTGATGAAGGCCCGTCGGGAGCCGGATTGCGTAACGCAGCTAATTTTCGCTACGGCGGATTATGATGTCCTGCTGCGCCGTTTCACGGCAACAAGGCGGCGGCACCCTCTCGCTGGAGAAGGTGGCCTTCGTCCTGCGTTGGAACAGGAAGCTGGATTGCTGGAGCCATTGCGGGCCGTTGCTGATTTCGTGATTGATACAAGCGATCTGCCCCTGCCTGACCTGCGCCAGATGATTGAAGCCCGCTTCAGTGCTGGGGTGGGGACTATGCTGTCCGTAGCGTTGATGTCTTTTGCCTATCCGGCTGGTCTGCCTCGGGAGGCGGATATTGTGTTGGATGCCCGTTTCCTACGGAACCCACATTATGATGAGGGGCTACGCCCCCATACGGGGTTGGATGCCGATGTGGCAGATTATGTGAAGGCGGACCCCTTCTTCCAGCCTTTTTACGATCATGTGCTGGGTCTGGTGCAGACTATGCTGCCTCGCTTTGCGCAAGAGGGGAAGAAATATGTCACCATTGCTGTGGGTTGCAGCGGGGGGCGGCACCGTTCTGTCACGGTTGTGGAGGCCTTGGCGCAGGATATTGTTGCGGACCCGATGATTGGTGAGCTGCGGGCTCCGGTGATGGTTTTGCATCGGGAGCTTGCCCGTAATGGGCTGGCCGCATGTCGCTGGGCTGCGCTCCCGCCGGGTGAGGCGGTATGAAGGCAGGAAGCGGAACGGCTGGCACGGCTAAAGAGGCCGAGGGGGTGGCGTTTAGTGTAGATGTGGCGACCCGGCTGGAAGAGGTTGCTCATTGGTGCCAGCATCATGGGCAGAAGCTGACGCCTGTTCGCCGTTTGGTGCTGGGGCTGATTCTGTCTGAAGCAAGGCCGCTGGGTGCCTATGATATTCTCTCCTTATTGCGTGTCTATCAGCCACGGGCCGTACCGCCGACGGTTTATCGGGCTCTGGATTTTCTGCTGGAGCAGGGGTTGATCCACCGTATTGAACGGTTGAGTGCCTTTGTAGGCTGCCACCATCGGCTTGATTGTGAAGATTGTTGTACATCCCATAAGGCTTGGGGAGTTCATAGGGCCCAGTTTCTCATTTGTCGTGGGTGTGGTCAGGTGCAGGAGTTGGAGCAGGATGTTGTGGCAGCCGTTCTGTTGCAGTCTGCTCGGGGACAGGGATTCCGTGCCGAAGCTGCAACAGTGGAGATTGAGGGAGTTTGTGCCCGTTGTGCTGCGGCGTTGCCGGTAAAGGAAAGTTAGGGGCGGGGCTGTTTTTTAGGCCGGAAGGGCTTGTCTGATTCTTTAGAAAAATGACTAAAAATCAGCATGTTATCTTGCCTCTCATAACTGTGATTCGGCAAGAAGATGTAGCTCATAGGGTAATTTGTTTTTTATGATATGGATGATTCCGTTCGGGGAGTCTTCCCTCCACTAAAAAGGTCCGATGTTATGAACAGGACAGCTGAATCTCCACAGCCTGCTGTTGATCCCATTGCCAGACGCAGAGTGCTTTTCATCTGCATTATTGCCTCTCTGGCGGGGCTCATGTGCGGTATGGATATTGGTGTCATCTCTGGTGTGCTGCGTCCATTTGGTATGGAGTATCATGCCTCCACTGTGGCTTTGGAATGGATTGTCGGGGGTATGCTTGTCGGAGCGACAATCGGTGCTCTGACAGGTGGTCAGCTTACCCAGCGTCTGGGACGCAAATACACGCTGACGACAGCAGCGGCTTTTTTCTCTATTGGTGCTATTGGCTGTGCGGCGTCGCAGTCAATCGGTATGATGATTATCTGCCGTGTGCTGGTAGGTATGGGCATGGGTCTCTCTGACTTCTCTACCCCGCTTTACCTGTCCGAGGTAGCGCGGAAAGAGCAGCGGGGTGCCATGGTTTCGCTGTATCAGTTGCTCAAGACCATCGGCATTTTTCTGGCATTCTTCTCCAATGGCTGGTTTGCTGCATCTGGTGCGTGGCGTTCCATGCTGGTGGTGGAAGCTGTGCCGGCGGTCGTGTTTCTGGTGATCTTCCTCTTCTTGCCGCAGAGCCCACGTTGGCTGATGATTAAGGGACGTAAGGAAGAAGCTCTCCAGACGATGACCCGTCTGCGTGATGAGCCGGATCAGGCACATAAGGAGCTTCAGGCTATTGGCGAGCAGTTGCAGACCAAAGAGGAAGGCTGGAAATTGCTGCGGACCAACAGCAATTACCGTCGTTCCCTCGGGCTTGGTATGCTGCTTCAGATTATGCAGCAGTTCGCTGGCATTAACATCATCATGTATTATGCCCCCCGTATTCTGGAGACGGCCCATTTCAGTCTTGAAGCGCAGATGTGGTGTACAGCCCTGATTGGCCTCGTGAATGTGCTGATGACGTTCGTCGCCGTTGGTTATTCCGACCGCTGGGGACGTAAGCCGATTTTGTATGCCGGCTATGTTAGCATGGCAGCGAGTATGGCTATTCTGGCCTTCCTGCTCTGGTACGGTACGACAAACCTGTCGCTCCAACTTCTGGCGTTGGGTATGATCATCATCTTTGTGGGTGGGTTCGCTATGTCTGCCGGGCCGCTTATGTGGGTGATCTGCTCGGAGATTCAGCCTGCTGCGGGTCGTAGCCTTGGTATCTCCATTTCTACGGGTACCAACATGCTAAGTAACCTGCTGATTGGCACAACGTTCCTTAGTGTGCTGGAGCTGGTTGGCGGTCCTAATACTTTCTGGCTGTTCGCTGGATTTAACGCTATCGGTGTCGTGTTACTCTATCTCTTTGTTCCAGAAACAAAGGATGTTTCTTTAGAAACCATTGAGGAACGTCTCATGAGTGGTGTAAAGCTGCGTGATCTTGGTCGTTGATTAAAGATCAGCTCTGTTCATTTGTTATCGGGCAGGGAGGACGGTTTGTCTTTTCTGCCCGATTTCATGTGGGGCTGGTCCGTTAAAGAGAGAGTATGCCCTTCGCATGGTAGATGAAGTTGATTCCCGTTCCGTATCATCAGGTACGGGCAATGATGATGACGCATCATTTTTCGACCCTACAAAATTTAAGATTTTGGTCATTGGCGTCGTAGCTGCGCTGGGCGGATTGATGTCCGGCATTGATATTGGTGTAGTCTCCGGTGCGCTGGATTTGTTCTCACGGGAGTTCCACCCATCCACGATTGCCCTTTCATGGGTTGTTAGTGCCATGATGGCCGGGGCGGCTCTGGGCTCTGTCAGTGCCAGTAAACTTGCCCAGAAGGTTGGCCGTAAACGTGCGCTCATCTGCGGGGCTGGTGTGTTCGTGGTGGGGGCACTTGGTTGCTCACTGAGTTGGTCTATCCCATCTATGATCTCGTTTCGTGTGGTGATGGGCTATGCCGTGGGGCTGTCCGCTTTTACGGCTCCGCTTTATCTCTCCGAGATTGCCAGTGAGGAATCCCGTGGAGCTATGATCTCCACTTATCAGCTGATGCTGACGATTGGGATTTTCGTGGCTTTTCTGGCGGATACCTATTTCTCCTATCATGGCAGCTGGCGTGGCATGTTCGGTTTTGCGGCGTGTCCGGCAGCGTTGTTCTTTATCGGGGTGTTGTTTCTGCCCTATAGCCCGCATTGGCTGGTCATGAAGGGACGCCATAAGGAGGCGCGTAGGATTCTTATGGACCTGCGTAATGACCCGCTGGAAGCTGCCAAGGAGATTCAGGCTATTCGCCAGCAGCTGGAGACCAAACAGGAAGGTTGGTCCCTGTTGAAGCGGAATGGCAATTTCCGCCGCTCTGTGCTGTTGGGGGTTGTCCTTCAGGCCATGCAGCAGTTGGCGGGCATCAATATCGTCATGTTCTATGCGCCTAAGATTCTTCAGGCAGCGCATTTTGATTCACATGCACAGATGTGGTGTACGGCTATTATCGGGCTGGTGAATATGCTGGCCACATTCGTGGCGATTGGTCTGGTGGATCGTTGGGGCCGTAAGCCTATCCTTTATGTCGGGTTCTCTGTCATGGCTCTGGCTATGGGGGTTCTGGCGGGCCTGTTGCATGAGGGAATGGCTGAACAGGCCTCCCAGATGATCGCTGTGTTCGTGTTGATGATCTTCTGTGCAGGGCACGCTATGTCGGCCGGGCCGCTCATGTGGGTGCTATGTGCGGAGATTCAGCCGATTCAGGGGCGTAACTTTGGCATGTCCGTTTCCACATTGACGAATTGGTTGGCCAATATGGGCGTGAGTGTCAGTTTCTTGCCGCTGATGGAAGTCTTTGGGGCTTCTGGCACATTCTGGCTGCTGGCCGTGCTGAACTTCATCTTCATTGGCATGACCTACTTGTACGTGCCAGAGACGAAGGGCATGTCCCTTGCGAAAATTGAGGAACGCCTGATGAGCGGTGTGAAGCTACGTAAGTTGGGGCGTTAAAACATCATCAGGCCGGTTGAACGGCATGAAAAAAGGCTCACCATCTAAATGGTGAGCCTTTTTTATTGTAGGGAATAAGGCCTGTAAAAGGCCCGTCGCTTTACAGAATGAACGGTGCCAGAGCGTCCAGTTGGCCACGCAATTCCTTGTACTGGGTTCTGTCCAGATGGAGTGCCAGGAAAGGCAGCAGCCACGTCGTAATTTCCCGATCAACGGCTGTCAGGGCAGAGATGGTCTCTAATGAGAAGGAAGATGGTGTCAGAGCCATTTCCAGCATGTTGAGAGCAGGCACGCTCAACCATGAGGCCCCGGAGGGCGTGGTTTCCTGTGGAATGGTGAAGAAGCACTCCCAGAGGCCAGCTTTCAGCCTATCGGGTGTCAGCGGTTCTTTGGGAGGGGAACATAGGAAATGCCCTCGACCGCCCCTCTGTCTCAGTGCAATGGCAGATTGTTCGACAACGGGCAGGATATCATAACGGGGCAGACCGGTGAGGCGACCATCACGCAGGATGAAAAAGTTCTGAATTCGGTCTGAACCATCCAGACCAAAGAGGAAAGCTGCCTCTTGATGTTCCAGACTCTGGAGGAGAAAGAGCTGGAAGTCATGGCTCAGCTGGCTAATCCCTCCCATATCATAGAGTATGCCTCCGATAACGCCGAGGTTGCGTGCATCTTTGGGATGCAGGGAAAAGACCCGAAAGTTGGCTGGTTTCTGCCGGGGTGACGGAGGGATAAGGCCGGAGACAGGTGGGTGTTGGTGGCGCAGTGTCTCCAACACAGTCATGGCCCCTGTCACGATGATGGGCTTTATCCAATGCAGGATATTAGCCGTTTTCTCTCGGGGGGATACGTCCTCAATTTCATTCCACTGGGTAAGCTGGTGGTCACCCAATGATAGTTGAAGATCCTTCCGGATGAGGGCACGTTTTACGAACTGCTCCAGACTACGACGCTGGAAATGCATCAGGCAGGCAACAGACCAATCCGGTGCCTCTTTCGTGATGCCGGGCACAGTCGACCATGTGACAGGCTCACCAGATGCGGTGACATAGTGACCTTTTTTTAGTTCAAAATAATGGACATTGACCCATTCATCCTTTTTCCAGCAGGAGGGACGGATGAAGCTTTTGACATGCCGGTTTATGGGTTCTTCAGCTGTGCTGTGGCGGCTGAAACTATGAGTGGGCGGCAGGCTTGGGGTCGTGATGAGATCATTGTGACCATAGACTTTCCAGTGCAATGCCACGGCCCCGGCATCAGCAGGTAAGGAATCGAGGAATTCCGGCAGGCTGGCATGGTCGTTCAGCTTGATATATTCGTCCGTGTCCAGAAAGCCGACCCAGTCAAAATGCTGCTCGTCCACGGCGGTGAGGGCATCAAGATAGACCTGTTTCTGACGGTCCATATACCCTTGACCAGTCAGATCAAGGCTATGTTCATGGATATGGAAGAGCCGTATGTCCCAATGCACGCTGGCGGCGGCGATGAGGTCTCGTGTGCCATCATCAGAATCATCATCAAAGAGAATGAAACTGTTTACACCAAGGAGGGCATGCCAGGCCAACCAGTATAGGATGTCGTGTTCTTCGTTTTTTACAATGCCGACCAGAGCCGTTTTCATGGTGCAATATAGGTCCTGCGTTACAGTGGTTCAGCGTTGAAGAGCGGCAAGGCTGCGGATGCCAGAGCGGCTCATCTCGTTTAGCAGTTCCTGCTTCAGCCGGGTTAGTACGGCAGGGCCTTCGTAGATGAAGGCCGTATAGATCTGCACGAGGTTTGCCCCCATCTTCAGGCGTTCAAGAATATCCCGTCCAGTTTCGATACCGCCAGAGGATACAAGGCAGAGGCGGCCTTTGTTCAGCTCACTGACAAGCTGAAGCACATGGCGCGCCCGCTCTGCCAGCGGCGCACCGGAGAGTCCACCCGTCTCGTTACGATGTGGGGCCGTCAGTGAGGCCGGACGGGCTAGAGTGGTGTTGGTGAGAATGAGACCATCGGCCCCTCCATCAATGACGGCCTGAAGGATAGGGGCATAGGCCTCATCTTCAAGGTCAGGAGCCAGCTTTACCAGCAGCGGGGGCCGGTCTGGATGGGCGGTCTGGATGGCTTCCAGCAAGCGGGCCAGCATGTCAGCTGCCTGAAGGTCCCGTAGGCCGGGCGTGTTGGGAGAGGAAAGATTGATGGTCAAATAATCGGCGTAAGATTTCGTCCGCCCTACAAGAGCGGGATAATCCACCAGCGGGTCCGCCCCTGTTTTGTTGATACCTAGATTGATGCCCAGCGGCGCACTGTCGGGCCTTACCTGACCATGTCTGTCCGGCCGGAAGAGCGGTGCCAGATTCTGGCAGAACTGGTCGATCCCACAGCTATTGAAGCCCATCCGGTTGATAATGGCTCTGTCTTCGACCAACCGGAAGAGGCGGGGACGGGGATTGCCGGGCTGGGGGCGAGGTGTAACTGTGCCGGTCTCTACAAAGCCGAAGCCAAGTCTGGTCAGGCCCTGCACAGCACGGGCGTTCTTGTCGAATCCGGCTGCTAGACCAATCGGGTTGGGGAAGGAAAGTCCCAATGCTTCCGTTCGGAGGGCTGAATGATCAGGCTTTCCACGACCGGCGAGCCCATGGGCAATGCTATGAATGGCAAGCTCATGTGCAGTTTCAGGGTTGAGACGGCGTAGAAGCCATGTGGCTGTTTTTCCGATATCGAGCATTCACTCTTCCCTTACTGACAGTTAGGAACCTTTCAGAACGCATGACCGTTCTTGTCAAGCTAATTTGCAGTCTTGATGATGGCGGTGCTGCCTTGCAGAGAGGGACTCACGAATATGTCATCAAAACGGGAGACAGGGCCATGAGCTGGGATGAACTGTATTTGGAAACCTGCTGCCGCTCAGCCCTGCATAGGTTGGTTCTGAGTGGTGAGACAGGCCGCCCGGTCGGCCCCCCGCCGGAGGGGCGCATGCCCGACTTTCGGGCACCCCTCAAGGATAGGTCCTGCTTGATGCGGCTGATGGGTATGGGGTTGGCCCGGCGGAGGGAGGATGGACGTTTTGAGGTCACTCCGGCAGGCGTGCAGCGTCATGACCGGGAGATTCTTTCCATGAGGCGGGCCCGCCGCCGACAGGGGGAACGCTAGTGCTGTTTGCGCTTTGCCGGGGGGAGCGGTAGAATCCCGTACCAATCTGCTCCATGAAAACCTGACAGGTATCCGATATCTATGCCAATGCCGATTCCTCTGCCGCCCATCACTCTGGGGCCGGGCTGCGTGATTGATGACCCTGTCATCCTCGCACCTATGTCCGGTGTTACGGACTTGCCGTTCCGCCGCCTGACCAGAGAGCTGGGAGCGGGACTTGTTGTGTCGGAGATGATCGCCTCATGGGCGATGGTGCGGGAGAATGAGAGAACTTTGAGCATGGCTCGCAGTGCGGGGGCTGGTGGTGTCAATGCCGTGCAGCTGGCCGGATGTGACCCGCAGGCTATGGGTGAAGCGGCCAAGATTGCTGTGGCTGGTGGAGCGGATGTCGTGGACATCAATTTCGGCTGTCCGGTCAAAAAAGTGGCGATTGGCCAGATGGCCGGGTCGTCCCTCATGCGGGATGAGACGTTGGCGGCCCGCTTGCTGGAGGCCACCGTCAAGGCTGTGGATGTTCCTGTTACCCTGAAGATGCGGATGGGCTGGGACCATGAACATCTCAATGCCCCCACTCTGGCTCGTATTGCCGAGGATGTAGGCATCCGCATGATTACGGTTCACGGGCGTACCCGGCAGATGTTCTATAACGGACATGCGGATTGGAAATTCGTCCGTAAGGTCAAGGATGCTGTTAAACTGCCCGTGATCGTCAATGGGGATATTGTCAGCATGGCGACGGCCCGTCAGGCCTTGGCGGAGTCGGGTGCCGATGGGGTGATGGTGGGACGTGGCTGTTACGGGCGGCCCTGGTTCCCGGCCCAGCTGGTCCAGTCCCTGCGAAGTGGTGTCGATGTGCCAGACCCTGATCTCGCAACAGAGAAAGAGATTGTTCTGAAGCATTATCACATGATGATGGACTATTTTGGCGAACGACCCGGCCTGCGTCTCGCCCGCAAGCATGTCTCGTGGTATTCCGCTGGCCTTCCGGGTTCTGCCGCGTTCCGGGCGGAGGTGAACCGGTTGGATACAGCACCGGCTGTTATTGCTCTGCTGGAGCAGTTTTATGATGAGGCCATCGCCGCTGGCATTGTGCGTGACCGGGAAGGTGCCCTTGCCCGGCACGCTGCGTGATGGGAGAGCAGACAGCCCGTGAGGTCCGGGCTATGCGGCCTCTGTTTCTGTACGGTGCCAGCTCGCAGGAGCGGCTTGATGTGGCTCAGCGGATTCACGCTCATAGTCCTTGTGCAGAGGGAGCCTTTGTTGTTGCGGGACTGACAGCCGTACCCCGTGCCCTGCGGGAAGAGCGACTATTTGGTACGGCGGGCAATGGTTGGCTGGAGCAGGCCCGTGGTGGCACGCTGCTGCTGGATGAGTTGGATTGTCTCTGCCCAGAGCTTCAGAAGCGTTTTGCCGCTTTTTTGGCGCATAGGCCGCAGGTCAAGCGGGAAGAGGCGGTGCGCATCGTGGTGGCAAGTCGTCATGATCAAGCCACGCTGTTGCGGCATGGTGGGTTGGAGGATGGTCTGAAGCACTGGCTGGCCTCTTTGCCTGTGGCACAGTGCCTCGGGCCGGACCGTTTGCGGGCCGTGAGGGCACTTTCCAGTGATCGGAACGGAGGTCTGGCAGCGATGTTCGAGCCTGTTATGCGCAGTTATGTGCGGGCTGGTCTGGAGGCGGGAAGCTGTAACTTGCACGGCAGCGTGGTGGGAGCGGTGGAAAGGCCGCTGATTACTATGGCGTTGCATCATACAGGTGGGAATCAGCTTCGGGCGGCATCTTTGTTGGGGCTGAATCGCAATACGCTGCGCAAGCGCATTAAGGAACTGCATATTACCGTTCCCCGGCCTAGCTCACGGTCTGGGGAGCGTTGAGAGGGGAAGGCACCGTGACGATCAAACGTCTTGCCGGCAAGATACGGGCCTCCATTGGGCGGCTGACCAACCCCGATGGTGTGGTGGTGCTGACGGTCATAGCGTTGGTTCTTACCTTCGTGACGTTCATCGTCCTTGCGGGGGGTGTCTCTCTGGCCCGGGTGCCGAGGGCGCAGGCCCTGCTTTTTCTGCTGGATTTCATCACGCTTTTGCTCATTGGAGCTGCCGGAGTGCGGCAGATTGGCCGTATGCTCGCCGAGCGGCGCATGGGGCAGGCAGGGGCACGGCTGCATAGTCAGCTTGTCGTGCTTTTTGGTGTGGTGGCTGTAGCACCGACTTTGATGGTAGGGGCTTTGTCTGCCCTATTCTTTCACTACGGTGTGGAAATCTGGTTTTCAAACCGGGTCAATACAGCCTTGAGCGAGGCCCGCTCCGTGGCAGCGGGGTATCTGCGGGAGCATAACGAGAATACGAGAACGGAAGCCTTCGCTCTGGCGAATACGCTTCTGACGGTTCAGAATGATGAGATGTTCGCTCATGGAACGGACCTGTTCCATGACCAACCCCGCCTTCAGGCCCTTCTAGAAGATGAGGTGACGGAACGGGGGCTGAATGATGCGATCATCTTCAACCCGATCACGTATAAGATTATCGCCACGGGGGGACTTATGGCCATCCGGGCGGGCGACCCGGAGAAAGAATTGCCACCTCGCTCCGTAGCCGCCATGGCCCGGACGGGGGAAGTCGTGCTGCTGGACCAGCCAGAGGCTCAGCTTGTGCGGGGTGTAGTCTCGCTGGGAGGTAATTCCGGTCTGATGCTGGTTATTACCCGGCCAGTGGATCCGGACATCCTTCACCATATGACACGGACAAACACGCTGGTGCAGGACTACCAGCGTATGCTCAATAATCGTGGCAAGACTCAGCTGACGCTTATTGTGATTCTGGCCTTGATGGGCTTGTTGGTGTTGGCCGTGGGAATGCTCAGCGGTCTGTCTCAGGCCAACAGGATTACCCGTCCGCTCAGTCTGCTTATTTGGGCTGCCCGTCGTATTTCCAAAGGAGACCTGACAGCCCGTGTCCCGGTGGAGGGCCGAGGGAATCGGGAAGATGAGCTGGTAACCCTCTCCCGTGCTTTCAATCTGATGGCTAGTCAGCTGGCTAGTCAGCGTGCGGAGCTGATGTTGGCCTATGATCAGATTGATGAGCGGCGACGTTTTACGGAGACTGTTCTGGCTGGTGTGTCTGCCGGTGTGATTGGGCTGGACCATGACCAGCATGTCGAACTTCCCAACCGGGCAGCTTCCTTCATTCTTCAGCGTGACTTGGAGGCCGCCAAAGGCCGCCCGCTTGTGGAGTGTGTGCCTGAATTTACCTATCTGCTTCAGGCTGTCCGGGATTATCCCGGTCGGGAACATTGTGCAGAAATCCAGATTGATACGGACAGTGCCCGTGCGCCGGGCGGGCCGGGCGATGGTGGTGGTGCAGGGGCTGGGCGCACTTTGTCTGTCTGTGCGGTGTCGGACAAGAATGGGCATGAAGACACGGCAGGTTATGTCGTTACGTTTGATGACATAACCCTATTGCAGGTGGCCCAACGTAAAGCAGCATGGGCGGATGTGGCCCGTCGTATCGCTCATGAAATCAAGAATCCGCTGACTCCTATCCAGTTGGCTGCGGAACGGTTGCGGCGGCGGTTTCATAAAGAAATTACCAGTGACCCGGAAATCTACGACCAGCTTATCAGTACGATTGTACGGCAGGTGGGCGATATTGGACGTATGGTGGATGAGTTTTCGTCTTTTGCCCGTATGCCTCAGCCGGAAATGGCCGAGCATGACCTTGTTCGCCTATGCCGGGATGCCATGTTCCTCCAGCAGAATGCTCATCCTGAGATCGCCTATCGGCTGGATGTTCCCACTGATGGGCCGGTCATGGTGCGGTGTGATCATCGCCTGATTGGTCAGTCACTTATCAATCTGCTACAGAATGCAGCGGATGCCATCCTGATGACAGAACGGCGCATTGGGGAGGGTCGGCCGATAGTGGGTTGGATTGTCCTTAGCTTGACGCTTGAGGATGGAGCGGCAATCATTGGTGTTGCTGATAATGGTGCTGGTCTGCCTGCTGGGGAGCATCAGCGTCTGACTGAGCCTTATGTTACCCACAAGGAGAAGGGGACTGGGCTTGGGTTGGCCATCGTGCATCGGGCGATGGAAGCCCATAAGGGGCGGCTGCATCTGCGGTCCCTGACGGAGGAGGAGCGTCAGGCACTCGCCGGTACTGGCGAGGTGGGGACAGCCGGTACCCTGGTGGCACTGAGCTTCCCGCTGGCGGAGAAGGAGCTTGCAGCAGAGGGCGTAAGCGGAGCATGAAGGTATCCCATGGAGCATGAAATTCTGATCGTTGATGACGAGCCGGATATCCGTCTCCTGCTGGCCGGGATTCTGGAAGATGATGGTTACGTCACCTGTAGTGCTGCGGATGCGGACGGAGCCATACGGGCGTTTCGTGAGAATCGGCCTTCGTTGGTGATATTGGATATCTGGCTCCAGAATTCCCGTCTTGATGGCATGGCTTTGTTGAGCCTGTTCCGGGAAGAGCGGCCTGACATCCCCGTTATTATGATCTCTGGGCATGGAACGATTGAGACGGCTGTCTCCAGCCTGCATCAGGGGGCTTATGATTTTCTGGAGAAGCCCTTCCAGTCGGATCGTCTTCTGGTCATTGTCCGGCGTGCGTTAGAGGCTGCCCGGTTGCGGAAAGAGAATGCCGAACTACGCTTGCGGGCCGGTGAGCAGAATACGCTTATGGGCAGCAGTGCGTTGGTTAATGCGCTGCGGGGGCAGATTAGCCGAGTGGCACCGACTAACTCCCGTGTGCTGATTACAGGGCCAGCGGGTGCGGGTAAAGAAGTGGTCGCCCGGTTGATTCATGCTGAATCCAAAAGGGCGGAAGGCCCGTTCGTGGTGCTGAATTGCGCCGCTCTGGCACCGGAACATCTGGAAGAAGAACTCTTCGGTGTCGAGGGGACTGGCGACCGTCCGGGCCGTCCGGGTCTGCTGGAGCGTGCCCATAAGGGAACCCTGTTGTTGGATGAAGTGGCCGATATGCCGCTGGAGACACAGGGCAAAATCGTGCGGGCTTTGCAGGTCAATACGTTTGAGCGTCTGGGGGGCAGCCACAGCGTGAAGGTGGATGTTCGGGTACTGGCCACCACCAGCCGGGACCTTCAGGCCGAGATCGCCCGCCGCCGGTTCCGGGAGGACCTGTATTACCGGCTGGCCGTTGTGCCGCTTCAGGTTCCGGCTCTGTCGGAGCGGCCAGAGGATATTCCGGTCATGGCACAGCATTTTCTGGAAAGCTGCGCTCGTTCCTCCGGTTTGCCGCTTCGGACGCTTGCTGTGGATGCGCTGGCCTGCCTTCAAACCTATGAATGGCCGGGTAATATTCGTGAGTTGCGGAACCTGATGGAGCGGATGCTCATTCTGGCTCCTAGTGGAGATGGTGAGGCACAGAATGTCATTCGGGCGGACATGCTGCCGGAGGTCGTGCGGGAAGGTGCCCCTTCCATGACCTGTCTGACAGCTGATGCCGATGTGATGAGCCTACCCTTGCGGGAAGCACGGGACCAGTTCGAGACACAGTATTTGCAGGTCCAGCTGATGCGGTTTGGTGGTAACATCAGCCGGACAGCCAATTTTGTCTGTATGGAGCGGAGTGCCTTGCACCGTAAACTCAAGCAGCTTGGCGTAACGCAGGAAGATCGGTCTGTCGCTTCATCGGAACGTGACGGACAGGATGGAAAATGATGAAGGAATCCATGTCAGAACAGACAAAAGGTGACGTGCAGGAGCAGTTTCTAGTTCATGTGCAGCAGCGGGAAGAGCCGGTGACGGTATTTCTGGTCAATGGCGTCAAGCTTCAGGGGGTTATCACACGCTTTGATGCCCAGAGCGTGCTACTCCGACGGGATGGGCATGTGCAGCTTGTTTACAAACATGCGGTCAGTACCATCATGCCCGTAGCGGCTCTTTCAGACCTGCCCTGACCTGTTTCTGCGTTTCAGAGTTCTTGTGTCTGGTGTGTGGCCATCCCATATGAGGCCGGACCGAAGATAGGCAGAAACAGAGTTTAAAAAACAGGATATTCCAGATTTGAGACGTCAGCCCCAGGAAACCGCCCGTAAACCCACCCTTGCCGCTGTCATCCTCCCTGCGGAGAAGCAGGCCTTCGCAGAGGGACGTGCGGCAGAAGCCCGATTGGAGGAAGCGGTAGGGTTGGCGGCATCCATCGGGTTGGAGATTGTCCATACGGCCATCTATCCCCTACGGGCCAGACGCCCCGCTACCCTGCTTGGCGTGGGGCAGCTGGAGGAGCTGACGGAGATCGTTAAGGCAGAGTCCGTTGGCGTTGTGGTGGTGGATGCTCGCCTCTCGCCTGCTCAACAGCGTAATCTTGAAAAAGAGATGGGCTGTAAGGTGGTGGACCGTACTGGCCTGATTCTGGATATTTTCGGGGCTAGAGCAGCAACACGAGAGGGTGTGCTTCAGGTTGAGCTGGCGCATCTGGAATATCAGCGGTCCCGCCTTGTGAGGCTCTGGACGCATCTTGAGCGTCAGCGTGGTGGCTTTGGCTTTCTTGGCGGGCCGGGTGAAACGCAGATCGAAGCGGATAGACGGATGTTGGATGAGCGTCTGGTCAAGCTGCGGAAGGAGCTTGAGCAGGTCCGACGGACCCGTGGTCTGCACCGTCACGCCCGCCGTAAGGTACCGTTCCCGGTTGTGGCTCTGGTCGGCTATACCAATGCGGGGAAATCCACTCTCTTCAACCGCATTACCGGGGCGGGTGTCCATGCTCAGGACCAGCTCTTCGCCACGCTGGACCCCACCATGCGGAACTTGACCCTGCCTTCAGGCCGCCGTGTCATTCTCTCCGATACGGTGGGTTTCATCAGCGACCTGCCAACCGAATTGATTGCGGCTTTCCGGGCTACGCTGGAAGAAGTGGCCGAGGCGGATATTATCCTGCATGTGCGTGATGCGGCCCATCCAGATAGTGTCTCTCAGCGGGAAGACGTATTGTCTGTTCTGAGCGACATGACAGCGGATGGCATGCTGGATGAGGCATGGCCTGAGCGGACGATTGAGGTTCTCAACAAGGCGGACCTTCTGGGAGGCACGGAGGCCGTGCCAAAGCGTGAGGGAAGCGTGGCTGTCTCCGCTCTGACAGGGGAAGGCCTGCCGGACCTCATGGAGGCTATAGATGCTTTCATGACACGGTCCATGAAGCATTTTTCGGTGAGTCTTCCTGTCACGGAGGGTGCTGCCTTAGCGTGGTTGTATGAACATGGCGAGGTGATGGAACGGCTGGATGATGAGGAGACGCTGCATCTTCAGGTTCGTCTATTCCCGGCGGATCAGCAGCGTTTCATGAGGCAGTTTCCAGCTCTGCCTCTCACGCCACAAGCGGCAGCCTGACAGGTTCTTGCTCCATAAAGAAAGGCCCCTGGCAACAGCCATACCGGGGGCCTTTTTTATAGTAGGTCGCTAAAGGAGCTTTTAGATGGTGAAAGCTTCTTCATCGGACTGTTCTGTGAGGATGCCATGTTGGGCATGGTCCAGCCCGCAGACCGTGACCTCTTTACCGTGCTTGCGGAATTTGCTGACGATCTTTTCCAGAGTTTGCACAGCTGTGACGTCCCAGAACCGGGCATGAGAGAGGTCCAGTGTTACACGGTGGGCATGTGTGGTGTAGGTCATGGCTTCGGCCATTAGGTCTGCCGAAGCGAAGAAAATCTGCCCCTGTATATGGTAGGTCAGTATGTCATGTTCTTCTGTGGAGCGGACCTGCACTAGCCGTGCTGTATGCCATGCAAAGAACAGGCCGGAGAGCAGCACACCGACCAGCACGCCCGCCGCCAGATTGTGGGTAAGGACGACCACGCCAACGGTAACGAGCATAACAAGGCTGGTCAGTTTGGGGTGATGGAACAGGTCTTTCAGGCTCCCCCATGCAAAGGTGCTGATGGAGACCATGATCATGATGGCGACAAGAGCCGCAACCGGCACACGGGCCACCCACGGATGCAGTACGACCATCAGCAGCAGGAGGAAGGCCCCGGCTGTAAAGGTGGAGAGTCGTCCCCGCCCGCCATAACGCAGATTGCCGACTGTCTGACCAATCATGCCGCACCCGGCAATGCCGCCAAACAGGCCAACAAAGATGTTGGAGATGCCCAGCCCCGTGCATTCCCTCTGGGGTGAACTGTGTGTGTCTGTCAGTTCATCAACCACGCTGGCTGTCATCAGGGACTCCAGTAGTCCGACAGCTGCCACCGCCAGAGCATAGGGGAAGGTGATGGCGAGTGTCTCTGCATTCAGGGGGAGCTGAGGCAGAGTGAATTGCGGCAGACCTGTCGGAAGTGGTCCAAGGTCAGCAATGGTTCGGACCGGCATTGGATGAATGATGGTGATGGCCGTTAGCACGATGATGCAGATGAGCGGCGAAGGAATGGCTTTAGAGAGCCGGGGCAGAAGATAGATGATGACCAGCCCGATGATGATGAGCAGATGCGTCTGCCAGCTTACCCCCAGCATCTGTGGTACCTGTGCGGAGAAGATGAGAATGGCCAGCGCATTGACAAAGCCAGTACGGACCTCACTGGAGACAAACCGCATCAGGGAATGGAGGCGCATCAGTCCGAAGAGGACTTGAAGCCCCCCCGCCATTAGCGTTGCCAGCAGCATATACTGCACACCATGAGCATGGACGAGCGGTGCCAGCACAAGGGCGACTGATCCAGCAGCACCGGAAATCATTCCTGGCCTGCCGCCAAAGATGGCGATGGAGACGGAAATGACGAAGGAGGCAAAGAGCGAGACAGCAGGGGACACGCCTGCAATATAGGAGAAGGCGATAACCTCAGGGATGAGGGCAAACGTCCCCACCATACCTGCCAGAATCTCTTTAACCGGTCGCTGGGTCCATTGCTGGATGTAGGAATCGGTGGCCATAAATGTGGCGGGTCCTTCTCTCTATTGCGGATGAAGATGCAGGGGCAGCCCTGCTGGAAGTGCTACCGTATTGTCAGGCCCGGCATGGCCGATCATGCTGTGACTATAGGCTCCACGGGAAAAGCTGTGAAGCATTGTGGCCGGAAAGTACGGAAAGACCTGTGCGCCCTGTGAAGCGATGAGGGGGGAGAAAAGGAGATTTAAAAAAAATATGACAAAAATGCTTTTGAGGGCTGGACGCAGGAAGCAGGATTTAATAGATGTCATGTCGCTGTGTGGCGGATGTAGCTCAGTTGGTAGAGCGCCGGTTTGTGGTACCGGTGGTCGCGGGTTCGAATCCCGTCATTCGCCCCAGCCCTCCCCTGAAAAAATTGAATGATTTACACAGCGATCTCTTGCTGTGCGCTTATTGGTCCTGTGTCGTGACGCCAATCACATGCAGCCGGTCGAAGCGGGCTGTGTCGTTGCTGTCGCTGGAGATATGGGCCAGTTCCTCAAGAGACAGCGGGCCGGTTTTGAAGGTGATGGTCCGGCGTTCAGGTGCCATCAGAAAGTCCAGCACGGGGGCCAGGATAGGTTTCTGAAGGGCCAGCGCATTGAAGCGTGGCGTAACCACATAGCCTTGTTCGGCCATTAAGGAGCCTTTTGGAGCGTCCAGAACGGGCTTTTCTGCCTCAGGTTTATCGGTCTGTTTGTTTGAATCGGATGCGGCGTCAGACTGATGGGTCAGGATGCCGTAATAGGCAAAGACATCAAGGCCCTGTACGGTCAATTCTGTTCCTAGGCATTGCCCGGCCTGAAGGAAACGGGACACGCTGTTATCACCCAGATGGAGCGGATTGATGTCAGGTAGATTGAATTCCACAGTCATCAGGCTTGGGCTGTCTTTGCCAAAGAGGGTCCGAAGCTGAAGTGTCTCCTGCCATTCGCCCATCTTCTTCTGAGAGGTGGCAACGATATGATAATCCGTCGGCAGGTTGATGGGGGCTGCCTGTAATGAGGGAGGCGGTGAGAGGCGGGTTGTCAGGCCTCGTAAGTCTCCCTCTGTACGGAGGTCATTATTTTCACTTGCCCGTCTTTCCCCTGCCAGATGATTCAGAATGAGGATGCGGCGCAGATTATGTTGGTTGAATAGAAAGGACAGGCCATCAATTTCCAGCTTGCCTGGTTTTTCCCACAAGGCAGCGGCGGGGTCCTGCCAGAAGGCTTCTGCTGGATTGCCGGAATGTTGGAAGGGCCGTTTCAGCCATTGGATGTAGCCTTCCCGGGCTTCCAGATGCTGGAGTGCCAGATGCATCTCCATAGGAGCGTCAATCTGGAAAGGAGTGCTTGCATTATCGGGAAGGAGAATCTGCCGTAAAACCGGAGGAACGACGCTTTCCGTACCACCCGGCACATCAACGGACAGGGAAAGACCATCCATAAGTGTATGGACACGCAGCCCCTGCCCGTAACCTTCCACAATCAGATTTTCAGCCGAAAGAGACCGTATTGCGAAAGGTCGTGATGGCGTGGTGTCTTTTGTATCCGGTGTCGCTGAAGGGGGATTTGTTTGCGTGACATGCAGGTGTGTGAGCTGCATATGCTCAAAGCGCAGGGCCGTAATGTCTTCTGGTTCAAAAGACATGATGGCTGCTAGAGAGCGCATACTGTCTGCTTCGCCATGCCCTTCATGAAGTGTTTCTGCAGATGATGGGATATGGAGGTGATGGAATGAAGCTTCTGAAGCTGTAATCTGATGGGTATGGTCAGTATAGCTTGGGGAATCCAGCAGTAGACTGGCTAGCCTCAGCGTCCCGCTGGAAAGCAGCTTGGGATAGCCAAAACGGACCCGTCTGGCATGGAAGTTCGTGTCTTTATAATGGAAAGAGACATCGTACAGCGTTACCCCGCCAAGCAGGAAGGCAGGTCGCACTTTCGTATAATGAAATTCCGCTTCAGCAGGTAACGCCGCTCTAAAACGGTCCAAAGCGTGGGAAAGACGGATTCCTGCCTCGCGGTAGATACCTAGCCCACCTAGAATCAGGATGAGTAGGGCCAGACAGAGGGGAAGCCGTAACCGTTGCATGCTGAACATACCTCACTTGGGTAGTCTTCTATGAACCAGCACAATACCCTCTGGTAAGGGCATGAGCAAATAGGGGAGAGGGTCGTCTGGCACAGAAGAGGAGCAAAGGGGGAGATTATTTTACGGTACTAAAATACCACATTAAGAAAATGGCTGTTTTCCGCCATCTATGAAGGTGTAGATAAAAATAAAGGGCTTGACCTTTTCCTCTGCTCCCGCAATAAGGCCACATCCTGAATCTGTTTCCGGCGTTCAGGGTGTTCATCCTGTCATAAGGGTGGGTACCGTCGGGGACAGTCCTTTTCCTGATGCCGCACTGTTGTGGCATCACAAACTGGAAATGATACGTCATGAAGACCACACTTTCGCTGAAACCCGCGGAGGTGACGAGAAACTGGATCCTGATCGATGCCGAAGGGCTGGTTCTGGGCCGTCTCGCCACCATCATTGCAAACCGTCTGCGCGGCAAGCACAAGCCGCAGTACACACCGCATGTTGACTGTGGTGATGCGGTTGTTGTCATCAACGCTGAGAAGATCGCCCTGACAGGCAACAAGGTTGGTCAGAAGCTCTTCCATTACCACACCGGCCATCCGGGTGGGATCAAGGAGCGCAGCATCACCCAGCGTCTCGAGGGCAAGAACCCTGGTCAGGTCGTTGAGAAGGCTGTCGAGCGCATGATCACCCGTGGTCCGCTCCAGCGTGCCCAGATGAAGCACCTGTATGTCTATGCTGGCACAGAGCACCCGCATGAGGGTCAGAAGCCTGTCAAGCTGGATGTTGCTTCTCTGAACCGCAAGAATACCCTGAAACGTCAGTAAGGCCTGCCATTATGTCAGAAACTCAAGAGCGCCCCGCCGCCGAGCTTACCGGCACTTTGCAGGACCTGGCCAATGCGGCTCCTGCTGTTGCCAATGCAGCTCCTGTTTATGAAGCCAAGCGTGATGCGCAGGGCCGTTCCTATGCAACGGGCCGTCGTAAGGACGCTGTGGCTCGTGTGTGGATCAAGCCGGGTAAGGGTGAAATCACCGTTAACGGTCGTCCGGTCACCAACTATTTCGCACGCCCTGTGCTGCGTATGCTGATTACACAGCCCTTCCTGCTGACAGATCGTTACAACCAGTTTGACGTGTACTGCACGGTGACGGGTGGTGGTCTTTCCGGTCAGGCTGGTGCAGTCCGTCACGGTATCTCCCGTGCCCTGACTCACTACGAGCCGGAGCTGCGTGGTGTGCTGAAGATGGCCGGCTTCCTGACACGTGATAGCCGTGTTGTCGAGCGTAAGAAGTACGGTAAGGCTAAGGCCCGCCGTTCCTTCCAGTTCTCCAAGCGTTGATTTTTTCAACCTTACGGAAAACTGGCTTATGCCGGGAAAAACCCTCGCCTTTACAGGTGGGGGTTTTTTCTTGCCCTCAATTTTGGGTCTGTCAGGCGTACGTGAAATAAAGTTTCAAAAATATGTTATTGAGAGACATAGTATTTCACATCTTGCCCCCTTGACGGCAAACCCCATAATTTCCGAAATGTAACTCCTTGGAACTGATCGGGAAGGCAGAAAGTATCATGGCAGAGTTCAGGATAGAACGGACAACCACGCCAACATCCGCAGAGCAGCGGCAGGCTTTGATGGTGGACCCGAAATTCGGGCGTGTCTTTACGGATCATATGGCTGTCATCCGTTATACGGATGAAAAAGGCTGGCACGATGCCAAGATTATTCCTCGTCAGCCTTTGCAGATCGATCCGGCATCTACCGTGCTGCATTACGGTCAGGAGATTTTTGAGGGGTTGAAGGCCTATCGTGGCAAGGGTGGGGCTGTCACTCTGTTCCGACCAGAGGCTAACGCAGCCCGTTTTGCAGCGTCCGCCCGCCGCCTTTCCATGGCGGAATTGCCGGAGGACCTTTTCCTCGGTGCTATCAAGGCACTGTTGAAAGTGGATCAGGACTGGGTGCCGTCCAACCCGGAGCAGAGCCTCTATCTGCGTCCGTTCATGATTTCCAATGAAGTCTTTCTGGGTGTGAAGCGGGCCAATGAGTATTTGTTCATTGTGCTAGCCAGCCCTGTCGGCGGCTATTTCAGCGGGAATGGTAGTATCCCGGTTTGGGTGTCCGAGATATATACCCGTGCAGCATCTGGTGGAACGGGTGAGGCTAAATGTGGCGGCAATTATGCAGCCAGTCTGCTGCCCCAGCAGGAAGCCGCTGATAATGGCTGTAGTCAGGTCCTCTTCCTTGATGCGAAGGAACGCCGTTTTATTGATGAAATGGGCGGGATGAACGTCATGTTCGTGCGCAAGGATGGCAGCGTGGTGACTCCGCCACTGGGCGGGACAATCCTGCGGGGAATTACGAGGGACAGCATCCTCAAGCTGGGCCGTAAAATGGGCCTGACGATGGTTGAGGAGCCTGTGGCCATTGAAGATGTGTTCAAGGCTGCGGCAGCTGGTGAGATTACGGAGGCTTTTGCCTGCGGAACAGCGGCCGTTATTTCACCGATTGGCGAGTTCCGCCGGGAATCCGGCTCTGTGGCCTTCGGTGATGGCAAAACGGCTGGTCCGGTCACCATGAAGCTGCGTACTGCCCTGTGCGGCCTCCAGCGTGGGGAAGAACCGGACCCATTTGGCTGGGTCCATTCCGTATCCCTCTAAAAGTGAGATGAGAGCCGGACCGGAAGCCGTTAAGTGGCTTCCGGCAGGACGGCTTGCAGTCGGTTCCGGAGTGTTTCCATAAGCTCCGGGTCCTGCGGAGCATCGGGGTGTTCCAGTTCTCGTTGCATAGCTTGGAGAATATCCGGTGTGGCGTCCTTCACGGCCATGCGCCAGTAACGGAGGGCCTCATCCGGCTGCCCCATGCCCAGTAGAGCCGTGGCGTAGTTGTGCTGTCCTCGATAATCGCCACCATCGGCAGAACGCTGATACCATTCCAGTGCAGCAATCGGGTTGGCTGGGGTTTCCCATCCTTCTTCAATGAAACGGGCCAGTAGATTCATGGATTTTGCATGACCCCGCAATGCGGCACGGCGGAAGAGAAGGAAGGCTGTCCGCCGATCGGCTTCTACCCCCATACCTCGCATATGGCAGATGCCGAGATTGTAGGTGCCCCACAAATCATCCAGCTCAGCCGCCTTATGATAATGGCGGACGGCCTCTGCGAGGTCCAGCGGGCACCCCCAGCCAAATTGTGAGCAGCGACCAAGCATATTGTAAGCCGGACCATAATTGGCAGAGGCGGCTATGGTGAACCACTCCCGTGCCTTGTCCACGTCCCGAGGAACGTACTGGCTGTCCAGCAACACTTTTCCCCACAGCACCTGTTCCAGCACATGGCCATTCCGGGCCTGACGGTAGATCTCTGCAAGATTGGGCGGCAGGTCAGGTTCCTGTGGGCGAGGGGGGGAAGGTCTGAAAAATCGACGAACTCGGGCGAATACCATGACGTTCCTTACTCTGCTGGACGGAGCGAGCCTGCAAAGGGATGTGAGACCAACCGGGCACTGGGACCAGACTGATACGCTTTTACAGGAGGATAGGGCGGTGACCAGCAGAAATGCAACGGTATAGGGCCAGAAAAGGGAGCCCCTGGTGCGCGCTGCGGGACTTGAACCCGCACGTTCTAACCGAACTCGAGATTTTAAGTCTCGTGCGTCTACCATTCCGCCAAGCGCGCACAGGAAGCGGTTTCCCTATATCATAGCCAGCAGGCGGGCACCATTCTGTGAAAGCCATTTTTCAGCTTTTTTGCGACCCGACTGCCCGCCCGGAGCGTATCGGTCCACAAGGGCCCAGAAGTCCGGCCCATGATTGAAATGGCTGAGATGGGCCAGCTCATGCACCATGACATAGGTGTAGATGTCTGGTGGAGCCATGATGAGCCGCCAGCTAAGCATGATGCGCCCTTGCCTCGTGCAGCTTCCCCAGCGGCTTTTGACATCCCTCAGGCTGAGTTTTGTCGGAGATGCGCCCATTCTGAGGCTTTCTTGCTGAAAGAGGGATGGGAAAATGGCTTCAGCCCGACGTTTCAGGAAGGAAAGCAGATAGCGGGAATGCTCTTCGGGTGGGTGGCCGATATGCAGCCCGCTTTCTGTCAGGCGTGTGCGGCCATCCAGTGTAGTGGTCGGGAGAATGGATATGGACTCCCCTTCCAACCATATCTGCCCCTGCTCCACGGCGGAGAGGGGCAGCTCTGACATGGCTTGTGCCAGCCATTGGGATTGGCTCTGTAGGAAGCGCATACCTTGCTGACGCGTTACCCCGGCAGGCAGCGTGACGATGATGGCTCGTTTGCGAATATCCAAACGAAGGATAATTCGTCGTGCCCGTGAAGATACACGCCAGAGAATAGGCGGGCTCAGCATGAAGGGTCAGCGATTGCCATGTTGGTGATGTGCGATGCAGGGGGGTGCATTTTCAGGCCAGCTTCCGGGCCAGTCGGTAATGTGGTCTTCCAGCATTCCAGCCCGTCGCTCACTGATGCAGCGGCCACTTGCCGAAGCTCCGGCTTCTACTACGCTATCGCCTGTCCCGGTACGGAGGGGGTGCCAGTCTGGCAGGTCGAATCCATCCCGCAGGAGGCGATAAGCGCAGCTTGGTGGCAGCCAGTCAACTTCTTCCAGAATAGTAGGCGTCAGGGAGATGCAGTCCGGGACTTTTTTCTGGCGTCGTTCATAATCGGTGCAGCGGCAGGTCTGTGTATCGAGCAGGCGGCAGGACACGTCAGTCCAGATAATTTCATCCGTGTCTTCATCACGTAGTTTGTTCAGGCAGCAGCGGCCACAGCCATCACAGAGTGATTCCCACTGGCTGGGTGTCATGTCTTGAAGGGAAGTGGTCTGCCAGAAAGGAAGAGAGTCTGTCATTGTTGGGGCTGTTCTGTCATCAATTGCATGGAGGAGTCATGGCATGGAGGGGCGAAGTGAGAGAACCACGCGTTAAAACGCTTACTCAGCAGCAGCGCATGTGTTGCCCAGAAACTGTCGCTGATTTCAAGTGATTCGGCCGGTAAAGGGTTGGGAAGATAAGGAAGATGGGGCGGGTTGTTTAGAAGGATAGCCCGGGTTTCGTTGGCTTTGTCGGGGGGGAGTGTTGCAGGAATCGCCCATACGGCAGGACTGTAGAGGATACGGCTCATGTCCGGCTGATAAGGCCGTGTCAGTGTATCTTTCGTCCGAGGCGAGAGAATGATGGCACTGGGAATGACCCCCATCAGGACAGTCTGCCTTTGTAGGATATGTTGGGCCTCGGTGGAGGAACGCCACCAGACAATATAGGGCCTTAGCTGGTTGAGCTTATGGAAGGCACGGTCGATTCCGCTATTGGTGGAAAGCTCGGTGTAGATTTTATTGGGGGGCACTCCATCGGCCAATAGAGCGATTTCCAGCGTCATACGGGGGCCCTGAAAGAAGGTCCGCTGGCCGGGATAGCGGGCAACATCCCACAGGGTTGTCCAATGTGGTGGTGATGTAACGCGGGATGTGTCCCGAAAGAGGACATTGCGGAAGAAACCAGCCGGTTGTCCGCATCGGTCCAGTGCATGAAGGGGTTGTAGCCATGAGCGTGCGCAGGCGATGGCCGACTCTGTACTATCCAGCATGATGGCCTGGACGGTCTGCGGGTAAGCGAGAGCCTGCTGCTCTATTTCTTCTAGCCCTCGGTCTTCACGGCCTAAGAGTTTGAGGGCTATAGGGCTGGTGTTGCAGAGGATGGGGCCAATGAGATCCCGTTCTGGGATAGCCCAATAATATGTTTTTTCCGAGGTGGCAGCGTCTGTCTGTGCATTGGCTGTGGCAGCGCAGGTTAAAGAAAAGGCGACACCTGTCATGATCGTAAGAATCAGACATTGTGTTGATAAGTAGCAGATAGAAAAATGGTACTTTCCAAGGCGTGTTCCGATGGTGCGGGCTGCCGCAATAATGAAGCGGAATAGGCGGCAGTTTTTATAGAGGGGAAACAGGCTTCGATAGTTGCTAGGACGGGATGTTCTCATAACGTGTGCGGCACCGTACAGACTGTTGGGGTGACAGTGTGAAGCAGGAAAAGGTCGATCTATGAAAGTGGCGGATACAGGGGGTTATTGCATAGTGTTTCTTGAAACTTCGTTACAGATGGCGATAAGAAACGAGGTAAGACATTTTTATGCCTTTTTTTAAGGGTAAAATGAGGAAGTTTTTATTAGTTTGATTTCAGTTTAGGGGAAACTTCCCGTATTCGGTAGGGTGCTTTGGCTTTTTCTTGTGTAGTGCTATACATGAGATAATGGCCTGCGAAAGGGTGCGTTCTGTCTTCTTTTCAGCAGGAGCATTAGTGTTTTCGTGAATTTGAAAGGGCAGCAGTCGTATCATGAATGGTCTACTGGAACTTGGTCAGGCAGTGCTTGCTGCTCAGGGAAAGATTTTCAAGGAGTGCGCAAAGCGGCATGGAATCCGGCTTTGCTTTCTTGTTGTAGCACTTGTGTTTCTCGCTTTTGCAGCTGTCACTCTTCATTGGGTGTTCTGGGCGTTCTTTAGGCAGGTCTGCCATCTGGGCCTTTTGCTGTCTGCTGTCTGCGTGTTGGGGATTGACCTCTTGTTCGCTGTTATATTCCTGCTTTTGGCACTGCGTGCTGGTCATACAGGTATTGCAGAGGACCGTGCCCGCATGGAACGGGACAAGAAGCTCCATGAGCTGAAGCAGAACTTCGCCCTGACATCTTTGCTGGGTCTCGCTAGCGGGCCAGTGGGTCGTTACGCTGGTGGACATGCGTGGCGTATTGTCAAGGGTACCTTTACACGCCGGAAAAAGTGATTTTGCCGGCTCCATTGGCGTATGAGAGAAAAGAAGCGGCCTTCAGGGGCCGCTTCTGTTATGGGCTGTTTTTCTCGGTGCAGCGTCTGCCCGGATGGCGTCCTGTAACGAACGGTATGGGGTAGCGCAGATAGCTCCTTCCCTGTGGCTGGAAGCAGGAAGGTGGATTGATGGCATTTCGTGCTGTCTCTCAGGTGGAAGTCCGGTATGGTACTCTTGGTGGAACGAAGAGCCGGCTTGTCTGGATGAACACCAGACCTTTTGCAGGTGCGATGGGGAGCAACGTGAGCATAGCATCGGATACATCACCCGCACGGTCCCGGTCTTTCGGGAGATGCGGCGTATGATGCTTTCAGAAGTCAGCCTGTGTGGTGTTTTTGTATCTCCCATAGCTGTTTATGCCGTTTGCGCTGTGTTGGTGACATTGGCCTTACGTTACGGGCTTTGGCGTCTTGGGGCGTTGAGCTGGTTCTGGCATGTCGCCTTGTTTGAGATCGCCCTGTATGTCTGTGTTCTCTGTCTGCTGGTTATTTTCGTCTGAGGTGGAGCGGGGGTATGAACTGGATCCGGCGTCTCTTACGCCCAATACTGACATTGATCATCATCGCACTGGCCATTGGGCTGGGATACGTTGTGTGGGATCTCTATGTTCTCGATCCTTGGACACGTGATGGCCGTGTGCGTGTCTATGTCGTCACGGCAACGCCTGAAGTTTCTGGAACGGTTGTTTCTGTTCCTGTCGTGGATAACCAGTTTGTCCATAAAGGTGACCCACTTTTCACGATTGATCCGTTGCGTTTCAAGCTCAAGATTGATGAGGCCAGAGCCCGTCTGGCTGGCGTTACGGAAGATTATAAGCTGAGTGTCCTGAATGCGAAGCGGCGGCGGGGACTGGGTGGCGTTGTGTCCCGTGAGGAGCAGGACGTTTTCGACTCCGAGATGGAAGTACGCCGTGCCCGGTTGGAGGAAGCGCAGTCTGCTCTGGATACAGCCTTGCTTAATCTTCAGCGTTCCACGGTTTATTCTGCTGTGGATGGGTACGTGACCAACCTTAATCTGCGTGTCGGCGATTACGTGACAGCCGGACAGTCCCGCATGGCAGTGATCGATGCCAACAGCTATTGGGTTTATGGGTATTTTGAAGAAACCAAGATGCATGGTGTGCATGTTGGCGATAAAGCCCGCATCAAGCTGATGGGGTACCGCCATATCCTCAAGGGGCATGTCGTTAGTATTGGCCGAGGCATCAATGATACGAACGGGATGTCGGACAAACTTGGCCTGCCAGATGTGAATCCGATCTTCACATGGGTGCGGTTGGCGCAGCGTATCCCTGTGCGTATCGAGATTGATGAAATGCCGCCGGAGGTTATCCTTTCTGCAGGTATGACGGCTACCGTAGCCGTAGGGAAAGAAAAAGCCGGAGGCAGAGGCCTGCTGACGACATGGTTGCAGGATCACCTGTAAGATGAAAATGCGGTTTGCTCCCCTTGCTGTCAGTAGCTGTCTTTTTCTGACGTCCTGCATGGTCGGGCCGGAATATAAGCCGGACAGGATGAAAGTTCCGGGCCATTTTGCGAGTGAGCCTCACCCGGCAACGAAAGAGGAAATTGCCGAGACAGAGGCGAACCTTCGTGATTGGTGGGCGCAGTTCCATGACCCCGTGCTTGACAGGCTGGTCGAACAGACGATCAAGGGGAATTACGACCTTCAGGTAGCGACCGAGCATGTGTTGGCTGAACAGTCCGTTCGGCGGCAGGCGCAGTCCAACTGGTATCCGCAGCTGGATGCCAATGCCGGGGGCGGGGATAACCGTTACTCCATCAATGTCGATAACTGGCCCCTGCGCCCGGGGAATTCTGCGAACCATCCTCATGCGTCCGTGCTGACTTATGGTGCCCGTGCGAGTTGGGAGATCGATGTTTTCGGTCATATTTCCCGGCAGGTGCAGGAGCGTAAAAGGCTGGTGGAAGTCAGCATTGAGGAGCGACGGGGGCTGCTTCTGTCCTTGCTGAGCCAGCTTGTGACGGATTATGTCGAGTTGCGGACCATTCAGACACGGATGAGCGTGACAGAAGATTCCATCCGTACAGCCCGTGACAGCACCCGTCTGGTGGAGAGGCTTTTCAACAATGGTGTCGGCAATACGCTGGCCATTGCCCAATCCCGGACGGAAGAACATGCTGAGCTGGCCCGTCTTCCTCCCTTGCGGGCACGGCAGGAGCAGTTGATTCATGCCATCAATGTGCTGATGGGTGAGATGCCCGGTAAGGAACAACCTGATTTGGAAGAGCGGAAGCCCATTCCGACCCTACCGCCTTTCCCGGCCATGCTTCCCTCAACCGTGCTGACCAACCGGCCAGACATCCGCTCTGCCGAGCGGCGTTATGCGGCCAGCGTATCCCGCATTGGGATTACAATTTCCAATCTTTATCCCAATTTCAGCATTCCACTGACATTTAACCCTAATGCGTCAGCGGCATATCAGGCGTTCCAGTTGGGGGGAATGAGTTGGAACGTTATGATGATGGCATCTCTGCCTGTCCTGCATGGTGGCAAGTATAGTGCCCAGATTGCTCAGGCCAGAAGCGAGGCTGAGGCCAGCCGTCTGCAATATCGTCAGACCGTTCTGAATGCGTTCCGGGAAGTGGAAGACAGTCTGGATGACTGGCATCAGGATAATGAGCTGGTCCGGGAAGAAAGAGAAGCCGCCGCACAGGCTGGTCTGGCCCTGTCCCGCGCACGCCAGCTGTATGCTGCCGGGCTGACGGGATATCTGGATGTTCTGAACTCCCAGCAGACCTATCTGTCCCGCCGTGTTGCGGCTGTATCGGCAACGGGCAAGCGAATGGATGATGCGATTTCGCTCTATATCGCCTTTGGTGCTGGCTGGCAGGGTCGAGAACTCTCCAACACGACTCTGAAGGTAGAACAGCATGAAAGCAGAGACATGATTCTGCGGGCCTTCAGCCGGTAAGGTCAGGTCAGACCATGCGTGGCTCGGTAAGCCTGCATCGTACTGAAGCGTAGATTCAGCGCATGTGTTCCTCCCATCCGGTCAGGGACATCCAATGTGACAGTCGGGTCCAGCCGCATGGCGTCATAGCCAGCGAGATGGACAATGCCGACAGGCTTATGGGGGAAGATGACTTCGCAGAGCAGGCCTGTTTGTGGGTCTAGCTGCCACGGCCCCAGATAGTTGCATCCAGCTGGCATTAGGGCGGTGGTGTGGCCCTCATGATAGCTCGTCAGGGCTATAGCAAGCTGACCGGAACTGAATATCTTGCCATGACGTAGGGCAACTCCCTGCCAATATTGGAGCCGGGGCCAATGAGGGGCCATGCGGGAGAGGGCGAACACACCGGCATTGAGGGTCGGGCGCACGCCAATGCTACGGCAGATTGAGCGGGGCAACCGTGCCAGACGGGAATTTTTGTACAGGATGGAACGGAGCTGCACGAGGTTGAAAGGCAACCAGCGCAGCCGAAAGAGTGGTTTGTGCAGGAAGATTTCTGGTGTGATGGCCAGAGCGTGCGGTGTCTGCTCAGCGGCCTGAAAGAGCATGGTGACGGCCTGACTGTCCTGTATCCAAGCATCTGCATCAATCCAAACCAGCGTGTCATAAGCTGGGAAAAGCTGGTTCAGCCACATTTTGGAAAGTTCAATGGTCAGATTGGGTCGCTTACGTAGGGCCCGCCGTGAGACATGGGGAAATGTTTGGGGATTGCGGACAGTGATGCCCTGCCGTTCTAGTTGGAGACTCTGTGACTGTTCCAGCCCGCCATCGATGCAGGCAATTTCTATTGCTTCCAGAACTGGGAAGCGGCGAATGGAAGCAATGAGTTCCTGAAGCAAAGGAAAATAACGGCTGTCACTGCCTGTAATGATAAGCCGGCGGGGTGTTCTGGCAGGGGAGGAACTGTCAGTAGGCGGCATGGAGAATTATCTTCCGATAAGGTTTGGGAGAGTTGCGGGAAATGCAGAGGCAAAACTTCATTTTCTATTGACCTTACCTTACAGGCACACCACTTCTTTAGAAAAGAAAGGTTTTTCCATGACAGGTACGCCAGCACAATCAGCCGCCGATTTTTTGCGCCCTCGGGTGCAGACTCTCATCAGGGAGGCGGAGGCTGCGGGCTATTCCAAGAGCAGGGTTCTGGCCGTGTTGATCGACCTGTTGGATGATACGGATCTGGAGGATGCAGGACAGTAATGGCGACTGACCCATATAAGGTTCTTGGTGTAAGCAATACAGCTTCGGATAAGGAAATCCGCAGTGCCTACCGTCGGCTGGTCAAGCAGTATCACCCCGATCGTAACCCCGGTGATACCAAGGCGGAGGAGCGTTTCAAAGAGATCGGCAAAGCGTACGAAATCATTGGGGACGAGGAGAAGCGTGGCCAGTTCGATCGTGGTGAGATCGACGCAGATGGTCAGGTGCGTGGCCCCTTTGGTGGTGGCTTCGGCGGTGGTGCTGGTGGCCATGGTGGCGGCTTTGGTGGTTTTGGGGGATTCTCCGGTGGGGGGTTCACCCCTGAGGACTTGGGGGATATTTTCGGTGCCTTTGGTGGTGGCGGTGGTTTCCGCTCTTCTCGGCCACGCAAGGGTGAAGACCTGCATGGTGAGTTGCGCATCAGCATGGAAGAATGTGCCCTCGGGACCCGTCGTGAGGTCAGTCTTGGCGGTGGGCGTCAGGTTGCTGTCACCATTCCGGCCGGTATCGAGGATGGCAAAACCTTACGGCTGAAAGGCAAAGGCCAGCCGGGTCAGCCGGGCATGGATGGCCGCCCCGGCCCTGCTGGAGATGTGCTGCTGAAGATTCATGTGGCTGAAGACCCTTATTATAAACGTGAGGGCCGTGATCTGCGTGTTACGCAGGATGTTGACCTCCATACAGCCGTACTGGGGGGTAAGGTTCATGTTCGCACCCCTGCGGGAACGGTGGCACTGAAGGTCAAGCCACATTCTGATAGCGGTACGGTCCTGCGTCTGGGTGGCCGTGGTATTGCTGCGGATAAGAACCATGCGGCGGGTAACCTGTTGGTGACTTTGCGTGTCACATTGGGGACTGTTTCACCAGAGCTGGAAGACCTTCTGCGCCGTGAGGCTGATAGCAAAGCGGAAGCAGAAGGCTGACATCAGGCACAGGTAGCCCCGCCAGAGCGGGATGTGGAATTATGTAAAGGCAGTGCGGGTTATTCCATCTTTATGAGAGATGTGAGTGACCTGCCTTTGTCGTGCGAATGATGGCCCATGCAGGGCAAGGCGAAGCGAGAGAGGGTAGGGCCATGGTCTGGGGAGCGTCTTTCTGGCAGCGTGTCAGGCAGTCCAGCATTCTGGGTGCGTTGGTGGCCATCGCGTTTGTCGTGGCTGTGTGTGTGCTGGGTGTGGTGGGTATTTTGCAGGTTGATGGGTTCCACCTCGCCGGTGGCTGAATTTTGCGCTATTGAGGAATGATAACAGTTTCCTTCCCGTAATGGAGTAGCGTGCTTTCATGACCGATCAACAGCACCCTGCGGTGAATTTTCTTTCCGCGCGACGGCGGGCTTTTGCTGTCGTCATGGCCATCGAGCTATGGGAGCGTTTCGGTTATTACGGAATGCAGGCCGTTCTGACCGTCTTCATGGTCGTTCAGCTGCATATGCATGATCATGACGTCAACCTCATGCAAGGTGGGTTGGGGTTTCTCATGTATAGTCTCCCGGTATTGGGGGGGCTGCTTGGTGACCAATGTCTGGGTTCACGTTCTACCATGCTCATGGGAGCCGTTGGGCTGACAGCAGGTTACGGGTTGCTGGCCCTTTCTCTCGGGCATCCGGCCGTTTTCCTTCCGGCTTTGACGCTGATTGCCCTTTCGAACGGGCTGTTCAAACCCAATGCGGGTACGTTGGTGCGGCGCATCTATGCCGGGGATGGTACGGCATTGGATGCCGCCTTTACGCTTTATTATATGGCCATCAATGTCGGTTCGACCGTTTCCATGTTGCTGATGCCGTGGCTTCAGCAGCGTTATGGAGCGGCGGTAGCGTTTCTGGCGTGTGCTGGAGGGCTGTTAGTCGGGCTGGGCTATTATGTCGTGCGTGGCGGGCGGATGCGCCGTTTTCTGGCGGGACGAGCGGTTGAGGCTGTAAAACTGCACGGGGCTGCGGCTTTGCCTGTTCCGTTGATGGAGCGTTTATCCGGTCCTGTCAAAAAGGGCATTTTGGGCGGGGGAATCTTGCTGGCTTTGCTAGCTGTCTGGGCTTTTTGTACATGGGTGCTGTATAGCTCGGCTTTAGTTAGGCTCTGCATTATTCTGGCCGGGGTGGGGCTTCTTTTGCTCTGGGTCTGGCTCTATGTGCGGGCAAAAAAGAGTGAGCGGCCGGGGCTCCTGCTGACTTACATTCTTTGCACTCAGACGATGGCCTATCAGGTCTTTTACCAGCAGATGCAGACCTCTCTGACGCTTTTTGCCATGCGGGATGTGTCCGGTGTGTATCAGATTGGCCCGTGGCAGCTGTTCACCATGTCCGCAGGGCAGTTTCAGGCACTGAACCCGATAGCCGTCATGCTGTTCAGTCCGGTGCTGGCGTGGCTGTATCGGCGACATGCGAGCAAGGGGCACGATGCTTCTCCAGCGGTGAAAATATTGCTTGGATATGGTCTGGTTGCGCTGGCTTTTTTTATTTGGTGGATAGCGGCCGGACATAGCACAGGGCTGGTGTCACCGTGGGTGATGGTGGCAGGTTATGGCACTATGTCCCTCGGGGAACTTCTGACCATCGGGTTGGGTCTGGCAATCGTGGCCCGTTACGCTCCGGCCCGTGTCAGTGCGGTGCTGATGGGGGCGTTGTTTCTGCTCTGGGGTATTGGCATGTATCTGGGCAGCTTGGTGGCAGACCTTGCCAGTGTTCCAGCGGCTGGCGGTGGTAGTCTGGCAGGCTATGTGGCTTTGTTCAGAGAGCTATTTATGGGCTGTGTGGGGCTGTGTGTCATCATGGTTCTTCTGTTGCCGCTCACACGCCGCCTTGGGCAACAGCATCGTGATCAGCAGAAAGAAAAAGTTGTAAAAGAAGTCACATGAAGTTGAAGTTGTAGATCGGAGCGGTATGCTACAGACAAATTTCACCACTGGATGTTAGCGATAAATTTTATTAAAGGGACGATGTCATCCTTTACGGCAGTGCTGTCTGTAGCCTGTTCTGGCATTGTCGTGCTGAAGGCTGCCATGATGCGTCTGGCCTTCAGGTCCCTCTCCGATCAACGGCTATGAAGGCTAGTGTATGTGTGGAATGTGGCAGAAGGCGGCTGGTACGGCGGCAATGGGTATTGCTTTTTTGCTGGGGAGCCATACCGTTTTTGCACAGGATTCCACTTCTGCCTCAGGAGAGGTTACGCCTGCACAGCGGCAGGAACTGTTGAAGGCGGGGAATTACGGTGCCCCTGCCCGGAATGAGCAGCGTGCTTTTGGCTCTGTGCCGATCCCGATTCCGGGGGATACGTTCTCTCGTGGTGCGTCTGAGCAGGCGGCTCCAGAGCGGCAAAAGGGGCTTTTCCCCAATAGCTGGCATGATTTTGTCAATCAGGATGGATTTTTCGGTGACCCGTGGGGCGCGCGGAGCTGGCTGGCTGATCATGGCGTGACGGTTGGCGGGCGTTATTTTCAGGATACGGCGGGGAATCCGTTTGGCGGCAAATCTCGTGCCGCCCGCTATGCCGATGAAGAGGCCTTGTCTCTGGATTTCGACATACAGAAGCTGACGGGTGCCTCCTTCAATGCCGGTGTGCTTCATTTTCTGACATTGGCCCGTCAGGGTGCCGGACTGGGGAACACGCTGCCGGTCATCGACAGCCCGATGGAAATCTATGGTGCTGGTGAGACCATGCGTCTTGGCCGCCTCAGCTGGGAAATGCACTGGAATCACTATGTGCAGACCGAGGTTGGTGAGATTAATACGGAGAATGACTTCGAGCAGTCTTCTACCTATTGGGGAGCCAATCTGTACTGTCAGTTCCAGAATAACGGCATCTGCGGTATGCCGCAGTCCATTGCCATGAACTCGGGATATGGCTTCTATCCGACCGCTCATCCCGGCGCATGGATAAAGCTCTTTCCGGCAGGGAATGATCATTATCTAGTGCAGTTCGGTGCTTACAGCGTGGACCCGACCGTTACTGGTGTGCGCAACGGCTGGAAGATGAACTTGCACGGGGCCACGGGTACCTTCCTGCCCTTTCAGCTCGGCTGGCATCAGGGGGGTGAGGATGATTACAGCGGTCCGTTACAGACAAATGTGAAGATTGGTGGTTACTGGGATACGTCCGAGGTCAAAAATGTCTATGGCCAGATGGGGACATATTACATTCCGGCCTCTGCCGCGCAGGATGCCCCTGTTGCTAAGGTTCGGGGGCGGTTTGGTGGATGGTTCCAGTTTGACCGTATGTTGCAGCGTGATGGGGCTGACCCGCATCGTGGAACGGCCTTCTTTGCTTCCTTTACATGGGGTGACCCCCGTACGGCCATTGCCCCTTATTTCGTGACGGCCGGTATTACCCGGAAGGGTACTTTTGCCAGCCGTCCTGATGACACGATCAGTCTGGGTATGAAGGCTCTCTGGGCCAATCCGAAGGTCACGCACTGGATTGAACATCTCCAGCGGAAAGGCCGGGGTGCGGGGCTGTATGCCCCTCATTCGGAAGAAGCCATTGAGTTGAATTATGGGTATCGCCCCACACGCTGGCTGCTGCTACGGCCGGGGCTTCAGTATCTCTGGAGTCCGGGTGCGATAAAACGCTACAAGGATGCCATGCTGATTGATCTGGAATCTTCTATCTCGTTCTGAGATGTGTCCGAGGGACGACGGAAAAGGGCCACATTTTTATGTGGCTTTTTTTATGTCTGAAGATTATCGGTCATTCTGAGGCTGTGTGGGATTTTTTAATAGCCCGTTGCGTCTTTGATATTGTCCAGTTTTTCAGAAGAGGGATATACTTACGGAACCGGAACAATAGGTGGGGTGGTTCATGCGGCACTGGCGGTATCTTGTGATGATGGCGGGCTTATGTGGTGGGGTTGGCTCCGGGCTGGAAGGGGCACAGGCTGCCCCCAGCGAGCAGGGAGGTTCCGTTCAGGCCACGCTGGCCGGTTCTGCGTCATCTGGCACGGCGGCACCCTCTCCGGCTCCGGTCGCAGCCCCCAGTGCGGTACAGCCTGCCGCTCCGAAAGAAACCGGGAAAAGCTGGTTCTCCGACATTGATGTCGGCCTTCAGATAGAAGGCGGGGCGATGGCCAATACGGGCCATCCTGATAACGGCATGAACTTCGGTCAGCTTCTGCAATCCCACAGCGATACGGGGATGCTCAATCAGGTTGCCCTGACGATCACCAAACCGGTGGACCCGATTGGTGATGGATATGGTCTGGGGGCCAATATCCAGATGCTCTATGGTTCTGATGCTAGAGCCTACATTATCACGGGGATTTCAGACCGCTGGCTGGATCATCACCGCTATCAGCTTACGCCCATTCAGGCCAATATCGCCCTGCATATGCCGTGGCTGACGAAGGACGGGCTGGACATGCAGCTCGGTATCCTGTCTTCCCCCATGGGGGTGGAAGTGCTGAATCCGGCGGGGCGTGCCTTTTATACCATGTCCTACACGGCGCAATATTCCAATCCGTTCGAGCATGTCGGTTTCTATGGGCAGTGGCATCTGAACTCGCATTACGCTGTCCTGTTCGGGATGGATGCGGGGAATCAGAAGTCCTTTGGTCGTGGAAACAATAATGGTGAGCCGGCGGGTTATGTGGGCTTCAATGCCAGTCAGCTGGCCGGTGGTGCCCTGTCCGTGACCTACCTGCTGCGTGTCGGGCCGGAGGACCCCCGTCGTGCGCTGGGGAGCCATCGGGCGCATGAGGCGCAGCGTTTTTGGAACGACCTTAACGCCACATGGCAGATCAATCCTAAATGGAGCCTGACGGCTGAGGCCACACAGGTGCATGATGAGGGGCTGGATGCCAATACATGGAGCGGTGTCGTCTGGGGGGCCTATGCAGCCACGCCTACCCTGACCTTCAATGCCCGTGCGGAAGTGTATCGGGACAGCACGGGCCAGTTTGTCGTGCAGTATCCGGAAGATGCGGGTTATGGCCGGTCACTGCTGGGCCTGCCTGCCCGGACTTACGCGGCCCCGGCAACGACCTATGGTGACCTGTCTTTTAATGCTGTGTGGCGGCCGAATATCGGCCATCACGTCAAGCTGCTTCAGATAAGGCCGGAGATCCGGTTTGATCGTTCGCTTAACAATACCCGTCCCTTTGCCGATTTCCGGCATCAGAATCGCATCCTGATCGGCGGGGATGTGACGCTCGGCTTCTGATGCAGGCAGGGGCACGGTCTGTTCCGTGCCCCGTATGGGGTCTTAGCCACGTCCCCGATAGCCGGGAACATCTTGTGCCGGAATCCAGACATCAGCCGGGGCGGGGCCTGTCTGCCAGAAGACATCAATCGGCATTCCGCCACGGGGATACCAGTAGGCCCCGATACGCAGCCATTCCGGGTCCAGCAGCTCCACGAGGCGTGTGGCGATGGTCACGGAGCAATCTTCATGAAAGGCTCCGTGATTACGGAAGCTGGTGAGATAGAGCTTGAGGGATTTGCTCTCCACAATCCAGTCCCGTGGGATGTAGTCGATGACGATGTGAGCAAAGTCCGGCTGTCCTGTCACCGGGCAGAGAGACGTGAACTCTGGGGCGGTGAAGCGGACGACATAACGCCGCCCTTTATGGGGAGCCGGGACACGCTCCAGTTCGGCGACTTCAGGCGACTCCGGCTGGATGGTCTGTCGGCCAAGCTGGCTGAGAGCCTCCGTGCCGGGGGCGGTGGGGCCTTTTGGGGTATGGTCGGTCATGAAGCGGCGTCTTTCCCGTTGAAATAAAAAGATGAAAGCATGAAATCTGCTGCTATGCGGCTTAATACACGGTTCGGATTTGCAAAAAAATCAGTTTCGGTGCAGTAAGGGCACCATTCTGTCCCAATCTGTCACTTCCTGAAAGATCGTCCATGGACATCCGTAACATTGCCATTATTGCCCATGTCGATCATGGGAAAACGACACTCGTAGATCAGCTGCTCCAGCAGTCCGGTACTTTCCGTGAGAACCAGGCCGTTACTGAGCGTGCGATGGATAGCAATGATCTCGAGCGTGAGCGCGGGATCACCATTCTGGCCAAATGTACTTCCGTTGTGTGGAAGAACACGCGCATCAACATTATCGACACACCGGGCCACGCCGACTTTGGTGGTGAGGTGGAGCGCATTCTGAGCATGGTGGATGGTGCCGTGATTCTCGTGGATGCTGCTGAGGGTGCCCTGCCGCAGACAAAGTTCGTGCTGGGTAAGGCTCTGGCCCGTGGCCTGCGCCCGATGGTCGTGGTCAACAAGGTTGACCGTGGCGATGCCCGCCCGGACGAAGTGCATGACGAAGTGTTCGACCTCTTCGCTGCCCTCGGTGCCAATGACGAACAGCTGGACTTCCCGATGCTCTACGCTTCTGGCCGTCAGGGCTGGGCGGATACGGAGCTGGAAGGCCCTCGTGAAAACCTGCACCCGCTGTTCGACCTCGTCCTGAAGCATGTGCCCAGCCCGGGTCTGGACAAGGACAAGCCGTTCGCTATGGTCTCCACCATTCTGGAGAGCGATAACTTCCTTGGCCGTATCCTGACAGGTCGTATCGAGCAGGGCCGTGCCAAGGTGAATATGCCGATCCGTGCCCTGCGTGCCGATGGCAGCGTGGTCGAGACAGGCCGTATCACCAAGCTTCTGTCCTTCCGTGGTCTGGATCGTGTGCCGGTCGAAGAAGCCGAAGCAGGCGATATTGTTGCCATTGCTGGTCTCTCCGAAGCGACCATTCCGGATACGCTGGCAGACCCCTCTATTGATGAGCCGCTGCCGTCCACGCCGATTGACCCGCCGACTCTCTCCATGACCTTCCGCATCAATGATGGCCCGCTGGGCGGTCGTGAAGGTAAGAAGGTGACGTCTCGCCAGATTCGTGATCGTCTCTTCAAGGAGACAGAGAGCAACGTGGCCATTAAAGTGACGGATAGCCCGGAAAGCGAGGCTTTCGAGGTGGCTGGTCGTGGTGAGCTTCAGCTGGGCGTTTTGATCGAGAACATGCGCCGTGAAGGCTTCGAGCTGACCATTGGTCGTCCCCGTGTGCTGTTCCGTGAGAATCCGGAAACGGGTGAGCAGGAAGAGCCGTTCGAAGAAGTCGTCATCGACGTGGATGAGCCTTATTCCGGTGTGGTCGTGGAGAAAATGTCCCTGCGTAAGGGCGTGATGCAGGACATGCGTCAGTCCGGCGGTGACAAGGTCCGTCTGACATTCATGATCCCGTCCCGTGGCCTGATTGGCTATCACGGCGAGTTCCTGACCGACACTCGTGGGTCCGGTCTGATGAACCGTCTCTTCCATTCCTACCAGCCGCATGCTGGTGCGATTGAAGGCCGCCGTAACGGCTCCCTGATCTCTGCTGAGGATGGTGCTACCACGCCGTATGCGCTGTTCTCCCTTCAGGATCGTGGAACGCTCTTTGTGGATGCAGGTGAGAAAATCTACACCGGCATGATCCTTGGTGAACATTCCCGTGAGAATGATCTGGAAGTGAATGCTGTCCGTGAGAAGAAACTCACGAACATGCGTGCCTCCGGTAAGGATGATGCTGTTGTGCTGGTTCCGCCCCGTAAGATGAGCCTCGAGCAGGCTATCGCCTACATCGAGGATGATGAGCTGGTGGAAGTCACACCATCTGCCATCCGTCTCCGCAAGCGGTATCTGGACCCGCACGAGCGTAAGCGTGCTGCCCGTGGTGCCAAGGGCTAAGGCTCAGCATCCGTTTCGGGATATTTGGAAAGGCCGGGGCATTGCTCCGGCCTTTCTGCTGTCTGGTCTATATTGAGGTCGCCTCCTTATGGCATGATGATGCTGCCTATTGAGAGAGGAAGGAACTACGTCATGACTAAGAGCCTGTATGCCACTATGAAAGCCCTGCCCGGCCATCGGGAGAAAGTCGCCAGCCTGCTGACAGCCCTTGCCGAGAATGTGCGTGCTGAGCCGGGCTGTGTGCGCTTCGTCGTTTATACGCTGGAAGATGAACCGGACCTGTTCCATGTTGAGGAAAGCTATCGGGATGAGGCCGCCTTCAAGGCCCATATGGGGACGGAACATGGTCGTGTGTTCAACAAGGCGATTGAAACCCTTGTTGAAGGTGGGGCCTCAAAGGTCGTTTTCCTGAAGGAAGTTGCCTGAACAGACGTGCCATTCGGCAGATAAAAGAAAAGCAGGTGACCCGATCCGGGCACCTGCTTTTTTAATGGGCTATGAGAGAGCCATATCAGGGCGTGCCCGGCTGGCCCCGGCTTGTGGAATGTTCAAAACGCAGAGCCTTGTCGGGATGGGCAACATGGTGTGCTGCATGGGCCGCCACCGCCCCTTCGGAGAAACCCTGAAGGATCAGCTTCATCTTGCCCGGATACTGAGCCACGTCGCCAATGGCGAAGATGCCATCCAGACTGGTCTGCATGGTGGCCGGGTTTACGGCAATGGTGCTGCGCTGTGTTTCCAGGCCCCATGACGCTACCGGGCCAAGATCGGTTGAAAGACCATAGAAGGGGAGAAGTACGTCAGCCTCCAGAGAGCGGATCGTTTCATCCATGGCGATGAGGTCCACATGGGTCAGCTGGCCGTTTTCACCACGTAGGCCATGTAGCTGGTACGGTACGACTTTTTCGATGGTTCCGGCAGTGATTTTGGCCTCAATCTGGGCCAGTGTTTCCGGTGCCCCACGGAAGCGGTCCCGCCGGTGAACGAGATAGACTTTCCGGGCGATGTCGGAGAGGGAGAGTGCCCAGTCCAGTGCAGAATCACCCCCGCCAGCCACAACGATGCGCTTGCCGGTGAAGTCGGCCCGTTTCTTCACATAATACTGCACGGTGCCGCTACGTTCGTAGGCGTCCAGCCCTTCCAAGGGGGGACGGTTCGGCCCGAAGGCACCAGCACCAGCCGCAATGATGATGGCCTTGGCGTGAATGGTATCGCCACGCTCGTTCTTCAGGGTAAAGGCTCCGGCTTCACCTTCTAGATGGCTGACCCGGCTGCCCAGAAGGCGGGGCACATGGAAGGGGGCGATCTGCTCTTCCAGCGCAGCGATCAGGTCCCCGCCTGTGATGGAGGGATGGGCCGGAATGTCATAAATCGGTTTTTCCGGGTACAGGGCGGCACATTGCCCCCCCACACTGTCGAGAACATCCGTCAGAATGCAGTCCAGACGCAGCATCCGACATTCAAAAGCGGCAAAAAGTGCCGTTGGGCCTGCGCCAATAATGGCAACATCTGTTGTGTGGGTAGAGGCTTCGTGTGTCATGTTGATATTCATAGGCATTTTTTTGCGTCTCGAGTAGAGGTTTGTTGTCCATCAGTTGGGTGGAATGGTTTTCCTTTTACCTTTCCGACAGAAACGGACGGAGATGGTCAAGGCTTGCTCTTGTGTCCGGACGAGGCTTCGGCAATGTTGGCGGATATTATAACAAGTAGCGATACAGGGCGTTTTTTCCGATGGACGTGCATCTTTCTTCTCCGCACCAGACGGTTCTTTTGGCACGACATCTCGCAGGAATGCTCGGTAGTGGGGACTGTCTGGCCCTTCAGGGGGAGATGGGTGCCGGGAAAAGTACATTTGCCCGGGCATTGATCCGTCATCTGGCAGGTGATGAGGCCTTAGAAGTCCCCAGCCCGACCTTTGCGCTGGTCCAGCCCTATGACATGAAGGCCGGAACGGTGTTCCATTATGACCTCTGGCGTCTGTCTGGTCCGGATGAGCTGTACGAATTGTCCTGGGATGATGCCTGTGAGAGCATCATGTTGGTGGAATGGCCGGAACGTGCTGAGGAGCTGATGCCTGAGGGGGCCCTGTATGTCATGTTCGTGCATGGCAGGGGGGCAGAGGAACGTATCGTAACCCTGCATGGCTGGCCGGAGGAACGGTTGAAGGCTCTATCGGCTGCGTTGGTAGAGGGGCTGACGCCATGACACGGGCACAGCCATTGAATATTGCGACAGTCCCGGTCTCTTGCCCGTTTCTGGATACGATTGTGCAGAACTGGTTGGACCGTGTGGGGGGCGAGGTTAACCCGAATGGTCGGAGTGGTGGCGATAGCGGTACGATCCTTGTGCCCGGTCGCCGTGTAGCCCGTGCCCTCATGGAGGCCTTTCTAAGGGTTCTGGATGGCCGCCCGGCTCTGCTCCCGGCCATTGTGTCTTTGGGCGATGTGGAACAGCAGAGCCTTTTCCCCATGACACTGGATGAGACCATACCGCCCGCTGTGGGACCGGTCTTTCGGCTGGCCATTTTGGCACGGCTGATTCTGGCAGCACCTTTTTTCACAACTGCATCAGGCCGGGAAGGCGGAACGATTGATCGTGTCTGGCCATTGGCGCAGGCTTTGGCCGAGTTGATGGATGATGCCGAGCGGAACGGTGTGGACCTACACGAGACCCTTCCCAAAGCCGTTGCTGATGATTTTGCGGGGCATTGGCAGAAAACGCTGGAGTTCCTCCGTATTGTTACGGAGGCATGGCCTGCCATTCTTCGGGAAGAAGAACGTAGCAACATCATGGCCCGTCAGGTTGCTCTTATCGAAGCACAGGCCCGCCTTTGGGCGGATATGCCGCCGGATTATCCGCTCTGGGCTGTGGGTTTTGTAGACGGTTCCGCAGGCGTGGCAGCAGCATTGGAGGCTGTGGCAGCCTTGCCGCAAGGTATGGTGGTCTTTCAGGGGTTGGATTGCCACATGGATGAAGAGCTGTGGGAGCAGCTTCCTCCAACACATCCTCAGGCCTTGTTTCATGAGTTCCTGTCTCGGGTTGGGGTAAAACGGTCGGATATTGCCCTGTGGGGAGAATCACTGCGCCCGAAACGGGAAAATCTCTTCCAATATGTCATGTTGCCAGAAGCGGGCATTGCGCGTTGGGGACAGCCCGTGGGGGATGTGACGCCTTCTGGGATCAGCCTGTTGCCAGCGGCGGATTCTCAGCAGGAGGCGCAAGCTATTGCGCTGATTTTGCGGGACGTGGCCAACCAGCCGGGGCGGTCCGGCGCGTTGGTGACGCCAGATCGTGGGCTGGCTGACCGTGTTCGGGCTGAATTGCTGCGTTTTGGCATCCATGCGGATGATAGTGCCGGGGAACCGCTGGTCCGTACCCCAACGGCTGTGTTTCTGCGGTTGATTGCTCAGGCAGTAGCGGCCCGGTTCAGCCCGGTTGCACTCCTGTCCGTTCTCAAGCATCCGCTGGCGGCTCTGGGCATGAGTCCCGGTCGTGCCCGTGCCAGTGCCCGTCTTTTGGAGAGGCGGCTTCTGCGTGGCCCTGCGCCTCAGCCGGGGCTGGAAGGGTTACGCTGCGCCCTTGGTGCGTTGCAGGAGGCACAGCGGACGGATAATGGCTATCAGGCTGATGCGCCAGACAGTCCGGAACGTCTTGAACTCTTTCTGGATAAGGTGGAGGAAGCGTTCGGGCCTTTGCTGGGGGTGCCAGAAACTGCCCGTGTGCCGGAACTTCTGGCGGCTCTTTTGGAAGCTGCCGAGCGGCTCGCTACGGTAGAGGATGAGGGGCATGAAGCCGATCAGTCCCGCCCCGGTTCCCGCCTCTGGCTTGGAGAAGATGGTGGTGCCCTGTCCCGGCATTTCGTGGAGCTGATGAGCCACACGGGAGACCTTCCCCCTCAGCCCTTGAAAGTTCTGGAAGGTCTGTTGACGTCCAGCATGGCGGGCAAGACGCTGACAGGGCTGCGGGGTTATCAGGGTGGTGTGGAGCTCGCCCATCCTCGAATCTCCATTTATGGCGTGCTGGAAGCTCGCCTTCTGGCCTTTGATACGGTCATTCTGGGGGGGCTTAATGAAGGTGTCTGGCCTCCCGCAGCGGAATCCGGCCCGTGGATGAGCCGCCCGATGCGCCAGCGTGTCGGCTTGCCTTCGCCAGAGCGGCGTATCGGGGCACAGGCGCATGATTTCGTGGCTGCTGCTCTGGCTTCGGAGCATGTCATTCTCTCCAATGCACGGCGGCGGGAGGGGTCGCCATCTGTTCCTGCCCGGTGGTTGATGCGTCTTTCGGCGTTTCTGGAAGGGCGGCAGATTACGCTTCCCCGCCATCAGGCATTGGCGTGGCAGACTATGTTGGATATGCCTGCCGGTGAGGCTGAGCCTATATCTCCTCCAGAGCCACGTCCCCCTCTGGCCTTACGTCCCCGGCGGTTGAGCATCACCCAGCTTGATATGCTTAAGCTGGACCCATACGCCATCTATGCTCGTTATGTGCTGGGGTTGAAGGCTCTGGCCCCGCTGGAAGAAGGGGCGGAACATGCCGATTACGGTAAGATTGTTCATACGGCTCTGGAGCGTATGATAAAACAGCATCCCGGCACATGGCCGGACCGTGCGGCACAGATTCTGCATCGTCATTTTGATGATGCTCTTGATGAAGCCTTGGTGAATCCGGCTCTTGCCAGCTGGTGGCGGCCTCGTCTGCATCGCATTGCTGATTGGGTGCTGGCACAGGAACAGTGGCGTCATGTAGGGCGGCTGAACTGTACATCCCACACGGAGGCCTCTCTGGCATACACGCTACGGGACCTGCCGGGGGGTGATTTCCATATTACCGGTAGGGCGGACCGGATTGATTTGTGGGATGAGCCGGGTGAAGACCCTACAGGGCGCATCTTCGATTACAAGACAGGGACAACCCCCGAGAACAAGGATGTCGTTGAGGGCTGGTCATCTCAGCTGGTGCTGGAGGCCGCCTTTTTGGAGAAGGGGGCTTTCGAGGGGCTGCCCGCTGTGGAAACAAAAGCACTGACCTATTGGAAGCTCAGCGGAGGGGCGGAGGCTGGTAAGGAAACGGCCATTCCTTCCATTAGGGCAAAGGTATCGCTGGGCGATTTGGTACGTCCGGCTCTTGAGCAGTTGCGTATGCTGCTGGCGGATTATGACGATCCATCGCGGCCTTATCGGTCTCAGCCGTGGGCCGGGAGAACGGCCCGTTATAGCGATTATACCCAGCTTGCCCGTGTTGCAGAGTGGCGGTTGGCAGGAGGTGATGAGGCATGACCACGTTTTCAGTACAAGGTAAGGCCGATCATCAGAAGGCTCTTGATGCCGCTAATCAGGCCCAGAAGCGGGCCTCTAATCCTATGGCTTCCGTGTTTGTTTCGGCCTCGGCAGGGTCAGGGAAGACGAAGCTGCTGATTGACCGGCTCCTCCGCCTGATGCTGCCTTTGGAGCAGATTGGTGAGGATGGCCAGCCTGTATTGTTGGAGGGATCAGAGCCTTCCCGCATCCTGTGTCTGACCTATACGAAGGCTGCTGCTGCCGAAATGGCTCATCGTTTGCAAAGCCATCTTGGGCGTTGGGTTTCCCTTTCGGATGAAAAATTGGGGAACGCTTTAGCGGCGTTGGATGTTCCCAATACACCCGCTACACGGGAGCGTGCCCGGGGGCTGTTTCTGAAAGTGCTGGATGCGCCGGGCGGATTGCAGATTGAGACCATCCATGCCTTTTGTCAGTCTCTTCTGCGGCGTTTCCCGCTGGAAGCAGAGCTGGACCCGCATTTCGTCCTGATGGAAGATGGGGATAGCCAACTGGCTCTCCGTCGTGCGTTGGAGGATAGTTTGGCGCAGGATCAGGACCCTGTGCAGGTTCTGGCGGGTCTGACGGGTTTTGATAAGCTGATGGGCTTGCTGAAGAATTTCAATGCACAGTCCGGCCTTCTGCCGCCTCTGCTGAAGCTCTGGACATTTTGGCCAGAGCGAGTGAAGCAGGCCTATCAGGGTCTGTTGAATGCAGGAAGCCGAGCCGCGGACGATTTGCAGCTGGAAGCCTGCCAGCTGGAGAATGAAGCAGAATGGCGGAAGGATATTCAGGCAGCCTTGCCCCTGCTTGCAGATTCCAAAAAGGGACAGTTTGAAAACCTCCTGACATGGTTAACATTAGACCCCGTTGACCGGAATATCTCTGTTTTCACTCCCATTTTTTATAGAACAGATGGTGGGCTTAGGGATTTAAGTCATCATTTAGGAAAGAAGGTACGAGAGGCTGTGCCCACTCTGCTTCAGCGTTTGCTTGCTGAAGTGGACCGTCAGAAGGAGATGCGGGAGCGCATCAATGCTCAGCGGCTTCTGGAGGTCAATACGGCCTTTCTGGCTCTTGCCCTGCCAGTGATGGGCCGCTTTGCTGATGAAAAAAGGAACCGGGGTGTTGTTGACTATAACGACCTGATTGCCCGGACACGGGATGTTCTGCGGGAACCGGGAGCGGCATGGGTTCTGTACAAGCTGGATGGTGGTATCGACCATCTTTTGCTGGATGAGGTTCAGGACAATTCCAGCCTACAATGGGAGATTGCCGGTGCCCTGACAGCGGATTTCTTTTCCGGTGCTGGGGGGCGGGAGGAAACGCCTCGACCCCGGACCGTTTTTGCGGTGGGGGACTTCAAACAGTCTATCTATAGCTTTCAGGGAGCGGAACCAGAGCAGTTTCATAAATGGCGACAGGAATTTGCTCGCCGTGTGAAGAATGCCGGTTTCCTCTGGGAAGACCCACAGTTGAACGTTTCTTTCCGCTCTTTGTCGCCTGTTCTTGAATTTGTCGATGCCGTTTTTGCTGGTGATGACAATACCGCTCTGGATGGCCTGCGGGAGCAGGGGGATGACAAGGCACTTACGCATCAGTCGGCTCGCTCTGGCGGCGGCGGACGTGTGGAGCTGTGGCCTCTTGTGCCGTCGGAGAAGGAAGCCGGTCCGACCGAAGAGGTCGCCGACCCGTGGCGGGCACCAGAGAGGAATGAAGATAAACGGAGTGCTTCGCAGCGTTTGGCTGAGGCGTTGGCCAAACATATCCGGGAGCAGATTGGTCGTCCGCTCCAGCCCGGCACAGCACCGCTGAAGGCGGGTGAAGTGATGATTCTGGTGCGTAAGCGTTCCGACTTTCTGCGGGCGTTGATTCGGGCTTTGAAGGCGAAGGATGTTCCGGTAGCGAGCTTCATTAAAAGTGAGCTGGTGGAACAGGCCGCTGTGCAGGACTTGATGACATTATGTGATGCCCTGCTGTTACCGCAGGACGATCTTAGTCTGGCCAGTGTGTTGACGTCTCCCCTTGGTGGGTTGAGCGATGATTCCCTCATGGCTTTGGCAACATCGGACGGTCGCCGGCGGGAGTTGGGGCGGGATGGTATGCCGCTTTGGAGCCTTCTGGCCCGGCGGCATATGGAACGACCCGACTGGCAGGCCGCATGGGAGCGGTTACAGGCCCTTTATAAGCGTGTGGATTATGATACGCCCTACGATATTCTTATGCAGGCTCTGGGTGTTCAGGGGGGACGTGCCCGTCTTCTTGCCCGTCTCGGGGCTGAGGCTGCCGAGCCTGTGGATGAGTTGCTGACAGCCGCCTTGAAGTATGAAACTCAGCACCCGCCGTCTCTTCAGGGCTTTTTGCACTGGCTACGAGCCAGCACGGTGGAAAGTAAGAGAGAGGGCGAAGCCGAGATTGATGCCGTGCGGGTTATGACGGTTCATGGGTCCAAAGGGTTGCAGGCCCGTCTGGTTATCTTGCCGGACACGACTAGCCAGACAGAACGTCCTGATTCTTTTCTCTGGACAGAGCTGGATGCAGAGGTGCCAGACTCTAGCCATGCCGAGGAGGGGCTTTGTGGCCCTCTGTGGGTGCCGTTAAAGGATATGGGGACGGAACCGACGAAAATATTACAGGCCCAGCAGCAGGTCCGTCAGGAGGAAGAAAAAAACCGTCTGCTTTATGTGGCTCTGACCCGGGCCAGTGATGCGCTGCTTATCTGCGGCTGGGAGCCTGCTAGAAAAAATAAAAAGGGTACCAGCTGGTATGAGTATTGCCTTGCGGGGATGGAACGCCTGAAGAAAGAAGGGGATTCCGTTACCATCACACCATTTATCGGTGAGTGGGAAGGGGACCGTTTTGTGCTGGATGTACCCGTCACGGTTCCATTCTCGGGGAGGGAGCAGCCCGGCTCTGCACTGGCCTCTCCCATATTGCCCGTCTGGATGGGGCAGGCACCAGAGTGGCAGGTGGAGCCTGCGCCTCATGAAGATGCGCTGGCCCGTCCTCTAGCACCGAGTCGACCAGAGGATGCAGCCTATGGTCCGTTGCCAGCGGCCCGGTCGCCGTTGGAGATTATGCAGGCAGGACTTGTCATTCCCCAGCCAGCACGCCGCCGGCAGGATGCTATGGAGCGAGGAACGCTGGTACATAGGTTGCTTCAGTTCCTGCCAGATATTCCTGCCTCGGAGCAGCAGATGAAGGCCGAGGCTTGGTTGCGGCACGCTATGCCGGGGCTGGCGGAGGAGGATGTCATTAGTCTGGCAGAGCATGTTGTGTCTGTTGTGGGGATGGATGTCCTTGCGCCACTTTTTGGGCCGGGAAGCCGAGCCGAGCAGGGGATTTCCGGCACGTTGGGCCGTCCGGGTGATGGAACAGGGCGGGTTGTACTGGGGCAGGTGGATCGTTTCCGCTTTGATGGCCAGACAGTATGGCTTTGTGATTACAAGACGGGCCGTTCCCCCTCCCGACCAGAGCGTGTACCAACGGCCTATCTGGGGCAGATGGCCAGCTATCGGCGTGTCATGCAAGGTTTGTACCCGGGGCACCCGGTTCGCTGTTTTCTTGTCTGGGTGGATGGCCCCGCTGTGACGGAACTGCCGGAATCCCTGCTGGATGAACAGAATATGCCCTTGAGTTAAGGAGAATGTTGTTAGAAGTCTGTTACCCTCTGTCTAATATAGAGAAAACATATTACGCTGTGCGGCAATACCTGTTTCTCAAGCGGATGTTTCATCTGCAAAGGTAACAGTACTAGAGAGGTCCTTGATTACGGAAAAGTGTGTAAGGCCCCTCTGTGGCAGGGGCGGCACTGCTGGTCACCTGTCTGATTCATATCAGAGATACCAGACGTGAATTACAGCGTTGTGAGGGGAAGGAGCATATCATGAGCGAGCATACGGTAGCAGTAACGGATCAGAGCTTCGAGGCAGATGTCCTTAAGGCTGAGGGTTTTGTTCTGGTGGATTTCTGGGCGGAATGGTGTGGTCCGTGCCGCATGATTGCTCCAGCACTGGATGAGATCGGCCGGGATTATAAGGGCCGTGTTACCGTGGCGAAGGTGGATATTGATTCCAATCCCGAAACCCCAACAACCTTCGGTGTACGCAGCATTCCGACTATGATTCTCTTTAAAGCTGGTAAGCCGGTGGCCCAGCAGATGGGTGCCTTGCCGAAGAGCCAGCTCAAGGCATGGCTGGATTCCCATATCGGGTAATATAGCTCTTTCATCCCGGGATGAGGTTTGATGATGGCCCGATGGCGGAGTATCTCTCTGCTGTCGGGCTGTTTTTGTGGGTATATGCCAGTGGAGGCGATGGTCAGCTTCTAGTGGAGGGTGTAAGATGGCCTCCATGTCAAAAAAGCCTGATTTCCCCGATCCCGTCATGATTACCACCTCGGCCGGGGTGGCGTCTCTTTGTGAGAAGCTGCGTCACGAGCCATTTGTGGCAGTTGATACGGAGTTCGTGCGGGAAAAAACCTACTGGCCACGCCTGTGCCTTGTTCAGCTTGGTGGTGTTGAGGATGTGGCCCTAATTGATGCCTGCGTGCCGGGGATTGATCTTTCCCCATTGGCTGCCCTTCTGGCCGATCCGAACTGCGTGAAGGTCTTTCATGCTGCCCGGCAGGACCTCGAAATTTTCCTTCATCTGTTTGATGAACTGCCTGTCAATGTGTTCGATACACAGGTGGCGGCTATGGTGGCCGGCTTTGGCGAGCAGGTCGGGTATGACAATCTTGTTTCCTCCATGACAGGCCAGAGCATCGACAAGTCGCACCGTTTTAGCGACTGGGCAGCCCGTCCGCTTTCCAAAGCGCAGATTGCTTATGCTAGCGCAGATGTGACCCATCTGCGGGTCATCTACGAAAAGCTGGTTCATCAGCTGGAGGCGCAGGGGCGTCTGCCGTGGGTGAAGGGTGAGCTTGCGGCTCTGGGTGAGGTCAGCCTGTTCCGGCCTGATCCGAGAGGCCTCTGGATGAAGCTGAAGCCCCGGACCAATAATCGCAAAATGTTGGCTGTTCTGCGGGAGGTTGCCGCATGGCGGGAGGAAGCCGCTCAGCAGGCTGATTTACCACGCCAGCGCATCATCCGGGATGAAAGCCTGCTGGAGATTTCTGTCGCGCGCCCGCAAGATAGCGGGTCCCTGGCACGGATACGTGGCGTTACGGCTGACTTCTCCAGAAGTGAGTTGGGGCATAGCCTTTTGGCTGCTGTGCAGCGGGGGGAGCAGTGCCCGGAGAATGAACGGCCTGAGTTGCCGAATAAACGTAGGACGGAACGCCCCCGTGCGCCATCTGGTGTGCTAGCTCTTCTCAAGGTTCTTCTTACAGCACGGAGTGAGGAAGGGCGTGTGGCTGCACGGTTGATCGCTGCTTCTGACGAGCTGGAACGTCTGGCACAGGGAGAGACGGACCTGCCGGTTCTTAAGGGGTGGCGTGCCGAGCTGTTCGGCCATGAGGCGCAGGCCCTGTTGAGGGGAGAGAAGGTTCTGTTTGTCAGCAAGGGGCAGTTGCAGGTAGTGGACAGAGCATAACCTTTTTTCCGTCCGGGTTGCATGAGGGCGGATGAGCCGTACGGCGGATGAAGGCAGCGGGCCAGTTTTGGGTTGGCCCGGTTTCTGCTAAATGTATGATGCAGGATTGCCACGATACTATGCTGTGGGAATAAGTGGAGAAAACGTGGATGGCTATGGAATGGACAGACGAGCTGATTGCCCGGCTTAAAGAGCTTTGGGAGCAGGGCCTCTCAACAGCTGAGATCGGCCGCCAGCTTTCTATTACGAAAAATGCGGTTGTCGGTAAGGCTCATCGTCTTGGTCTGCCGCCTCGTCCGTCGCCTATCCGCAACAAGACGGCTGCGGAAGGGACGGCCAAGCCCGCTCGCTCTCGTTCTAAAAAGGCTGAGGCTGCCCCCGTTGCAGCGGAGGCAGAGACGCCTGCACCTTCTGCTCCGCCTGTAGAGAAGAAAAAGACATCTTCGGCTAAAACGGCAAAAGCTCCTGCCGAGGCAACAGAAAAGCCAGTTAAGAGCAAGGCAAAGGCCGACAAGCCTGCCAGCGAAGAGAAGCCTGCTAAGGCGGCAACTCCGAAAGAGGATGCGGCGGCTGCGGAAGCAGTAAAAGCTGCCGAGCCAGCTCCGGCCCCTCGTCCGGCTGCCCCACCTGTTTCGCAGCGTAAAGTGGCACCACCTCGTCGTGTACGGGGTACGTTGGAGCGTGCATCTCGTCAGGGGCCAACCTGCCAGTGGCCTCTCGGTGACCCCGGTACGCCAGAGTTTCATTTCTGTGGGGCTACGCCGTTACCGGGTAAGCCTTATTGTGCCGAACATGCAGCCATTGCTTATGTGAAGATTCGTGACCGTCGCCACTGAGCGATAGGGGCGCGACAATCTGTTACGAAAAAGGCTGCCATTCCGATGTGGGGTGGCAGCCTTTTTCTATGTCTATGATGGTGGACAGCGTGTTCAGCCGTTCTGGACCCCTATTGGTGCATCAGCTGCGTCATGTGGCTGAGTATGGGTGTGTTCTTTTGTTCCGGGGAGCGGGGATGTGATCATGCCCAGCTTGCCCGTTATCTGTCCGCCTTCTTCTACCTGCAAGCGGCGACATTCTGCATCGCCGATGAGACGCCCGCTTGCACGGACGGTGAGTGTGTTGCGAACAGTCAGTTCGCCTTCTAGCGTACCGGAGATTTCGGCAGTTCCTGCCTCGGCAGCACCACGGAAAGACCCTTCAGGAGAGATAACAATCTCTTTGACGGTCAGATGTTCCACCTCGAGGGTTCCCTCAACGATGAGACGTTCGATGTTCTCGATGTTGCCACGAATGGTAACGCCGCTATGCACCACCAGAGTGCGGGCGTTATCGGTATAACCGCCGTTATCCTGACCATGAAAGCGGTTGGAGGAGGCCCGCTGGCGGGGAGCGGAACCGGGCATGGGGGAAGGAGGCGTAGGTAGAGACATGATTTCCTTTGGTCAGACAGTTGGGATGGGGCTGTATGGGCCACAGGTCTGTTGAAATATGGTGCTGGAATCCGTTCCAGCAGACGATGTGTAACCGAAATGGAGCCAGAAGGCATTACCGGCCAGAGTGATAGCCCCAGTAAAGGAGGCTTTTCGTTAGCCTGTCAATGCCGAGCGTCAAAGATGCATTGATATGCCGGCTACGGGCGTTATGGTAGCAGACAGATTGCCTGAAAAATGAAAGAAAGTCGCTGTTTATGTCTTCTATCACGCCCAGATATGACCTTCTCTGCATCGGTAATGCCATTGTGGATGTGCTGGCGACTGTCAGTGCTGAGACGCTGGCTGAACTCGGTGCTGCACCTGGTAGCATGACCCTGATTGATGCCCCCACGATGGCACGGATTGAAGAGCGTATCCGTATCGAGCAGGTAGCTGGTGGTGGTTCGGCGGCCAATAGTGCGGTCGTAGCGGCACGGATGGGTACGAAGACGGCCTATCTGGGTAAGGTCGCTGCGGACAAAGCTGGTGACGATTTCACTGCCGACATGAAGGCGCAGGGCATTGCCTTCCCTTCATCACCGCTTTCCGGGACAGAAAACATCCCGACAGCCCGGTGTATTGTGCTGATTACACCGGATGGTCAGCGTACCATGTTCACCTATTTGGGTGCCTGTGTGGAGTTCACCCCGCAGGATGTCGTGGCGGATGTCGTGGCAGAATCAGCCATCACGTATCTGGAAGGCTATTTGTTCGACCGTCCGCAGGCGCAGGAAGCTTTCTATCAGGCCGCCCGGCTGGCTCATGAGGCAGGACGTAAGGTAGCCCTGACATTGTCTGATACGTTCTGCATCCAGCGTCATCATGCAGCGTTCCGTTCTTTTGTAGCGGAATCAGTTGATATTTTGTTCGCCAATGAAGGTGAGATTCTGGCTTTGTATGAGACAGAACATCTCGATGAAGCCCTGAAAGCCCTTTCCAGTGATGTGGCCTTGGGTGTGGTGACACGGGGGGAGAAGGGTGCTGTTGTTCAGGCAGGCGAGACACGCCATGAGGTGCCGACCAAGCCCGTGAAGGTTGTTGATACAACAGGGGCAGGTGATGCTTTTGCGGCTGGTTTTCTGGCTGGTTACAGCCGGAAGCGTTCTCTGGTGGAGTGCGCCACATTGGGGAACGAGGCCGCAGGCCACGTGATTACCCGCCTTGGCGGTCGTCCCGATGCAGGATTCTCCCTGAAGGCCTGATAAAGCGGTCAGACGGAAAAAGGCCAGCTCCCCGGAGAGAGCTGGCCTTTTTTTATGAGAACGACAGAGAGTGTGTTCAGAGAGCATCCCATGTTGTGGTCTGGATAGCATTGGCTACCAGCAGGTCTTTTGTCATGGGGTTGGTAAGTGTGGCGAGTTCCTGTTCCGGCTGATAGCCGGGCATGAGGGCTGCCATCTGGCTGCTCTGGCCTTTTGCCGGGTGAAAATAGATTTCACTGACACCGGATGGCAGCTGTGGGATGAGGCGATGGATGCGCTCTGGTGTCATATGGCCAGACCAGCGCAGGCCGAAGCAGGCGTCATTTGTCTTCATGCCGGCATTATGAATCTGGCGGCGAAGGACACGGGTCCATTGCTCCAAAGCCTTATCGCCAAGGCTGGGTGTTTCTCCCAGTGGTGCAGCGGGTTCCATAGGGGTGCGCACCGCTTTCAGCCCGTATGTTTTGCCAACATGGAGCATGATATGCCCGATGGTCGGGTGCAGATGCATGTGTTTATGGGCATTGGCATGGTTCAGCTCCAGCCCCGTGCGAGCAAATTGCTGGAACTGGGCGTGAATTTCCTTCTTCAAGGCGGACCGTGTGGTGGGGGAGAAGAAATATTGGAAGCCTAGCCCAAGTTGATTGCGGCCAAACCATCCCTGTTGGTCTGTGATGACGGGGAGGTGGAGCAGGGAGTCGCCTTCAATGACAACCAGATGCAGCCCCAGTTTGAGGTTGGGCATTCTCTGTGCCCGTTTTAGGGCGTCTTCAAAAGCGGGGGCAGCGACCATGAGGCTGGCTGTGCTGAGTAGGCCATTACGGTGGGCCTCCTCAATAGCTTCATTGACTTCCACACTCATGCCGAAATCGTCAGCAGAGAAAATGACACGGCGGTCAGGGGCAACAGTCATGGTCTGGCTCATGTGAGAAAGAGAATGGGTTGTGATGGCACGTCATGTGCGGTGGATGTGTCTCATGATGCCTGAATCGGGCCTGCATGGGAATGTCGGAGCGGAGCATAAAAAAAGGCGACCCGATGAGGGCCGCCTTTTTTGTTCGACTGCTTCAGAGCGTCATCAGGAAGAATGACGCTGACGAAGGAACTGGAAGAACTCCACACCCTCACGCAGGCGGCGTTTGAGCATCTGCGGGTCGGTGACCATTTCCTTGACGATGGCAAAAATCTTGGAAGGACGGAAGTAGAACTCCTTGTAGAAGGTCTCCACGCTCTTGAAGATTTCCGTATGAGAGAGGTGCGGATAGTGCAGCGGAGCAATCTGCACGCCGTTCTCGTCAATCAGTTCAGCTTCTTCTTCGTTCAGCCAGCCATTTTCAGAGGCCTGCTTGTGCAGGAAGGTACCCGGATACGGAGCAGCAAGGGAAACCTGCATGGTGTGCGGGTTGATTTCCTTGGCGTATTCGATGGTTTCACGGATGGTTTCTTTTGTTTCACCCGGCAGGCCGACAATGAAGGTACCGTGAATCTTGATGCCCAGCTTGTGACAGTTCTTTGTGAACTCACGGGCTGTCTCGATGCGCATACCCTTCTTGATGTTGTGCAGAATCTGCTGGTTGCCGCTCTCATAACCGACGAGCAGCAGACGCAGACCATTGTCCCGCAGAACCTTCAGCGTTTCGTAAGGCACGTTGGCTTTAGCGTTACAGGACCATGTCACACCCAGCTTGCCCAGCTCACGAGCAATAGCCTCGGCACGGGGGAGGTCGTCGGTGAAGGTATCATCGTCGAAGAAGAACTCTTTCACCTGCGGGAAGTACTTCATGGCGAGCTTGATTTCAGCGGCCACATGCTCGGGGCTGCGTGTGCGGTAACGGTGCCCGCCCACTGTCTGCGGCCACAGGCAGAAGGTGCAGCGGGACTTACAGCCACGGCCCGTATAGATGGAGATGTAAGGATGTTTCAGATAGCCGATGAAGTAATCTTCAATCTTCAGGTCGCGCTTGTACACTTCCGTGACGAAGGGCAGGCTGTCCATGTCTTCAATCATGGCGCGGTCTTTGTTGGTGATGATTTCACCATTTTCATTGCGCCATGTGATGCCATCCACCTCGGCAAGGGGTTTGCCTTCGGCAATTTCCTTGATGGTGAAGTCAAACTCGTTGCGGGCCACGAAGTCGATCGGGCTGCCCTGTGCCAGACTTTCATCCGGCTGCACGGCGACCTTGGCACCGACCATCCCGATCTTCAGCTTCGGGTTGGTTTCCTTCAGCATCTTGGCCACACGGACATCAGACGGGAAGGAAGGGGTGGAGGTGTGCATGATTACTAGATCACGATTCTTCACATCCTCAAGGATCGGCCCCATGCCCATCTTAGCCGGGGGGGCGTCAATCAGGCGTGAACCGGGTACCATTGCTGCAGGCTGGGCCAGCCACGTGGGATACCAGAAGGAGCGGATTTCCCGCTTGGCCTGATAACGTGAGCCAGCACCACCATCAAAACCATCAAAAGATGGGGGCTGCAGAAACAGTGTTCTCAACATGAACGGACACTCCTGATAATGTCGGGCCTATCAACAACGCCGGTATTGTTGACGGGAATAAAAGGCACACAAGATTAATTGAGCTTGTTATAGGGACTTCGGAAGTTTTTTGCCACGGGAGATGTGCAACGACCGGCCTCGCCACGTCACATGTGTGCCACGGGCACTGCCAGTCATGACAAGGGCCGAGAGCCAATCCCGGAAGATGAGATAGGGGAAAAGGCTGGGCATAGCGCAGTTTGTCAGCTGCCCGATGCGGCGTGTCATGATGTGGCGACCGAGAAGCCCACCCCCTAGCAGAGCCCAGGAAAAAAAGCGGGCTGGTGCAAAAAGGACACAGAGGCTCCCCCAGAAGAGCGGTAGTTGGAGAGCGGAAAGCCCATAACCGAGCGGCTCCACGCTTCGGACTGTTCGGCCCCAGCGTAGTTCGTGGTGGAAAAGTTCGCTTAGAGTGGTTTCCGCTACGGTCGTCTGACAAATGGTGCGGGCCAGAGCAATTTTCCCACCATTGCGGCGGATGTACTGTCCTAGCACGGCATCATCAGCCACATGCTGAACAAGGGCCTCCAGCCCTCCAATCTCTGCCAGATGCTTCCGCCGTAGGGCCATGGTGGCTCCGAGGCAGTCTTGCCGTCCCATGAGGCGAGACATCATGACGCCGGGCAGGAAATTGGTATTGATGCTACAGGCTCCCAGCTTACGGACGAGCGTCTGGCTGGCAGGTAGCCCCGCATAGAGAGTCGTGGCCAGCTGTACGTCATCCTGTTGGAGAGCCTGCACGATGCTGGTTACATAATCCGTACTGACATGGATGTCGGAATCGGAAATAATCAGGATGTCATGCTTGCAGGCGGGGAACATGTTGATGAGGTTGCCCACCTTACGGTTGGGGCCATGTTCTGTCTGGTCGATGACGACAGCCACATCTTGTTTCGGATAACGCTTCTGTAGGCGTTGGACGACGTTTAAGGCTGGATCATTTTTATCTTGAAGACCAAAGACGATCTGACGGGCCGCCGGGTAGTCCTGCTGGAAGAAGGTCTCTAGTGCCTCTTCCAGAAGTGGCTCGTCCCCGTGCAGGGGCTTCATGATGGTCACGCCCGGCAGGGTATCCCCTTCACGAAGGGTTGATGTTGTCTGCTGAGGGGACGGAGACGGGTCACCGGGGACGTGAACAGTCCGGCGGAAACGCTCCAAGAGGACGGTTCCTATGGCCCCCTGTATGTATCCGGCCAGTGAAAACGCGCCGCTTACAGCAGACGCAATCGTAAAGAGTGAAGGCATCAGCAGGGATGTCCGTCAGGATAGTGAAATGGATATGGCAGAATGCCCCCCTGCCGTTGGATAAAGACCATCTGCTTGGCTGGCAGGAAGGACCTGCCAGCCCTGCTATGGCGATTCCAGTGGTCAGATACGGTGTTGGAAGGGTCTGAAAAGAAAAAAGCCATGCAATCCGGTTTTATTCTTGCAGAAAGTCATCTGCTTTCTTTGTCAGCGTATGAGCCAGTCCGCTGGCACCACTCTGGCTGAAGATGGTCTTAAAGTCAGAACGCTGAGCAGCAACCTGGCTGATATGGCCATCCAGAAGGATGTCCACGATACGCCACCCATCCGGGCCTTGAACCATTACATAATCGATGGCTGTAGCGGATTCGGGAGAGTCATTCTTGTTGCCGATGGTGGTGTGGACGATGGTACGTCCGGCATCCTCGCTGCTCTGGGCAACAGTAAAGGTGGCATTCGTTCCCGGTTTGAAGGTGGAAGCGTAACGGGCAACGGTAAACCGTTTGAAGGCGGTGATGAGGGCACTGCGCTCGCTAGGGGAGAGCTGATCGTAATGCAGGCCGACTGAACGCTTGAGGATAGCATCCATATCGAAGGCCCGGTCAACTTGCGGGGCGATCATGGCACTGCGTTTGCCAATGCCAGCCCCGGAATGTTCGGACTGTTCAAGTGCCTTATAGAGGCCAGCAATCGGAGCCTGCGGTGTAGAGGGGGCTATCGCTGGAGCAGGAGCTGCAGAGCGACCTGCCGCCTGTGCGGAACTGGGGGCGATGGCAGTGGGGACCGCTGCCAGCAAGGCCATCATGCCAGTGGAAAACATAAGACGACGTTTCATATGCATGCTCTTTCCTCCTATGTGCCTGTTCATGCAAGAGGCCACGAGACTCTTGGCACGGGGTCCCTACGGGATGCCGTGTAACTGTGGTGAATCTGCTACAGTTGGCGGGGCAGTATAGCTCATTATTATTGAATGAACGAGTCCAACGGCGTTATAGCAGTGGCGTGGGGCATCAGGGCCATGCAGAAGGGGGAGGTGTCCTCTTGTGCTTGCATTTCCTTGCTGCTTCTGCAAAGGAACCGGCAGGTTTCGTGGTGGGTCCCGGCGATGGAGGGATATTTCATACGCTGGGCACGGGTGTTCTGATACCGTGATGCAGCCCCCAATGGAAAGAATGATCAGAGGATTATAATGGCCGTACCATTGATGCAGGCTGTCCGAGTTGGACGGTACGTTCTCAAGCAGCACCTGACCGGACGCAAACGCTATCCGCTGGTGCTGATGCTTGAGCCGCTGTTCCGCTGCAATCTGGCTTGCGCAGGTTGTGGCAAAATTGATTATCCCGCAAAGATTCTCAATCAGCGCATGAGCTATCAGGAGTGCATGGACGCTGATACCGAGGCGGGTGCTCCTGTGATTGCCGTGGCCGGTGGTGAGCCGTTGCTGCATAAGGAGATGCCGCAGATCATTGAAGGATTGGTGGCACGCAAGAAGTATGTCTACCTTTGCACCAATGCCCTTCTGCTGGAGAAGAAGATTGACGATTATAAGCCGTCACCTTTCTTTTCATGGGATATCCATCTGGATGGTGACCAGCAGATGCACGATTCGTCCGTCTGTCAGGAAGGTGTGTATGAGCGTGCGGTCAAGGCCATCAAGCTGGCTAAGTCCAAAGGGTTCCGTGTCTCCATTAACTGCACACTCTTTGATGGCGTAAAGCCGGAACGTGTTGCTGCCTTCTTTGATGAAGTCATGAAGTTGGGTGTTGATGGTGTGATGACGGCACCGGGCTATGCTTATGAGCGTGCCCCTGATCAGGAACACTTCCTGAACCGCCAGAAGACTAAGACGCTGTTCCGGGATATTTTCCGTCTGGGTAAGGGCCATAAATGGCGTTTTACGCAGTCTCCGCTATTTCTGAACTTTCTGGCAGGGAATGAGACCTATCACTGCACGCCGTGGGGTAAGCCATTGCGTACGGTGTTTGGTTGGCAGCGTCCTTGCTATCTGCTCGGTGAAGGCTATGCCAAGACCTTCAAGGAGCTGATGGACGATACGGCGTGGGATCAGTACGGCACGGGTGCTTATGAGAAATGCGCCGACTGCATGGTCCATTCTGGTTATGAGTCTACTGCGGTGATGGATGCGGTCCGTCGCCCTCTGCATTTCATCAAAGTGGCTCTTCAGGGACCAGAGACGGAAAAGCCAATGGCTCCGGAAATCTCTCTGGCCAATCAGCGTCCGGCGTCTTACGGCTATGATGATGAAGTAGCCCGTCAGCTTGAACGTATTGAAGGCGAAGAAGCCAAAAGCGGCAAGAAGCCCGCTCGTGGACCGCGCGTCCGCATTAATGGCCGTACAGAAGGCTCGGCGGCTCCGGCTGCCAAGTAATAAGGGCTGTTTTTCCTGCCCTGATGAGAGTTCCGTTGCGCCTTGTCGCATGGAGCATATCAGGGCAGGATAAGTTTTATGATGATTCCTGTTCTGACTATTCTTCTTTTGATCTTCCTTAATGGCATTTTCGCTACGGGGGAGCTGGCACTTATCTCGGCTAAGAGGGCGAGGCTGTCCAATCTGGCGCAGAAGAAGGTAGCAGGGGCAGAACGGGCGTTAAAATTAGCGGAAAACCCTCAGAATTTTTTGCCGACCGTGCAGATCGGCATGACCCTCGTCTCCATTCTGGAAGGTGCCTTTGGTGGCAGCCAGCTGGAAGACGATGTTCAACGTCTGATTGAGCGTTTGGCGGTTCCACAGCCTTTTGCTGGTGAGTTAGCCATCATCATCGTTGTGGCACTGATTACATTCGCCATGCTTGTTTTCGGTGAGTTGGTACCAAAGCAGATTGCTTTGCGGCGTCCGGAAACTATTGCCATTCGGCTTTCCTCCACTTTGGTGGTGTTAGCTTGGTGTACGAGGCCGGTTGTCTGGCTGCTCAGTAAAACGACGGATCTGGTCCTGCGACTGATCGGTATTGGCTCCATGCCCCGTGTAACCGTGACGGAAGAGGAGCTGAAGGCCGTCCTGCAGGAAGGTATGCAGGCGGGCATATTGGAGACGGAAGAACGGGCGATTATCGAGCGTCTGCTTCGTCTGGCCGATCGGCCCGTCAGGGCCATTATGACGCCTCGCAATGAGCTGTTCTGGATAGACCGCAACGCCGATGCGGAAACGCTGGCCAAAAAGCTGCGCCAGTCTTCTTATGGGCGCATTGTGGTGTGTGATGGTGATGTGGATCACCCCGTTGGTGTCATGCTGGCCAAGGATGTGATGGATAGACTGCTGCTGGGTCTGCCTCTTTCTGTGGAGGCTGTCCTGCGGACACCACCGGCTATCCCAGACAGTTTGACAGCGCAGGGGATGATTGAGCGTCTTAAGGGTATTTCCCTGGGAATAGTTTTTGTTTTTGATGAATACGGGTCTTTTGAAGGTATCGTGACACCTTCGGATGTATTTGAGGCTATTATTGGGGATGAGGCGTTGGACGTGTCTGCGAGAAAAGGCACGGAAGCCGATGGGAAAGAAGAATATATTCTTGATGGCACTATGCCGATTGATGACGTTTGTGTCCGTCTGGATATTCCCGTTCCGCCCGATGATGGTCGCTATCACACATTAGGTGGGGCGATCATGGCCCTGTTGCGGCGTGTGCCAGCCAAGGGGGATAAAGTTGTTTTTTCCGGCTGGCTTTTTGAAGTGCTGGAGATGGAACGTCGGCGTGTCCTGCGGGTGCGGGCTAGCCGCTGGGGTGCTTTGGCGAAGAACTGATAGCTTCCCATTGTTCGGGTGGTTCTTAATGTTAAGAGTAAATAAAAAACTTGTAGAATTTTTATAAATGAACAATGGACGTCCTATATAATGAGTGGGTTATAAGTGTGTCATTCATAACACTGTTACTATTCTGTCCTTGAGAGGGAATATTCATCAAAAAAAAGCGACTCTCTGTCTTGGCGATTTCTGGTCAGGCCGATATAAACCGGTCATCAACTTCTCTGTCCGTGTCGCTGTGGAGCGGTGAGGTGGGGGAGGCTCTGCGAGAGGGAGTTCTGAATGATCACGCTGTCACCTGACTATCGCCCTTCAGAAGATGAAGAGTTCATGAATGAACAGCAGCTGACTTATTTTCGGCAGAAGCTTCTTCATTGGCGGATGGACCTTCTCAAAGAAGCCGGGGAGACTTTGGCCAGTCTTTCTGAAGGGGGTATCCGTGAGGCTGATCTGACGGACCGTGCTACAGTGGAGACGGACCGCGCCTTTGAGCTGCGGACCCGTGATCGCGCTCGCAAGCTCATCATCAAGATTGATATGGCTCTGGCCCGGATTGAAGACGGGACCTATGGCTATTGTGAGGAAACAGGTGAGCCTATCGGCCTTCAGCGGCTGGAAGCGCGCCCGATTGCTACATTGTCGCTAGAGGCGCAGGAACGCCACGAGCGGCACGAAAAGATTTACCGGGATGACTGATTAGGGGTTGCATGGCGGGGACGAACAGGCTAGTTAACCCGCCATAGGACAGCAATGCTGCTGTAGCTCAGTGGTAGAGCACTCCCTTGGTAAGGGAGAGGTCGCGAGTTCAATCCTCGCCAGCAGCACCATTCTTTCAGGCTTCCAGTTTTCTGTTGAGGCCGTGTATTGTTCCTATATTTCATGAAAAATGAAATGGTCTATTTCCTTACGGAGAGGCGTGTTCGTTATGGTTGATACGGTTGTTCTTTATGGGATCAAGACCTGTTCCACCGTTAAGAAGGCCATGAACTGGCTGGAAGAGCGAGGCATTGCCGTCCGCTACCATGATGTCCGTAAGGATGGGCTGACAGCCTCTTTGCTGGAGGGGTGGGTCAAGATTGTAGGGTGGGAGAAGCTGCTCAATCGTTCCAGCCTGACATTCCGCCGCCTTGATGAAGCAGAAAAGCAGGACCTGACAGAAGTTCGTGCCGTGGCCCTGATGCTGGAATATCCGACTTTGGTGCGTCGTCCTGTTCTGGAGAAGGGGGATGCAGTCATGGTGGGTTTCAAGCCAGAGGTTTATGAGGAGCTGTTCAGCCAAAAGACATGATACCGTTTTCTGAATAGAGGAAAGGGCCTTCGCTGCCCTGATGAGAAGATGATAGGAAAGGCTCCAGTTTAGTTCTGGGGCCTTTTTATTCTTAGGGGAGGGAAAAATCTTATGGAGGTGTTTTCACGGCGGCCCTCTGTGTCTTCCTCGCTAAGGTCGGAAACGACATATCCTGTTATGGCACCAGAGCAGGTGCAGATTTTGTTCCGGCGTCGCCTTTCCGATATTTGCGCTCGTTTTGAAGACTGGCAGGTGCCCATCACCGTCAGTGGGGTGGTGGGGGCCGTTCCATCGGATCAGTGGCGACGCCGAGAGGGGACGCCTTTGTTGGATGGACAGACAGGTACGTCTTTGCTGCTGGATATGTCGCCTTCCCTATTGGAGGGAGAAGGGCTTCATGCGGGAGAGCGTGTCCGTGTCTGTGGCTTGTTGAAGGCGCATCTGCATCAGGGGCAGGTCATTCCCCGGTTTGAGGTTCTGTCTATCATACGGGATGCCGAGGAAGTGGCAGAGAGACAGCGAGAAGCATTGTTGCAGCTTCTGCGGGAGATGCCTCCACAACGGCGCAGTTTTCCCGTCCGTGATGGGGCTCGGATGTTGTTGCTGGGTGTTGATGTCGGACTGGAGAGGCTGAAGGCCGTTCAGCAGTCGCTCGGGGGTTTCTGGACGGAACGGAATGTGACGTTACGGCTCGTGCAGGGCAATGATGGATGGGCGGAGCTTTCCTATCTGCATGGTGTGGAGCAGGATGTCGTCTTTTTGGTGGTCGCTGGAACTCGCCTGGCAGAGATGGACTCTTCATCTTTCATGAAAGGCCTGCTGCAATGTCCAGCCTATCGTGTTCTGGCTTATGATGTTGCTGTGGAGGACGATACGGCTACTACCATTCTACCGCACATGGTCGACTGTTTTTTCCGAACAGCGGCGGAGGCGGCAGGTTTTATCAGACAGCAGAGTAGCGCAGTAAGGCAGCATCAGGATGAAGAACGGGCACATCAGGAAGAGCTGGCTGCTTTACGGGCCAGCCTTGCCGCTCTGGCAGAGCGTTCTGGAGACGGCAGAGGCCCATCACCCCTTTTGCTGCTTTTTACAGGGTTATGTTTGGGTGGCGGGTTGGTCGTGATGGCTCTGTGGGGGGTGCATCAATTTTTTTAGGGGGTGTTTTAAGCCCCCTGTTTAGAATGCAGTTCAGGGAAGGAAGTCTGGTTGAGGCTGAGATGGTAGAAAATCTGCCAGAATGGGAGCCAGATTCCGTAGATGTTGGGCCGATGACGGAGATAGTAGCAACAGCCCTCGTGCAAGATCATAGGGTTGGATGTCGGGATGTCCCGCAAGCCATGTGAGTAGCCCGTGAATACTCAGTCCATCCGGTTCATCAATGGGTGGCAGCGGGGCGAAAAGGAAGGCAGGTGCCGTATTGGTTGGTATGATTTCCAGCGGTGTACTGCCATGATTGGCCTCGTGTGGCAGATGGACAAATCGTTTTTGTGTGCCGGGCGCAATACGCAGGCTGGCCAAGCCAAACGGACATGGCGCATCTCCGAGTGTGAAGGGTAAGCGGTCCTGCCCATAGAGGGTAAGGAGGTGTGGTACGCTTTCCAGCCAGAAACCGATGAGTGGCTCATGGTGATTTGGTGGATCGCCTTCCAGTAATCTCCCTTCTGGGAAACGAAGAAGAACGGTTTGCCCTGTCTCATAACGGGTAGAGAATTGCGGGTTTAGGAGTAGATCACTCCGGACGGAGGAACGTATCCGGTCATAGTGGAAGGTGCCATGCCGTACATGGCTCCGAATGGCCAGGTCCGTTTCATCTTCCTGATGCTTTAGTTGAGCTTCTTCAAGCTGAGGTTCTACGAGCTTTTGTAAGCGGGCCAAGCCAGCTCGTAGGGCACTTTCCCTCATTTTGTTGGAGAGCTGGCGCATGGCCTGAAGGTCACGCGTCTGCGGTGCCGTCATGTGTTCATTGCGGTTGTAATGGGCCCGCATGGGAGGAGGGAGTTCCTCTTCATTGTGGGCTAGAGCGCATATGTAATGCTGGATGCACCCACCTTCCCACAATTCTGAGTTCAGAACTTCATCATCGGTAGGCTCGAAGGGACGCCCATTAGGGCGGATGATCTGCTCGTGGGAGAGTCCCAGCATATGCGGGTCGGTCAACTTGGCTGGGGATGGCAGGCTTTCCAGTCGGGCCACAAGCCGGACAAACCGGTGGTCGGCAAAAGAAGGCGGGGCGTGCCACGTATAGTTAGCCACGACATGGCCCGGTGGTGGTGTAAGCAGCCCTGCATCACCGTAAATCCGCCAATGCAGGGCTATACCGGTAGTATCTTCCTCAGTCTGATGGAGCATGGCTGTCAGTTCACGACTGGGAGACAGATACTCATCTGCATCCAGAATGATGACCCAATCTTCCACAGGGGTGGTTTCGCCGTCTTCCTCATCCGTCACCCTTTGAGGCATGGCCTGCGTGACATGGTGCAGATGGGAAATAGCCTGCCGGGTCATTTCTAAACGATGCTCTTCGGGAGTCTGGCTTGGCTCAGTTTCTATCGGATGCCATGAGAGAGGCCAGTCCTTTTGGAGTCCCTGGACAATCTGCCGGGTATCATCAAATGCGCCGCTATCAATGATGGCAATATGTTCGATCCCAAGTGCCAGGTGCCATGCCAGCCATCCCGGCAGGTTACGGTCTGCCTGTTTAAGAAGCACGGCACAGGTAAGACGGGGGAGCCTATCGGACATAAATACGGACCATGTCGCTTTGAAGGGTCGGGTTGGAGCCGACCCGCATCTCGAGCTGGATGGGGCGGGCCCCGGCGGCCAGAATGTGGCTGGCAACCGGATTGACGAGAGTCTGCGTTAGATGCTGGAGAGACTGTGTTTCAGCCTCTGGCGTCTTCTGCATGGGAGCCATGCCTTGGACGATGAACAGGATGTTTGACTTGCGGCTCAGTGCCAGTTTGGTGGCTTTTTCTACGGCTGGGCCGTACTCCTGCTCTGGCGTGCCGCCAGCAATCTGAAGGAAGGCTGGTTTCTCAGGGGCAGCTGTCGGCAGGGGTGGGGCCGCTGTTTTGGGCGGCCTGCCAGCCTCTGCGTCGAATGTGCGCTGATCGATGGGATTACAGGCACAGAGAGGTGCCGCTAGCAGAAGCATAACGGTAAAACGGACTCGCAGGATGGAGCGGGGGACAAAAAGAGCCATCATAGAACAATTAGTTACAGGAAGCGGGGCATGACGCAAGAGGGAAGCAGGGCTGCTTTAAAAACTTCATTTTCCCTCTGTCCCTCTCTGGCAGTGGTGCTATGGATAAGAAGTCCTTTAGCTACCAATTACGGAGGAAGCGACCAATGGCCGTTAAAATTGCAATCAACGGGTTCGGACGTATCGGGCGTCTGGTTCTTCGTGGCATCATCGAAAGCGGACGCACTGACGTCGAGCCGGTTCTGATCAACGATCTCGGTTCCGTGGAGGCCAACGCTCACCTTCTGAAGTACGACACCGTTCACGGTCGCCTGCCGGCTGAGGTTGAGGTCGTCAATGGTGACCTGCTCATCAAGACCCATCAGGGTCGCACAATCGGTCCGATCAAGGTGACAGCCCATCGCAACCCGGAAGAGATTCCGCTTCAGGGTGTTGATGTGGCCATGGAATGCACAGGCCTCTTCACGGCTCGTGACAAGGCTTCTGCTCTGCTGACAGCTGGTGCCAAGCACGTGCTGATCTCCGCTCCGGGTAAAGATGCCGACGCTACGATCGTGTACGGCGTGAACAATGATGCCCTGAAGCCGGGCATGACCATTGTTTCCAACGCTTCCTGCACGACCAACTGCCTCTCCCCGGTTGCTTCCGTTCTGGATGAGACATTCGGCATTGAGCGTGGTTACATGGTGACCGTTCACTCCTACACGGGTGACCAGCGCACCATCGACACACTGCACAAAGACCCGCGTCGTGCCCGTGCTGCTGCTGTCAACATCATTCCGACATCCACAGGTGCTGCCCGTGCTGTTGGTCTGGTTCTGCCGCACCTCAAGGGTAAGCTGGATGGTACGGCTATCCGCGTGCCGACGCCGAACGTCTCCCTCGTGTCTCTGGACTTCGTGCCGAAGCGTAAGCCGTCTTCCGTTGAGGAAGTCAACGAAGCTATCCGTCAGGCTTCCGAAGGCCGCCTGAAGGGTATCCTCGGCTACAACACGGAGCCGCTGGTGAGCCACGACTTCAACCACGTTCCGTTCTCCTCCACCTTTGATGCTACACAGACAGCACTGGTTGACGGTGGTGAGCTGGTTCGTATCTGCGCATGGTACGACAATGAGTGGGGCTTCTCCAACCGTATGTCTGACACGGCTTCTCTGTTCGGGAAACTCTGATCATGGCTTTTCGCACGCTTGATAAGGCGGAGGTACGTGGCAAACGCGTACTTCTCCGCGCTGACCTGAATGTTCCCATGCATGAGGGTGCCATTACCGATACGACCCGTATCGAGCGTGTGCTGCCGACTATCCGTGAGCTGACTGAGAAGGGGGCTAAGGTCATCCTTCTCAGCCACTTCGACCGCCCCAAGGGTAAGGTCGTTCCTGAGATGTCGCTGGCACCGGTTGGCAAACGTCTGGGTGAGCTGCTGGGTCGCCCGGTTGCTTTCGCTGCGGATTGCGTAGGCCCCAAGGCCAAAGAGGCTGTGGATGCGCTGAAGGATGGCGATGTTCTTCTGCTGGAGAACACACGCTTCCACGCTGAGGAAGAGAAGAACGATCCTGAATTCTCCAAGGCACTGGCTGCCAACGGGGATATTTATGTGGATGATGCTTTCTCTGCTGCTCACCGTGCCCATGCCTCCACAGAGGGCGTGGCCCATCTGCTGCCCGCTTATGCTGGCCGCCTGATGGAAGCTGAGTTGAAGGCTCTTTCCGCTGCGCTGGAAAACCCGAAGCGTCCTGTTGGTGCCGTGATCGGTGGTTCCAAGATCTCCACGAAGCTGGACCTGATCGGCAACGTGCTGGACAAGGTGGACGTTCTGTTCATTGGTGGGGCCATGGCCAACACCTTCCTCGCTGCTGAAGGCGTGAAGGTCGGCAAGTCCCTCCAGGAAGCTGACATGCACGAGACGGCTCGCAAGATTGCCGCTCACGCCAAGGAAAAAGGCTGCAAGCTGGTTCTGCCGGTGGATGCTGTCGTGGCTCGTGAGTTCAAGGCTGGTGCTGCTTCTGAGGTCGTGCCGGTGGACAAGGTGCCGGAAGACACCATGATCCTCGATGCTGGCCCGAAGACGGCTGAGCTGATCTCCAAGCATCTCGCCGACCTGAAGACGCTGGTCTGGAATGGTCCGCTGGGTGCCTTTGAGATTGCTCCGTTCGACAAGGCAACCGTGGAAGTGGCTCGTGCCGCTGCCAAGCTGACCGAAGAAGGCAAGCTGCTGACCGTGGCTGGCGGTGGTGACACCGTTTCTGCTCTGCGTCACGCTGGCGTGGCCGACCGTATGAGCTATGTCTCCACGGCTGGCGGTGCCTTCCTCGAATGGCTGGAGGGTAAGACCCTTCCGGGTGTTGAGGTGCTGCGCGCCAAGTAAGATCAGTTTCGCTGATTTTCATGAAAGAGGCGGTGTCCTTCGGGACATCGCCTTTTTTGTGTCTGCTGGATTGTTACCGCATAAAAAAACGCAGCAGGCGTGAACTCCTTACTGCGTTCTGTATCGGAATATTATCCGGGAGTTAGAGGGGGAGGAAGACTCAGGTCTTGGCTTTGTCTTCCGGCTCATCAGAGAAACCCTGTTCCTTGCGCCGCTCCCTGACAGCAGATGCCATAGCCTTTTGTAGTTTCTCCATGGCACGGGCTTCAATCTGGCGGATGCGTTCACGGGAGACGCCATAATGATGGGAGAGTTCTTCCAGTGTAGAAGGGTCCTCTTTCAGGCGGCGTTCCGTCAGGATGTGGCGTTCACGCTCATTAAGGGTCTGCATGGCCTCGGTCAGGAGTGCCTTGCGGCCCGCCATGTCTTCGCTCTCGGCTAGCGTATCTTCCTGATTGTCATTCTGATCCACCAGCCAGTCTTGCCATTCCTGTTCCCCATCCACACGCAGCGGAGCATTCAGGCTATGGTCTGGTGCCGTAAGGCGGCGGTTCATGGAGATGACATCCTGCTCCGGCACACCAAGCGTTTTGGCGATATGGTTGATCTGCTCCGGCTGAAGGTCGCCTTCTTCATAAGCCTGCATCTGCCCCTTGAGGCGGCGGAGATTGAAGAAGAGCTTCTTTTGGGCAGCGGTTGTGCCCATTTTCACCAGAGACCAGCTGTGAAGGATATATTCCTGAATGGCCGCACGGATCCACCACATGGCATAGGTCGCCAAGCGGAAGCCCCGCTCCGGGTCGAAGCGGCGGACAGCCTGCATCATGCCGATATTGCCCTCGCTGATAAGCTCACTGACGGGCAGGCCATAGCCTCGGTAGCTCATGGCGATCTTGGCAACAAGACGGAGATGCGATGTGACCAGTTCGTGAGCGGCTGTACTGTCATGCTTGTCACGCCAGCGGCGGGCAAGGGCTAGTTCTTGCTCGGAAGTGAGGAGGGGGAACCGCCGGATTTCCTGAAGATAACGGGAAAGATTGGTCTCTGGACCGATGGCGGGAAGAGTTGAGGGAGACTTCATACGATTTCGACTCCTTGCACCCGGCTGATGAAGAGGCAGGCAAACCGGACTAGCCCATTCATCACAGGAACGATGAGACCAGTTTGCGTATCTTAATGCTGGCCTTCTCGCATCTCCATCGCAAATACGGCAATAGAGATATGTTCATCCTTTATGGGACGCTCTTTGTCCTATAATTTTCTAATTGATTCATTCAGGAAGTCAAACTTAATAAAAAGTTATGTGCTTTCCCCTTCTGAGAGAGCTTTTATCAGGCTCTGAAGATCGTCAGGAAGGGGGGCTGAAAAGTGCAATTCTTCCTTTGTTCGTGGATGAATGAATCCTAGTGTGGCGGCATGAAGGGCCTGTCGGGGGAAGTCGAGGGCCTGATGCCGTACATCTACGGGTAATTTGCGAGCAGCCGCTGGTACACGACGCAGATAAACCGGGTCACCAAGCAGAGGATGTCCGTTGTGAGAGAGATGGACACGGATCTGATGGGTCCGCCCGGTTGCTAGCCGACATTCCACAAGGGATACACCAGCATGGAAGGTCTCTTTCGTCGTGAAGCGTGTCAAAGCATGTTTGCCGCCTTGGGAGACAACAGCCATACGCTTGCGGTCCCGTTTGTCCCGCCCGATGGCACCTTCAAATTCGCCTGAGGGAGGGAGGAGGCCCCATGCCAGAGCAAGATAGGCTCGCTCCATAGTGCGGTTGGCGAAGGCTTCGGAGAGGGCCTCATGGGCGAGCGGGGTTTTGGCCACGACCATCACACCGGATGTGTCCTTGTCCAGCCGGTGGACAATGCCGGGGCGTTTCTCTCCGCCAATGCCTTTAAAGTCCGGCCCGCAATGCCCCAGAAGAGCGTTGACGAGAGTGCCTGTTTCATTGCCGGGGGCAGGATGGACGACAAGTCCGGCCGGTTTATCCAGCACAATAAGGTCCCTATCCTCAAAGAGGATATCTAAAGGGATACTTTCTGCTTGTGGGCGGGCGGGTTCTGGTGGAGGGAGGCGTAATTCTAGTTGCATCCCTTCACGCAGGGTAAAAGCAGGGTCTCGCCGGGCCGTGCCGTTGCAGGTAAGGTGCCCTGTCTCGATCAGAGCTTTGACACGGGAGCGGGATAGTGTGCCGATGGCATCGGCCAGCATACGGTCAGCCCGTTGTCCCGCCTGCTCGTGCGTGATGGTGAAAGAGAAGAGTGCGGGTGCATCCGCCGGGAGAGAATCGGAAATGAATGAGTCGGACATAGGCCCCAATCTAGTCGAGGCTGGGCAAAACAGCGAGTCGAACCCACCACGTACCTCCAAGGCTCTGGTAGCGGCTGTCATCATCATGGGGGTGATGATTATTCTGGGGACGGTTCTGCTGGTAGGAATCATTATTCATCGCATGATGAATCATGCGGCAACGCCTTCGACTCCGGCCACAGCACAGACTATGATGGGACCATCATCATTGGCCGGGCCTGCCTTGTTGACGCTGCCCCGCCATGCGGATGAGCAGATCATGGCTGTAACGGCCCGTCCAGATGGTGCGTTGGCCGTTACGTTGCGGGATGGACAGGGAAATGCCCGTATTCTGCTCTGGCAGCCGGAGCAGGCCCGTCTTGTGGCAGAGCTGAAAGTGGCTGGCCCTGCCGGACAGTGATGATACGGGACCTATGAAGGTGGGTTGGTGAAGACGAGCTGGCGGTGGGTCAGCTGTCTTCTGGTAGATTGGTGGGACATTCGCGTAGGATAGACACCATCAGGCCGGGGAAGCGGTTTTCCAGCACGTCGAGGCGGAGTGTGTTGCGGTGTTGTACACCCTCAACCCGTGTTTGGAGGATTCCGGCCTCTCGTAGCACCTGAAAATGATGTGACATGCTGGACTTTGGTCGCCCTCGTAGCAATGTCGTGCAGTTAGCCTCTTTAAGACTGTGCAGATGACAGATGATGCCCAGCCGCACGGGGTCCGCTATGGCTCGTAATAGAGGCAGGAGGGTGATGTCTTCCGGGGCGGGATGGTGATACAGCGCAGCCATGAGGACGTGTATCGGGAGTCAGGGTGTATTTTGTCAAGGTTTATAGTTTTATCCCTATAGAACAAATTTTATTGTTCCATATTGATAGAACAAAAAGGAAGTGTTAGCCCTTGAGGAAGAGGACAGGGACGCCTGCTCTGTTTTTTGTCCTAGGTTATCTGGCCATGTTTTTGAGGAGAAAACCATGCCAACACTTTTTGATCCCATTTCTTTTGGTGCCATTAAGGCGGCTAATCGTGTCGTTATGGCACCGCTCACACGGGCACGGGCGGGCAAGGATGCTGTCCCGACACCAATCATGGCGGAGTATTACGGCCAGCGGGCTACCGCCGGGCTGATTATTTCTGAGGCTGTTGGTATTTCCCGTCAGGGGCTAGGCTGGGCTTATGCTACAGGCATCTGGAATGATGCTCAGATGGCAGGCTGGAAGACCGTAACGGATGCCGTGCATGAGAAGGGTGGGAAAATCGTCTGCCAGCTCTGGCATATGGGACGGATGGTTCATTCCTCCACGACCGGGGAGCAGCCGGTGGCTCCGTCTCCCTCTACGGCACCGGGGCATATTCACACATATGACGGCAAGGCGTCCTATGAGGAAGCCCGTGCGCTGCGTCTGGATGAGATTCCGGGGATCGTGGAAAGCTACGTCAAGGCAGCACGCAATGCGATGAAAGCTGGCTTTGACGGTGTTCAGATTCACTCTGCCAACGGTTATCTGCTGGATGAGTTCCTGCGGGATGGTACCAACCACCGTACGGATGCGTATGGCGGGTCTGTCGAGAACCGTCTGCGTCTGCTGCGTGAAGTGACGGAAGCTGTCATCAAGGAAGTGGGTGCCGAGCATGTTGGTGTCCGTCTGTCTCCCAATGGGGAAGTGCAGGGTACGGTGGACAGCAATCCGGAGGCTGTTTTTATCCCGGCGGCAAAGATGCTGAATGATCTGGGTGTGGCATGGCTGGAGCTGCGTGAATCCAACCCGTCCAGTACGTTCACTTTTGGTGGTGCTACCGACCAGCCCAAACTGTCCCCGGAAATTCGCAAGGTTTTCACCCGTCCGCTGGTGCTGAATCAGGAATATACACGGGATGAGGCCCTGAAAGCCGTAGAGGCAGGAAAGGCTGATGCCATCAGTTTTGGTCGTGCCTACATCGCCAATCCTGACCTCGTGCGCCGCCTGAAGGATGATCTGCCGCTTCAGGATGATGATATGGCAACATGGTATGGCCCGATTGGAGCCAAGGGTTACACGGATTATCCGTTCGCCAAGTGATGGGGTGATAATATCGCCTGAGGGCGGGGTGGTGACTGGTGCTTCCGGTCCCACCCCATTTTCATGCGAGTGTCAGTCCAGCGGGCGGGTCAGCTCGTACAGGGCCACGGCGGAGGCGTTGGAGACGTTCAGGCTCTCCATTGGACCGGACATGTAGATTGAGGCGATTTCATCGCAGGTTTCCCGTGTCAGGCGGCGTAGACCGGCTCCTTCGGCTCCCAGAACCAGAGCGACACGGCGTTCGCCAAGCTGGTTGCGGTCCAGCCTTGTCCCGCCTGCATCCAGTCCCACGACCCAGAATCCGGCCTTCTGAAGTCCCTGCAACGCACGGGAGATGTTGGTTTCCCGGATGATGGGCACGATATCCAGCCCGCCGGAAGCCGCCTTGGCCATGGTACCGGTTTCATCGGGCGTGTGACGGTCCTGCACCAGAAGGGCTGCGGCTCCGAAAGCAGCGGCTGAGCGCAGGATGGCCCCGATATTGCGGGGGTCCGTTACCTGATCCAGCACCAGAATGGGGCCGGGCCGGTCGATGACATCTGCGAGGGCGGGGTTATCCAGCGGTTCGACATTCAGGCAGACACCCTGATGCACGGCGTCCTTGCCGCAGAGGGCATCCAGCTCTTCCCGGCTGACAATGCGGGGCTGATGCGTTGTTTCAGGAAGGGAGCCGGCAGCTTCTTTTGTAGCCAGAAGGCTGTAGATGACCCGAGCCGGATTCAGGAGGGCAGCCTCTACGGCATGTTGACCGTATATCCAGTAGCCTTTGCCAGTGGCGGGGGCTCCGTGTTTGGTCGTGCTGCGACGGGAACGGTTGCGGGAGAGATTCTGCGCCTCGGGCAGGGCCACACGGCGGGAGGATGATTTTCTAGCCATAATCCTTTGTATAATCTTTCTTGATCGCATTGACATAGTAAGAAATGCGTATTATCACACGCACATCCTGAGTTCGGAGGGGTGCCCGAGTGGCTAAAGGGGGCGGACTGTAAATCCGCTGGCGTACGCCTACGTTGGTTCGAATCCAACCCCCTCCACCAGGTGGTTTTTTCCTGAAAATTTGTTTTCTTGCTAGAGAGCCTGTCCTTGTAGGGCTTTGATATTGCTGTGTAGTACGTCTTTGTAGAGAGGATTGTTGTCAGTACTACTGATTTCCTTTTCAAAGTATTGGATAAGTCGTTCGAACCATTCTTTTTCGGGTGATAATGGGCTGGATTCATTTTTAGCTTGTTGGAATCGGTAGCTGAGTTTTGAAAGGAGGGCGTACTGTGAGGCAGGAGTATATTCTTCAAGGTTTTTTATGAAAGATTCCAGGTTAATTTTATGAAGATATGGGTTGTTATTTAGATAATTCAATTTATAAGGGTCTTTTTCTATTGAAGTTATCAGAGTTCCATTCTCTGTTATGTTTTCAATATATAAATATATATTTCTTTCTAGAAATCTTTCTTTCTCTTCTAGGAAAAAATTCTTAATTGTAATGAATTCGTCTGTATCATGTTCCATATACATATAGCCGTGTGCATGGTTTTCTCTATAGAGGCTGGATGAGTACTCTAGAAGTTCGTTGTGGAATGCGAGATTTTCAAAATATTTTTTGATGTATTCCATCAATACATTAATAGGGTCTTTATATTTTATGGCTTCGAACCCTATTTTATAAAGCATGATGTATAAACCACATACATGAAGAACATCTCCATCATTGGATAATTCTTCATTATTAAAATTATAAATAAATTTTTCTATTAAATTATAACCTGATTCTCTGATATTTTTAAAATATTTGTAAAAGATTATATCTTTCCAGAATACTTGATGCTCAAGATAGAATATGATCCTTATTTCTTTAAGGATATTTTCTTTATTGAATGTTCCATTTTTTATAAATTTGTAAAATTCTAAAGTTAAGTTACGATACAACATCATTTCTTTAAAATGGGGTAAGTTTTTTATTTTATTATATTGTTTTTCTTCTTCTGTATTTTTTCCATGATGATTTATTAGTCCAGATATAAAAATTTCTTCGAATTCTTCTGGTCCCCTATTGAAAATATAATTTTCAATAATTGTTCCAAAAAGAATATAAAGAATCTTTAGAAATTTTTCGTTATGTTCTATATGGCTAAAATCATCTTTTAGGAATAGGAATATTTCCTTTCCGAAATGCATACAAAAGTATATAATTCTTATATTGGTGAGGTTCGATCCATGCATAAAAGATAATATTTCATTTTCGTTATCCAGTAGGAATTTATTAAATTCATTACTTTTTTCATTTTTTACTTCGTATTTAAAGTAGTTTTTCCTGTCAGGAGTGACGCATAACGTTAGATAAACCGTCTTTTCTTTTATACGTTTATAGCGATCTTTTTCTGCTGGGTCGTCAGTAGCAATTTCTTTTTCATTAGCAACAAGAATGACACGGTCTTCGTGGGATTCTACCAAAGGCTGTACGAGGGCCAGTATGTTAGATACGGGCATTTTTGCACGTTCCACATCATCAAAGACCAGAATGCGATTTCTGAATATCTCGTTTTTCTTTCCTTCGATGTCAGAAAGTCCTAGAACAACTGATAGATCAGCATTTTCGTCTTTCAGGTGATGAAGGTCAATCTTCAATGTACTTTTCAGTAGCCCTTTGAAAATGGTTTTTCCGAGTTCTCCGACCTTGCCTCCCAGTATGGGGTGTATGGCTGTATAGATGGCTTTGGTAATTTCTTCAGCATTCTGAATCCCGTAGAGGGATACATAGATCATGTTCAGTTCATTGTCTGAGGCACGATTCTTTTTCTTTTCTTCAAAAAAGCGTTTTATGAACCATGTCTTGCCGCAGCCCCATGCGCCATCCAGCATCAGGGCGAAGGGAGGTTTGCTGGTTCCATAGCAGTATTTATCAAGTACCTTGGCTACTTTTGCATTCGGGCCTGCCCATTTGTAATTTTCAGCCATTTCAGGGGTACTTTCTCACTGTGCGGACGTTATTTCCCTTTCTTGAATACCGGTTGGGAAGTCGTCTGCCTATGGGGAAGGATGGAATTTTGCAGGCATGACGCTGGTATAAGATATGCTAACCTTTCCACTCTGTTAGCGAAGGGTTGGGAGGCTGTCATGGCCGGAACGTCATCATCAGATCATCATGTCAGTCTCTCGGAAAGCCATAAGACGGAGCAGCAGGGCATGATCCGCATAGAAGGCGCACAGGAGCATAATCTGAAGGATGTTTCACTGGAGGTGCCACGGGGCTGTCTGGTGGTGTTTACCGGTGTATCCGGGTCGGGCAAGTCCTCGCTGGCATTCGGGACGCTCTATGCGGAGGCGCAGAGGCGGTATCTGGAAACGGTTGCTCCCTATGCACGGCGGCTGTTCCACCAGCTTCCACCACCTAAAATCCGTAATATTGAAGGTCTGCCGCCCGTCATTGCCCTTCAGCAGCAGGCGGGAACGAGCAGTCGCTCTTCCGTGGGGAGTGTGACAACCCTCTCCAATCTGCTGCGTATGCTTTATTCCCGGGCAGGAACCTCTCCAGCCGGTGCGTCCATGCTGGAGAGTGACGATTTCTCCGCTAATACGCCGCAGGGGGCCTGTCCACGCTGTCAGGGTACCGGATGGCTCTATGATGTCGTGGAAGAAAAAATGGTGCCCGACCCGGCCCTGACCCTGCGGGAAAAAGCCGTGGCGGCGTGGCCCGGTGCGTGGCAGGGGCAGAATCTGCGGGATATCCTCATGATGCGCGGGGTTGATCTGGATACACCCTGGAAGGACCTGCCCAAAGAAACCCGGGACTGGATTCTGTATACGGATGAAACCCCGACAGAGCCGATCTATCGGGGGCTGAATTACGCTGAGAGTCAGGCGGCCATGAAGCGGGGAGAACCGGCGACCTATCAGGGTACCTTCGCCAGCGCACGCCGTCATGTGATGCAGAGTTTCCACGGCTCCAAGAGTGCGAAGATGCGTGCCCGTGCGGCGACCTTCATGCAGGCAACACGCTGCCCGGTCTGTCACGGTGCCCGCCTGAAACCTGAAGCTCTGGCCGTGCGTTTTGCAGGGCAGAACATTGCCGCTCTGTCCCATCTGCCGCTGGAACAGCTCCATGCCGTGCTGAAAGATCAGCTGGTAGGGGAACAGCGGGTTGATGCGCAGGGGCGTGTGATTGAGGAAATCGGTACGGCCCTGCTCCGGCGGCTGGAGATTCTGCTAGAACTGGGGCTGGGTTATCTCCAGACGGACCGGACCGTGGACAGCCTCTCTCCCGGTGAATATCAGCGGCTCCGGCTGGGGACGCAGGTTCATTCTGCCCTGTTCGGTGTGGCCTATGTGCTGGATGAACCTGCTGCCGGACTCCATCCAGCGGATATTGAAGCCCTGCTGAACGTGCTGGGGCGTCTGCCCAGGGCTGGGAATTCTCTGCTGGTGGTGGAGCATGATCCCGTTGTCATGCGGCGGGCGGACTGGCTGGTGGATATTGGCCCCGGCGCAGGCAGTCATGGTGGGCAGGTGCTCTATAGCGGTCCGCCAGAAGGGCTGAAGCAGGTGGAAGCCTCCCGCACACGGCCTTACCTGTTTGCCCCGCCCCCTCTGGAACGCAATTCTGTCAGACAGGTGGAGCGGTGGCTCCAGATGGACGGCATTACATGGCGGAACATGCAGACTCTGTCCCTGAAGCTGCCGCTGGGTGTGCTGGTGAGCGTGACGGGTGTTTCAGGCTCTGGCAAGTCCAGCCTTATCAGTCAGGCTCTGGTAAGTCTGGTGGGGCGTGCTCTGGGGCAGAAGATCGAAGAAGCGGACGAACCGCAGGATGATGAAGACACCACACCGCTGGCTGGCGAGGCGGTAGATGCCCAGCCGGAAGGGCGCATCGCGGCAGGGCTGGAGCATGTGCGCCGTCTGTCCATCATCACGCAGAAGCCCATCGGGCGGACATCACGCTCCAATCTGGCGACCTATACGGGTATTTTCGATCAGATACGCAGGCTCTTTGCTGCAACGGAGGCAGCCCGTAAGGCAAAACTGGATGAAAGCTGCTTCAGTTTCAATGTCGCCAAAGGGCGTTGCCCGCATTGCGAGGGGCTGGGAACAGTCTCGGTCGGGCTGCTCTTCATGCCCGGTGTGGAGGCTCCCTGCCCGGTCTGTCACGGGGCACGCTATAAGGATGAGGTGCTGGCCATCACGCTGCGGGAGAAAAACATCGCTGATGTGCTGGCCATGACGGTGGAGGAAGCCTGCACTTTCTTTGCTGGTGAAGGCGCACTGGCCCGTGGGCTGGAAACGCTGGAACAGTCCGGGCTGGGTTATCTCCGTCTTGGTCAGCCTGCACCGGAACTCTCGGGCGGTGAGGCACAACGTCTCAAACTGGCAACGGAGTTACAGAAGCGGCGGCCAGCTCCCATGCTTTATATTCTGGATGAACCAACGACCGGCCTGCATCCCTCTGATACGGACAGGCTTCTGGGGCAGCTTCAGACACTGGTGGAGCAGGGGCATAGCGTGGTCGTGACTGAACACAACATGCGTGTTGCAGCGGCGAGCGACTGGGTGATTGATATTGGCCCCGGCAGCGGGGAGAAAGGCGGGCAGATCATTGCCTCTGGTCCGCCGGAAGAAGTGGCCCGGAATCCGGCCAGCCGCACCGGGCCTTACCTGAAAGAGGTTCTGGCCGGAGCGTGACATGGTTCGCCCCACCGTATGAGGTGGGGCAGGTGCCCTGAAGGCTCAGTTGGCTTTCAGCGTGCTCATGTCGATGACAAAGCGGTAGTGTGAATCGCCCTGCTGCAGCTGTTCGAAAGCCTTGTTGATGTCCTGCATGGCGATGGTCTTCGTGTCAGGCAGGATGTTCTTGCGGGCGCAGAAATCCAGAAGCTCCTGCGTCTCACGAATACCCCCGATGAGGGACCCGGCAATGCGGCGGCGGCCATAGATTAGCGGCAGGCTGGTGCTTTGTGGCATCGGGCCGATCTGGCCGACCATGGTAATCGTCCCGTCTACATCCAGCAGGGGAAGATAGGGGGTGATGTCATGTTCCACCGGTACGGTGTCGATGATGAGGTCGAAGCTGTCTGCGGCGTCCTGCATGGCCTTTTCATTGCTGGACGCCAGAAGCCGGTCGGCTCCGAGGGAGAGGGCTTCCTGCTTCTTCCTGTCACTGCGGGAAATGACGGTGACTTCTGCCCCAAGGGCAACAGCCAGCTTGACAGCCATCTGGCCCAGCCCGCCAAGACCGATGACAGCAACACGTTTGCCCGGTCCAGCCTGCCATGTGCGCAGCGGTGACCATGTAGTGACACCGGCACAGAGCAGCGGTGCCGCTTTGGAGATATCCAGCCCTTCCGGCATCTTCAGGGCAAATTCCTGCCGGACGACCAGATGCTTGGAATAGCCGCCCATGTTGGGAGTCTTTTCGACAACGTCAAAACCGCCATAAGTGCCGTTCATGCCGTCACGGCAGTACTGTTCTTCACCCCTGCGGCACTGGTCGCATGTCTGGCAGCTATCCACCATGCAGCCTACGGCGACGATATCTCCGACCTTGTGGCGGGTGACGTCCGGCCCTGCCTCAATGACACGGCCCACGATCTCATGGCCCGGAATGGTGGGATAGCATGTCTGGCCCCAGTCATTGCGTGCCCAGTGCAGGTCGGAGTGGCAGACACCGCAATAGAGAATCTCCATCACCACATCGTTGGCGCGTGGATTGCGGCGGTCGAAATGGAAGGGGGCGAGGTCTTCCTCGGCGGAGTTGCAGGCAAAGCCAATGGTACGCATGGGATCATCCTTTTCTGGAACAGTGGCGGGATATGAACCAGATACAAGCCTATGGCCTGTTCACGTTCTGTTCAATGATGCAGATCAGAACCAGACATCTTCATGCTGCTGCTTGTAGGTCTCCACGCCCATGCTGCGGATGCAGCGGAGGTCTGCCTGTGGCGGGCGTCCAAAAGTCTTCCTGTAATCCCGGCTGAACTGGGAAGGGCTGTCATAGCCGACCTGAAAGCCCGCACTGGCAGCCTTCATCTCCTCATGCACCATGAGGCGGCGGGCTTCCTGAAGACGCAGCTTCGTGCGGTACTGCACGGGTGTCATGCCGGTCAGCTCCCCGAAGCGTTTATAGAAGCTGGATTGCCCCATTCCGGCGATCTTCACCAGTGTGCTGATTTCGAACCGTTCCTGAAAATGGCGTCGGATATGGCTGATGGCCCGGTTGATATGGGAGAGATCACTTTTCCCATGGGCTGTTTCCTGAAGGACATGGCCTTGCTGACCATGAAGAAAGAGATAGAGAAGTTCCTTTTTGTAGAGCTGGGCCAGAAATGTCTGACCGCCTTCTCTGTCGAGCAGCCCGACCAGACGCAGAAGGGCATCAAGAAGTTCGTCGGTAATCTGGCTTACGCCCATGGCAGTGATGGGGGAGCCGGTTTCTTTCCGGAGGGCCTGTTTCCGGGCCTGACGGCTGATGGCGGACTGGCTCTCCCAGAGAAGCTGCTCCATTTCCGAGGAGGAAAAGCTGATGCACAGGGCCAGATAGGGAGTCTGTGCCGAAGCATGGGTGATCTGACCAGAGACGGGAAGGTCCAGTGTGGAGATCAGATACTGGCCTTCACCATAGGGGAGGGGCTGGTCGTGCAGGTGAAGGATTTTCTGCCCCTGCACGACGATATAGATGCGGGGTTCGTAAACGACCAGAACAGGGTCGGTGACAGTTTCGGTGCGGTAGAGGGTCAGGAAGTCGAAAGCCGTGTGCGTGACTTTCTCCGGGCAATGGCGGCTGACGGCTGCCTGAAGGGCGGAAAGCTGGTTGCAGGGCATGATGTTTGCCTCCCGGTTCCGGTTTTCTTCCTGACCTGACAGGTTATGGAGTGATGATAACCCGTTCGAGATGCTGCTGGTAAGCGGCTTTTATGGCCTCTACATCGGGATTCTTCATGACGTCTGTTGCCAGAAAGGTTGGCAGGCGTTCCATGCCAAGAAAGGCATGTGCCCGGTAGAAGGGGAAGAGTACGGCATCAATGCCCCCGCCACCGAAGAACTGTTCCCTGTCCTCAAAAGCTTCAAGCGGGGCGTTCCATGTGGTCGAGACCATGAAGCGTTTCCCTTGAAGTAGGCCACCGGACCCGTAATGTTTTGTGGGATCGTGCCGGCTGCGGCCGTCGTTGCTGTAAAACACGCCATGAGCCTGCGTGAAGACTTCATCTATATACTTCTTCAGGGGCCAGGGGGTGCCCATCCACCAGCCGGGGAATTGATAGATAATGGTGTCGGCTTTCAGGATGGTCTGAATCTCATTTTTCACATCATAGCCGTCCTCAATGATCGTTTGGCTGACAGACAGGCCATGGTCTTTCAGACAGGTTGTAGCAAGGTTCTGAAGGGTTTGATTCAATTTGCCAGCGGAGTGGGCAAAAGGTTTTGCGCCATTGATGAGATGGATATGGGGCATGTGTGGTTTCTTCCCGTACTGGGTTGTGGAGATGTCTAGTTCATTAATGAGAGAGGCTGACGTCAAGGGGAAAGATGAAACCGCACTTTTAAAAAAGGCCATGAGAAAGCCTTAATGTGATAGGTTTTCAGTATATTTTTGCCTCATTTAAAGGAATATTCTTATTGCATTTAAAATGTGGAAGGATATTTTAATGTCGTGTTAGCATTATGCCTTGATACTGGGAGACGTAGAACGATGACAAAAAGGAAAACTGCCATGAGATTGATTTGTGTTGGTGATAGTCCGAAGAATATGGACGGACGGCCTTGCTCCACTTTGTCTGAGGCTGTTTCCGAAGGCGGAATCTTTTTGCGTATTTCCGGGCGGGAAGGTGTGCTGAGTGCTCTGCGTAATGATCAGTCTGATGTAGCGGTCATTCAGCAGACCAGCCCGGACCCTTTGCTGATCCGTACAATTCGGAATAATCGCTTCAGCTTGCCGATTCTGGTTATTGCCCGGAATCTGACAGCCCATAACGTGGCTGAAGCCCTCGCTGCTGGTGCGGATGATTGCGTGCCCATCACGGTTGGCCCCGAAGAGCTGCTTGCACGGCTGAAGGCCATTGTCCGGCGTGTCATGGATCACGGCGTGACTAGCCAGATCATTACGGTGGGTCGTCTGACAGTGAAAGAGGATACCCGTGAGGTGCTGGTGGATGATGAGCTTCTACCGCTGACGCAAGGTGAATATGACATCATGTCCCTTATGGTTCGTCGTCGTGGTAGCCTGCTGAATAAAGCCGCCATTTTGTCAACCCTGTATGCTGGACGGGAGAAGCCCATCAGCAAGACCATTGATGTGATGGTATGCCGTATCCGCCAGAAGCTGCGTGCAAGAGGGATTCAGAAACCTTTCATCACGAGCTGGGGCATGGGGTATCGGCTGAATGAAGAAGCCTTCCTGCCACTTGGTGCCCGTGCGGAAGATGAGATTGGCCCTGTTCAGCAAGCTATCCGGGAAGCCAGCATGCCTGTTTCTGCCGGTCTGGGAGTGACAGCTATGGCGGGTGAGATGGAAGGACGTCGCCTTGCAGAAAAAGTGACCAGACAACCGGTCCATCAGGATTGAGAACGGAGCGGAATGGCATGAGTGATGAGACAGACCCTTCGGCAGCTGGGGGCGATGAAACAGGCGTCTCTACTGACGAGAAGAAAGGCTTGTCCAAGAAGAAAATGGCCATTCTGGCCGCTGTGCCCCTTCTTCTGATTGGTGGGGGCGTGGGGGCTTGGCAGGCTCATCTTCCCCCATTCGGTGGGGGAGGGAAGCCTGCGGCCAAGGCTGCGGCGACAGAGGGCAAGGAGGCAGCGTCACGCCGCCTTCTTCTGTCTATTCCTTCTGCAACGGCAAATCTGGATAACGGTGCAGGGCGGACAGTTTATGTCAAGATGACAGCCAGTGTAGAGGTGGAAGGTGCCGAAACTCTGGCGGCTCTGCAGGGGCGTATCCCTGAAGTACAGGATATTTTCCAGACATATCTGCACGAAAGCCGCCCGCAGGACCTGCATGGTAGTGGTTTCTACCGCCTGCGAGAAGCGTTGCTGAGGCGTCTGCGTGTGGCCTTTGCCCCGCTGAATGTCACAAATATTTATATTACGGAACTTCTAACCCAGTAAGGTGGACCTGGACTCAATGGCCGATGAAGAGGAGCAGGCACAGGCTGATCAGTCTGGCCTGACAGAAGGGCAGGGAGTAGAGCAGCCCGGCCCGGGTGAAGCAGATCATGCCGCATGGAATAATACCCCGGAAGAGGAAGCAGTATCCTCCTCCGGGGTCGCTGCGCATGAGGGGGATGATGGCGGAGAGGACGGCCATGCGCTGGACCAATCCGCTATTGATGCCATGCTCGGTAACGCATTTTCTGGCTCTGCTATGCGGGAAGAAAGTGGGATGGAGCGCATCATCAAGGCTGGTTTTGTGGCCTATGAGCGTATGCCCATGCTGGAGAATGTGTTCGACCGGCTCGTGCGGTTTCTCTCTTCGACATTGCGTGGTTTTACCAATGATAATGTCGATATCACTATGGAGAACATGCGGTCCCTACGTTTTGGGGATTATATGGGGGAAGTGCCGTCTTCCTCGCTGTTTTCTGTCTTCCGGGCAGAGCCGTGGCAGAATTACGGCCTGGTGGTCGTGGATTCGTCCCTGTCCTATTCCATCGTGGATATCCTGATGGGCGGAGAGCGGGGTGGCGGCCCCAAGATCATTGAGAATCGTCCGCATACGGCTCTGGAACGGGCCCTTATAGAGAAGCTGATCGTCATCACGTTGGCGGACCTCTCCGAGGCGTTTGCGCCGGTGGGCAAGGTGGACCTTTCGTTCGAGCGGCTGGAGATCAGCTCCAGTCTGGCGGTCATCGCCCGCCCGTCCAATGCGGCCATTGCGGCCCGGTTCCATATTGATATGGGCGACAGGAGCGGGGATATGGATATCGTCATCCCTTATGCCACGCTGGAGCCTGTAAGAGAGAAGCTCTCCCAGCAGTTCATGGGTGAGAATTTTGGCAATGACTCCATCTGGGAGAATCATCTCATTTCCGAAATCATGGAAACGAGTGTGACCGTTTCAACCGTGTTTGAGACGGCGTCTTTCCCACTGTCCCAGATTCTGGAGTTGAAGAAAGGCAGTGTCCTTCATCTGCCGAGCAAGGGAGAGGCCCCTCATTCTGTACGGATGGAATGTGATGGCACACCAATTTTTGAAGGTACGCTGGGCCGGTTGCATCGGATGCAGGCTGTCCGGATAGATCAGCGTCTTATCCCGCTGGAAGAAGATCTGACGCCGGAGCTGTTGGCGTCTCTTGGTTCTGCTTCGGCGGAGCAGCAGTCAGCAGAGCAGAGGGGACATCATGCTTCTGAAAAATAGTCAGCTCATCATCGAGATTCTTTTGATGGTCGTCCTAATCGCCGGGATTATCAGCTCACGCCTTATTGTCCGGCGACTGGGTGTCATTCGTGATTCCTACACGGCGTTGAATGAGATGGTTGCCACGCTCGATGCCTCGACAGAGCAAATGAATCATATGTTCGAGCGTGTCCGCCATGAGGTGACACAAGGGGACAAGCGTCTTTCTGTTTTGCTGGAGCGTGCCCGTAATGTGGAAGAAGACCTCATCGACCAGCAGAAAATGACGAGAGAGACCGCCGAGTCTCTGTCTGGTATTCTTGCACGTTCAGAACAGCAGGAATCGGGGTTAAATGGCACGATGGAAGCCGCAAAGGCCGTGCTGCAACAGCTGGAAGAGCAGTTGGAAAAACAGCAGAAGGCCCTTGAGCAGACCAAAGCGGTCGAATCTGTTCAACTAGAGGAAGAGTCTGTTCCTCATTTTTCTGATCAGATTGCTATGCCTGTGCCGGGGCGACTGCGTAGCCCAAGGCCTTATTTACGGAAAAATGAATCTGATGGCTAAAGGATAGTATTTTTCTTTGCGGCGTTATTTTGAAATGGTCTCTGTAAGAAACATGTAAGGTTTCTGTGTTTCTATCCATCTGTCAACGATGAGTTCGTTGCTTGTTAATACAGATGCACAAGGAAAAAAGGCTATGAGTCTTTCTATCAATACCAACCAGTCCTCAATGGTTGCTCTGGAAACACTGAACACCACGCAGAGCGATCTGGCCAAGACGGAAAACGCCGTCTCCACTGGTAAGAAAGTTGCCAACGCTTCCGATAACCCGGCTGCTTTCGGTATTTCCTCCCAGATCGGTGGTGACATTGCCGGTCAGAGTGCTGTTAATGATGGTCTGAGCTACGCTTCCCAGATTGTCAGCTCCACCAACTCTGCTGCCAACAGCATCATCAACATCCTTCAGAACGTCCAGAACGCTGTTACCACTGTTGGTAACAACATGGGCAACGAGTCTTCCCTTGGCCAGCTCGACAAAGAGCTGACAGGCTACATGAAGAGCATCGACACCATCGCTCGCAACGCCACAACAAAGGGGATCAACCTGCTGTTTGGTGGTACGGCTGCCAGCACAAGCACCAGCCTGGGCATCACCTCCAACAGCCTGACCTTTGTTACAGGTCTTCAGGGTGATACACAGACACTGACCGGTTATGGCAGCCTGATTGCTGCTACAACTGGTGGTTCAGGGGCTACGCTGACCGACGTTCTGGGTCTGACAAGCAATGGTCAGGCTGAGGCCGACCCGACCTCCAATAACTTCCTGACAACAAGCTCTTCCGGTACGTCCCTTGCTTACGCTGGTAAGAGCCCGACGGATGCTGTTGCTGCCATGGTTGGGCGTGTTCAGAAGGCTATCGTTGCCATGACGAACGTTACGTCTGATCTGGGTTCCAACCAGCAGACCATCGACACCATGAGCTCCTATGGTCAGAAGTCTTCCGACTCCCTGACGGCTGCTTCTGGTGCCCTGACAGATGCTGACATGTCTGCTGAGTCCGCCAAGCTGACCTCCCTGCAGACCAAGCAGTCCCTTGGCATCAAGTCTCTCTCCATTGCCAATGGTCAGTCTCAGAACATCCTCTCCCTGTTCCAGTAAGAGGAAAAAGTCCGGCCCTTCGGGGCCGGCGTCCCTGGATAAAGCTGCGCCAGACGCCACCGTGTTTTCACGGTGGCGTTTTTTTATGATAGCTGGATTTTGTCCTCAGGACTTAGGTAATGTTCCATAGCTTGCCATGAGGGGCCGCAGAAAAAGCGGGATGCCCGGTTGGCCACATCGTTCATGGTGTTGCGTAGGATGTCTTTGTAATCCTGAAGGTACTGTGTGAGTTCCGGGCATCCGGCTACGTCCAGCAGTTTGCTATGATCGGTATGCCACGGTTTGGATACAAACAAGAAATGCTGCACCTGAATGTTCTTCCGGCTTTCATCGACATCGTCTTGCACATCCGGTTGGAAGGGCATGGCCATTTCGAAGACGAAGGTCATGGCGAAGTTCCAGCGAGCTGAGAAAAAATGCACGGAATCGTGGAACACAACGTTGAGAATGCTCTCGGCATGTCCCTCCCAGCGTTTTGTGATGAGCTGGAAACTGAGGTTACTGTCCCATTGGGTTATGTTCTTCATGTTGAAGAGCATGAGGCCAGCGTTGAAATAGCGACGAGTGTCTTTTAGTCCGGTCTGAAGCGTCAGCTCATGCATGACAGGTGGTACGTGATCGGGAAGAATCGTGTTGCGGAAGAAACAGCGGACAGCACCGATCTTTTTGTTTTTTGGTAGTTCGTGGATGAGAGAGAGAATGTCTCCGGTTACGATCAAATCGGCATCTAAGAAGAAAACAAATTCAGAGTCTTTCATCAGGCTCGGTATGAGCAACGCATAGTACATTTCCTCGTTAGCGAGTTGGTACTCCGCAAAATGATGCTGGACCTTCATAAAGGCTATCGTACCACCAGCCTCATTGACCAAGGATGTCATCACGTTGATGGTGAAGGGGTCTAATTCTTTGTGAAATATGACGAATGATATGCGATTTTTATCAGATACTGAGTCAAGTACGGACCGTATCGTAGCAATGGCGGGGATGACATAAGCCTTGTCTAGAGACATGACGATGGGGACGGTCTTCATGGTGGTAGTAACCTGACAGTGCAATGACCTCGGGGAGGGGGTTAGATGATCTTTTCCAGTTTTGTCCACATGGGGTCGAAAAGAGAGGGGCCCAGTGTGTTTTGAATAGTCTTCATGATGACGAGAGCCGTCTTTTTGTATTCTCGAACAAGATTGTTGGTCTGTTTTAGAGCGGCATCCATGTCATCCGGGTTGAGGAAGCTGGAAAATTGGCCAAGTTTGATGTCGTGTCGGCTCTCGGCAATGGCCTGACGGCAGGAAGGGGCAAAGGCTTCATTAGGTTCCGAGAAGAGAGGCATCTGGAAGTTCCATTGTTGAGGGAACAGATGCAGCGAATTCTGAAAGAGATAGTTCAGAATGGCTTCATCTTTGGTATGCCATGCTTCGTCCAATAGCTGGATACAGGCCTGACTTTCTTCTGTGGAGATGGTTTTTCTGTTGAAAAGAAGCAGATTGCGGCTGAAGTAACGGTCTGTGTTTTCCATATGGAGAACAGTTCGAGCCGTGTCGGTCAGGTTATGAAAGCGGTCAAGGTCCGTATGGGCATGGTACATGCAATGGACCGCCCCGATTTTCTTGTCGGTGGGGAATTGTTCCAGCAGGGACAGAACATCCCCCCGTACTAGAGAGCCTGCTCCAATGCTCAGTATGAAATCCCGTGTTGTGAAATATTGGGGAATGAGGAGGGGGTAGAGCAGGTACTCGCAGATGATGTCTTTATATGTAAAGCCGGAAAGGATGCGGGGCATGTTGATGAGGGAAAATTCTACCTCGAAGGAGGATAGAACCATCTTCATCAGATTAGTCATCGACTCGTTGATACCATCATGAAAGATGGCAAAAGACAGAGCCTGTTTGTTCCGGGTTGCAGTGAGTATTGACTTTATGGAGACCAGAGCAGGGATTAGATTATTTTCTCTCAAGCCTATGGCAATAGTTATGTGAGGCATTGGAGGGTTCCTGTCTGCGGTAACGGTAACGTAACCCTTCTTTTATTCGAACAGGCCTTTCGGCAACAAGGCCGGGATATCATTCCGGCCTCGTCCGGGGTATTTTTAGGGAAGAGTGAAACCTAGATTCTTCAGGGCCTGTTCGGCTATGCGGCGGTCCTGTTCATGCGTACCGCCCGAAACCCCAAGCCCCCCGATGACCTGACCATCTGCGATGATGGGGATTCCACCTCCCACGGCGACCAGCCGTGCCCGACCAGCTATGGGAGCCATGTGAGGGTCTTGCACCAACTGGTTCCAGACATGCGTGGGCTGCCCGAATGAACAGGCCGTCCAGGCTTTGTCCTGGGAGATATCGATTGTTAGAAAGGCGGCGAGGTTATCCCTGCCGAAGGCTTGAAGATGCCCGCTTGCATCTGTCACGGCGACAGAAAGAGCCAGTCCCTGAGCCTGACCAGCGTCCAGGACGTTCTGGATGAGGGCATTAGCGGCGGCCAGTGTGATTGTGGCCTGATTTTTATAAGGGGTGCTGCTCATGTGTCATCTCTCTGATTGTTTCCGGGGATAAGCAGCCTGCCCTGTACTGGACGGGTACAGGGCAGGAGATGGTTCCTCATGAATGGGGTATTATCGCTTTGGTAACGGCCGTGATGATGTCTTCTGCTCCGGGGATGTAGGCTTTCTCCAGAACCGGAGAGAAGGGAACAGGCGTGTGCGGCGCACTGACCATCTGCGGGGCAGATTTGAGAGACGAGAAGCACTGCTCTGTCACCTGTGCGATGATGTCCGTGGCTATGTTGCAACGGGGATGGGCTTCGTCAGCGGCAACCAGCCGTCCGGTTTTTCTGACCGATTTCAGCACAGTGGCAAGGTCTAGCGGGGAGAGTGTGCGCAGGTCTATGACTTCCGCATTGATGTTTTTCTGTTTCAGTTGGCTGGCTGCGTCCAAAGCCCTTGGCACCATTGGTCCATAAGTGACGATGGATACATCATGCCCTTCTTTAGCGACCTGCGCCTGTCTGAAGGGGATGGTATATGGCTCCGCAGGAACAGAGCCGGATGTGTCGTAAAGAAATTTCGGTTCGCAGAAAATGACGGGGTCTTTGTCCCGAATGGCTTCAATCATCAGGCCTTTTGCATCATAGGGGGTGCTGGGGCAGACGACCTTCAGGCCGGGGATGTGGGTGAACATGGCGGTTAGCATCTGGGAGTGCTGGGCTGCACCATTGATTCCGGCCCCGACCATTGTACGGATGACGAGCGGTATCTCGGCCGTCCCACCGAACATGTAGCGTATCTTGGCGGCCTGATTGAGAAGCTGGTCGAAACAGACGCCCATGAAGTCGATGAAGGGCACCTCTGCGACCACGGGCACACCGGCAAGGGCAGCCCCAACGGCAGCACCGACATAGGCCATCTCTGTTGGGGGAGTATCAATTACCCGGTTGCCGTATTTCGTATACAGCCCTTTGGTGACACCCAATACACCGCCCCAGGAATCAGCGACGCCACCGGCATCAATACCGCCAGCAGTATCCTGACCAAAAATGAGGAGTTTTGGGTCTCTGGCCATTTCCTGATCCAGAGCTTCATTGAGGGCCGATTTCAGGGTGATATGTCTTGTCATGGCTGATGGTCCTTTAAATGATCTTTTTAGTAGGAGACGTACACGCCGTCATGGAGTTCACTGAGGGCAGGATGAGGAGCTTTGAGAGCTTCCTGCACTGCTCTGTCGATCAGTTCCGCTACTTCATGATCCACCTGTTTCAGCTCTTTCGGGCTGATGCCCATTTTTTGGGCCGATTCTACGAACAGCTTCAGGCAATCACGGTGCTTCCGGGCGTTTTCTACTTCTCCAGCGGGGCGATAGACTTGGCTGTCTCCCTCGAAATGGCCATAGAAACGGACAGTCCGGCACTCCAGGAGGACAGGGCCATGTCCGTCACGCATTTTCTGGATGAGTTCGCCTGCGGTTTTGTACATGGCAAAGAAGTCCAGCCCGTCAACTGTTGCAGATGCCATGCCGAAGCCTTTGGCGCGGTCTTCATAATTGCTGACAGATGTTGTTCTTTGCTGCGGTGTGGACTGGGCATAGCCGTTATGCTCCACAACGAACATCAGAGGCAGTTTCCAGACACTGGCGAGGTTCATGCTTTCCAGCACGGCCCCTTCATTCACGCCACCATCACCACCAAAGACGATGGCGACATGTCCTTTGCCTTCCAGCTTGTCCGCAAGGGCAGCACCGCAGGCCAAGGGGGCACCTGCTCCTAGAATACCATTGGCACCCAACATACCTTTACTCAGGTCTGCAATATGCATGGAACCACCCTTGCCATGACAGATGCCGCCCTGCCGTCCGTAAATTTCTTTCATCATGGCTATGACATCCACACCTTTGGCGATGGAGTGACCATGCCCACGATGTGTACTGGCAATCTGGTCCTGCTCTGTCAGGTGGCTACAGATGCCTACGGCTGTCGCTTCCTGTCCGGCATAAAGATGGGCAAAGCCGGGTACAGTACCCGTTTTGTAATCGTGGTGCAGGCGGTCCTCAAAGGCACGGATTGTTCTCATCTGGCGGTAGGCAGAGAGTATCGTGTCGTGCGGAATGGATGTACTAAGATTATGCTGCTCTTTTTTACTGTCGCTCATAACTGTCTCCATAATAATTTATTACGGCTGAACATCCGTGTTTCATGGATGTTCTCTGGAATGGAGTAGCCATTTTCTTGGGCTTTATCCGGGTCCAGACAGTTGCGTTTTAAGGTTTACACTGAGACGAGCGGTAGAAAGATTCTATGTAAAACTTGCCTTATTTTCCATAAATGCAAACGGGCCACTCACCAGCATAAGTGGTGAATGGCCCGCCTTCATGTACCCATGTGGGGTAGGAATCAGAGATAATCGGCCAGTGACATGTTTTTGGTGTCGGCGATGAGAGAGAAAGACGCTTTTAGTTGGATGCTGAGGTCAGAAGACCGTGACGCTACCTCAGCAAGATTGACGTTCAGACCGTTAGAGAGCTGTTCCTTCACCATCAGCTGGAGGCTGGAATAAATCCCTTGCTGGCGGGTCAGGGTGTTCTGTGTCACGCCGACGCTGGTGTTCATGTCGATGAGCTGATTGGTCGTTGTCCCCAATGAGTCGTGCAGCTGGCGGACAAGGCTGGTAAAGCCAGGTGTGGTCGCATCCATCCCTTTCATGGAGGTCATAATCATCATGTCCCGCATGAGGTCTCGTATGGGGGAACCGGTGGAGGTGCTGCTGGCTTGTCCTCCCTCCGTGGCGACTGGTCCTGTCTGGGTGCTGGAACCATCCGGCCCGGTGATGGCTGAGGATTGGAGGCGACCGGCCTGATCGGCGGGTTGGGACAGAGCTTGGGAGAACACGCTCATGCCAGCACTGTTATCCGCACTGGCGGTCGTGGCCTGATTGAATATCTCGTTACTGTTGCTGCCATTCAGTCCAGAAACGAGGCCGGAAATGGTACGTGCCAGCGTGCTGCTGCTGAGTGTTGATGGTGACGTGACAGGGGCTGTGGATGTGTTCTGCCCTGCAAAGATGAAGCCGTTTCCGTCAGAGGTGTTGAGGATTGTTCCCAGACTACCCAGGCCCGTCCGTGCGCTATCGGCTGCGGTGGATGTGGCCGTGCTGGTGCTGCCTTCTGAGGAGAGCATTCCTAGCAGCTGGGTATTGAGGGATTGTGCAAGGTCTGTCACTTGCTTGAGAGCTGTAGAGCTGAGGGACAGGCGGTTCTGTACGGAAGAGATATTGTCTTGATAGCCATTTAGTTCCGCCAGCTTGGGGCTGAGGGACAGGATGGTTTGCTGGTCACTGCCCAGTCCGGCAATGCTGGAGGATGTGGTCCCCTGTGAGGTCTGCCACGCAATATCTGCCTGCTCGGACTCAATCTGCTTGATGCCTGAATTGAGAATCAGATTTACGCCGGCGGCACCATACTGGCTGACATTCATGCTCATGGGGCTGCACTCCTGTGCGGGTTGTGGGGTGGGAAGGGAAAATTAGGCAGTGTCTGCCCGGCTTTTAGGGCCGGGCAGGCTGTCAGTGAACGGCATCCAGCAATGTGCTGAACATGGATTGCACCATGGAGACGACCTTGGCATTGGCCGAATAAGAGTTTTTCAGGGCCACGATGGCTGCCATCTGGCTGTTGATGTCCACACCGGAAACAGAGGACACCTTGGTTGAAAGGGAGGTCTGTATGGATGTGGCTGTGGAGAGGGTGCTGCTGGTCTGGCTGATGACCCCTGCCTGACTGGTAGTGAGGGATGTTGCCAGCTGGACAAGGCTTTGCGTTCCATCATAGCCCGTGGCCTGTGTGCCGTCCGGTCCGAGGGCGGAGGATGGCGCAGCCAGTGCCCCGGATGTAGCGTCCTGATTTCCACTCATGGCCTTGCTCAGCACGGCATTGGCAAGGGTGCTGCTGTCCGTGCCGTTTGCTGTCAGCAGGGATGGGGTCTTTTGATAGGTGTCAGAGACGGCGAGTTGGGAGGAAAGCCCAACCAGCCCTGCCGGTGCCGTTTTTGTCGGATCGCTGGAGAGAGATTGCGTGCTGCCATTGGTGAAGAGGGGCACGCCCGCAGCGTTAAAGCGGTTGATGAGCGTGTAGGAGAAGGAATCAAGCTGCGCCTGCATCTGCGGATAGGTCGAGTCCCGCAGGGTCAAGTTGGCCCCGAGCGTTCCATCCGTCAGATGGGAGGTGATGTCTTTTCCGGCCAGCATGATGCCCGATACACCTTGGTCGCTGCCATCCGTGGCATGGTACATGCTGGGTGTCAGGCTGGCTGTAGATTTTGTAGAGAGAGGCCATGTTGAGCTAGGGGCCAAGAACTGCTCGTTGGAAAGGCCAAGCTGGTCCGGCCGGGTCGGCAGGCGTGTGCCGTCCTGTGTGGTAACCTGCATGTCTCCATTAGGTTTCTCAGTGAATGTGACACCTAGCTTGCTGGAGAGGCTCTGCATGGCTTCTAGACGTTTGTTAGCGAGGTCTGCCGTATCAGCGTGGGAGCTGCGGGCTAGCATGATCTGTTGGGAAAGCTGCCCGATTGTGGTCAGGTCGGTATTGATGCCGGATACCGTACTGGTGACGGCATCCTGTGCGCTCTGCCGCTGGGCCTGATAGACCGAGGAGAGGGTATGAATGTTGCTGACAAGAGTCTGTGCAGCGGAAATCACCCCCTGTTGTGATGCGCTATTCTGCGGTGTGTTGGAGAGACTGATGAACGCCGTGCTGACATTCTGGAGATTGTTGGTCAGTGTGCCAATGGTATTGGCCCCATCAGAGCCCGTGGTTGTTCCTTGCACGGCAGAAACGGCAGCAAGGGAGTTGCTGGTCGCTGTCAGCCCGGAGACACGGGCATTCTGCTGGTACAACGCATCCTGAAGAGGTTTGGAGATGTTCAGCCGGTTGCCGACTGACGTTGTGCCAACGCCTATACCGGAGACGACGGTGGAGGATGTGTTGGCGGTTTCTGAAACATAACCCGGCGTGGACGCATTGGTGACATTGTTGGATGCTGTGGAAAGCGCGTTCTCAATTGTCTTGAGACCGGACGTGGCGATATTGAGGGACAGGCCAAGATCCATGGTTTCAGTCTTTCTCCCGGAGTGAGGGACTGGCCTGATGGCCAGACACGTCTGGATGATGGTCCAGCGACTTCATCCAAACCTCACTCTAAGGCTCTGAGTTTAAGGGAAGTTAAATGCAAAGCCTGTATTTATTGAATAGGCCTTGATTTGGCTAAAAATAGTTAAACTGTAACTTCTGTCGCAATTTTGTCGATGGCGTTCAGCCTGCGGGTGAATTCGGTCTGAAGCAGCTGAAAGTTGAGGTCATATTCTCGTTGGGTTTTGATCATCGCGGTGGTTTCTTCCACGGCATTTACGTTGCTGGATTCCAGCATACCTTGGCGGATTTCCTGTGCAGGGACAGCCCGCAGGTCATTTTCGTTGGCCGGACGGAAAAGATGGTTCCCTTCAGCATGAAGCGTATTGGGGTTGTCGACCGTTGCGAGACCGAGGCGGGTTATATCGCCTTTTTCTGTCGAGATGATGCCATCTGCGCCAATGCCAAGGGGAAGAACTTGGTCATCAGGGGTTAGGGTGATGGGCTGGCGTTGGTCGTCCAGCAAGGCATTGCCTAGGGAATCGACAAGCGTCCCGTTATCACTGCGATGAAACTGCCCGTTGCGGGTCAGCCGGATTCCCTGCTGGGTGCGTACCATGAAATAGCCTGACCCGTTAATGGCAAGGTCCAGCGGGTTGCCTGTCTGGCGTAACTCACCTTGAAGCATGTCCATATAGGTTGACCTGTCCTGATTGTAGGTCAGGACTTTTTCACCATTCACGAGCTGATCACCATGCTGGCGGGACAGATAGTCGGAAAACAAAACCCGCTGTTCCTTAAAGCCATCCGTGCTGCTGTTGGCCAGATTGTTGGCCGTAACCTCTAGACCCCGTGTCAGCGCATCAATGCGTGAAAGGGCGAGATAACCGGTCACATCCATGGAGAGTGTTCCTAAAGGTTATATCATGAAAGAATCGACGTATCATGTCATCTATTCATGACTTATGGAAGGGTATGTCATTATTTGAAGATTAACAGATGGCTCTATTAATGGAATATTCTCACAATTAACCTTGATAATGCTTTTTGTGTCGGTTTATGGGGAAAGCACGATCAATGTGTTTTCTATGCCTGCCATTGTCAGGATGGCCTTGCGTTGCTGGAAGCGTGGGTGATGGCCGAATTGTGAGGATGTTCATTTATGTTGAGATCACTTGATGTTGCGTCAACGGGTATGCAGGCTCAGTCCACCAATGTGGAAACCATATCCCACAACATCGCCAACATGACGACAACCGGGTACAAGCGGCGTCGGGCCGAGTTCCAGGACCTGATTTATCAGGACCTGCGCCGGGTCGGGACGATGAGTTCCGATACGGGATACCGGGTGCCTGCCGGTGCGCAGGTGGGGCTGGGCGTACGCACGGCGGCAATCTATCGAATCAATGAGCAGGGAACATTGTCGCAGACCGGCAATGCACTGGACCTTGCCGTAGAGGGACGGGGTTATTTCCGTATTCTTCTGCCGAACGGGGAATATGCCTATACCCGTGATGGCACATTCTCCTTGTCTCAGGATGGTACAATCGTAACGGCAGATGGCTATCCGCTGACTCCGAATATCTCCATCCCCAACAATGCCGAGAATATCACCATCGACCAGACCGGACAGGTGCAATACACGCTTTCCGGCCAGCCGAACTCTCAGGTTGCTGGGCAGATTCAGTTGACGACCTTCCAGAATGAGAATGGTCTGGCCGCTATGGGGCAGAACCTGTTTACGGAAACCACGTCCTCGGGTGACCCCATCATCGGTAATCCAGAAACAACAGGCTTTGGCACAATCCGTCAGGGATTTGTTGAGGAATCGGCCGTCAATGCGGTGACGGAAATCACCGACCTCATCACGGCACAGCGTGCTTATGAGATGAACAGCAAAAGCATCACGGCCTCTGATGAGATGCTCCAGACCCTGACCAACCTGCGTTAAGGGCTGGGGCAGCATGGCTTTTCGCGGCATTGGATATTGGAGGAACGGACGGAGCCTCCTGCAGGTCTGTTCCCGGCTGAGTGTGGGGCTGGTTCTGGTAGGTGGGCTGGTTTCAGAAACGCTCATGGCCGCTACTTTGCGTCCGTCCGGCGTGGTGCATGGTTCCTCTGTCTATCTGTCGGATGTTTTCGAGGGGCTGGGTACAGGGCAGGATCGGCTACTTGGCCCCGCTCCTGCGCCGGGAAAGAGCATCACCATCGGAGGCAGCCAGCTTATCGCACTGGCAGATCAGTACGGTGTGGATTGGGATGACCAGTCATCATCTACCAGCCTGACACTGACCAGAGCTGGCCATGTGCTGGGGCGGGATGATTATGCCGCTCTTGTCCGCAAAGCGATCTCGCAGGATGAGGGTGGTGGCAGTGTCGTAGTGGATGTGACCAGCTTCACACCGCTCGTTGCGGGTGAAAATGAGGCGGACCCAGCCACGCTTATGAATCTGAACTGGGATCATAAGACGGGTCTTTTTTCAGCAACCGTGCAGCCCGTTCATGCCGTGGGAGAGGCGGTGGCGGACAGTTTTCCGCTACGGGGCAGCATTCGTCCCGTGCAGCCTGTGATGGTCTATGACCATGCCCTGCCATCCGGCCATATCATTCAGCCGGACGATATGCATATAGACCCCGCTTTTACAGGAACTGTGCCCCCTTTGGCTCGTTCTCTGCCAGAGCCTGAGCAGATGATTGGCATGGCCCTTGTCCGCACGGTTGGAGCAGGGCAGCCCGTACAGGGGACAGATTTGCGGCGGGCTGTGCTGGTGCATCGGGGGGATCCGGTTTTGCTCAGTTACAACAGTACCGGCATCCGCCTGACTGCCACAGGCCGGGCGTTGGAAGATGGTGGAAGTGGTCAGTTCATCCATGCTTTGAACTTGGGGAGTCGGATGGTCCTCATCGGTAAGGTCACGGCCTCGGGCGAGGTGCGGGTGGATGCCTCTTCCACGGCTATCCCTCCAGATTCGGAAGAAGTGAAACGTCTGGGCATCAATAACCTGATGCTTGGTGATGGGAGCCGGCCATGATTCAATCCTTACGCAAGGGCCTCTGGCGGGCCGGTTTTGTCACTGCTCTGCTTGGGCTGACAGGCTGTATGGGAGCGGGAACTCTCAGTGAGCTGGGGCATCTCCCCCGGATGACACGGACAGCCGACCCTACTTTGGCACCAGATTATCGCCCTGTAACCATGCCGACCCCGCCTCTTCAGGCCCCGCCGACTGAAGTCGGCAGCCTCTGGCGACCGGGAAGCCGTGCTTTCTTTAAGGACCAGCGGGCAGCGCAGGCGGGGGATCTTCTGACCGTGAAGATACAGGTAGCCGATACAGCCAACGTGACCAACAACACGACAGCATCCGGCAGTGGCGCCGAAGCCTTCGGGATTCCGAGTTTCTTCGGCCTGAAGGGGGGGATTATGTCCCATCTGACGAGTGCTGATGCTCTCCAGACGAACAGCTCCAGCTCCAATAATGGGGCGGGGACCATACGGCGTATTGATACGGTCACGCTGACACTGGGTGGTGTCATTACGCAGGTTCTGCCCAATGGTAATTTTGTGGTCGTGGCACGGCAGGAAGTCCGGGTGAATGGTGAGCTACGGCAGATCATGGTCAGTGGTGTCGTGCGTCCGCAGGATATTTCGGAAGATAATATCGTAACGCATGACCGTATTGCTGAAGCTCGTATTTCCTATGGCGGGCGTGGGCAGCTCTCGCAGTATCAGCAACCCCGATATGGCCAGAAGGTGTTGGATAGCGTTCTGCCATTCTGATAGGCATACTCATAAAAAGACCTTGATATAATCATGATTTCAAGTTCTATTAATGGAATATGCTTATATGATGGCCATGGTGTTTTTTAATGGACTTTGTTTGGCCTTTTGATGTGGCCATCATGGCGGTCTGAAAATAAAGGGGTAGTGAATGTCGGATTCAAAACAGCCGGAAGGCTTCATTCCCAGCGGTCTGGTTGTGGATAATCTCTGCGGAACGCTGGAAGGGGGCCTGACCATCGCTGGTGAGGTGGAGCATGTTGAGCTTCAGGCCGGCCAGCTTTGCGTGACGGAGACAGGCGTCATGAAGGATGGTCAGATAGAGGCAACATCCATCATCATTGATGGCAGCGTGTCCGGTGTGACCTTCATAACGCCGCGGCTTTCTGCCGGGGCTGGTGCCCGTATCTCGGATTGCGTGATCGAGATGGGTAGCCCGACAGGTTGCGCCATTCATGAGGATGCCTGTTTTGAGGGTGATGTGCGTATTTCTGTTTCTCGCAAGGGAGGGGACAGAAAGGATGATGCCAGCAAGACGGAGCCTAAGGCCAACATACCGGCTGGGGATGATGAACCAGACCTGCACTGGCCTGCTCAAACGCCTGATATTAGCGAGGCGGATCAGGACGCTGATATTCCACTGGGGGGCTGATGCTCAGCAGGCGTTTCCATCACCATAAGGGTTGGCCTTTCTTCTGCATGATGTTGATGCTGTTGGGAGGGATGCCAACCGTGTGTTCTGCTGTAGCGGCGGGAGAGGATGTTCTGCCTGTTGAGGGAGCGGAGCAGCAGATGCAGGAGCAGCAACGCATTCTTGGTTCAGCCCGCAAGGCGTTGGAGATGCGTTTCCATCTGCTGAATCAGTCTATGGCTGATTTGTCTGACCATGTGGATAATCACAAGCTGGTCCCGCAGGAGGCAGCGGCCCGGCTGGTGGGGATTTACGAGACCATGCGCCCCCGTGAGGCTGCGGCGGTTTTCAACGTGATGGACCCGCATGTGCTGATTGCCATTGCGGCATCAATGAACATCCGCAAGCTCTCTGGCATCATGGCCCATATGACGCCAGACCGGGTGAATTTGGTGTCGCAGTATCTGGGCGGTGTCCGGCATTTTCATCATGCCGCTCTCTCTGTTCCTGTGGCCTTCGGGGATGGGGGAGTGACCCTGCCAGTTGGGCAGGACGCTGTGTCATCGGATGGTGCGGTAGAACATATACAGTATGAGACCATGTCCCAGCATGGGCCTTTGTTGCCTTCACGGCAGTGACGGGATTGGCATGAAAGAGAAACGAATGATGAGGTGGCTCTGCTCCGTTCATGGTTTGTGGCGGCGTATGCTGGTTATGCTGCCTATTTGTGCCGGGCTGTCGGCCTGTGCGCCGGATTATCTCGCTAGTAAACTGACAGGACGGGACTGTCAGGCCGGTTATCTGGCTGAGGGAGAGGACTGGTGCAACCCACCTGAACGTGTGTTGCCCCCTCAGCCTTACTGTACGCAAAGCTGGAATGGGGTTGATTGCTGGGCACGACCGGACTTGACACCCAACATGGCTCATGAAGTTTATGAAGGGCCGCGGGGATTGACGACACAGCAGAATGCAAACCGTCTTATGATGCCGGAAGGTAAAGTGCCGCCTTCTAATCCATATTATGCCCCTTAAAGGTTTAATTGAGATTGTTGTTACAATTAACCTTGCTATAGACTTTACATATTTTCATACCAAGGTTAATTGATGGGTCGATCAAGTTGTCCTCTTTCGAGCAGGACGGATTATGGTGAATACCGGAAACAGCATGTCTGGCGTCCGGGGTGAAAGCAGCAGGTAGATACCCGTCATATGCAGTTTGATAAGCTCCGTTTGCCGAATATCATGGAAGGGCTGAAGAGTCTGGGTCGTATGCGGCTTGCGGCTCTTGGAATTGTCGGCGTGCTTCTTCTGCTGTCTCTTGGGGTGATTGCCTTTCATAATCGGTCTGAGCCTATGTCCCTGCTTTATGGGGATCTGGAGCTGAATGAAGCCGCAGAGATGGTGGATGATCTGGCTAAAGCTCATATTCCGACAACAACAGGGCCGGATGGTCGTAGTTTGTATGTCCCGGGCAATGATGTAGCACAGGCTCGCCTTCTTCTGGCAAAGGCCGGTCTTCCCGGTGGTGGGGCTGTAGGGTACGAACTGTTCGATAAGAGTGGCACGCTGACCAGTACCCAGTTTGAGCAGGGTATTGATGAGACCAGAGCGTTGGAAGGTGAGCTGGAGCGGTCCATTCGTCTGATTCATGGTGTGCGGAACGTCCGTGTTCATCTTGTTCTTCCACATCGTGACTTGTTCTCCACGGAAACGAATCCTTCTCAGGCCAGCGTCATTCTGGATGTCGGCCGGTCCGGTGCTGTGTCGGAAGATGCTATTGCGGCGATTCAGAATCTGGTGTCAGCGGCTGTGCCGGGGTTGCGGACGCACGGGATTTCCATTGTGGATACACGGGGCGATGTTCTGGCCCGTCCGGGTGATCCGGATAGTCTTGCTGGACAGGAATCATCGCTCGAGAAGCAGCGTCATTCTGAAGAGCAACGCCTTGCGCAGGCGGTGGAAGATATTTTGACCCCTACGCTGGGCATGGGGCATGTTCGGGCCCGTGCCGCCGTGACGATGAACACGGACATTATTCATGAGACGGATGAATCCTACGACCCTAATCAGCAGGTTCTGCGCTCACAGAGTACAAGTACGGATAAAAGTGCCAATACCGAGGCTAATCAGAATACCAGCGTAGGCAATAACCTGCCGAACGCTAATGCTGGCAATAACCGTACCGGCTCCAGTGAAGAACGGACGGATGAGACCAACAATTATGAGATTGGTAAACGGACCCGTGTCATCAATCAGACCCGGCCCCGTGTGTCTCGTATCAGCCTTGCCGTTATGGTTGATGGAACCGTCACGACTGATAAGGCGGGCAAGCCATCATGGAAACCGTTGGATGAGGCAGAGGTCAAGCGTCTGACCCAGCTTGTGCAGACAGCCATAGGCTATGACAAGACCCGTGGGGATGAGGTCAACGTGGTGTCCATGCCGTTCCGTGTGGATAACGGGGCTGATCTGCCTCATCAGGATACGCCATTCTTTACCCGGGATATGATTATCTATCTGGCGGAATGGATTGTTCCCATCCTGCTTCTGTTGGGGGCGGCTGCCATGCTGCTTGGCCCCATCCTACGGCGTGCCCGTAAGGGAGCCGAGGCGGATGGTGCGGCTACCGGTGGGGCTGCGGCCGAGGCCGGTGGAAGCCCTGCCGAGGGTGAGGCAGGGCGCAGCGAGCGCATCAGCGTGGCAGGGGTGGAAGGCGAGATGCGCCGTGAAGCTCTGGCTCGTGTGGTGCAGCGTGTTGAAGAGAATCCTGAGGACGCCATCGCTGTTGTCCGCAACTGGCTGGCCGAGCCGGAGCCTCCCAAACAGGCGGCAGAAAGCTGAGGAGACGGAGACGCGATTATGGCAGAACAGGCAATTCCTGCTGAAACAGGCAATGAAGTTTCATCATCCAGCATGGCAGCACCCAGCCTGACGGCAGGGATGAGTGGTAGCCGGAAGGCCGCTATTCTGATGCTGGCCATCGGGCAGGAACATTCGGCCCGTATTTTCCGTTCCCTTCAGGAGGATGAGGTACGGGATATTTCGCGGGCCATGTCGTCTTTGGGGGTGGTCAAGGCTTCAGTAGTGGAGGCTGTTTGCAGCGAGTTTTCGCAGAAATTCGCTAGTGCGGATGGTTTTGTCGGTAGTTACGAGACGACAGAGGACTACCTGAAGAAGGCTCTTCCGGCTGAAATGGTCGAGAAGATCATGGAGGATATCCGAGGGCCTTCAGGGCGCAGTGTTTGGGCGAAGATGGGCAATATGCCTGAAACTGCTCTGGCTAACTATCTGCGTAACGAACAGCCGCAGACCGTCGCCGTCATCCTGAGCTACATTTCACCGGCCCATGTGGCCCGTGTTCTGTCACTTTTCCCGGAAGATTTCGCCACGGATGTCATCATGCGTATCCTGCATATGAGTCCGGTGAGCAAGGATGTATTGGAGAGTTTGGAAACGACCCTGCGTAAGGAGTTTATCACCGCCTTTGGTCGTTCCACAAAGCGGGACAGCTACGCCTTTGTGGCGGAAGTCTACAACAACTTCGACCGAAAGACCGAAGCCCTGCTGACAGAACAGCTCGGCCGCCGGAGCGAAGAAGATATGGAAAAGGTGAACAAGCTGAAATTCACCTTTGATGACATCAAGCGTCTGACACCGGATGACATGATGCGTGTTATGGCCGCTATCAATCGTGATGGTGAGGCTAAGAGTAAGCTGCCTCTGGCACTGAAGGGCACGAATGAGAGTATCCGTCAGCTCTTTTTCGGGTGTGTGTCCAAACGTGCTGCCGGCCTTCTGGAGGATGAAATCCGAGGGCTGGGAGCTGTCCGTATGAGGGATGCCGAAGCGGCTCAGATGGAGTTGATTACCCTCATCAAGACAATGGCTAATGATGGTGAAATCGATATTTCGCCCTCTTCTTCTGATGATGAGATCATCGAATGACGCCCATGGGACAGGATGTGCAGCATCAGACAGGCCCGGAGGCTGCTTCTCTTGCCGGGAGTCGGGCCTTCAGTGACAGTCTGGAGGATTTTTCCATTCATGATCCGGCAATGCTGGCAGGTGTGGAGCAGAGGGATGATGAGGCTGGTCAGGAGGATGAAACTCCTGCTGAGGAGCCAGTTGTCACGCTTCATCCTGATGAGTTGGAGCAACTGAAACAGGACGTTTGGCAGCAGGGGCATGAAGCAGGTGAACAGGCGGCTGCTCAGCAGCTTTCCGGCCAGATGGCGGAAGCCGTACGGCAGATTCTGGCCTTTATGGAGGAAGAAGAAAACCGCCGCCATGACATGGCAACCCGAATGGCCGATTTGTTTGTGCAGGGTGTGTGTCAAACGGTGGAAGAGCTGGTTACAGGTGACCTGTCCCGTACGAAGCTGGGTCGCCATCTAGCAGAAGATGCCGCCGCACTGATTCAGCGTTGTGAAGGGCCGGTGAAATTAACCTGCTCGACAGCGGATGAGGCCGCCTTGCGAGAGGCCTTGGCCGGGTTGGAAGGTGTGTCTTTGCATGTGGAGGCAGAGCAGCAGGCCGGGCATCTTACGATTGAGGCAGAAGAAACACGGATTGTTCTGAATCAGGATGAATGGGCTACGGCGGTCCGCCAGCGTGTGGCGGATGCCATGCAGGCCCTGACTCGCTCACCCATTGCGGAGGCGCACCCTGTTGCCAGTCCATTCCCGGATAAAGAACAGACAGCAGAGCATGAAGGAGAGTGACGATGGCAGAGGATAATAATGTAGCGGAGACCGCCCAGGAGACGCAGCAGACGCCCACACCAGAGGTGGACCTGGCTGATTTCGCCTCGGATGTGCAGGAGGATGGCGGCACTCCGTCTGACAGCCGGCAGGACAAGGAACGGGAGCGGGAAGCGATTCTTGATGTTCCGGTCAAGATTACGGCTGTTGTGGGTGATGTGAAAATGCCAGTCCGGGACCTAGTGCGTCTTGGTCGTGGTGCTGTGGTACCGCTGAACCGTAAACTTGGTTCTTCCATTGATATTTACGCCAATGACAGGCTGATCGCTCGTGGTGAAATCACCATCATTGAGGATGACAACATCGCCGTGACGATGACGGAGATCATGTCCTCATCTGCCAGCACATGATGGTAGCCCCTGCTGGAGAGAGGCCCGGTTCTGAGGCCATGATGCAGGCTGTTCTGGGTTTTCACATGAATCCGCTTCTAGCCCTTTTGCTTGTTGTGGTGCTGATTTCTGTCACACCTTGGTGCCTGCGGCGGCTGAAGCACCGTATGCCTGCCCTGCTGAAGGATGAGGGTATGAGGGATCGTGCCTTGAAGGTTCAGGAGGCCATCCCGTTGGGGGCAAAACGAACTCTGTTCTCCGTAGCAGTCCGGGATGCAGCGGGACGACAGGCAACAGCCATCATTCTGACGGGCGGCCCGTCCGATTTGTGTGTTGGCTGGTTGGGGGCTGGTGCAGATTCGGCAACAGAAGCGTTTCTCACGGGACAAGCAGGACAGAGGCAGGAGACGAATTGATGGCGGACTGTGAGATGGAAGGCCGTCCGGCTTCTGATGGAGCGGCGAAAATAGCCGCTGGCTGGAAGCGTCTGCGGCGTGCCATGATTTTGGGGGCAGTAGGGTTGTGCAGTCTGGCAGGGGCCATCACGCTACTCTGTTTTCTGGCGCATCCGGCTACAGCTCAGTCCGTTACGCTGGATATGGGGAAAGGCGGTGGCATTGGTGAGGCTGGGACGACCAGCCGCCTCATCCAGTTGATGGCCCTTGTGGCGTTTTTATCTCTGGCACCTAGTTTGCTGGTGATGATGACAGCCTTTACACGTATCATCATTACGCTCTCCCTGCTGCGGAGTGCCATCGGAGCCCAAGGGACGCCGCCCAATATGGTGCTGGTAGCTCTGGCCCTGATCCTGACCCTGTTTGTCATGCAGCCCACTTTGGAACGCTCATGGCAGCAGGGTATTGAGCCTTTGATGGATGGTCGGGTGGAAGAGATGGCCGGGCTTCAGGCAGCAGCGGAGCCGTTCCGGGATTTCATGGTGCATAATGCCCGCCCGAATGACGTAGCCATCTTCTATCATCTGGCTGGGCTCAAGCCTCAGCCTGCACCGGCTAATGGGGTCGCCCCACCTCCGCCGTGGCGGGTGATTGTCCCGGCCTTCATGGTTGGAGAGCTGAGCCGTGGGTTCGAGATGGGCTTCCTGCTCTATCTGCCCTTTTTGGTGATCGACCTTGTCACCTCTAGCGTGCTGATGAGTCTGGGCATGATGATGCTGCCACCCCCGACCATTTCTCTGCCCTTCAAGCTGATTTTCTTCGTGCTGGTGGATGGGTTCCAGATGGTATCGGGTGGGTTGGTCCGCAGTTTTGGCGGGGGGTAGACCCTCCGCCTTTTTTACCCCGGCAGTACGAGCAACCGCCGTGCCAAAATGGCAGGCGTCAGCTGGGTGAAGCCCTCATTGATGCTGCCGGAATAGCTGCCATAGGTTAGGGACAGGCCGCAGGCTGCTGCTGTGATGATGCTGCCAATGCGGCCAGACTGTTCCATACGGCTGGCGATCATTGATTTTGCACCACATTGCTGGAAGGCCGCAGCAATATCCGTGCTTTCTTCCGGGTCCATACCTGCCGGGATGACGAGGGAGAGACTGGCCTCCGTACGGGCGACGACATCTTTCATTTCCGTCATGGCCTTTGGGGAATAAACGCAGAGCCCCGGTAGATCCACTAGAATGATGCGGTTATAGCTGTCGATGAAGCGGGGATTTATGCCGCCATAGGCCTTCATCAGGTCGATGTCGCAGCCTCGCAGGATGGAGGCTAGCTTGATATAACTGCCCGGTGTGCTGTCGCAGGCAAGGACGAGGGGCCGCCTGATTCGGCCGCCAGACTGTCGGGCCTGCCGTGCATAGCGTGCGGCTAGTTTGGCCAGAGTCAGGGACTTGCCAGAGCCTGAAGCTCCCCCTAGTGCCATCGGTACTCCCAACCGTAGGGGAAAGGGGGAAAAGTCGATCATGCGTTCCAGCCCTGCGGCCAGACTGCTGCCTGCCATAGCGTTGATTAGCTCTTGCGGGATGGAATGCCATGCCAGAATGTCCGGGATGCTCAGGGCATTGGCGGGAAGGGCCACCTCTCCACCGGCTTCTTGGGGGGTATCTGGCTTGGCTGGACCAGTGGAATTGGGGGAAAGCTGGTGAGAGGTCTGATAGGGGGCAAAGCTGTTCATGGGTCAGGTCCGGTGTTGAAGGGGTTGCGGTCTGTTGGGAGAGGTCAGTTTACCGTAGCGACGGTACGGATACGGGTACGGGGATAAATCTCCGCTTGTGCCATGACAGCGACCGAGGGACGAATGCGGTCCACGATCATCCGCACAGAATCACGTGTGGCGGAGGTTGTGACGATGACGGGTAGTTCTCCCAGTGTGGCTGTTTGGTCGAAGGCACGGCGTAGTGCCGTAACGAACCGGTCCAGCATGGCCGGGGGCATGGCCAATGTGCGGTCATCACCCTGTCCGACTGTGTTGTTGAGGATATTGCTCTCCCAGTCCGGAGAAAGAGTAATCATGGAGATGCAACCGGAAGCACCGACATAGCTGTTGCATATCTGTCGGGCGAGGCGGATGCGGACATGGGCTGTCAGTGCCTTGATGCCTTTGGCGGCGAGGGCGTGCCCTTCCTGTATGCTTTCCAGAATGGTGGGCAAGTCTCGGATAGAGATGCGTTCCTGAAGGAGCGACTGGAGAACACGTTGCACCGTGCTGAGAGACACTTGCGAGGGGATGAGGTCATTGACGAGCTTCTGCTCTTCGGAAGGCAGGTCATCCAGCAGGGATTGTGTAGCGGCGTAGGTTAGCAGGTCGCCCAGATTCTGGCTGATGGATTCCGTCAGATGGGTGATGATGACGGTGACCGGGTCCACCACGGTATAGCCTTGATCTGTGGCCTGTTTTTTCAGGTCAGGATCAATCCATATGGCAGGTAGATTGAAGGAAGGTTCAGTCGTCTTCTCACCCGGTAGGGTATCCTTACCATTTTTATGAGACGGACAGATGGCCAGAAGGTGATTGGGGCGGACCTCTCCAGAAGCAATGTCAATTTCTTTGAGCTTGATGACATATTTGTCTGTTGCCAGCTGAATATTGTCCTGAATCCGTACTGATGGGGTTATAAAGCCCATATCCGCTGCCATTTTGCGGCGGAGTGCCTTGATTTGTTTGGTAATCTGGGCGTTGTCACCACTGGCAAGTGGTAGCAGCCCGTAGCCGATTTCCAACCGTAGGAGGTCAATCTTCAGAAGATCGGAAATGGGTTGTGTTGTGGGGGCTGCTGGCTGGGTAAGGTCCTGCTCACTTTCATCCGGTTGGGGTGTTTTGTAGCGGACCCAAGCACCAATACCTGCTATGGCGGCAATCATAAGGAAGGGAAACGCCGGTAGGCCGGGCATAAGGGCAAAGATGGCCGAAAGCGTTGCTGCGATGCCCAGAGGTTTGGCATTGCCCCCCAGTTGGCGGAAAAGCGTGACATCTGCCGAGCCATCTGTTCCACCTTTCGTGACGACGATACCCGCTGCCAGTGAGACCAGAAGAGCCGGAATCTGGGAGACCAGACCGTCACCAATGGTCAGGGTTGTGAAGGTCTGTGCTGCTTCACTAATGGGCATACCGTGGCGCAGGACACCAATGGTTAGCCCGCCAAGAATATTGATGGCCGTGATGAGGATTCCTGCAATGGCGTCATTGCGGACAAATTTGGCCGCACCATCCATGGCACCATAGAAGGCACTTTCTTCTTCCAGCTCTTTGCGTTTGGAACGGGCTATACGCTCATTGATGGCTCCGGAGGCGAGGTCGGCATCAATGGCCATTTGTTTTCCGGGCATGGCATCAAGGAAGAAACGGGCAGAAACTTCAGCAATACGGCCCGACCCTTTGGTGATGACCATGAAATTCACCACCAGTAGGATGCAGAAGACAATCCCGCCGATCACCACATCATTCCCCATGAGGAAGCCCCCGAATGAGGCCACGACATGTCCGGCTGCATAGGCTCCTTCATTCCCGTGGCTGAGGATGAGCCTTGTTGTTGCTACCTCCAGTGAGAGGCGGAACATGGTCGTCAGCAGCAGCAATGTCGGGAAAGAGGTGAAATCCAGCGGACGCTCCAGAAATAGAGCCACCATGAGGATAAGCACTGAGGAGGTAATGGAAAGGGAAAGCCCCATATCCAGAATCAGTGTGGGTAGCGGTACAATGAGGATGGAGATGAGCAGGATAACGCCCAATGCGAGCAGGATGTCCGTGCCCGGCAGGCGGGTCATAAGCCCGGAGGCCGCACTATTCGGCCTGAAAAATTCGGTGGGATTCCGTATCAGGCTGCCTAACCATCCCCCCAGACCGCCAGCCCCTCCCGCACCGGTGGCTGCCTTGGGAGCAGAAGGGCCGGGCTGCTGTGGGGAAGAAGGGGAAGCGGACATTGTCATCCTGACTGATTCTATGTTGCCTGTAGAAGTCCTCCTGCCGTGGCGTTGGCAGAAAGGTCTATAACAGGCTTCATTAAGGCGTGTTATCTGCGGATTTGTAATTTAACCATTAAATCCTTGCCCATCAAGGCTTATAAGGACATGTTGTTTCAATGAAATATGGCCTTTTAGGTCATTTGTGGATGAAACCATGAAGAGGGCAGCAGAATGGTGAAAGCTGAATGGGGTGGGCAAGCAGCAGGGCCAGCGGGCGGAGAGATTGCATTAACACCACAGGAACTTACAGCTTGTTGCCAGAAGATGGTTGTTCGTGGTGAGCTGGAGCAGGCTGTGGAGCTGGCCATACAGGCGGCACAAGGTACGCAGGATGTATCATTCGTACTGGCTGCGGGTCTTTTCCTGAAACGGTTCAGTTCCCGGCATGAGGTGGTGATTGCTGTATTCCGTAAAGCATTGCTCCTATTGCCGGAAAAGGAACCTGCCATGACCTCCGTGCGGGGAGAGGTAAAGGTCTTTCTGGCAGATGCACTCATGGCGGCGGGCCAGCGGGAAGAAGCGATGGCCTTTTTTATGGATGTTGCTCGGAATCTGCCAGAGCATCGGGGGCTTGTGGGGGAGCATCTCTCCATGTCACTTCTGGAGGCCGGGATGCCCGATCAGGCCGAGCAGGTATTGGCCGCATGGCTGCGGGACGAACCGCCCTCTGTTTCATTATATAATAATATGGGCTGTGCGTTGGAACGATTGAACCGTTCTCGGGAGGCACTGGCTTATTATCGCCGGGGTATGGAGCTGTCTTCCCGGAATGAAATTGTAGCTTTTGGGTATGCGATTGCCTTGATGAAGGCAGGTGAGTACGAGGAAGGCTTTGCCCGTTATGTAAAGCGTGTGCCCCGTTTACCGAGTCTCGACTGTTGGTTTTATCAAGACCTGCCACGGTTGACGAAGGATGTCCCGCTCGATGGGAAGCGTATCCTGTTCTATCAGGAGCAGGGGTTGGGCGATACGATCCAGTTCATCCGTTTCTTACCAGAGATAGTCCGTCGGGCAGGGCAGATTACACTTGCTGTTCCGCCGACACTGATTCGGTTGTTGCAGGAAAGCTACCCTATGGTGGAGGTCTGCTTAATAACGGATATGTTGAATCATCCAGAACGGGCGGAAGAGTATGACTTTTCTTCCCCTATACCGGACCTTCCTTATCTTTGTGATCTCCGGAGTCCGGCTGATGTGCCTGCCTTCAGCCCGTATTTGGAAGTCCCGGTACAGCGGCGGGATTGCTTTGCCCAACTTGTGACGCAGGCCGTAACACAGGATAGCCGGACAGGCGGTCCGTCATCTGCCCAGCGGCGTTTGCGCGTAGGACTGGTATGGGCTGGGGATTCTCGGACCAGTGCGGAAGATGTGGCAGCAGATCAGCGACGCTCTACCAGTTTTGCCGAAATGATGGAGGCGTTAGGCCCTGTGCAGGCTGATTTATTCAGTCTCCAGTACGGCCCCCAGCGTGGGGAGCTGAAACAGACAGGTGAGTTGGTGGTGCATGATCTGATGGGGACTGTACAGGACATGGCTGATACGGCAGCCCTGATGGAAAGTCTGGACCTTATCATTTCCGTAGATACGGCACCGTTGCATCTGGCGGGGGCGTTGGGTCGTGAGGTCTGGCTTGTTAGCCGGTGGGACGCCTGCTGGCGGTGGGGGGATCAGGGGGAGCGGACGCCGTGGTACCCCACTATGCGCATCTTCCGGGCGCAGGAACTGTCTCTGACACCTATTCTGCAAGAGGTAGGCCAATGTTTGCGACAGCGGATTATGGAGGTTTGAGGCATGTCATCTTACAAAGTAGCCATCTTGTTGCGGACGAAAAACCGTCCACTCTTTTTACGTCGGGCATTGGAGTGCCTGAACAGGCAGAGCTTTCAGGATTTTCGTATTCATATCATCAATGATGGTGGGGATATGGACGCTCTGAGGGACTGCGTGGCGGCGCAGAGTGCCCTATGGGGGGAGCGTCTTTCCTGTGTGGACCTGCCCCGGTCAGTCGGACGCAGCAAGGCGTTGGCTCTTGCGCTTGCCGTTTCTGATGAACCTTACATTCTCATCCATGATGATGATGACACGCTGGAGCCTGCTTTTCTGGCAGAGACAGTCGCTTATCTGGAGCGGGACAAAGCTAGTTTTTTTGCAGGCGTTACGACCAGCAATTACGATGTGTACGAACATGTTGAAGATGGCCATATCATTACGGACAGGAAGACCGATCAGTATGGTCTCAAGAGCGGTGCCGTGGTGGATTATAGCCTGTATCTGTCTCATGCGTATGTGGTCATGCCTATCACATTTCTCTTTCGGCGGTCTGCGCTGGCTGCGGCGGGGGATGTGGAGACCCGGCTTGATTATGTCGAGGATCATGACCTGTTCGTGCGCATCATGATTGCCGGGGAAATTGGGATTATTGGGGATTTCCTCTGCTCCTATCATCATCGTTCGGCAACTGGTGGGGCTAATGATACGAGCGGGCATGAGGTGCCGTATGATTATTCAATAACCTACAAGAACAGCGTGATACGCAAAGCTATACAGGGCGGTGACCGCCTGCGGCAGTTGCAGGCTGGTTTCATCCAGAGCAACCATCTGGAGCGGCATTATATGGCGCAGCTTCAGCAGCAGATGGTGCAGTTGCAGGAAGGGTTTGTGGGTCTCTCCAAAATGATGATGGAGATGTTGGCGCATCTCAGACGTTGAGGTGGTTGTTAACATGGCCTGTCAGGCTCTTTCACCAGCGAGGCAGGGTTTAATAGGCCGGAACGTAAGGCATGGGGCTGACAGTATGGACAGGCATGGCCCGATAGGTGGCGAGGCTGCGTCCATTCTGTGAGCTTTTCATCCTCTGATGTGGTGGCGGTGGCATGGCAGGGCGGAAATACCCCCGAAAGGGGCGGAAAGGATGATGCTCTTGTGGGGTGTTCTGGCCCGGTGTGGTTGAGGTAGCAGGCTGGCCAGCTGGAGATAACGGTTGTGTCGTTTCTTGATGACGTAGTGCAGCCAGAAAATTGGCAGGTCCGTTAGTTGCATGGGTAATACCTCCTCCAGAAGGTTTGATTCCGGATGGAAGGGAGGATGCGGACTGAATGACGAAGGGACGGTATGGCACCGTTATGCGTGCAGGGTGGTTTTGGCTGACGTTGGCATGGGTAACCGCTACAGGCATGGTTGTAGCTGGGTGGGATGAGATGGGTAGCGATGCGTGTGGCTGGGGTATGTCCAGCGGCGTGGCCCATTGCTGGAGAACCTGTTGCATATAAGGTGTGCCTAGCGTTCCTGTTTGTGAATGATAGGCAGCGGCGGCACGTGGCCAGCTACCTGTTTGTTCTTTCAGTTTCTGGAGGAACAGCCCTGCATAACGGGCGTTGCTGTAAGGGTCGAAAGCCATATCCAGTGAGGGGAAAGCTGCTGGATGGTGGAGAAGATTGACTTGTAGGCAGCCGACATCAATGGACTCTATCCCCTGTTGCTGAAAGCCCTTTACAGCCTCTACGGCCTCCTGTCGGGAGGCATAATAATGGCTCGTGCCAGCGGCATTGATGCTCCATGGCCATGATGTGAGGTTGCCAACTCCATCCGGTCGTCCTGTTTCTACCCGGCTGATGGCGGAGAGAAAGCCATCCGGCAGGCGCAGGGCACGTTCTACCTGCTCTGTGGCGTTGCGACAGAGGCGTGACTGGGCCGGGTCCAGAGGGGGAAGGGGGCTTTGTGCCGTGGCGGGCACGCTGATGATTACCCCTAGCAGAAAACCTGCACCATGCTGCATGGCAGAGCGGGAAAAGGGGCGAGGTCGAAAGCTGCGGCACCGAAAGAAGGCTATCATGTGTTCATCAAGGCTTTCAATCAGAGGGTATTCGGGATAACAAGGAATAATCATAAATAATTTACCTTGTATATTCCATATATAAGGTTAGATTGGAGCGTAGGAGACTATGCTTGATGTTTTTGAAGAGCTGTTGCGTTTGGCTGTCCCGAGGTCTGAATGGGGCTCGGCCTGCTTGTCGCTATATGATGCTGGTGATCTTAGGATGCGTGCTGTCTGGCATGTTTTTGGGTGGCTCGGCCCGTGCCTCTGCGGTCCGCATCAAGGATATTGTGGATTATGAAGGTATCCGAGATAACCAGCTTGTAGGATACGGGCTGGTTGTTGGTTTGAATGGTACCGGAGACCGGCTGACCAACACGCTCTTCACTCGTGAGACATTGGTCGGGATGTTGAACCGTTTAGGTGTCAACATACGGGACAAAGCCATTCAGCTACAGACACACAACACTGCTGCTGTGATGGTTACGGCCAGCCTGCCGCCTTTTTCTCATGGGGGGAGCCGCATTGATGTGACGGTTTCCGCCGTGGGTGATGCACAGAGCTTGACCGGTGGTACGTTGATCGTCACGCCCCTTCAGGCGGCTGATGGTGAAGTTTATGCCGTTGCGCAGGGGTCGCTTGTGACGAATGCTTTCACGGCTCGAGGGCCGGGGGCTGTCGCTACCCGTAACGTGCCGACCAGTGGCCACATTGCCAATGGGGCCGTGGTGGAGCGGGAAGTCCCTGTTCTATTGGGTGCCAGCGGGATCATCCATCTCTCTCTCAAGAACTCGAATTATACGACAGCCGTCCGCATTGCCAATGTCATTAACCAGCATATGGGCCGGGGAACAGCCCGTGTGGATGACCCGAGAACAGTGGCGGTCAATCTGGCAGGCCGCAATGTTTCCGAAGCTCTGTATGAGATTGGTGACCTGACCGTCACGCCGGATACGATGGCCAAGGTCATTGTTGATGAAGCCGCCGGTACTATTGTTATCGGGGATAATGTCCGTATCACCACGGTGGCCATCGCTCAGGGGAATCTGACCGTGCAGGTAACCAACACCCCCGAAGCGGTTCAGCCCAATGCCTTTGGTGCGGGGCAGACGGCGGTTGTCCCCAGAACGCAAATTAACGTCACAACAGATCGTGAACATAAGATGGGTATCCTTTCGGATGGCCCATCTCTGGCCAATCTTGTGACGGGTCTTAACGCTTTAGGCGTCGGTCCTAGAGACATGATTAGTATTCTTCAGGCTATCAAGGCGGATGGGGCGTTACAGGCTGAGCTGGAAGTGCGCTGATCGTAGGAGCAGGGCGGCTCCGGTCTGACCCTCTGTCTTATATGGAAGGAAAAGCCGACTCATGAGTGTTTCGTCAGTCTCGCATGCAGTGCCCATGCATGCTGCCGGAAAGCAGGCTACCCGAGGCCAGCCCCTTTCACAGCAGGATGAAAGTAAGACGCGCAAAACCGCACAGGATTTTGAGGCGATGGCTTTGGGGGAAATGCTCCAGCCTATGTTTGATACGGTTGATAATTCCGCTGCCCCCTTTGGAGGTGGAAATGCAGAAAAGCAGTTCCGTTCCATGCAGGTGCTGGAGTTAGGCAAAGAGGTCGCCCGCAGTGGTGGTGTGGGGATTGCCCATCAGGTCTATGGCCGGATGAAGGCCATGCAGGAAAAAGCAGCGCAGAGCGGCAATAGGGTAAAAGGGGACAGACCATGACGTTACGGAATATTGGTAAAACCGTGCGTCGGTTTGCCGAACATTTCTCCAGAGGGGACAAGATTGCTCAAGGGCTGGACGGGCAGGAACTAGATGGTGCTTTTCTATCCCATCTCATGGGAGCTTTTACCAGAGCGGCTGACATCATGGCGCAGGAGAGCCACTTCTTGCAGAATAATGACGTTCCCTCCGCTGCGGCACTCTTGCCAGAAAAAACAGCGACCATGGAGGAGCTGGCAGATCTTGTTGCTCAGGCACGTAAGTATGGTGTCCGGGCTGAGAATTTGTCGGTTAACTTCCAGAATGTGCAACGGCGTTTTGTTGAGGTTGCGGCCCAGAATAGCGAGCTGTTGCAAGGGGCACTTGTAACGCAGGAAGCTGTCATGAAGTTGCTGATTGATAGTGCGGTGGAAGCGAACCGTCATGGTTATGACCGGACCGGAGAAGCAGGGGCGGACACCTCTTGCGGGTCGCTTTCGTTGAATGACCGGGCCTGAGCAACGGGCTTTTAGCCCGTTGCATGTCTTTTACCAGTATCCACCAATCATATGGCGGGGCTGGTTATTGCCCGGGTCCGCTGTTGGGCTCCAGATGGTCCAGTCCCACGGGGTTGTGTCTCGGTAGTTTTCGGCTGTCATGGCGGTTAGAGACGGGTCTTGTGGTGGATGATGAGCGTGCTTGCGCTGCATGATGGCCTGCATGTGTGCCTGTAATGTCTTGTAAGCGACTTCATCTCCCATATAGACACAGCCACAGGCTAATGGGTCGGCATAAAGATAAATGCGCTGCCCTTCTGGGCTCATACGGTAGGTCAGGTTGCCGGGTGGTAGGCTGTTCATGAGGGTAAAGCGGGCTGTCGTATTGGCTGCGTGCGCTACGAAACCCGCATGGCTGAGCAGGCTGCCCTTTTCCAGATACGGAGCGGCGGGTCGGGTGCAACCGGTCAGACCCAGTAGAGTTGTGCAGACAAGTGCTGCGAGAGTGGGCGGGCAGGTAATTTTCAGGGCCATGACTTTCATTCCCGGTTCAGGCTTTGGGCTGTCAGGTTGTCCGTCAGGACAAGAGGCGGGACGCAGCAATAGGCTTTCATATCCTCATAATGGCGGTTCATGAGGTGATCGATGCTGCTACTCAGTAGGGTTCGGTTCCCTAATGAGGGATAATTGATGGGCAGTGTTGTCATGGGCAGGCAACGCTTCATGAGAGAGAGGGCCCCACGGGGAGAGATGGCATAGCCACAGATGCCGAAAGCCTGCTTCAGGCGGAAAGGAAGTGTCTCGACTTTTTGGTGTCGGAACTCTTCGATGCCGCGGCGGACATCATCCTGATTGAAATAGGCGAAACAGTCCGTCTGACCGGGTAGGACCTCATAATGGAGGGGGGCATCGGAGTTCTGGCCCCATAGGATAATCTCCCAGTCCTCCGGGAGTTGGTTGATGATTTGCTGGCTTTTTTGTTCAAAATTCTGGCAAAGGAAAGCATCATCCTCAAAGATGGTGGCGGGTTCGTCACTTTGGGCGATGGTACCCCATAAGGCAACATGGGTTAATCCCGACCCTACAGCCCCCGCCGTGAAGCGGCACTCTTTGGTCAGAAGGCCAGCCTGAATGGTCTCCTGCCTGTTCAGTGTTTTGCCATCAATGCCAGGGGCATGGATGATCTCGGGGCCATGCTGGTTGAACCGTTGAAACCGTTCCAAACGGTCCGGTGTTCGGGCAAGACTGATGACATAATGTTTCATGGATGTCCTTCTTATCGTATTTTACCTATCGCATGTCTTATAGTGAAGATATGTCATATTTGCAGGCTTCATCATATCATACTATGGTTAAAATAAGTCCTTTTTAGCTTTGTATTAATTATTGATGATTTAATGTTGCTGGAATGCTGGCAGAGTTCATGTCAGCGACATGCTTCTATGAAGGGAGGTGGCTTATGGGGCTTGGTGGCATTTCACCCGTGGCGCAGTTTCTGATGGCTCAGAAGAACGAGGTCAAAGCGGCGTCTGATAGCATACAGGGCGACAATACAGCCAAACGCATGGTGGCGGATTTTCAGGACAAGGCACCGTCCATCACGACTGCCGACCAGCTGATGCGTAATTATTCTGCTAATCAGGTGGTACTGAAAGCTTATAACCTGAGTACCCTTGGTTCGCAGCAGGCGATCGAGAAAGCCTTGTTGACGCAGGACCCTACGTCCTCTTCTTCTTTGGCACGGACGTCCCAGAACGCCAGTTGGCTGGCTTTTGCTGATGCGTTTTCCAGTATGGGAGCGGGGCATGGCACGGCTGCTGCAACGCCTTTTACGTCAGATATGATTGCTTCGACCATAAGTTCTTACGAGCAACGCCAGTATGAGACGAGTGATGCTCAGCAGAAAAATGGTGTGGGTGATGCACTCTATTTTACCCGGAAGATGCAGTCTGGTACAGTCAAGACAGTGAATGACTTGATGGCGGATCCCACTCTGTTGCGTGTGGCGGAGGTTGTTAGTGGGTATGACCCTGATCAGTTCGGGGCTTTGGACTTCGACCAGCAGAAACGGATTATCAGCAGCAAAGTGGATATGAACAGTTTCTCTAAGCCGGATGCTGTTCAGCGTTATGCCGAACGATACCTGACACAGATACAGATGCACCCCAGTTATAATAGCGATGATAAGCCTGCCAGTATGCTTGATCTTTTTGGTGGGGATGATGGCGGAGATGGTATTCTCGCTCTGTTTGGCGGTAGCAGCGACGGGACGTCGTCTTCTGGGCTATTTTGATGGTTGATCCGCTTTTTCTGCCGGATATTGAGGCCCAATGCCGGGACGTACGGGAACGACATGTGATGTTGTCTGTCCAGCTGTCTTGGCAGAGGGATGCTATAACCGCTTTGACGAATGCCATTCAGCCTTCAGTGGCGGGGGCTCCGGTAGGGGAGTTGCTGGGGCGTGTCGTGGATGTATCGGGGCTCTGTGTCACCGTGGCGGGTATGATCCTGTTTACAGCAGTAGGGGACCAGATAAGGATTAGAACGCTGTGTGGCCGGGATATTCTGGCGGAAATCATAGCATTTCGTCATGGGCAGGCTCTTGCCATGACGTACGAGTCTATTGAGGGTATTGGAGCAGGATGCCCAGTCTTTCATGCTCTGTATGGGCAAAGGCAGCAGGGAGTTTCGGGTAGTTTAGCGGTGAATGAATCATGGGTTGGTCGTGTCGTGGACCCGATGGGACAGCCCTTGGATGGCAGAGGACCTCTTGTGCCATCGGCTGCACGGCAGCGGCGACATGCTTCCCCGCCAGAGGCAGCAGGTCGAGCCCGTCTTGGGCCACGGATTGATCTGGGTATCAAAGCACTGAATCTGTTTACGACCTGCCGTCAGGGGCAGCGTCTGGGGCTCTTTGCTGGGTCTGGTGTGGGAAAGTCTACACTTATGGGGATGCTGGCCAGAGAAACGGCCTGCGATGTCACGGTTATTTCTCTCGTGGGGGAACGAGGCCGTGAGGTGCGTGAATTCATGGAGGATGATTTAGGGCCAGAAGGGCTGGAAAAGTCTGTTCTGGTTGTCGCCACCTCGGACAGTTCTGCTCTGATGCGCCGGGAAGCCGCCTATAGTGCGATGGCAGTGGCCGAATATTTTCGGGATCAAGGCAAATCCGTTCTGCTTCTGATGGATAGCGTAACCCGTTTCTGTCAGGCTCTGCGGGAGATTGGCCTTTCGGCAGGCGAGGTTCCGGCCACTCGTGGTTATCCGCCTAGCGTATTTGCTACGCTTCCTCGCCTTTTGGAGCGGGCTGGTCCGGGCCCACGGGATGAGCAAGGCCGAGCAGGCCAGATGACGGCTTTCTTTTCCGTTCTTGTGGAAGGGGATGACCAGAATGAACCGGTAACAGATACGGTCCGGGGGATTCTGGATGGTCATGTGGTGCTGGAGCGTTCCATCGCTGAGTCGGGCCGGTACCCTGCCATCAATATTCTGCGGTCTCTTTCCCGTTCCGTTCCGGGCTGTAACAGCGAGGAGGAAAATGAACTGACCGTACGGGCACGGCGGATTCTTTCCCAGTGGGAAGAGGTGCGAGACCTGGTGCGGCTCGGGGCCTATAAGGCTGGAAATGACCCTGAAGCGGACCTTGCTGTGCAGCTTGGCCCGCAGTTGGAGGGATTTCTCATTCAAAAGAAGACGGAACGTGTGTCGCTGGAGGACGCCTTTGCCGGTCTGCGACGAATCCTATCACAGGGGGAAGACCCGAACAGCTACTCGGCATAGGTTTTAGGGAGGAGACATCATGAAACCGGCCCGTCTTAAGGCTTTGAGATCACTTGGTACGCTCCAGAAGCGAAGCAGCAACTTGGCTCGGATAGAACTGGCCCGTTGTCTGGCAGAGGAAAAGCGGATTGAAAGCAGCATCCTCGAGTTGAAGACTCAAATGCAGGAGAACCGACTTCTTGTCAGCAAAGCTCGGGAGGAAGAAGCGCAGGACCTAACGTTATGGAACGGATATCGTTATTGGCTCCCCATAGCGCAGGAAGAGGTGGAACGGCTGGAGCAGACATTGGAAGAGGCCCGACAGGTGAGTGCTGTGGCACGGAATCGCGTGATGGGGTTGGTACGTGAACAGGAGGTGACAGACGGTCTGTTGCGTGATGAGAGATTGGAGCGGCTTCAGAGAATACAGAAGGAGGAGCAGACAGCCTTGGATGAGCGGGCACAGCATCAGAAATTTCTGGCAGAGCTGGAAGTATGAATGAAAGATTGAAGATGGGTGACATAGCCCCTTCGCTACGGTTTTATTATCATTAAATCCTTCTTATTTTGACGCTAATTTAATTTTATTCCTTATAAAAGCCTTGAGACTCAATAATTCGCTGCGGTATTCTTATGGATAAATAAGATTTGTCATGTCCTTTTCCTAAGGGCAGGCTTCATGGAAGGAAATAGCAACGATGCAGACGGGGACCACACCATCAGGGAAGATTATGCTGGCAACACCCTGTTTCGGCGGGATGGTGACGACCGGTTATATGCTATCCGTTATCGGCTATGCCTCTAGCGGGCAGAGTATTCCCATGACAGTCATGCATGTTGGTGATGATGCTCTGGTAACACGGGCACGTAATACGCTTCTTGCCAACTTTTATTTTCGGTCGGATTGTTCGCATATTCTTTTTGTTGATGCCGATATCAGTTTTCCTGCTAATGCACCGACGCGTTTGTTCGAAGCTGGAAAAGACGTGATCGCCGGGCTGTACCCATTGCGTGATCGCTTCTGGGATGAGGAAACGAAACGCAACATTCTGGCTGGTGAACGCCAGCAGACAGCTTCGTTGCGTTATGTAGGCGAGACCGCCGCCATGCATGAGACCTACGAACATGGTCCTTTGCTGAAGACAGCTTATGCCGGGACGGGCTTTATGATGATTAGCCGCCATGCGGTCAGTCGTATGATTAAAGCTTATCCGGAGCTGGAATATAAGCGCATTGATGCACCTGCGGGTGAAGATGGCCGTCGTTTCGCTCTGTTTGAGGGCAGCGTGGATGCTGAAAGCGGCACATATCTCAGCGAGGACTACACGTTCTGCAAACGCTGGCGGGAAATTGGTGGTGAAGTCTGGCTGGATACTTCCATTGAGCTGACTCATACCGGCACGGCCTCTTTCTCCGGCATGCCGTCCGTGCGTGTGGGTATTGCCCATAATCGGGGTCGTTGATGATGGTTAGGGCCATCTGCGGCCTGATGTTGATGGGTAAAGCGGGAGGGGGGTGCTGTTATCATGGTTAACCGGAAGAATAGCCGCCCCATTATCATCAAACGGGAAGAGGTGGTGGAAGCCGGGCATCATGGTGGTGCCTGGAAGGTGGCTTATGCCGATTTCATGACCGCCATGATGGCGTTCTTTCTGCTCATGTGGTTGTTGAACATTACTACTGATGAGCAGAAACGTGGGATCGCCCTCTTTTTCAACCCGATGGCGGATAGGACCGGTAAGGCAACGTCGGATCAGGCTTTACTCGAAACATCGCCTCTTTCGGCCCCTTCTGCCCTGCGTACGGTCCATAATTCTGACCATGAACCACCTCCAAAGCCGGATTCTTCAGAAAATCATCCAGAGGATCAGGGGCAGTGGGGCGGTAAGGCCAATGAAGGAATCCTGACCAATAGTGGGATCAGTATTCTCCCTTCCAGTATGGTGGATCGTCCGGATGAGGCGAGTGTTGGTCGCCCGGAGATCATTCCATTGGGTGGGCCAAAGAGCGGGGCCGCAGAGAATATCGGTCAAGTTGGTCAAGGTAATGAAGCTGTTGATGGTAGTGCTGGGGCCTCGACCTCTGCACATTCATCCAATGCGTTTCACGGCTATGATGCAGCAGGTGTTGGGAGCGGTCTGCATCAGGCAGTGCAGGAAGATGATCGCCTTCGGCAGACCATGGAAGGGCTGAAAGCCAGCCTCACTCATGAATCCGGGTTGAGCAGCCTGAAGGATAATCTCGGCTTCAGGGTAGGCAGTGATGAAATCCGCATTGAGGTGCAGGATACAGTTCATAAGCCGATGTTTGATAATGGCGAAACCATGCCCAACAAAGAGGGGATGGCCCTATTGGGACAGATCGGGGCGTGGCTTGGCGGTCTGCCTGAAGACATCTCCATTATCGGGGAAACGGATGGTGTTCCGTATCATTTGCGGAAGGTCAATCCGCACGGCCTCTCCAATTGGACATTGTCGGAGATGAGAGCGGACCGTGTGCGGGAGCTGTTGGTCCGGGCCGGCTATCCAGACAGGCGTATTAGAAGCGTGGAAGGGAGGGCAGACCGTAGTCTGGCCAATCCTGCCAACCCTGAAGCACCGGAGAACCGGCGGATCGTTCTGCTTATCCACCGTCTCCATGCGTTGCCTGCTGCGTTTCAGGGGAATGTAGCTGCACCCTCACAGGGGGGCAGCACGGTGGACGCACAGAACGGGAAGAAGAACTGAGGCACCAGAGCCGTTTTGAGAGAGGAATGATGGGATGCTGTATATCGGTGGACTGATTTTTGCGTTGCTCTGCGTGTTTGGGTCTTTTGCGGCCTCAGGCGGGGCGTTGGCCCCCCTGTTGGCCTCCATGCCTTTTGAGCTGCTGACCATTCTGGGGGCTGCTGTGGGTGTGTTCATCATGAGCAACAGCATGGCAGAGGTGAAGTCGGTCTTCGGTTATTTGATGTTGGTCGTCAAAGGGCCACGTCATAGTCAGCAAAGTTACATGGACCTTCTGGCTCTGATGTATCGTCTGTTGCGGCAGGCCAATATGAAGGGCATCGCCTCTTTGGAAAATGACTTTGAGGAGCCGCAGGAAAGCAGCATTTTTGCGACGTCCCCACGGATCAAACAGGATGAAAAAACCCGTGACATGATCTGTGATTATCTGCGTCTCATCAGCATGAATTTGGATGAAAGCCACCAGTTGGATGAGATTATGGGGCGGGAGTTGAAGAAGAACCTGCATGAGGATTTGCATATTGCTGAATCACTCTCCGGTATTTCCGACGCTCTGCCAGCTCTTGGTATCGTGGCGGCGGTGCTGGGTGTGGTGAAAACCATGGCCGCCATTAGCAAACCGCCTGCCGTGCTGGGGGAAATGATTGCCGGAGCCCTTGTGGGGACCTTCCTCGGGGTGCTGCTGGCCTATGGTGTGGTGGGGCCTCTGGCATCACGGATGCAGGCCATCGTGAAGATGGATAATCGTTATTACGAGACGATCCGCACCGTACTGGTGGCCTATCTTCAGGGGCAGCCGCCGCAGGTCTGTATTGAGATCGGCCGTAAAGATATTCCCGAAGAATTCATGCCCGGCTTTGCAGAAGTCGACAGCATGTTGAGTGAATTGACCTAACAGACATGATGCTGCCCGAACGAATGTTGAGAACGCCATGGTAATGCCTCGTCCTTCACTCTCTACTCTTCCTATGCCTTCGGCCAGTACTGGCCGCTCTTCAATGGCTCTGCCCGTTGGCAAGGGGAGTGTGCGTTCTTCCTCTGGGAAGAGTTTTGCTGGTGTCTTGGCGGATCAGGGTCCGTCTGATCATAGTGTGGTGGATACGCCTTCACCATCTGAAGGTGGGCGGGACCAAGCCCCCGAGAAAAAAGGCACTGATGATTTGGCAAAAGCGGCAAGGCAGCAGGGTGCTGCTTCGCCCGGTGCTGGAGGTGTGCAGGAGAAGGCGACTGATCCATCTTCTTCGGGAATGAACCAGACAGAAGGTGAAGACCCGAAAGATAGTAAGGTAGAAGCTGATTCTCATACCGGGCAGCAGGAACAGACTGTTCCGCAGAGTCATGATGAAACGGCTACAGCATCCCTGAACATGCAGGCTCTGTCTTTGGCTGCGCTCATGGCACAGCCGCAGCCGGTTACTGCTTCACTGTCCGGGGCGTCACAGTTCGGTCAGACGGACGGAGCAGGCCCTGTCATGGCGTCTTCCAGCACAGGGCAGGCAGAGGCCATGAGCCATAATAGCCAGTCCTCTGTTGCAGGGCTGGTTATGGCATTGGCGAGTGATGGTTCGTCTGGAGTGCCGACGCAGCTTCAGGCTAGCGCCAGTGCTACGGCTATATCGTCTTCCTCCACTATGAGCCATCTGTCTCAGCCCCTGTCATCTTCGGGAACAGTGGGAAGCATGGCAACGGCCTCAACACCGGCAATGATGCAGTTGATTGCTGGAATGGCATCCCCGGTTTCCTCTCATGAGCCGCAGCAGTCTGTAACGCATGGTGATGTGTCATTCACTCCTGTCACAGGTGAGAAGCAGGTCGAAATGCGTCTGATGGCGCAGCAGGTTGCTCAGTCCTCTCCTTCGACAATGTCGGCCGCACAGAGCATGAAGGACCGGACATCTCCTGCCGTACAGGCGATGAGTTTTCAGTCTGGCATAACAGGTGTTCTTCCTACTTCGGCGTTCAAGATGGGGGAGGCCTCTGCGGCATCCCGTCAGGATGAATCTCGTAATGGGTCCGAAGGGCAGCCGGATAATCTTTTCAGTCTCATGGTGAAGGCGTCCTCCAAAGAAGCGGATGTCTCCTTCGCTGGGAGCGGGGAGCAGGGGAGTTCCGGTAGTGAGCAGGGTATGGCTGGGCATGGCAGTGTTGTGAGTGCGGACGCTTCTGTTGGAGATGATGGGCAGGAAATGTCAGGCAATCTCTCATCTTTTGCTGGCCTTGTAACATCCTCTGAAGGGCGTCTCATTCAGCCAGCAGCGCATGATAGTACGGCTGGTGTGGTCACGCATGAGACACGACAGGCCGGTACGGCAACAGGCTTGTCTGCCCTTCAGGGGAGTTCTGCGGCGGGGGTTCTGACCGGGCGTGTAACAGCTGGGCAGGCTGGGACACTGACCATGACGGTCATGACAGCGGATTCAACGTCAGTTCATGTCCAGTTAGACCGTTCGGCAGAGGGGCTGTCTGCCCTGTCCTTACAGGGACAGGATGATGGCACGACCGAGGCCCTTCAGAAGACACATCATGATTTGGCCAGACAGCTTGATGAAGCCGGTCTGCCTTCTGGTCTTATGAAGATTGATGTCCTGCCTGCCGATGCAGGCCATATGGCTGGGGGGCAGGACCAGAGCATGCCGCAACATCAGGGGCATGGCGGCTATCAGGCATCGGGGCAGCATACCGGTCAGCCCTCTTTCCAGCAGGGGGGAGGTTTCCCCGCTGGTGGTGGGCAGCAGGAGCAGCGTTCCCAGCAGGGACGTGATCTTTCCAGCGCATTACAGCAGGAGCCGTCTTTCCGGACGGAAGAGGACGCTATCGTCGCTCCAGCCACAGCCCCGTCCACTCGATTGGGTCATCTCAATATTTCAGTTTGACACGCACGATCTCGGAAGGAGAGCCTCATGGTCAATTCACTGTCTTCTAACAATCTTCTAGCCTTGCAGCAGGCAACAGATAGTGCCGCTCGTAGCGGGGCGTCCTCTCTCTCCAATGCAGGGCAGAGTGGCTCTACTGCGGGAAGTACGGAAGGTGCCTTTGCCTCTATGGCAAAGAATGAAAACAACTTTTTGACCCTGCTGACGACTCAGTTGCAGCATCAGGACCCCAGCAGTCCGATGAATACGGAAAACATGGCGGCACAGCTGGCTCAGTTTTCCAGTGTGGAGCAGCAGGTGCAGACCAACAGCAATCTTAATACGCTTATTTCTCTGAATGAGACTGCCCAGTTGACGCAGGATAAGGGGCTGGTGGGGCGGCAGGTCAGTGCGTCCGGTTCTACATTGCCCTTGCAGTCTGGTTCTGCGGGCCTCTCCTTCCAGGCCGGGGCTGGGCAGATGGTTGGCATCTCTGTGGCGAATAGTGCCGGGCAGGTGGTGTATCACGACGTGGTCCGGGCGAATAACGGCCAGACTTCTTGGAGCTGGGACGGTAAGGATGACAATGGCACGTCCCTGAGCGATGGTGCCTACAGTGTCGCCGTCAAGAGTGTGGATAATCGTGGCAATACGGCGGATGTTCCCTTCACGGTTCGTGGCACGGTTACGGGCATGAAGAAGAGTAGTACCGGCATGAATGTAATGATGGGCGATGCAGAGATTCCGCTGTCCAGCGTTCAGTCCACCAGCTGACATAGAGTGTGACGATGCATGGCGGGCAAACAGGCAGTCGCAACGTGGCGGCTGCCTGTACGATGGATAGGGAGGTTGTGAGGGAACATGTATCAGAATAATGCCATGAACGCTTATCGTATGGCGGCCAGTTCGTCCTTGTCGGATAGGGAAGCAGATGCCGAATGTTTTCGTCGCTTGGTTGCCACATTGGAGAGTGTGGCTCATGAGACGAATGTTATCCAGCGGAATCAGGCCCTCGCCAAGAACCAGCGTCTTTGGTCGTTGATTCAGCGGGCTAATGCTGTGGAAGCCGGTATGGTCGAAACAGAAGACAGGTTGTTATTTGCCCGGATGGCCGATCAGGCACAGAGATACGGCATACGGGCTATATTGGACCCCACACTCAGCCTTGCTCCATTGATAGAGACCGCCCGCAATGTGTTGGAAGGGCTGGAAATGGCTATCAACGAAGGGTGATCTGCTTTTCACCCGTGCGCTTTAGTGTGGGTCGGTGAAGAAAACTGGGAATGGTTTGCCCAAGGCGAGGTGCTGGTCCATGATGTTGCAGGCCTCAAGTGCTTCGCCAATGGTGACATCCATATCTAGATAACGATAGGTACCTAACCGTCCGAGGAAAGACACGTTTTTGCTGGTCATGGCTGTGCGGACATAACGGTCCAGCATAGTCGTTTCTCGGGCCAGACGGATGGGATAATAGGGCGCATCATCGGGCCCGGCCAGACGGCTATATTCACGAAAACAGACGGTTTTTTTGAAGCGTGACGCCTCCCAATGGGCAAAGTGCTTATGTTCACTGATTCGGGTATAGGGAATGGAGGCATCACAATAGTTGATGACAGCTGTTCCCTGATAATCGCCCTCTGCATCGATTCTCTCAAAATCCAGTGTGCGATAGCCGAGGCGGCCATGACAGAACTGGAAATAGCGGTCTAACGGACCAGTATAGATTGTATGATCTATATCGTTCTGGTTATGGAGGCTTTCGAAGGATGTATTCAGCCTCACGGTGATGTGGGGGTGGGCCAGAATGGCTTCTATGAGAGCCGTGTAGCCTTTTACCGGGATGCCTTGATAGGGATGGCTGAAATAGTTGTCATCGTAATTGAACCGTACCGGTAGTCGTTTCAGGATGGATGCAGGTAGGTCAGTTGGTGAAAGGCCCCATTGTTTGGTCGTGTAGCCTTTAAAGAAGGCTTCATAGAGGGCAGGGCCGATCATATGGAGGGCCTGTTCCTCAAAATTACGAGGCGTTGTGATGTCCTGCACCGCTTGTTGTTGAATGAACTCCCGAGCTTCTGCTGGGTGCATGGTTCGACCGAAAAACTGGTTGATAGTCAGTAGTGTGATGGGCAGGGTATAGACCCGCCCCTGACTGATGGCCTTTACTCGGTTTATGTAAGGAGCAAAGTGCCCGAAGCGTTGCACATACTGCCAGACGGTTTCCTGTGCCGTATGGAATATATGGGGCCCATAGTGATGGAGCATAATGCCCGTTTGCGGGTCCCGGGCTGTGTGGCAGTTTCCACCGCAGTGTGGACGTTCATCAATGACAGTGATGCGGTGGCCGCGTTCAGCCAGATGGCGGGCCGTAACGGCTCCGCTGAATCCGGCTCCGACAATACAGATATGCATGGCAGGATTGGTCTCAGGGGCCTGTGCAGTCCTGATCGACACAGCTTCGGCTCGGTGGTGCTGGAGGATAGGTCATGCCGGGATAGGGGGCCTGTGTTTGGATATAGGTGTTCCACGGTATGAAAGAAGGTTCATCCCAGCCGTTCTGACGGGAAAAACGAGGGTCCTGATAGTTTCCCCAGAGTGGGGCTGCCCATGGGGCTGGTCTGTCACTCTGGCGGTACCGGTCTTGCTGCCATGTACTTGTGAAAGATGATGGTGGGGGCGGTGGTGGTGGCAGATGGGTGAATTCTCCCGCGGGCGGCGGCGGTGGAGGTGGTGGAGAGAGTAGATATTCACTGCCGCCATAAAAGCCATGCGCTTTGGCTGATAGAGCCATACCATAGGCCATACCAAGAAAACTAATGGCGATGGCTGAGCGTTTGAAACGGTTCATGTCACAGTTCCTGTATCATATGGCCATGTTGGCAGTTAGGTTGTTTTCTAGCCATGCAATGATATGCATAAAGTATTAAATGCTAGAAAATTGAGATGTTGTTTTTGTTATAGCCTTTAATTGGCTTAAAAGTTTTCTGTCGCAGCTTGGTATTTAATATATATTTAAGGATGCTGTGCTACATGAGGGCTGCCAGAACGCTTTATATGGAAAGCTTTCCGATTGATTTCTGTGCTTTTTACGACATGATTGGCCTGTATACCGGGTTCATGATGACGTGATATGAGGACAGATCTCTACCATGACGAAGTTTTAGAGAAGGATTGCTTAATGCCTCGTATAGCTGGTTCTTCCTGTCCTACGGAAACGGAAGGACGTATGAAGGATTTTCTCTCCGATATACGTGCGCTTGTTGAAGGCAGCATGGTAGATTCGGCCTGCAGGCAGGGTAGGATGATGAGGCGGTGCGGCCCTCCGACCCTTTGTCATACAGGCTGTGGACAGGATAGAAGTCTTTACGAACTGGCGTTGAATATCGGTTTGGGTATGGCTGGTATGGTGGCATTCAGTGGGGATGGCGTGTTGGAATAACCTTGCATTTTCCTTTATAAGGATCGTCAGGCGTCCATACTGTTGGATAGTTATGACAATCCCATCTTTTTTAGGATGTTAGACGTAGGCTCGCCGTGTGTGTTCTCGGTGGGCCTGATTTTTTTTGAAGGCTATTTTTTTGAAATAGTCATTTTGGCCATTTTTTTGGCTTTTTCCGGCAGTATGGTCATGCTTGTCAGATTGATGGGCTTTGTCTGTTTGAAATGGGATTGGCTTGCTCTTATTAGAGCAATGGCCTTGGAAAAGGTCTTATAGGCAAGGGCGCAACAATCATTTAATGTAGCGCAAGGCGTAGGCCGGAGAAGGGAGTGGGATATGACATTACAATCAGCAAGTACGTTCATTGAGAAAGGAATCGGGCGTCTTCTCTCACGATTCCAGCAGGAATTTTCATCATCCCAAACACTGAGTGATATTGTTGGCCAGGCAGATCGTCTGAGGGGAATGACAGAAACTCTTCTGACATTATCTCAGCATTATCCCGAACGGGCTGGTGCGATCTTGAATGTTCTGTCTGGTCTTGCAGATGTCGGCATCATTCATGATATGGCAAGCGCAGCTGATGAGATCGCTGCCCTTGCTCGTAAGATGGAGGCCAGTTTGGTTTCCGAGAAGGAAGGCAGCAACCAGTCTTTTGCCGGGTTCTCAGCTCTGTCCGCTCAGCAGGAAAATTATGGCATGAGCGGGTTGGGCAGCCATTTCGTGCAGGGGATGTCCCCGGAAGTGAAAGAAAAGCCCGGTCAGTGGATTGCCGACCGGAATGAACCTTATTGTGCGCCGGAAGATTCCATTTTTAGTGACGAAATTATCTGTCTGCATTGTGGTGGGGCCTTCAGCATGTTGAAGCGTCATATCGAGCGGCAGCACCGTCAGAGTCCTGATGGTTATCGTGTCTATTGGGGTCTATCACCGGATTATCCCATGGCTTGTGAAAGCTATTCGACCATGAAGAAGCTGGAGGCTTCCAGAACCGGGCTTGGTCATTATGATCGTAGAAAAAAAGGTCGTTCCCGCATTAAGGCCTGATATGGCTTGACCAATATGTGATGCGTGTATGACGATCAAGACAAGGGCGTAGAGGGATGCATCCTCTACGCCCTTGTTTTATGTGAGGTGGCGTCAGATTTTATTGCTTCATAGCAATGGTTTGCTGGAGCAAATTATCCGCTGTTGTTACGGTTTTTGTGTTGGCACTGTAGGCTTCCTGCGCCACGATGAGGGCTGAGAGATCGCCTGTCAGGTTTGTTGTGGAAGATTCAACATAGCCAACAGCAAGAGACCCGGTTCCGTTTTCGCCGACAAGACCAGTCTTGGGCGTACCAGACCGTGCGGTAGCGAGATAGGCCTGACCATCCACAGCCTGAAGCCCGTTGACGTTGTTGAAGTTCGTTAGGGCTACCTTGCCAATGAGCTGGCTGTACCCGTTGTCAAACTGCGCCATTACAGAGCCATCGCTCTCAATTTCTGCACCTTTGTAGGTGCCGCTGGTGATGCTGTCATTGGTCAGGGCACTGGTATCAGCCCCGGTGGATGTCCCGGTTGTCAGGGAAGCGTTGGAGATATCCAGACTGTAGCTGTTACCATTGATGGTCAGATTCGCCGTGACGGGATTGCCTTTGGTAACAGGCTGTCCGTCGAAGCTCTGCATGGTACCATCTTTGTTGAAGATGACAGAATGAACCTTGTCTGCCTGCACGGGAGATGTGGCAGAACTGTCATAAGGGTCAACAGCCTGTACAGACCATGTAGGCGGGGAAGCGGCTGTTTGGGTCCATTTTACGGAAACAGGCGTATTGGTGGTTGTTCCGTTCTTGTCTGTACTGCTGACAGTCAAAGGGGAACTCATATAGCTCTGCTGGCTGTCCGTAGAGGTTCCGAGTGTGGTCGGGCTCATGGTGAGCTTTGTGCCGGACAGGGTCAGGGGATTGGCCTGATTAGGGGCCGCTGAATTGTTGGAGGTCACCATAGTGGTGCCGCTGGTGCCGCCAATCGTCCCGAGGGAGAGCGTCATGGTTTGCTCTTCATTATTCGCATAATGGGCAGTGATGGGGATTTCTGCAGCGGAGCCAGATGTGGCCGAACCAACGATTTTGCCGGTTTGGAGGTCGGTGATGGAGGACAGAGAACCAGAATGGTCGAACGCGACCTGATAGCTGTTCGGTGCAACAGTACCGTTGCCGTCAGCATCGTAAGCGGAGACGTTCCAGATGAGCGGGTTGGTATCGCTCTCTTGCCACTGCACGGCAATCTTATGCGGGTTGGAGCTGGAATCGTATGTCGTTGTAGGAGCTGTCGTGTAGCTCTGCGGTGTGTAGTTTGTGGAGTCGGCAGGCAGTTTGCCGACAGCCGCACTGAGGGTCATGGTTGTTGTGGCTGTCGGCTTGAACCCGATGTTGCTGACATTGATGGGGGTGAGAACATTGCTCAGCGTCCCTGTTGAGTCCGCCATATAGCCATCAAGATAATAACCGGATGTGTTGACGAGATAGCCTTTTTTATCCTGCTGGAAGTCGCCATTCCGTGTGTAGAATTTTTGTTCGGAGAAGTTTGTCACACCTGCATTGGCTGAACCAGCCCCCGTGGGCTTGGAGGTGACGAACATGCCGCTGCCGGAAATGTCCATGGCCAGACCATTGCTGCTGCTGGTGGCCGTGCCGGAATTGTCGACATGCTGAACAGTAATGGCCTGAACCGTGTTGGACTCCGCCTGAGAGGCGGAATTGCCCGTGATATTGCCCGCCACGAAGTCGGCAAAGGATGTCGTATTGGCTTTATAACCGACTGTCTGGCTGTTGGCGATATTGTTACTCAGGTTGGTAAAGGCGTCTGACTGGGCATTAATGCCGCTGACAGCCGTTGTAAGTGCATTGAATACACCTGCCATGATTCTATCCTTGTCTGTGACCAGATTATTAAGGCTATTCAGGAAGAAAGCCTATTGAATAGCCTTGTCTAAATCAAACATAACCTGCTTATTTTCTGAACAGGGTGTTACAGCTCTGGCAGTCCTGTTTCTGGTGAGTGCATCGTACGGGAACCAGGCGTTTTGAGCCTGACGACATAGGCAATGATGGTCGCTACGGGTTTCCAGAATTCTTCAGGGATTTCACTATCCAGCGGCAGGGCGTGTAAAGCGCGTGCCAAAGGCGGATTGGACATGACGGGAATTTTCTCTTCCCGGGCGACCTCACGGATGCGGAAAGCTAGCTCATCCGTCCCTTTGGCAACAATCTGTGGTGCTGTCCCACTATTTTGGTCATAGCGAATGGCAACGGCATAATGAGTCGGGTTTACTACAATGACCGTGGCTTCTTTTACGGCCTTCTTCATATGGCGGCGGGAGCGGCTTAACCGAAGTTGCCGGAGGCGGTTCTTTACCTGCGGGTCGCCTTCGCTCTGCTTCATTTCATCTTTGATGTCCTGAAGACTCATGCGTAGTTTGGAGAAACGGTGATAGCGGGACCAGACCTCATCCAGCCCGGTGATGACACATTGTATGGCCAGCACCATGAAGCCCGCATAAATGAACCATGACTTCAGGGCATCGATGAGCTGATAGGTTGTCCATCGTTCTGTTTGTGGGGCCAAGGCAATGGTCTGGAGGGCAACCTTGTAGAGAATCAGGCCAAACACGGCGATTTTGGCAATGGTCTTCAGCAGCTCAATCAGATTATTGAGGCCGACGATTCTTTTGATGCCCTTTAGAGGGGATAGGCGAGTGATATCTGGTTTCAGTGCCTCGGGGCGGAAGAGGAAACCCGTCTGAAGGAGGCCGCCCATCAGTATGGCGCAGGCCCCTGTTCCTACCAGAGGGCCCATGAGATGCAGCCCTGTGATGATGGCGTGGAGAGTGAAACCGTACAGGGCTGCGGGGTCGTTGGGAACATGACCAAAATTGAGGAAAAGGCCGCTCATCTCATGCATGAACCGGCGTGCCGAGGCAGGGATGCTCAATGCAAAAACGAGAAGAAAAGTGCCCAGTGCAATAAGGATCAGAAGTTCCTTGGATTGGGCAATATTGCCTTCTTCCCGGGCCTTTTGGAGGCGTTTTTCTGTCGGGGCTTGCGATTTCTCGCCGCCACCGCTGCCGTTTTCTTCTGCCATGCGGGGTCAGGCGGGAGGCGTGACGGGGGCCATGAGGCCGGGGAGTGTGGAAAGATGGAGCTGCATCTTTTCCGTCCACGTGCCCGTCAGAATCTGGATCAGAAGGGCCATGAGCAGGATTCCCCCCAGAATCTGGGCCGGGATGGCGAGAGAATAGACCTGTATGGAGGGCATGAGGCGGTTTAGCACACCCAGCATGGCCGGCCAGAGTGTCCCTAGTAGCAGATAGGGGGCAGCCAATTGCATGGCGATAAGAAAGCTGGTGCTGACAGCCCGGGTTATATCTATAGCCATATCCCCGATAATCATGGCTGTGACATGCCCGGCTGGAAAGAGCGTGTAAGACCCGGAAAGGGCCAGAAGCGGCAAGGCGTAAAGGCCAGTGGAAAAGAGGATGATGGGTATAAGAGAGTTTGTCATATGGCTGATAGCCGTGCTGGAGGCCCCAAGCTGGCTATCGGTCTGGATGACACTGGCCATGCCGGTAAATACGGCAATGATCTGCCCTGTAATGGCGAGCGACATAGCCAGAAGCCGGGCCAGAGCCCCCAGAAAAAAGCCGCAGAGTAGTTCCCCTGCGATCAGTTTGAGGGTCATGGCAGGCATCCGTAGAGCTTCTCCAGAAACGGCTGTCAGGCGGTGTTGGAGTACGGGTAGAAGTGCCAGAGTGATCATCAGGCAGAGGCCAGCCCGCACCCGTGCCGGTGCGCCGCTCTCTCCCAATCCCGGTGCGAGCATGACAACGGCACTGACTCGGCAGAGAATGATGGCAAACATGCCTGTCAGCACAGCCAGTGAGCCATGAGGAGCGGCCAAATCAGGCGAGCCGAAAAAGTCGGAGAGGGACAGCATTCAGATGCCCCCAGCTTTAATGAGCTGGTCAAAGATCATTTCAGCATAGGCATGGATGGTGGCATGCATGAAGGAGGCTGTCAGAATCAGCGTGGCGGTGGCCGCAATGAATTTCGGCACGAAGGACAGCGTGGCTTCACTGATTTGTGTCATGGCCTGAAACAGGGACACACAAAGTCCCGCCAGCAGAGAGGCCAGCAGGGAAGGGGCCCCTAGCTTGACGGCAACAAGAAGCGTCTGACGCAGGACTTCCTGAACATCAACGGCGTGTCCCATGAGCTGTCCTCCTGTTTTTATAATATTCGGTCAGACGGACATCCGCATGACATCCTGATAGGCACTGACGAACCGGTCCCGTAGGGTTGTGACTGTCTGGAGTGTCAATTTGGCTTCTTCTACCGATGCTACGACATCGGACATGTTGCCTTTGCCCGAAAGTGCCTGAGCTGTCTGGCTCTCGGCGACCTTACCTGTATTGATGGCCCCTCGGATGGCATTGTCCAGCACAGCACTGAAGCTGGAGACGGCATCGGTGCTGTCTCCTTCCTCTGCAAGCGCGCTGCTGGTGGGGCTGTTGGCTTGGGTGAGCTGTTGCGCACGTCCATAGGCTTGTCCGGCATCAAAATTCTGGGCTGTGGAACTGGCAATACTGGATAGAGACATGGTTGGTTCTGTCCTCCTGTCCGTTATGGGATAATGCCTTGTTTGTAATGTCTATGTCTTTTTAAGGCCATATTTTTTATCTTAATAGAAGGTTTATGTAAGGTTATTTTCATATATCCTTGTGTAAATGGCTTTGTTTTTCCCTCTGTGTTCGGTATCAGGGAAAGCCATTGGAACGATACAGAATGAAATATCAGGGAGAAGAGATCATGTCAGATACATCAGTAGCGTCTGAAATTGGTACAGCCATGCGGCTTAAAACAGTCCAGCAGGCGAATGAGATGCGCAAGGCGGCCATGTCCGAGAAAGCCGCCCGTGTGCAGCTTTCGTCTCATCGCAGCAATGGGGCTGAGGCTTCTATGCAGTTTGACGCCACAGGTCAGGTTGTTCCTAGTGCCAAAGGGGTCCGTAAAAACTCTGCCACAGCCAGCTTCGTCAATCTGCTGGCTTGATGGCCGGTTACGTCATGTGGAGCCGCTGTCGCTTCATATGACGTAGAGGGCGCGGAAACGATCAAGCATCAAGGGGAGAATGCGGCACCATGCTATGCGCTGTTCATAAGGCTGTCTCTAAAGCCATGGCAGGAGATGGAATCTGGCGCAGGGCTGGCTATGGTGTTGCCAGTCTGATTATTCTGGGCGGGTCTCTAACGGGTGGCTCGTCATGGTTGCTCTGCGGTACGGCTCTAGCGGCACAGGCTTCGTCTGGGGCATCTGTTTTCATGGATAGAACTTCGGCCAAGTCGCAGCCTCCGAAGCCGGGGCAGGATCATAAACAGACTCCTGTGCGTGCCCGTCATGAGCATATCCGTGTAACGCAGAAGCAGGCTAAACCACATCAGTCGGACCCGCCACCTTTGCAGGTGAAGGATCATGTAAAGCCGGGGGACCCTCTTCTTCAGGGAGTGCCCTCCGGGTGGGGGGCACATGTGCTGGGTGTTGGTGCTGCACAGGGCGGGGCTGTTTCGCAGAAGCAGGCTCCAGCCCCCTCGGAAGGGCATAAGGACCAGTCTCTTCATCAGTTTTTGGAAGAGGCAGGGCGGGAGCAGGCTAATGAGGCAAAGACTCATGAAGTTGAGTCCGGTCAGCCCGCCCGTATGGTGGGCAGTGCGCCGACTGCCTCAGTGCCGTCTCGTAACAGGATTCTGATTCCTGTTCCTGAACAGATGGGCATTGCTGCGTATCAGAGTGGAGATCGTTTCATCATTCTGGTGGATGCCCGCCAGCCGATGGATGTTTCGGCTCTGCACGGGGACGGTATGTTTGCGCGGTTAAGCGTGACGACTCTGCCAGATATGACAATGATTAGTCTGCCGGTGCCGGATACACGCCAGCTTTACCTTTCCCAGCAGAGTGATGGATGGGTACTGGGCGATCAGCCGCCTCCCGGTATGGATTATACAGACAGGCCGGAAATTACCCCCCAGTTGCGGGCGGATGGGCTTTTGTTTCCCATGCGGCGGCCGGGGCGTGTCTTTTCCATAAAGGACCCGGTATCGGGGACATCTCTGATTGTCGGGACTACCGCTTTGGATGATGGTGGTCTGCTTTCTCTGCGTAAAGGCAGGGATTATGACGTATGGCCATCTCTGGAGGGTGTTGTTATTGCTCAGCACGAGCCTCCGCAGGTCGTCATGAGGGCCACCATGCAGGGGGATTTGCTCCAGCGTGCCGATGACCGCCCGCTGGCGGACATGGACCGAGCTGTTTATGCGAGCGATGTGGACCTGAACTGGCTTGGCCTGAAACATTTGGCCGCCCCACAGGCGCAGGAGCGTTACCGTCAGGCTCTTGTTGCTGCAGCGGATTCATCTCCCAAGGACCGTTTTAGAAAGCGTCTGGAAGCAGCACAGGCGGCTTTTGGTGTTGGTGCTTTTCCCGATGCACGGGCCATCATGGATGTGGCATTGGAAGATGACCCCGAAGAAGCTTTCCGCCCAGACGTACGGTTTTTTCTGGCAGCGACTGACCTGTTGACGGGCCAGATGAAAGGTGCCGCCCAACTGATGCAGGAATGGCCGGAGCAGGCCATACGGGCTACGAAGCTCTGGCAGGGCCTCTATGAGGCTGTCTCTGGTGGGAAAGACGCTGAAGCCACTCGTCTGTTGGCGCGGGATATGCCCCGTTTGCTGAATTATCCTGAGCCATTACGGTCTTCTTTGTTGCCTGTGGCAGCGGAACTAATTGCCCGCCGTGGAACACCAGAAGAACGTGAGGCCCTGAATCATTTACCAGAAGGCAACAATTTCCGTTTCATTCAGGCGGTGCGGGCTTTGCGGGATGGTGATGAGAAGAAAGCCATCGGTCTTCTGGAAGCCCTTTCGGTGGATCATGACCCCATCATTGCCGAGAAGGCGATGGAAGAAGGCGTGGCTTTGAGCCTGCGGAATGGTCATCTTTCCGCTGAGAAAGCTGCCCGCCAATATGCATCTTTGTTGCCGGATGCCCGCCTGTCTGGCCGGGACGGTATTGTGAATATGTTGCGGGCCGGAGCAGATATACGGGCGCATCAATGGGAACCAGCTCTTCAGGCGTTGGATCAAGCACGACAGGCACCACCGCCTCATGATGAGGCCCGGATGCAGGCTCTGTTGTCCGCAGCTCTTTCTGGTGTTGTTAAAGAGTTGTCCGAGCCAGATGGTGAAGGGCAAAAGGCTGCACCGCATAATGAAGCAACCTTGCTCCATAAAGGTGCCCTTCTGAAGGCTCATATGCCGGACCTACCTGCCAGTGCGAAAAAAGGGGATATGCTTCTGGCTTATGGCAGGTTGCTGGGTAGGCTGGGGCTGGATGAACAGGCCGAAAACGCCATGAGTACGGCCATCCCCATGATAACAGACCCGCAGGACAAAGCGGCAGCTGGTGATGCTCTGGCAGAGAATGAAATCAGGCAAGGTTTGTTCGACAAGGCCTCTGCCACATTGGCAAGTACGAGCAATGCGTCCCTGCCCCCGCAGGAAACCGCCAGACGGACCCGCCTTATGGCGAGTATGGCGGTAACCTCAGGCAAGCCGGAAGTGGCTCTGTATCTGTTAGGGGCTGATCGGGACCCGGAGGCAGCGGATATGAGGGCGCATATTCATGAAAACCGGGAGGAATGGTCCCCTGCCATCACAGACTTGCGCAGCATGGTGGAACAGCGTCTGCCACAGCAGGGAGCTTTGACAGTTCCTCAGCAGCTTCTTGCTCTTCGGTTTGCCTCGGATGCGTCCCGTGCTGGTGATGCCGGAGCATTGGAATGGATACGGAACCGTGTGGGGGATCGGCCTTTTGAGGGTGATGCCGGACAGATGTTCCGTCTTCTTGTGTCCGCACAACAGACCCCGTGAGCCCACGAAGAAGGAGTGAAGTGAGATGAGCATGACACATACAGGCGGAACGGACCTTCTGAATCTGGCGGAACGGCGGATGAGCTGGCTCCAGAACCGTGAATCCGTGCTGGCGGGCAATGTGGCCAACGCCAATACGCCTCATTACAGCCCTAAGGATGTATCGCCGTTTCGGGGCGTTTTGGAGAATGCCCATACCGTAGCACTGAAACGCACGCAGCCGGGGCATATGCTGGGGCCTGCGGGGGAGACACATGCCCATAAGCAGGGTGGGCGGGCCTCGCTGGATGGCAACCGTGTGGTGCTGGAGGAGGAGCTGGGGAAAATTGCTCAGACGAGCGATCAGCAGCGTTTCGCCACCACTGTTTATGGCCGGTACATGGGGCTTTACGGCATGGCTCTCGGTGGTGGTGGGCAGTAAGGCCTCGAATAGGAAGAGCGGGACAGGAGAGAGGAGGAAAGAATGGATTTTTCCGATACAATTGGGGTTTCAGCGGCTGGAATGCGGGCACAGACGGCCCGTTTGCGTGTTGCTGCCGAGAATCTGGCCAATGCAGAGACGACAGGGTCTTCCCCCGGGGCTGACCCATACCGCCGTAAGACGGTGACATTTCGGGAGGCACTGGATCGTGCCAGTGGTGTTTCCAGTGTAGCGATACGGTCTGTTGGGGAGGACCAGTCTGATTTTCAGATGCGCTATGACCCTGCCCATCCGGCCGCCAATGAGCAGGGCTATGTGAAGATGCCTAATGTCAGTTCCATTGTGGAAATCATGGATAGTCACGATGCTCAACATTCTTACGAGGCCAATCTCAATACCATGCAGGTGACCCGGTCCATGTTGGCACGGGCCATTAATCTGATGAAGGATTGAGGGAAAACGCCATGAGAGGGACTGTCAGACCCATGAGAAAACCGGGATTTTCGCTGAGCAAGATCATCAATCTTGCTTCCTGCCTGATGACGGTGTTGTTGGCGTTGAATCTTCATTCTCTTGCGGCGCAGATCAGCACCCCCTCTGCCCAGAGTGAGGAGCCTTCCAAGAAATCGGGGGAGGTTGCCCCACATGGTACGGATGCAAAGGCCCGGCCTGTTGCACCAGCTCCTGCCGGTGTAAAAGCCCCTGAAAGCCTACGGCCTAGCAAGCAGCATCTTTTCATGAATCGCCTTCAGGGGTGGACGCCTACTAATGGTCTGGCAGATGATGACCCCGCTACAGGGCAGGTCGATGAGGAACAGCCGGATTCTCGTGTCCGTCTGGCTGAACAGGGTCTAAGTGGAGAATTGGCTACCCATCGGCAGGCGATGCAGGGGCAGGCGGAAAATTTCCAGAAGCAGCAGAAGGCCCTTGAGCAGGAACAGAAGGAACTGGATGAGAAGTTGCAGGCGTTGGGCCGTAATGCGTCCGAACTTTCTGCCCAGCAGGAACAGCGTCGGCAGGATGTGGAGCAAAGTATTGCTCGGCTGGCTCATATTTATGAGCAGATGCCCCCTCGTGATGCTGCTGCCATGTTCAATATTCTGGATATGAGGGTGCTTGTTCCCGTGGCCCAGCATATGATTCCCCGTCGGATTTCGGATGTTATTGGCAACATGCAGCCTGATCGTGCGAATATTCTATCCCAGTATCTGGCTGGTATCCGTAAGCTCAGCCCCGATACGATAAACCGTATGAATAGTCCGATTGACTCCAACATCGCACCGTGAGGGATGCTCCCTCCACGATTATGGGAGGGAGCGGTGATGTATCTTACTGGCCCTGCATACAGCCATCGGGTGAGGTCGTACCGGGGGGAAGGGGTTGGTTGAGGAATGTGGAGAGGGCTACGGTACTGTTGCAGTATCCCCCCATAGGCAGGGTAGCGATTTCTTCGAAATAGTTATTTTCCGGCATAGCCGCATCGGGTGCCTGTGGAGCCAGCTTGAATAGGCTGACATGAGCGGTCGTTTCTGTTTTTGCGTAGGTTGAGTCTCCCATTGGTCGTTCCATGCGGATCATGAAGAGATTCCACTTACCTTGAGCACTTTGCACTGTGTAGAAACCGACCGTAGTCAGGGCATCCTCATCATCATGTAGCGCATCACTCAGTTTATAGTCGTTGCCCTTTGTGTCCCGAAAAGGAACGGCACAGAGCGAGGCAGCCTCACGAGAGCAGGGTTCAAAGGCGATATATTCGTTCCATGACCATGCATTAGCATTGTCGTGAAAGAGCTTAACAAGCTGAAGGACTTCGCCCTTTTTGATGGGAACTTTTGCGTCTGGGGCCAGCTTGATGGGAATGACCCGGACTGTATCACGCACATCCCGGATCGTAGAAGCAGCCTGCGCCATATGCCCCCCGCTGATGAGGAAGGCCAAAGCAAGAACGGCACGGAAGGTCTTTTTGGAATGGGTGGTCTTTTTTGTCATGGGGCTTCCGGGTGACTAGGTTGGTTAGTTGAAGATGTATGCTGGTACGAAAACGGGGCGGCATGTCCAGTAATGACCGTTAGGGCCGTTTAGCTCATGAGCTATATTCTAGCAGATATCTGTATTTTTTATGTAAGGATGTTTCGGAGCCATTCCACCATCCTTATTGCACAGAACCCGCCCCGGAACGAGCTGTTCTGCCGTCTGTGTAATGATGGGAGTGGTTAGGAGAATACACAGTGTAATAACTGGCCAGTTGCTATGTAGTCGAATATGCATCAGTATCACCTTATTTAGCATGGTATGAAGTTAATGGTCGTTACAGCTTGCCATGTAGAAGATATATGATTTGGTCATGGAATTATGGTTTTTCATATCATACGACCGGAACTGACGTAGACTTTTTTTAAATACAGTTTCATCTTCCTTGAGAGCGGATGGTCATGTCCGCAGGCAATGTTTGAAGGGTATGAAGATGGCCGTAGTTCCTGAACGAGTGGAGCGTTTCTGCAAGAGAGCAGAAGACATTGTTGAGCTTGTACCCTATCAGCAGTGGGGACATAAACTGGAGGAGTACCCGGGTAGCATAAGAGATGGTGTCACTTTCCTCCAGGATATGAAGGAAAACCTGTCAAAGGGACTGGAACAGGCGGTTGCCCAGCAGCAATGGGGTAAGCTGGTCATAGCGTTCTATGGTGAAACGAATGCTGGAAAGTCCACGTTGATTGAAGCGATCTGTTCGTGGTTCGAGGAGCAGGGGCAGAGCATACGGAAAGGAACCACTGCAGGGGCCTCCATAGGTGATGGACGTTCTGATTTTACACGTGACACGATAGCCTATGAATGTCTGCTTCAAGGTCAGGCCTTTACCCTGCTGGATGTTCCGGGGATTGAGGGACAGGAAGCTGCCGTTCAGGTTGAAATAGACAAGGCGATTGCTCAGGCTCATTTGGTCTTTTATGTCACGAGTGATTCTACTCCGCCGCAGACAGCTGGCGGTGATAAGACCCGTGATGGGCGTCATGAAGATATTGAAGGTACACTGGAGAAGATCAGGAAGCATCTGCGTGAAGAGGCGCAGGTATATCGTATTTTCAATAAACGTGTGACATCCCCACGGGTCCTGCGGGATGGCCTGAAAGTTTCCGCTGAAGAGAAAGAAACGCTTGTTGCCAGTGATGCTCACATGAAGCAGGCCCTGGGGATGGCGTATCGTGGCCATATTGTGCTGGCAGCGTTACCGGCCTTTTTTGCAGTGGCTGGAAATCTTCATCAGGATCATAAGCTGGCTCGGAAGCAGGGAAAATTTTTGGAAGAAATACAGGCAGCGTCTCTGTGGCAACTCAGTGGGGTAGGAAAATTTCTTGATAAGCTGCGGCGGGAGATACTGCCTGAGAGCCAGCATCTTATTGAGATGATGAATATGGCCAAGCTGGCAAAGGTGGTTCAGAAAGAGGTTGGTGATCCGCTGAAACTGGATATGGATAAGCATCTCCGTATGCTGTCCGAGACCAAGAAACTTCTGCAGGATGCCATAAAAGAATATGGGCTGCTGCCACGAGAAATAGCACAGGATTACAAGCGGGTTTCCATCAGTCTAGAAGAACATTTTGTCAATGGTGTTCGGAACCGTATGGAGAAGCATCATGAAAATGGTTTGTGGTGGAGTTTTGATTCAGAAGTTCAGAAAATTCTGAAAGATGAGGTGGAGGCTGAGCTGAAAGAACTGGTTCAGCATGGCAAGACGGAATGTAAGAAATTTTCTGATCGTTCCCGTGAGAGAGTCTATAAAGCAAGTGAACGGCTCCAGTATATTTTAGGGAGTGATGGGGATAACTCCGTAAAAGATTTTCATTTTCAGGCTGAAGATCTTTGGGAACAGGCCAATATTGATACTGACAGCGGTATTGACGCGTGGGGTATTGGCGGTGCTATTTTTGGGGTGATTGTCGGTGCTTTGATGGGGCCGATTGGATGGTTGGAGGTCGCTATGACGGCCGCTGGTACAATTTGGGCAGGTAGGAAATTGCTTGATAGTGAATATCAGCAGGAGCAGCAACGAACAGCTATTGAAAAAGTATTGAATGATATTCGCTTGCAGTTGAGAGAGAAAATTGACGAGGCAGTATATCAAGTGGGGGAGCCGATAGCCCGGTATGCCGTATCCAAGCGGCAGGACTATGAGGAGATAGAAGGCAACCTGGATATTGTTCTGACTTCTATAAAATCTACCCAGAGCAATATGCAAAAATTTCTGAAGTAGTAATTTTTGTAGGATGGGATCAGGTTTTTAGCACTCTGATTGTAGAGCGTTTGTTTTAGTTTAGAGGATGATGGAAAATGATTAATGGTGCATTTGCAGAGAGTGTTCTTGCTGTAAAGGACTTTATTGCTGATGGTGAGAAGCTGGGTATTATAATTCCCGCCCATTTGAAGCGAAAGCTGGATAAGGTAGAGGGTCAGCTCCAGGATGGGAGCAATGGTCGGATCAAGGTTGCTCTGGTTGGTGGTTTCTCAGTCGGTAAAACCTCAATCGTGGCATCATGGTTAGGTGAACATAAGGCCAATATGAAAATTGGCGTTGGTGAGTCATCTAATGAAGTAGAAATTTATAATCCTAATGATACTTATCAGATTATAGACACCCCTGGTCTATATGGTCATAAAAAGGAAATGGATGGGGCTAAAGAGCGTGAAGCCTATAAAGAAAAGACACGCCGCTATGTAAGCGAGGCCCATGTTCTTCTTTATGTTCTTGATCCTGTCAATCCCATCAAGGAAAGCCATAAGGATGAACTGAATTGGTTGTTCCGTCAGCTTGATTTGTTGCCCAGAACGGTTTTCGTTCTGAGTCGGTTCGACAAGATTGTCGATATGGGTGATGAAGAGGAATATAAGGAAGGTTTTACAACGAAAAAGGCGAATATTATCAGCAGGTTGAAGGACCTGATTGGCTTGACGGATGCTGAGGCCGTTGCTTTGCCTGTTGTGGCTGTTTCAGCCGCCCCTGATGAAAAAGGTGTCGATGAATGGCTGAAGAGCGATAATAAAGAAGAATATGAAACCCTATCACATATGCAGTCTCTGCGTGAGGCGATTGACAGGAAAGTGGAAGATGCTGGTGGTTATGAGGCTCTTACAACTGGGGCTCATGCGGCGATGCTGAGGGATGTATTGTTGCAGCCATTGGATATAGCTAAATCTTGTGGTCTGAGGCTGAAGGAGAGTTTTTCTACGCTCAGTGATACTGTCTCTTTAGAAGATAAACTGCTTGAAGATGTACCCCCTCAGATAAAATCTGTTTCAGAGAAAACTCTGGAGGATATTAATGAGGTATTTGACCATCTTCGACAGGACATTCGTAGCAGTACGATGGAAACCTTGTCAGAAATGTTGGAAAGAAGGTTGGGTGAGACGGGTGATCGTCTGAATAATGAGATAAAATCAATTTATGATAGTCAAGTGGAGCCGCTGCGCCGTGATGTCGAGCGCAAGATGGCGACTATCACTGACATGGAACCAATTCTGCGGAACTATAAGGCAGATATGGCAGGTGGTTTGGACTTAAACGGAGATTATGAAATTGAAAGAACTTTTCAGGCTGCTCCTTGGATATCAATTGTGGAGCAACTGACAGGGTTCATGGGGAATGAGCAAGTATTGCAGGGTCTGATGGGTTTATTGGGTAAGGTAAATCCTGTTACTTCCGCTGCAACTGTGGCTCAAAAAACAGCGGAGGAGGCCTCCAAGCAGGCAGCAAAGCGGTTTGCTGGTAAAGCAACCAAAAAGGCTGCGGAGGAAGCGGCTAAGCATGCAGCATGGTTAGGGCGTGCTGCTACATTTATAGGGTATCTGGGACCCTTGGCTGGTATGGCCATGGATATGGTCAATGCACAGAAAGAAAAAGCCAAGCAGGAAGAGTTTAAAGACTGGAAAAAGACTGTTATCAGCTCGTTGAAAGAAAGTGAGCAGTCTGTCAGGGAACAGATGGCAGTCAAGAACTTTTTGAAAGTAAATATTCCATATTGGGAACAGTTTGTGGAGCTTGCTAACAAGCATAAATCTCAGCTTGAGGAAGTACAGCAGGAGCTGGAACGTTATTCGTCCTGGTTGCAGCAGGGTGAACAACTGGAACTCCATATACAGGGTTGAGCTTGATAAACGGAAGGGGGCTATCATTTATGGTGTCCCCCTTTTTTGTTTCCTGATAATTTTTCAGATATTAGTCGTAATTTCCCATCACATTCCGGCACATCTCCAGCAGAAGAGACCTCAGTTCAGTCGGGGCGAGGATGGTGACTTCCTTGCCCCAAGTAAAAAGATGGTAAGCCATTTCATTCAGGCCGCTGGCGGTGAAGGTGACGTATAAGCTGCCATCTTCTTCGTCTGTCAGTGTTTGGCTGGGATGGAAGAGAAAGCGGCGTGCATCCGCAGCGGCAGCGGGTGAGAAGCGTAGAGCAACATCGTATTGCTTGTTCTGCCACACGCCAAAAGAGCGGCTGGCAAAGTCCTGCAAGGACCAGCCCGTCGGGGGAAGTGTGGCAATGCCGCCGCCTACGGTGACATTTTGCAGGCGGTCCAGTCGCCAGAGCACTGGTTCATTAGCACCTTGTACGGGGCCAACCAGATAATAGGCTTTGCCGTAGAGTAGTCCCCACGGTGAAACGGTACGTTCTTTTGCCGTGTTGGAAGACGTATAGGTGAAGTGTAAGCTGCTGCCCGCCTTGAGGGCATAACGGATTGTTTCCAGAAGGGCGGCGTCTGCGGTGGGGCGTGGGCCGGCCTGCATGGCATCGCCTTCTGCCAGTACGAGTGCATTGATGTCTGGATCAAGGAGGATGCGGGTCCGTTGGCGCAACAGGCTTTTAAATTTGTCGTAGAGGTTGGAGAGGAGGAGGGCGCGCCCTGTGGCTTCTTGTCTCTCTAGAGATGTAGCAGCGTTTTTCAGTGCTGCCATTTCGTCAGCCGTGGGCGTGTCGAAGGAACGGTCTATTATCCCGGACGGAAGGCGGAAGCGGTGTTTCTGTCCCTCAGTCAAAACCTCCATACTGGGAAAGGTGGCCTGTAGGACATCACGCATACGCTCTGCCGTGCGGCGGCATACGCCCATATGGTCGGCAATTTCATCTAGCGTCATGCCTTCAGCAGAGGCAGAGAGCCTGCGTGCCAGTTTTATGATGTCGGCCAGCTTCTCCTTTCTCATGATGTCCTTTCCCCTCCTAGGATGGTATTTTTCGTTAAATAATAATGAGTTATTTCATTATGTCATCTGGATATGAGGCTAAATTCCGCACCATGGCGGCTTGACGGTACCAGCTCAGCTCTTTTTCGAGTTCTTTGATGCGGCGTTTGCGGCCCGTATAGCTGCGGACCAATGTGGTCAAAGCAAATACCATTAGGCTGACAATCAGCAGTTCCGTAAATAAGGCTGCCATGAGGAAACTCTCCTTGTTCTGTTGGAGGAAGATTTAGATTAGTTCTTTAAGTGAAAGGTACGTCAGAAATGGTCGTTAGATGTGGAGATGACTTTATTTCTGGATGGAGTTTTATAGGGCCTTGTGACTATGGTTGATCTATTGGCGTATGGCAGCTGAAAGATACGTTTAGACGGTGCCAGATAAGGCTTAAGCCTATTCTATATGGAAAGATGGAGGTAATCATCATGGCTCGTAAGTCCATTTCAGAAATCATGACGCTGGCTCAGCGTGGCGCAGGGATAAAGATTTCTGCAACCACCTATAGTGCTTCAGAAATCATGACTCTCGCCACATATATCCGGCCGGGCTGTCATCTTATCATTACGGATGCCTCTGAGGCTTCTTCGTCTGCGCTGGCCAGTATCATGTCCCAGATCAAGGGGCAGGTCATTTTTGATTATACCTGACCCACCCCTGCCTGATGGTCTGTGTCGTCAGTCCACGACTGGATAGAAAGGCCGCCCCCAGTTTTCATGGGGGTTGGCCATCATGATCTGTACGAAAAGGGGCATGAGGAAGGCTAGGATAGCGGCACCATCACGTACTTGGTGACGGTTGATGCTGCTGTTCCATGTTGCCCCACCATGTACAAGCTGATTGCGTAGTACATAGAGGCGATCGAAGACAAAACGTAGGACTTTGGCAACATTGCCATCCTGAAAGGCCTGTTGGAATGACCGTGTTGATGTCTGGAATTTTTCTTCCCAGTTTTCAAAGCCTTCTATGCCATTCTTATGCTGCCAGAATTGGTGGAATATATAGTGGTTCTTCATAAGGGTGCGGATGGGGCCAGAGAAACGATGCCACAGGGCCGTGTAAATGGTGTTTTCCTTTTGGTCGTACAGGGTTAACTTGCTGAAAAAATTAATGAACGTGCTACGTTCACTAATGATGTTTCCTTGAAAATCGGTTTCATCAGCGTAAGCAGCGTTGAAGGCAATCCAGAGGAAAATAAAGCGGGCATCTTGGTCGTTTCCACATTGTTCGGCACGACCAATCCAGCTGATGGCACGATGAACGCGTAACCCCATAGTTTCGGGGAAATCATGCCGAAGAGTACGTTGTCTTTCTTTCAGGGCTTCATAGTGTAATGCGGTGGTCATGATGCCTCACTCAGGGTGTATGTCTTATTATAGCGTAGGTTAATATTATGTCGGAAAACAATGCTCAACATAGGGTATTTATCGTATTATTGTCTTTTTTAGTGTTTGTGGGAGGACTGTCCCCAGATACTGCAATAGCGGGACGTCTGACCTTTCCAGTCCGGGGTGCTTTTAGGCTGTTCAGCCGGATACATCTGCCGAGATTTCACTCGAAGGAGCAGGAAATCGTGTCAGTCCGTTCGTCTGCTGGCAAGAAGACACCCGTAACACAGTCTCCTCGTTTCATAGGGGCGGGCAGTGTCATTGCTAACATGGCGGATTGCCAGAAGGATGCCAAACAAGGGCAATCTTGCAAGGCGAGATGATAATTGGGTTTTTGAGGGGGATAAAGAATCGTGGGGGATTATCGCAGAGTGTTGTCCAAGTCTACATGAACGAATACAGAAGCGTTACTAAATAATAAACTGTAAATAATATATGACATAAATCTTAAATTATCCCTTAGTTTAAGGCATATTGTTCATATACTCCAAAAAATGTCTTTTCTTCCATTAAAAATTTTATCATGTTTCAGGCCTAAGAAAAACTAATTCCATGCATTTGTATGGTTTTTCAGAAGTTATGTCTTGAGCCTCTGTCATCATCCAAACCTTTGGCCATGCTGACGGAAGGAATGAATTTTCTGGAGGGATAGGCGTTTTCCATGTTTAACTGGTTATACAGATCAGCTTCGTTTCGCATGCAGGTGCGGGTGGCAATGCTGGCTATTGAGTTTTATCTGGCTGTGCAGCTCGCTGTGGAGACTGTAGGTTATTTGGAGAGTGGTATATTCAATCGTGTTGCTATCATTAATATGGCAACACTTCTTTTCGGCATGGTGCTTACTTGGGCAGTTTGGCTTTTTCTGACCAAGGTCCTGACCGAACCTATCGAAAAATTGACTGACATGGGTATGGCTCTAGGTCGTGGGGAAGCACCGGACCTCAGCCTGTATGAGAATAGGACAAACTGTGTTGGACGGGTTGGCAAGATGCTGGCCTCTTTTGCCTTGAGCCTTCAGGAGCAGAAGGCGGCGGAAAAAGCGCATAGTGAGGCTGTTAATAAAGCTCTGGACACAACGGAGAAACTCAAGGAGCGTGAGGCACGCACGCACGCCGTTGTGGAAGAGCTGAACCGTGTCATGCAGAAGCTGGCTCAGGGTAATCTGTCCATCCGCATCACCAGTGCGTTGTTCGATGGTGAGTTTGGTCCCGTACGTGAGGCCTTCAATGAGTCTTTGACTGGGCTGGGTGGTGCTCTGTCTGTTGTGGCGGAAAGCTCCAACATGATTGCCAATGGGGCCAGTGAGATTTCCACGGCATCAGATGATTTGGCAAAACGTACGGAGCGTCAGGCTGCAAGCCTCGGGCAGGTTACGGCTTCTGTTAAGTCCATTGCTTCCGGCTTTAAGGTTACGGCTAGTAACTGTTCCCATGCGAGTAGCGAAACCAAGGCAACGCTGGAAAAGGTCAAGACGGCTTCCAATGGGATGGAACAGACCAGCGTAGCGATGAACTCCATCAAGACTTCATCTGATGATATTGTGCAGATCACGCGGTCTGTTAGCGATATTGCCTTCAAAACTAACGTACTGGCTCTTAATGCTAGTGTTGAGGCTGCCCGTGCGGGTGAGGCTGGACGTGGTTTTGCCGTGGTTGCCAAGGAGGTTCAGTCCCTTGCAGAGCAGTCCGCCAAGGCTGCCGATATGATCCGTGATGTGCTGGAAACAGCAACAGCCCATGTGCAGGAAGGTGTCCGCCTTGTGGCTCGGACCAGCGGCCTTCTCAAGGATGTGGAAGAAGGGACGGAAGCTCTGGCAGACCGGGTTGAGGTTGTCTCCAAAGCGACCGAAGAGCAGGCTCGTAGTCTGGCGGAAGTGTCGGATGCTGTGAGCAGCATGGATGGCATGACTCAGCAGAATGCTGCCATGGTCGAAGAATCAACGGCTGCCAGCCATAACCTGACAACGCAGACCGTCAAGCTGCGTCAGACACTGGCGACCTTCACCATTGGTTCCAATCAGGCATTGAAGCTCTCTCATGAGAGACCGGCTCTTGCCAGTGAGGTACCTGCCCAGACGCCGCCGAAGAGCAGAACACCGATGCTCAGTAGCCAGCGTGGTGAGATTCAGCAGGATGGCAAGGTTCTGCCGACTCATTCGGATGATGAAGCAGGGTGGGATCATTTCTGATGGTGGCGGCAGCACAGGGATGCCCCCTCATTTTTCTGCCGCAGCGTCTGGATACCGGTGCAGCGGCAGGGTTGAAGGCTCTTCTACAGGAAAAGACCAGTGCAGCAGAAGGCACAGTGCCGCTGCTTGATGCTTCTGGGGTCGATTACGTTGGAGGGCTCTGCCTTCAGCTTCTTCTAGCCAGCGGACTGAAAGTCGGCCCGTGTTCTGAAAAGGCAGCGGAAGCCTTTGCGCTGTTTGGTGTTCAGAAGCAGCTTCTGGAAGGGATGGACGAGAAGGAGAGCCGCCATGACGGATGAACAGAAGGTGAGAGTCCTGACGGTAGATGATTCCCGCACCATGCAGGGCGTTCTACGTAAGGCACTTGGCGAAGCTGGTTATGATGTCATTCAGGGTGGTGATGGTGTCGAGGGACTGGAGGTGCTGCAACAGGCTTCTCCAGTGCCACAGGTCATTATTACGGACATCAATATGCCCCGGATGGATGGTTTCCAGTTCATTGAGGCTGTGAGGAAACTGGAGGCTTTCGCCAACATTCCTATCATCTGTCTGACCACCGAAATAGACGAGGAGAAAAAGAACCGTGCCCGGTCTCTTGGGGCTACGGGATGGATAGCCAAACCCTTCAATGCCGAGAAGCTCGTGTGGGCTATTCGGCGAGTTACAGCGTAAGGGAGCGTGATATGGGCGATGTCATGGATGATATTCTCAAGATATTTTTTGAGGAATGTGATGAGCTCCTCCCTGAGTTGGAAAGGGGATTGGGCGAACTCTCTGCGGAAGAGTCCAGTCAGGAGACAATCAATGCTATCTTCCGGGCGGTACATTCCATCAAGGGTGGTGCAGCGTCCTTCGGTCTCGACCGTCTTGTCCGTTTCGCCCATGTGTATGAGAGTGCGTTGGATGGCCTCAGGTCTGGTAAGGTAGAGCCGGATCCGGCCATCATTAAAACGTTCTTCCTTGCGATGGACGTCCTCAGCGATCTTGTTGCCGAAGCAAAACATACGGGTGATGAGGTTGATGAAGGTCGGATAGATGAGAATGTCCGCAAGCTGGAAGCGATTATCGGTAAAGGAGGGGGGGCACCAGTTTCCTCAGAGGTTGGTGAGACGCCCGTACCGGACGATTTTACTCCCGTCACGGTCGATTTGGGTGGGTTTGACTTTGACGAGCCGGCCGAAGGGGGCGGTGAGCCGCCGCAGATGCTGACGGTGACCTTCCGGCCCCATAGCGACCTTTATAGCCGTGGTGACGATGCCCGGAATCTGCTGATGGGGCTGAAAGAGCTTTTGCCAGTAGAAGAGGCCGGCGCAATGGACGTCGTCTGCCACATGCAGGACCTGCCTGCTTTGGCTGATCTTCCTGCTGAAGATGCCCGTCTGGGTTGGACAGTCCGTCTGCCAGAGCTATCGAGTAGCGGGATTGAGGATGAGATTCAGGCTGTATTCGACTGGGTCGGTGATGTCTGTGATTTCCAGATTGTCCGAGATGGTCAGCCCGAGGGTGAAACAGAGCCGGAGCCTGTAGAAGATACCACCATTCAGGAAAACGCACCGGCTGCTCCGGTTCCGGTCGAGGTGGTGGAGCGTGTTGCACAGGCAGATTCTTCTCCTCCTGCTCCCGCTGCTGCTCCTGCGAAGGTAGGGCGCAAGCGGGAACAGAATGCTTCCATTCGTGTGGATATCGGGCGGATTGGTATGTTGATGGATATGGTCGGTGAAATGGTCATCGGTCAGGCCTCTCTTGAATCTGCCCTGACACGGGATGCCCTGTATGACCCGGAGCTGCTCAAGCGTCTGGCTGTCATCAAAACACTGACACGGGATATTCAGGAAGCAGTCATGGCAATCCGCGCGCAGCCTGTTCGCAATGTGTTCCAGCGGATGCAGCGTGTGGTGCGGGAGGCTAGCAGTCTGGCGAACAAGGATGTTGCTCTCGTGCTGGAGGGAGAGGAAACGGAAGTTGACCGTACTCTGATCGAGAATCTGACAGACCCGTTGACCCATATGCTGCGTAATGCGGTGGATCACGGGATTGAAAGCCCGGAGGCTCGTCAGGCAGCGGGGAAACCGACGCAGGGCACAATCTGGCTTTCTGCGCGGCATCGTTCCGGGCGTATCTTGATCGAGATTCGTGATGATGGTGGTGGGATCAACACTCAGCGTGTCCTACAGACAGCCATCAAGCGGGGCATTGTTGCTTCGGGTGCATCGCTTGGGGAGAATGAAATCAATGAGCTGATTTTTGCTCCCGGCTTCTCCACGGCAGAAACCGTATCTGACCTTTCCGGTCGAGGCGTGGGGATGGATGTGGTCAAGCAGGCTATCCAGAATCTTGGTGGGCGTGTGAACATCAAGAGTACCCCGGGTAAGGGGACGCTCTTTACCCTCAGCCTACCGCTGACACTGGCTGTGTTGGATGGGATGCTCATCGAGTGCCGTGGCTCCACTATGGTTGTACCGGTTTCATCTGTTGTGGAGCTGGTGACGGTACAGAAGAAAGATGACGTGTATACCATTCCCGATGGAAGTCATGTCGTTTCTGTGCGGGGCCGGTGTATTCCGCTGATTTATCTGGGTGATGAGCTGACTCTTCCCGATGATGGCGGCCTACAGGAGGAAACCCACCATATGGGCCGTGCCGGGGAAGAAGGGCAGATGATTGTTCTCGTTGTAGAGAATGAGGCTGGAGCCCGGGCGGCATTGGTTGTGGATGGTGTTCGGGATCAGGCTCAGGTCGTCATCAAGAGCATTGAGAAGAATTATCGTCAGATTAACGGTGTCTCGGCTGCCACCATTCTTGGGGATGGCAGCGTGTCGCTCATTCTTGATGTGTCAACATTGATTGTTTCTGCAACGAAACGTGTGGACACTCGCGCTCTGGAAGCTATCGCAGAGCGGGCAGCGTAACAGGCGGGTTAGAAAAGAAAGTCATGGATCTTATGTCTCTGGAAGAAAAGAAACAGACGGACGGACAGGTAGACGGGGCTTCTTCCGTACCCTCAGGGGGACGGGAGCAGATGATTATTTTCACGGTAGGTGACCAGCGATATTGCATCCCTATCCTGAGCATCAAGGAAATCAGGGAGTTTGAAGACCCGACCTATCTGCCGCATTGCCCCACCTATGTGGAGGGAGCCATCAATATCCGTGGCAATATTGTTACGGTTGTTAATCTTGCCAATTATCTTGGTACAGCCCCACAGGCCGATAATGAGCGACGTGTGGTCATCATTATAGAGGATGGTGCGCACCGTGCCACCTGCGGGTTGCTGGTAGATAGTGTCATCGGCATTACGGAGATTGCTTTGGATGAAATCCAGCCTATTTCCGTTGATGGTGGTGCGGCTGAGCTGAGCGGTCTTGTCAGCATAGGTGAGCGTGTCATCCGCATCCTGCGGTTGGATACTGTCCTGAGCCGCCTGCTGGGGGATGAGGCCATCGCCGCGGCAGCAGGATGAGGGCATGTCAATGACGGATATGGAGCCACAAGGCGGCTTTTCCTATTCGGCGGCTGATTTCCGGCGGGTGCAGGAGATTGCTCGGCAGGAGGCAGGAATCAGTCTGCCGCTCTCTAAGCGTAGTCTCGTTTTTTCCCGTGTGTCACGGCGCATCCGTGCAACTGAACGGAATTCGTTTCGTGATTATCTGGATTACGTCAGCAGGCCGGAGGGACAGGAGGAGCTGAAGGAACTCATCTGCGTTCTGACGACCAATGTGACGCAGTTTTTCCGGGAGAAAAGCCATTTTGAGCATCTGGAGCAGCATGTTCTGCCGCAGTTAGGGGAAAAACTGCGTGCGGGAGGACGGGTACGGCTATGGTCGGCAGCCTGCTCGACAGGGCAGGAGCCGTGGAGCATGGCCATGTCCGTCATGGCGGAGCTACCGGATGCCCTGCGGATGGACCTGAAGATTCTGGCTACGGACATCAATCATGCCGTGGTGGAGACAGGGCGTATCGGCCAGTATCCTGCCGAGGAGGTCCGAAGTGTGCCCCAACGCTGGCAGGATGCCTATATGGAATCTGCGGCGATGGAACAGTTCAGCATGGCGCGGGAGATACGGCGTCTTGTTACGTTTCGGTCGCTCAACCTGAACCGGGAATGGCCTTTCAAAGGTCAGTTTGACGTTATCTTCTGTCGGAATGTTGTGATTTATTTTGATGACGAAACCCGTAATGCGCTGTGGAAACGGCTTGCTGACCGGCTGGTGCCGGGTGGGTTTCTCTATGTCGGTCATTCCGAGCGGGTGGACTGTGTCAGGGAATGTCACCTTGAGGCTGTGGCACCGACAATCTACATGAAAAAGGGTTGAGGCCATGAAAGAACGGGTCAAGGTTCTTGTAGTGGATGATTCAAGAACCGCCAGAGAGTTGATTAGACGCTCTTTTCTCAAATATCCCGAGATTGATGTCATTGGTATGGCCTCGAATCCGATTGAGGCACGGGATCTTATCATTGCTGACCAGCCGGATGTCATTACGCTGGATATCGAGATGCCGGGCATGAATGGGCTCCAGTTTCTGGAGAAGATCATGCGGCTACGACCGATCCCGGTAGTGATGGTGTCCAGCATGACCACACGGGGGGCCAATACGGCTATCACCGCTCTTCAGATGGGGGCTTTTGAATGTTTCCCGAAGCAGGGCGGGGCTGGGGAGGCTTTCGCTGGTTTGGGGCAGATTGTGCTGGAGGCTGCTCGGTATCAGCCGGGCTTGCGGCATGCTGTCCCGGCGGGGGGACGCCCTGTGCGGACGGAGCCTTTTACAGGAGGTGGTACAGCCGCATGGCGGACATCGTTCGATGTAGTGGGCATTGGTTCTTCCACTGGTGGGGTGGAAGCGGTGGAGGAGGTCATCAAGGATTTTCCGGCCAACAGTCCGCCTATCCTCATCTGTCAGCATATGCCATCACTTTACACATCCAGCTTTGCCGCACGGCTGGACAGCCTTATTCCTCAGCTTTCTGTCGCTGAGGCGCAGGATGGGGAAATGTTGTCCCCCGGTATGGTCCGTATTGCCCCCGGTGGAGAAACTCATCTTGTTGTGGAAGGCCACGCCCCACGGCTCTTTACGAAGCTGCGGGCGGAGGAGCCTGTTGGCGGGCATCGCCCCTCGGTGGATAGACTCTTCCATTCCATTGCTCAGACGGTAGGTAGTAGTGCGCTGGGTATCATCCTGACGGGGATGGGGCAGGATGGAGCTGAAGGGTTGCTGGCTATGAGGCAAGCCGGGGCACGGACCATCGGGCAGGACAGGGCTTCCTCGGTGGTGTATGGGATGCCCCGTGTCGCTGCTGAGCTGGGTGCTGTAGAGAAAGTGGGCTCTTTGATGGAGATCCCCGGCCTTGCTATGGGCCTGCATTAGAAGAGATGAGTGCCCGACATGGCGTTCTTGATGTCAGGCGATCCTGACGAATGATTATCAGAAGGCAGAAAGGTTCATAAATGCCGTCCGCATCTCAGATTCGAGCTTTAATTGTAGATGATCAGGCTTCCATCCGGCAGGTTCTGGCCAGTCATATGGCCGCTCTTGGTTTTAAGGGAGTTGTGCAGCGTAAGGATGGAAAAGAGGCTCTGGATTATCTGGAGACTAACCCTATCCATCTGGTGATTTCAGATTTCAATATGCCGGGGATGGATGGTCTGGCCCTGTTGGAAGCTGTACGTTCTAACCCGAAGACGGCCAAATTGGCGTTCATCATCCTTACGGGTGAGGCCAATGCCGGACTCGTTCAGAAGGCTGTGGCAGCCGGGGTCAATAATTTTCTGGCCAAGCCCTATACGGTCGCCAAGCTGAAGGAAACTCTGGAGAAAGTCTTCGGATCCATCAGGTGACGGCGGAGCTGAAGATCACGACTATCATTCAGGGGGAAATTGCCATTTCGGATGACCCCGGCGTGGTGTTCGGCACGTTGCTGGGGTCGTGCATTTCAGTGTGCATGTATGATCTTCAGGTAGGTGTGGGGGGAATGAACCATTTTCTCCTACCGGGAGAAGACTGCCTGGGGAGGACGGATGCGGCAGCCTATCTGTATGGGATCAACGCCATGAAAGCACTGGAGGACGGGATTATAAAGGCAGGGGGTGTGCGGGAGCGTCTGCAATGCAAGGCTTTTGGCGGAGCTGCTGTGCTGTCCATTGCAAGTGATGTTGGCCAGGAGAATGTCGGTTTTCTTCTGGATTATTTCCAGCGGGAGGACATTCGCTGCGTGTCTTACAGTTTTGGTGGTAGTCAGGTACGGCGTATCCGTTTCTGGCCGACGACAGGAAAAGTCTTGCAGAGCTTGTGCTGAGGTCTGGTCCGAAAAGCCGGGGCACTGGTATGGAGAAAGAAAGATGATGTCCAAGGAAACAGGGGTTCAGCCTGTCGGAGGGGCAGATACTATAAGGACTTCCGTGCTGATGAAGAGGCTGGGGGGTATTCTGGATGATGTCTGTAGCCGGCTTGCCGATGTTCAGGCAGTTGTTTCAGATTATGTCGGGACAGGGCAGCTTGATCATAATCAGATGGAACGCCTCCAGAGTCTCGATGCCCTGACGCAGGAGGTTGAGGCTGTCCGCACTGTGTTGGAACAGGTGGAACATGCAGCCCTAGAGACTGGAAATCCATGTTATGGCTTGGGGGTTGTTCTTGATAGAGTAAGGCTCTCTCAGATAAGGGACATGCTGTCGCATGGTCAGATAGTGGCCAGGCAGGAGGAGAGGGGTAATTTTACATTGTTTTGACCCCAACCTATGCTCTATGTGGCGGGTAGAGCAAGGTTATCCGTGGATGGCACTGCATGGTTGTGGCTGACCATCTTGGAGTATCTGGAGGCAGGTGATGGCAGGCAGAGAACAGAGAACGGATCTGATTGGTGTCATTGCTGAAACCGCCTATGGTGCTGTGTTCCAGCCGCAGGGCCGTATTGAGGAGCCAGCGGACCGTTTTTTAGCAGGATATCATGAGTCGGCGGGGCTTGTGGGGATGGGCGTGCAGATGCTTCCTGTCCTTTTGGAAGGGCAGTGGCCTTTTCCTGGCACGGGCAGGCCGGGGCATGAGAAGCGGTGCCTTGTCGGGCTGAATGACGGTAGTGGTAATAATAGTATTTATGATTCAATCTTGCGTCAGCATCCACCGTTAATAAGAGAGGTGGATGAAATTGTCATATCCTTTATTCCTGTTGATATGTTTCAGCGTTGCTCTGTAAGTGAAGCTTTGAATATAGGTCGGTTGTCAGCGTGTTTTGATCTTGCGGCATGGTTTGTTGATACATTGCCGGGACATACTAGTAGTGGATTTTATGAGTTGACAAAGCGGGATGTTAAAGTTTTGTCATTGGGCATCCTGACAAATATTTTGGTGACATGGCTTTATGGTATGGATGTCCTCTCTCGTAGGGCACTACAGAAGATGCGTCTGGCAATCTGCGGGATTATCATGGAGAATCTGGCGGCTCTGAAGCTAGGGCCCCGTGCCTATAATAATACTGCATCCGAAACATGTCTGGTGGAAGCGTTTATGGGGGCCTATCCTGGCATGATGGACCGGGTAGCCAGAATGCTCGCCTGTTGTTCGGAGGATGACATCCTTCAGACCTCTGTCAGCCCCGAGAGGCTGTGCCGTGATGTGCTGAATAAGTCACTTAATTTTTTTCAAAGCGAACAGCCCGTGTAAATCACTTTTTTTTATCAGATTTTCCCTATAAGGAGGCACTGAACACCGCTTTACAGTGCGTTTCTGTGGTAATTTGGGGAGAATTAGGAATATGGCAGCGTCTTCCATGCTGGCTATTCTGCGTTTTTTTGAGAAAAAAGCATTTATGGGAACAAGGTCTTCTTACCTATCAGCTGCGGCTGTCATGTGCCTGGGGGTTTCGTCTGCGTGGGCGGTAGATGGTAGCAAGGCCGGTCAGCCCTTGCTTTATTCGGCACAGGGTGCATTGTCCCACGCTATGCAGACGCCTGCTGTTGTAAAGCAGACAGAGAAAACCTCTGGAAAGCAGGCTACTTTCTCACGGGATGGTAAGCTGGTCTCCCGCCCCTCTGTGGTTCAGCAGCCGAAAATGGTGGATGCTGAAAAGGCGGCGGATTCCTATCTCCGTCATATGGGCCTGCAACGTCGGCCCTACTCCAATTACCCTTCCGAAGAATTCGGCGTTTTTGGTGAGAACGGGCGGGAACTATTGGAGCGTGTGAACATTCCTTTGCATGAAGGTGATCCGCTCAATAATGATGGTCCTCCTTTGCCCCGACCAGAAGCCATCTTGCAGAAAATGCATTGGAATGAATGGCTGCGTGAGCGTGGCGTGGCCATCATGCTGGATAACACCAATGAATTTTCTGGTGCCATTACGTCTCCTACGAAGGGCCTAGGGTTAAAGCAGGGTTCTTCCAATGCGGGGCAGTACAGCCTTGAAAACGATATTGACTGGAATAAACTGGCCGGAATTCGTGGTTTCCAGACTCATATCATCGGTGTTGGCCGTTACGGTATTCCGGCCAGCAGGATGTTTGGCGATAATGTGAACCCCAGTCAGGAAATCTATGGGGGTGGTGGTAATGTGGTGTTCCACCTTATCCACTTTTACGGGGAAGAAACCCTTTGGGGTGGGCGGCTGAATATTGCTGCAGGCCGTATGTCTACCAATACGGACTTCGCCAACAGCCCGATCTACTGTAACTTCATGAACAACGCCTTCTGTGGAAATCCCAAGGCGGTTACGGATTCGTACACACGCTCATCCTATCCGGGATCGAGCTGGGGTGCCCGTGTCCGTGGACGGCCCACGAATAGCACTTATATTCAGGTAGGTATCTATTTTCCCGAGCGAGGCATCTACGGGGTGCAGGAAAATCGCACGGGTTTCAAATTCAATGGAGCTAACATCAGCGGTGTTCTGACCCCGATTGAAGTTGGCTGGGAGCCTGAGTTCGGTAAGGCAAAGTTGCCGGGTCATTATAAATTTGGTTTTGCTCCGGATACGTCTGACCATTATCTAGGCGTGTATAACCCACCGAACCGTCGTAATGCGTGGCAGACCCGGATGACTATTCCTAATTGTCCGACCTGTCAGGGGGTTGGTGATGAGGTGCCGGGTACGGGTATTCGCCGTAACTTCAATTGGAGTCTCTGGTTCTTGGCGGATCAGATGATTATGAAGCACAAGACGGCGGATACGCTGGAAGGAGGTCTTGTCGCCTTCTTTGATGCCTATTGGAACAAGGCAGACACGGCCATGCGCGGCAAGTTTTATGCTTTCGGACTGGTTGATACGGGATTTTGGCCCGCTCGTCCGCTGGATACGGTGGGTGTTTCCTTCTCCTATACTGGCTCCAGCCGTTACACACGTGATGCTCAACGCTTCCAGATTGAACATGGCATGGCTCCAGCCCCGGGCAGTGCCTATTATCAAAGCGGTGGCGCACCGCTCATGTGGGGCTCTTATGGTGAGCAGCGTTGGGGCGGTACGTTTGAGGTAACGTATCGCATCCATGTTATGCGGGGTGTGACCTTTGCACCGGATTTCCAGTACTTCTTCAACCCGGGTATGCAGCGGGTTCTGAAGGATGCAGCCATGCTGGGCTTCAAGTCACACATCCAGCTGTTCTGATGAAGGATACAGCCTGTTGCTCCTGATGAAGGAGCCGGGTCTTTTTACCCCCTTTCCGGCTTATGGCTGGAGAGGGGGTTTTTTGTAAGGTGATTACTGGTTGGGGGATGCTGTCTGCTGGGGAGGTGCAGAAGGGTCCGTACGGGCCATGGCCTTGCCCCGGACGAGCCAGTAAGCGGCGGAGAGGGACAGAACAGCCGCTGAAAGGGCTAGAAGTTCCCTGACATTCACACCGTTCAGGTCCAACACGATGAATTTTCGCACAGCGGCCATCATACCAATGAGCAGAACGGAGCGCATACGGACCATCCCCTGCGATTCAGAGCCGGGGAGAACGAGAATGGAATGACGGAACTCCAGTGCAATCAGGACAGTAAAGAAGAGTCCGAAGATCTCCTGAAGAACGGCTGGTTCTGTGGGAGCGAGACCGGCATGGATGATGAGCTTTGCCACTGCCACCACGACATGCAGCAGCCCGAGGCACGCCACTAGTGTGATGCAGATGGACAGGATCAGCATAGCGGCCCCTTCGAACATGTCGAATAGGCGGGCTAGTCCGATGAAGCCGGGCAGGGTGTTTTTCATAGGGTAGAGGATGCCTCTGTTGTGGAAGGGGAATGAAATTATGCCGCTTCTAACTGATTCTGCCGAAGGAGGGAAAGCAGAGGGGAGAGGTTGTTTGATGTTTTTATGGTTATTTAAAAATGGAAAGTTATTATTTGTTATGGCAGTGCATACGGTGTGGCTGTGAAAGTAAACGCCAGATGGTATGGAGATAGAGTAAGTTTTCAAGGACAAATTTTATGCTTCATTGCGTATTTAGAATAAAATTTGTTTCTGAATGATCTGAGTACGGTACTCATACAGTTGATTAAGGCTGTACAGACAGAAATACCAATCAATGACGTGGCCTGATACTGGTTAGGGCACGTTCTGTGAAACTGATTGAGATATATGAGAGTCGGCTGGCTAAGCGATTCTAATAAGGAACGATTCGCAGAGGTGACGGCTTTAGTGCCGGGACATATGTCCGAATCGCCGCTGTTGACGTGACTGATGGCGGAACGAAAATGCCCAAAAATGGTAGAATGTAGGGGAAAATGGTGCCGGATGAGAGATTCGAACTCCCGGCCTTCGGTTTACAAAACCGCTGCACTACCACTGTGCTAATCCGGCGACGGAGGCGTACATCTCACTTTTTCTTTTAGGAATCAAGTGAAAAATCATGAAGTGGAGAAAAAATCCCGGCCATAGGCAAAGCCGGGACAGGAAAGGAGTGGAAAATCCACTCCGTAATATCAATGACCTGTGGAGGTGGTAGAGGTCTGATGTTGCATGAGATGTTCTGGCGGGGCCAGAACAGGGCCATTCTGAACGAAGCCGTAGCCATCAGAAGAAAGACCACGATGGCTGATGTCCGGGGCAGGTTTTGTGCAGGCACTCACGCTGAGCAGGGACAGGATGGCCAGCCCGGTCGGGAGAAAAGCGTATGAAAGAGGGAAACGGAACATGGTCTTTCCAATGGTTAATCAGAAGGGGAGAGGGCGTTGCTAACGGTCAGGCTTTAGAGGGAAACAGCCTATCCTTCAAAGTATGGGCGATGGCTCTATAGGCTTGGGACGCTTGATGTTCCGGCTCCCGCAGCACAAGAGGTGTGCCTTCATCAGCACTGCATCTTATATCCCGTAGGAGAGGAATCTCCCCCAGGAAAGGAATATTGAGTTTTTCAGCTTCCTTCCGTGCCCCGCCATGTCCGAACAGGTCGGTCCGTCCTTGGCAGTGTGGGCAGCAGAAATAGGACATGTTTTCAATCAACCCTAGAATGGGTGTGTCCGTTTTTTCAAATAAAGTGACACCCCTACGGGCATCCAGAAGGGCAATGTCTTGCGGTGTGGAGACAATGACAGCACCGCCAGCCTGCAATTTGTCTGAAAGTTTGCGGGTCAGGGTCAGTTGAGCATCGCCCGTGCCGGGTGGCAGGTCGACCACCAGCACATCTAACGCCCCCCATGAGACATCACTCATCAGCTGGGTCAGGGCACCCATGACCATCGGACCACGCCAGATCATTGCCTGTTCCTTGTCAACCAGATAGCCGATGGACATGGTCTCCATGCCCCAACGTTCCAGCGGGCGTAATTTGCCATTCTCTACGGTGGGTTTCTGGTCTTCTCCCAGCATGTGAGGCAGGGAGGGACCATAGATGTCTGCATCCAGCAGGCCAGTCTTCAGACCTAGTCGGGCAAGACTGCATGCCAGATTGACGGCTGTCGTGGATTTCCCCACACCGCCTTTCCCCGAGGCCACAGCAATGACGGCCCGGACGTCCGGCAGGCAGGCTTCCGGCGGGGCTGAGCGGCCTGCTGGTCGTTTTCCCAGTGCCAGAGGGCGGTGCCCGCTTTCTGCGTTGGCCTTGCGGGGCATGGATGTAGCCGGGCGGTGGGCGGTCAGGGACAAGGTCAGGCTGCTGACTGAAGGGTGTTGTTGGAGCCTCTCCTCCAATGCCGCTTGAGCCTTTTGAAGAAAGGCTGCCCCCTCTGCGGTAGTCCGGAGAATGAGATGGAGATGCCCATTCTCCAGCGTGAGGGCCTCTATGCTGGTTCGGGTTGAAGGCCCTTCTTGTGTGAGAAATTCGGATATGAGGTCTTTCAGAGAAGACATGTCGGTAGCTGTCATGGGGCAAGACCTCTCATGCAACGCCCCTTGTGAGGCAAAAAAACATAAACTTATCGGCTGGAAGGATGACGTCCGCTCTGCCGTGGAGTAGATTTTACAACATGAGCCGATTCATGTCTTCCTGTCTTCCGTCTTCCTCCCGCAAGAGGGTAGCCCGCTGGCTGTCCTGTGCTGTCGTATCTGGTATTCTAGGGAATGCTGGTGGAGCTTGGGCGCAGGCCTCTGAACCTGAGCCGACTTTGCCGGTTGAGGAGACGTCGCAGGGGGGCAGTGCAACGACCCGTGCAGCGCATGAGGCAGCCATGATGCCCGGTTTTGCGGCATTGGTGGAAAGGTTGCTGCCGGCGGTGGTGAATATTTCCGTCTCCAGCGTGATTCATCCTGATGACCACCAGCCGGACGGGCCAGATGGCAGCACGCCGTCCGGGCCGCAATCCTCACCTTTCCCGCCGGGTTCACCGTTGGAGAAGTTCTTTCATGACTATCTCCATCGTCGTCATGGTGATGGTAAGCCGACCCGGCAGGTGCAGGCATTGGGGTCCGGGTTTATCATCGATCCTTCCGGTGTGGTGGTGACGAATAATCATGTCATCGACAATGCCCAGAAGGTGAGCGTGACCCTATCAGATGGGACGGAGTACCCAGCCCGGATTGTCGGGCGGGACAGCAAGGAGGACCTTGCCGTCTTACAGGTGAAGGCTGATCGGCCTCTGCCTTCTGTTCCTCTGGGTCATAGTGATGAAGCCCGCATTGGTGATTGGGTGCTGGCCATTGGTAATCCGTTTGGGCTGAGCGGTACGGTGACGGCGGGCATCATCTCATCCCGTAAGCGTAATGTGGATCATGGTCTGTATGATGATTTCATTCAGACAGATGCCGCTATCAATCACGGGAATTCGGGGGGACCGCTTTTTAATCTCAAGGGTGAGGTCATCGGGATCAATACGTTGATTTATGGTGGCTCTGGTGGGGATTCCATCGGGATTGGTTTTGCTATTCCCTCTGATGATGCACGGGGCATCATCAACCAGCTTCGGCAGACGGGTTATGTCCGGAGAGGTTGGCTTGGAGTGCGCTATCAGGATGTTACTCGGAGCATGGCGGAAGACCTTGATTTCCATAAGGCTGATGCTGGTAAGGAGCAGGGCACAGGGGCCATCGTGGCGGAAATCGACAAGGATGGCCCTGCTCAAAAGGCGGGGTTACAGGTTGGCGATATTCTGACAGCCCTGAATGGTCAGCCCGTGACAGGCCAGACGCTGCCTCGGCTTGTGGCTGGGTATCAGCCGGGGGAGATGGTGCATTTCACCCTCTGGCGGCGAGGGAGTTATCAGAATCTGGACCTGACATTGGGTCGGAATCCTGAGGAAAAAGACCCGCTTCCTTCCGATACGCATCCGCCGGAGCATCCGGTGAAAACGCTGCGGGAACTGGGTGTGAAGCTGGGCGTTGTCGATCAGACAGCCCGCACACAGTACGGTCTGACAGATAGCCAGCGTGGCGTGCTGGTGATGCGGGTTTATGATGGTAGTCCGGCTGCCAGCCGTGGATTGGCGGAAGGGAATCTGATTCTTCAGGTCGGTCAGCAGGAGGTCAATACGCCAGAGGTCCTACAGACTGCGTTGGACCGTGCCCGTGAATTGAAGAAGGCGGATATTCTGCTGTTGGTGCAGGATGGTGAGGGGCTGCGCTGGGTGGCCGTGCCGTTGGGAGGACAGCCCCAGCCATAAAAGGGGAAAGGCCTGTTTTACAGGCCTCGATCCCGTTTTATCTGGTCCCATGCGGCATTAATGCGAGCTACACGCTCTTGCGCCGCCTGACGTTGGGCTTCACTCATGGGTCGCTGGGCAAGACGGTCCGGGTGATATTCCCGAATTAATATGCGCCAGCGGGCTCTAACCTCTCCGTCGCTGGCTGTCGCACTGATACCTAGAATACGATAACATTCTGCCGCTGATGAGGTAGAGGCCGCCCGGGACTGGCCTTCTTCGGCCCGTTCCCATGCCCGTTTTGAGAGGCGGAAGGCCGCATGTGTGCGGCGGAGATAATCCATTTCTGCGGGATGCAGCGGGGCACCGGCGGGCAGGTCTGCCTTGGCGATGCGGAACAGAACGCTGAGCAGCGTTTCCAGCGGTTCCGGCTTGTCGGCAAAGGCACGGCCTAGCTCCCGTGCGTAAAGCTCGAAATCGTCTGTCCTGTTTCTAGCACGGTCAAAGAGCAGCCCGATTTCCTTCTGGTTCTCTTCGGGAAAACGAAAAGCCCCTTTGAAGGCATTAATCTCGGCTCGGTTCACGGGGCCATCAATTCTGGCCAGCTTGGCCGAGAGCGTGACGACACCAAGTCCATAAAGCTGGTCTGTCTTGCCCAGTAGGGCGGAGAGTTTGGCAGCGGTGAAGAAGGCCGCATTATGCGGGTCCGGCTGCCCCCGTGAAGGGAAACGGTCTCCCCATGTGCCAGAAAGCGGGGTGAGCAGCCTGTCTGTATCGCTCATATGCCCAAGAGCCGCCCCTAGAAGGCCGCCAATAGGCCCCCCTGCGGCAAATCCGGCAATGCCACCAAACATCTTACCCCAGAAAGCCATCATCGCCCTCCCTGTTCACATGGTCAAAAACTCTATCACGGGGATGGAGGAGGCGGAACAGGAATATCATGCTCCTTCTGGGCTGATGGGGGGCTGGCGTAGAGCAAAGCGTAGTGCCGTAAGGCGGAGCAACGAAGCTAGAGTCTGTTCCGGAGGGCGGTGCCGGTCCAGCTGGGCGATGAAGGCCGCAAGAGCGAGATTTTTGGAACGGGCCATTCCCTCCACCACGTGCCAGAATTCGGGCTCCAGAGCGATGGATGTCCTGTGCCCATACAGGCTGAGACTGCGTTTCTGAAGCTGGGGCGGTGCAGGTTTTTCGTGCATTTAGGAAGTGTGACAGCTGGTACTGTATAAGGGAAGGGATTTTCTTGTCAGTTCCAGCGCAGACAGCCATGATGAGGTATGATTTTCTTGCGTCTCTTTGCGGCTATTGTCGCTCTTGTTCTTGTAAATCAGGCGGTTGCTGAACCGGTGGAGGCACCGTCCTCCGTGGCGGCACTGTTTGAGAAGGTGAAGCTTGATCCTGTCCGGTTGGAGCTATTTTTAAGGGCCTTTCCCAAAGGGGCGGACCTGCATAATCATCTGTCTGGTGCTGTTTATGCGGAGAGTTTTCTCAAATGGGCGGCAGAAGACGGCCTCTGCATTTCTTTGAAAAAACGGACCATCCTGTCCAGCCCTTGTCCGAAGCCGGGTGAGGGCCAGGCCCCGGCGGATGGTCTGGCGGGGAATGAAGCGGGCTGGAATGAGATGGTCAATGCGCTTTCCATGCGCAGCTTTATCCCTACAGAGCATGACCGCTCCGGTCACGATCATTTCTTTTCGACATTTTTGCGGTTTATGGCTGTAGAGCCACGGCACCAGGGCGACATGCTGGCTGAGGCCGCCGAGCGGGCTGCCCGGGATAATGTGCAGTATCTGGAATTGCAGATCGCCCCCATTGGCTTCGATGTGCTGGGTGGCATGATGAAGTCTGCGGCTCTTCCTTCGCTGAGGAGTGAAGCGGATTTTGCTCAGGCTTATGCGGCGTTGAAGCCTGCTTTGGGCCGGATGGCGGCACTCTCTCGTGCCTCCATTGATGAGATGGAAAATCGTGCCAGAGCCATCATGAAATGTGGAACAGCGCAGGCCTCTGCTGGATGTCGGGTGACGGTAAGGTATCAGTACTCTGCCTTGCGGACATTCCCGGCACCTTTTGTCTGGGTACAGCTTGTGGCGGCTTATGAAAGTACCCGGCAGGATCCCCGGCTGGTTGGCGTCAATATCGTAGCTCCGGAAGACGACCCGGTGGCCTTGCGGGATTATGACCTGCATATGCAGATGTTTCAGTATCTGAACAGACTGTATCCGGGCACGAATCTGAGCCTTCATGCGGGCGAGATGACGCCTTCTCTCGTACCATCAGGCGATCTGGATCATCATATCCGGGCCGCCATTGATGTTGCAGGGGCCAAGCGTATCGGTCACGGTGTGGATGTTCTCTGGGAGCATGACCCTGCCTCTTTGCTGAAGGAGATGGCACGGCGTTCCATTCTGGTGGAAATCAACCTGACCAGCAATGATGAGATTCTGGGTGTCAGGGATGGGCGGCATCCTTTCTCGCTTTACAGGCAAGCCGGTGTGCCTGTGGCTCTTTCCACGGATGATGAGGGTGTTTCCCGGAGCGATTTGACACAGGAATATATGCGGGCCGTGATGGCTTATCATCTGGATTACCCGACACTTATTCAGCTCTCCCGTGCGGGGCTGGAATATGGCTTCATGCCGGGGCAGAGCCTTTGGATAGGACATCATCTGGGGCAAGTTATTCCGGCCTGTGCGGGAGTGATACTGGGAGGGAACGCACCCCCTGCTTGCGAACGGTTTTTGCAGGGTAACCTAAAGGCACGGCTGCAATGGCAGTTGGAGGCACGGTTTCAGGACTTCAGGCAGGATGTGATGATGAATCCTCTGCTGCTGCCTCCACAGTGATAAAGGTAGGCAGAGCATAACGGAAAGGATGACCATGAGGGCAGAACGGGCAGGCAGATGGGGCAAGCTGGGCGGTCTCGCCGTGGCGGCTGGATTGGTGGTAGCTGGAGCCTGGGGAGAGACGTCTCGCTCTGCACAGGCTGCGCCGCTGGATGTGCATGTGGTTGTGGTGACAACATTCGAGCTGGGGCAGGATAGCGGTGACATGCCGGGGGAGTTCCAACATTGGGTGGAACAGTACCCGTTGGAACAGACACTGCCTGCACCGGGTACGGAACATGGTGTTCTGCGCTATAATGCGAAGGACCATGTGCTAGGTCTGGTCAGTGGTGAAGGGCCAAGCCACATGGCGGCAGCCATTACTGCGCTGGCTTTGGACCCTCGATTTGATCTGCGACATGCCTATTTCGTGCTGGCAGGGATTGCCGGTGTGAACCCCAATAAAGGCAGTGTCGGATCGGCCGCTTGGGCGTTGCATGTTGTGAATGGGGGTGCTGCCCACCTGATTGATTCACGTGAAATCCCGTCCGATTGGCCGGATGGTTTTACGCCGTTGCAGGGGCATGTACCTGATGAGCAGCCAAGGCCGCCGCTTCACTCCATCGCTGGGGATATGGCCTATACGCTGCGGCCTTCTCTTGTGCGCTGGGCTTATGAAAAGACACGGCATATCGCTTTGCCGGATAATGAGAAGTTTCAGGCTCATCGTCGGGCTTATCAGAGCTTTCCTGAAGCGTTGAAGCCGCCGCATGTTATGATGGGGGATACGATTTCCAGTGAAACATACTGGCTGGGAGCCCGGATGAACCAGTGGGCGGAACGCTGGGTTGCTTACTGGACGGATCATCAAGGTGAGATGGTCACGACAGCGGAGGAAGATATCGCCCTTTGTCAGGCACTGGCGTTGCAGGCCAGAGCGGGGCGTGTGGATAATCAGCGTCTTCTTGTTCTGCGGACGACCAGCAATTTCGACATGCCGCCCAGCGGTGTGGCACCAGAGACCATGTTGGCCAATGCAGCGCATGAGGAAAGCCTACCGGGCCTTTATGCCTCCACCAGCGCAGCTTATCAGGTGGCCAGTCCCATCGTGCGGGAGCTGGCCACCCATTGGGGGAGATATGAAGGGCAGGTGCCCTGAAGGAACGGTTCAGCCCTGCTGATAGCGGGGCATGGGCCATTCATCTTCACTCCAGTCGCCTTTTGCCCAGTTCTGGCGGAGTTCAGTGGCGGTCTGTTCCAGCGTTCCGGCCATGATGGCGGCACGAATCTGGCGCATGAGCCGCTGATAATAGGCGAGATTATGAAGGGTCAGGAGCATCGGCCCCAGCATCTCATTGGCCCGGAAGAGATGATGCAGATAGGCACGGCTGTACCGGCCCGCCATCGGGCTGTCATCCTCGGGGGAGATGGGGCGGGTATCCTCGGCAAAGCGGGCATTGCGGAGATTCAGCGTGCCCCGCTCGGTATAGGCGCGGGCGGTACGGCCTGCACGGGAGGGCATGACGCAGTCGAACATGTCACACCCACGCATGACGGCACCCAGCAGGTCATCCGGTGTGCCAACGCCCATCAGATAGCGGGGCTGATCTTCGGGCAGCATGGGGGTGGTGTAATCCAGCGTGGAGAACATCAGTTCCTGACCTTCCCCTACGGCCAGACCGCCAATGGCATAGCCTTCAAAGCCGATCTTCCGCAGGGCGAGGGCGGAGCGTTCCCGCAGGTCCTGTTCCGTGCCACCCTGCACGATGCCGAACTGTCCATAGCCGGGGCGGGCAATGAAGGCGTCACGGGAGCGGGCGGCCCATCGCATAGAGCGTTCCATGGAGGCTTCCAGAACCTCCTTTGTGGCGGGGAGAGCCGGACATTCATCAAAGGCCATGGTGATGGTGGCATCCAGCTTGTACTGGATGTCCGTTGAGCTTTCTGGCGTCAGCCGGTGGGAGCTGCCATCAATATGGGAGCGGAAGGTGACACCATCCTCATCCATCTTCCGCAATGGCCCCAAAGACATCACCTGAAATCCGCCTGAATCTGTCAGGATGGGGCCGGGCCAGTCCATCATGCGATGCAGCCCGCCAAGACGTTGGACCCGTTCAGCCGTGGGGCGGAGCATGAGGTGATAGGTATTGCCCAGCACGATGCCTGCCCCGGTGGCACGGACATTGTCCATCGTGATGCCTTTGACGGTTCCGACCGTACCAACTGGCATAAAGGTTGGTGTCGGCACACTGCCGTGGCGGGTATGCAGCCAGCCAGCACGTGCCTGCCCGCATTGGGCATCTTTCTGCCAATGCATACGATCGGACGGGGTCAGGGTGGGGCGGATGGACTCAGTCGTCATGGGGCACGTTCCAGAAGGCAGGCATCACCGTAGGAATAAAAGCGCAGCCCTTCGGTAATGGCGTGATGATAGGCATGGCGCATGGTCTGCGTACCGGCAAAAGCACAGACCAGCATGAAAAGGGTAGAGCGGGGCAGGTGGAAGTTGGTTAGCAGGGCATCCACGGCCCGGAAGCGATAGCCGGGTTTGATGAAAATGGAGGTTTCGCCTGTCCATGGATGGACGATGCCTTGCTCATCAGCGGCACTTTCCAGAAGGCGCAGGCTGGTCGTGCCTACGGCAACGACACGGCCCCCATTGGCACGGGTCTCGTTGATGAGACGGGCCGTATCTTCGTCAATATGACCCCATTCCGCATGCATTTTATGTTCGGCAATGGTGCTGCGGACGGGCAGGAACGTACCAGCTCCGACATGCAGGGTGAGGGTCTGTTTCCTGATGCCTCTGGTTGCAAGGGCTTCCAGCAATTCTTTCGTGAAGTGCAGCCCCGCTGTCGGGGCGGCTACTGCCCCACGGAAGCGGGAAAAAATGGTGCGGTAATCGCTATTATCCGCCTCGGTCGGGCCATTGGGACGGGCGATGTAGGGTGGCAAGGCGAGAGCAGCCCGCCGCTCCAGAAACGCATCAAACTCATCGCCTTCGACTGAGAAGCGGATGGTCACGGCACCATCGCCCTCATTGGTCAGTACCTCGGCGGTGACGGGGTCATCCTCAAAGTGGAGCTGATCGCCGGGGCGAAGCTTGCGGGCGTTGCGGGCGAGGGCGTGCCACTGGCCATCTGGCAGGATGCGGTCCAGCGTGATGCCGATTTTTGCCTCACCCCGGCGGGCTTCCATCTTGGCCCTGATGACTTCCGTATCATTGGCGATGAGGAGGTCGCCTTCTTTCAGTAGGTCGGGCAGGTTGCGGATGCGATGGAGGGAGAGAGTTGCTTCATCAGTTCCAGCAAGGGCGGGTGGGACGACATGCAGGAGCTGCGCCATGTCACGGGGACGGGCAGGCTCTGTAGCGATATGATCCCGAGGGAGGGTGAAGTCAAAAAGTGCGAGATCGTCAGTCATTCAGGGTGATGATGGTGGGGAGTGCAGGGGGAGGTGAATGGTAGAGGTTTCATTCAGCTGATTAGAGAAAAGGGGGCCGGAGCCCCCTTCCACTGGTTCATGCGTCACAGGATGTGTTCAGTCACGACCCAGCTGGTGTTTGAGAGCCATGATGAGCGTCTGCACCTGTCCGCCATGACGTGTAAGGTAAGTTGTGTAGTCACTGCGCTGTGTCAGGCGCATGCTGGCACCCTCACCATACAGATCTACGACCTTGGGCGGCTCTCCATCGATGACAGCCGTCATCATGATAGGTGGCTGATGCGGGCGGGAAATCTCAAGAGTGACTTTCTGGCCTGCCGGTGAAGGTACAGTATCCACCAGACGGATGGAAATGTTCTGGTATTCTCCCACACGGGCCATAACAGCATTCAGCAGGACATCCTGAAAGAGTTCAAGATAGAGCTTCTGCTGTTCCGGTGTGGCAACCCGCCAGAAACGACCGAGGCAGTAACGACCGATTCCCTGTACATCCACGTTTGCAAGAAGAAGCGGCAGAATGACTTCACGTTTCTTTTCAAGCGAGTTGTCACTATTGAGAATGGTGACAAGTTTCCCACCAAAATCATTGACGAATGCCTTGGCTTCATTGCCAGAGGGGGCGGCAAAGGCCAGCGTAGGGATGAGAGCGAACAGGCTGGCAGCTCCCAGAATGGTGCGGCGTGTAAGCTGACGGAGCATCATATGTAGGGATCCTTCCAATAAAGTCTATCCTCGGGGAGGATGGACTGGTCAGTACCAGTCAGGGGTAGTGGCGCGGTGGTCAGCCTTAAGGGCGTCGATCTGGCTCTGACGTTGCTGCTGCCATGCACTTCTCATGAAGGCGTAAGGGTCTAGGCTCTGGTGTTCCAGCTGGTCGAGCTGGTCTGTACTGTCTGCAAAAGTATTGAAGGTACCGAGAATGTTATAGCCCCAGTTGAAGCTGATGAGGCCATACCCTCTCGGAACATAATTGATGGGTGTCAGCCCCTGACCAATGGCATAGCCTGCGGCATCACGGAAATTGGTAGGTCCCAGACCGGGCAGGAAGATATAAGGCCCGGACTTGATGCCCCAAAGTGCCATGACCATGCCGGGGTCTGTTTCATGCTGTTTGTAGCCAAGATGCTGGGCTACATCATAGAAACCGGCTGTTGTCATGTTTAACAGGAAACGCATGAAGGAGTCACCGGCACGTCGTGGGCGTCCGGCTCCGACATCGGAGAAGAACACGGCTGGCTGACGCCATGTCTCATTCAGCGTGGCCACGGATGTGCGGATAGGCTCGGGGATATTGTTCTTCCAGAACCGACCTACTGGCCGCAGGGCTTTGTGATAGACCCACATATTGAGGTTGAACATCTTACGATTGAACGGCTCGTAGGGGTCGTTGACAGCCTTGTAGTCTGCCAGGTCATCCGGGTCAGTCGGTGGTTTGGCATGAAGGGAGCCACACCCGCTAAGGGACAGCAGAGCCAGGCAGCCGACCACTGCGGAAAGTACAGGGAGTCTGCCTCGATGATGCCGTTCTGTGCTGCCTATGCACGCCATGCTACTGCCGCTCCTGTCTCTTCTTTCTTCAAGGCCCGGCTATGGGAGGCGTTGCCACGGCTACCCATAAGGGAACAATGGCGAGCCTAAACGGGAACGGGCCGTAACACATAATTGATTCTATGCGCGCAATCCAAGAGATTGACACTCTGTAAGCATATGGCACTTGCTCCATGCTGCCTACCCCTTTCGGATATTCAGGAATATTAAGAAAAAGAAGTATTGCATTTTTGCATCGATAGGGTTTCTGATGAAAGTCAACCCCGGCGAGAAACGGGTTTTCGGGCCATCTCACGCTGATGGGTTATGTATTTTCATAAAGTTATGAGAGATTTTATGTCCCGTTTTCTGAAGAGTCGTAATTGGCTTCTGTCTGCCAGTGCTTTGGTTGCCAGTGTGGCCCTGTCCGGTATGGCCTCCGCAGTGCCAACGGTCCAGACGAAGGACTGGGGCCGTCTTTCCACTGGCCAGAAGGTGCAGGCCATCACCCTGAAGAACGATCATGGCGTGAAGGCCGTTGTGCTGACTTATGGGGCGATCATTCACGAGGTGGATGTGCCGGACCGTCACGGTCGTCTGGGTAACATCGCTCTGGGTTTCCCGAATCTTGCCGGGTATGAAAATCATAACGCCGACCCGCATTTCGGTGCCGTTCTGGGGCGTGTTGCTAACCGCATTGCCGGTGGTACGTTCACTCTGGAAGGTGAGAAGTACCATACGAGTGTCAATGAAGGGCCGAATACCCTGCATGGTGGTGTCGAGGGTTTCGACCGTAAACTCTGGAAGATCGTACGTAAGGGCGTGGACTCTCAGGGTGCCTATGTCGTGCTGAAGCTGGTTAGCCCCTCTGGCGATCAGGGCTTCCCTGGTGAGCTGACAACGCAGGTTACTTACCGTCTGAGTGGCAATGATACGTTGAGTCTGAAGTTTAATGCAGAGGTTACGAAGACTCCGACCGTTGTGAACCTGTCCACACATAACTACTGGAACCTCAATGGTGAGGGGTCTGGGACCATCGCTCCGGAAGTGGTGCAGATTTACGCCGACCGCTACCTGCGGACGGACGATCACTCCATTCCGACGGGTGAGCTGGCTTCTGTTGATGGAACACCGTTTGATTTCCGCCAGCCCCGCACGGTGGGTGAAGGCCTGACGAGCCGTGACCCGCAGATGGTGCCGCAGGGTGGTTATGATAAGTGCATGGTTCTCATTGGCCCGTCCCAGCCGGGTAATACGGAGCGTGTCGTGGCTCGTGTGACCGATCCACGTTCTGGCCGTGTGATGGAAGTGGCGACCAACATGCCGGGAATGCAGTTTTATTCTGCAAACCACCTGTATGGTAACTATCAGGGGCCGTCAGGTCATCCGTACAATAAGTGGGACGCTCTGGCATTTGAGCCGGAATTCTACCCCAACAGCCCGAACATGCCGAGCTTCCCGAGCATCGAGCTGAAGCCGGGTCAGACCTATGATTATGGGATGAGCTTCCATTTCTCCCGTCAGCAGTAAGGGCTAGGGCTTTTACCACTTTTTGTTAAGAGAGGGGCTGGACTGGTGCAGGGCACTGGTCCAGCCTTTTTTATAGACGCTATGTGCCCCGGAATGACTCATCAACAGCCACATGCGGCGGACTCTCAGGAGTCCTCTGAATCTATCCACATTTCTCCCGCCCTGGCACACAGGATGATGCCCCAACCTGTCCCCCGAACTGGGGATAAGTGAGGCGGTTAGTTATATCTGGTAGTTCGTGAAGTCCTGATCCATATCGCCAAAACGGACGATGCGGGCGGGGTTGCCGACAGCGGTGGAGCAGGGTGGGACGTTGCCCAGCACGACCGAAGCAGCTCCGACACGGGCATGGGCACCGATTTCCAGATGGCCCAATATTTTGGCCCCTGCGCCAATCATGCAGCCCTGACGGATGATGGGATGGCGTTGCCCGCTATTCTTACCGGTTCCCCCCAGCGTGACACCCTGAAAGAGCGACACGTCATCCTCAATGATGGTGGTCTCCCCGATGACGATGCCTGTTCCGTGGTCGATGGTGATGCGTTGGCCAATCCGGGCCGCCGGATGAATGTCGATTCCGAATTTCTCATTCACACGGCTTTGGAAATGATAAGCCAATGGTCTGCGACCCGCCTGCCAGAGATGATGAGCAACGCGGTAAGATTGTAGGGCATGGAAGCCTTTGAAGAACAGGAAAGGCGTGGCGAGGTCCGGGCAGGCCGGGTCCCTCTGGAGGGTGGCCACGATGTCTGAGGCAGCCGCCCGTATGATGCCAGGGCTGACCTCCAGTATGGAGGCGATAAGGTGCATCAAGGCCGGTTCCGTCATGGCACGGTCGGCGAGTTTGGCACTGATGAGGGAGGCTAGTGCCGAGGCAAAATCTGCGTGATTGCAGATATTCACGGCAAAAAGTCCCTGAATCAGAGCGTCGGAACAACCGCAGGCCTGTGCCCGCATATTGACCCAGAATTCTTCCAGAAATCCGGGTTCTGATGAGGATTGTGGAAATCTGTCGAGAAAATTGGCCATAGCTGTTGCTTTATAATCCCATGGCACGCTGCACAAAACCATGTCGCAGGGCAGGCAGACGTTTGAGAGCCATGAGTCCGGCATGGCGGGCATGGCGGATGAGGGGCATGTCGGTGCTGAAGAGGCGTTCCATTATGTCGCAGCCTGCCAGCATGGCGAGATTGCCCGGGCGGCTGAGCTGTTGATAACGTTGGAGCAGGGCAGGAGCCCCAAGGTCTTCTCCGTGCGCATAGGCCTCTCCCAGAAGGTCATTGAGAGTACGGACATCACGGAAGCCGAGATTCATGCCCTGCCCAGCAACAGGGTGTAGCCCGTGGGCGGCATCTCCGGCCAGAAGCAGGCGTGTGGCGTAATAGCGGTGGGCATATTGCGAGGCCAGAGGGTATGTCCAATGGCTGCCGACCTGCTCCAGCGTGCCGAGGTCTTCCCCGCAGAGACGGTCTTGTACCAACTGGGTGAAGTGGCTGGCATCAAGCCGGGTGAAGCGTTCAATGCGTTCGGGGCGGTCTGTCCAGACAATGGCGGAGCGATGAGGGTGGGCATCGGTGCCGGGGAGCGGCAGGCGGGCGAATGGCCCTTGAGGTAGGAAGTTTTCCAGTGCACTGCCGTAATGAGGTTTCTCATGAGCCAGAACGCTGACCAGAGCGACTTTATGATACGGAATACGGGTCAGGCCGATTCCTGCCTGCTGGCGGAGTAGAGACCGCCGCCCATCTGCTGCAATGACGAGAGAGGCTGTAACGGTTTCTCCCGTATCAAGGGTAATCTGGGCTTGGTCGGGCGAGAAGGTGAAGCGGCCTGTCGCCGGTGCCCGGACATCAAGTCCTGGCTGATTCATCAAGGTGCGGGCAATGGCTGCAAGCAGGTTATGGGCCTCCACCATCCAGCCGAAGGGGCGGTCTTCCGGGGCGTCTTCGCCTGTAAAGCTCAGCCCGTCCGCAATGGTGGTGCGGGAGGCCGAAGGAATACGACCCTGACCATCTGTGACATGAATGGTGGTGATAGGCTGTGGAGAAAGCGGCAGAGCCTGCCAGATTCCGGCATCTTCCAACAGGGGGCGGATACCTTCGGCAAGAGCATAGGCCCGACCATCAGGATTCTGGGTGGGAACGGGGGAGAGGGGCGCGCGTTCCAGTAAGAGGATGCGCAGTCCCTTCTGTGCCAGAAGGCAGGCCAGCGTCGCCCCGATGGGGCCACCACCATTGATGCAGAGGTCGTAATCTGTGCCCATAACAGATGCTCCTTCCTGGCCTGACGGATGGCAGGATGCTCCCACTATAGTGGCACTTTCGGCTGGGGAGCTGGTCTACCGTGTCTAACGCCATCCTTACCGAAAAGAAAGTCTTGCAGAAATCGTTATGAAGGTGGCACGATTTCATCTTCAAGCAGAGTAAAGAGCCATGGGAGAGGGGCTGTAGGGGATGAAACTTGTAACGGCGATCATAAAGCCATTCAAACTGGATGATGTACGGGAAGCTCTTGCTGAGCTTGGTGTTCATGGCCTTACGGTAACGGAGGTTCGTGGCTTTGGGCGTCAGAAAGGCCAGACGGAGATTTACCGTGGGGCGGAATATACGATCAATTTCATTGCCAAGATTAAGGTGGAAACGGTCGTGTTGGATGAACGTGTGCCCGACATTATTCATGCCATCACCGAGGCAGCTCGGACAGGGCGCATCGGTGACGGGAAGATCATGGTTACCAATGTGGAACAGATGGTCCGTATTCGGACGGGCGAAACCGGTGAGGGGGCTCTCTGATGCGTGCGATTGATACGGGTGATACCTCATGGATGCTGGTCAGCACGGCTCTGGTGCTGTTGATGACCATTCCCGGTCTTGCATTGTTCTATGCCGGTATGGTGCGGCGGAAGAACGTACTGTCCACCATGATTCAGTCTTTTGGGATATGCTGTATCGTCAGCATTGTCTGGATCGTGCTGGGCTATAGTCTGGCCTTTACGACAGGCACGGCATGGATTGGAGATATGTCTCGCTTCTTCCTGCGGGGGATTGCGGACCATATTCATCAGGGAGCGGATGGTGCTTTCACGCTGGGGGCTGGTACTTCCGCCGAAACGCCTATGACTATCCCGGAAAGTGTCTATCTGATGTATCAGATGACTTTTGCCATTATCACGCCTGCCCTGCTGACAGGTGCTTTCGCTGGGCGAATCCGTTTTTCGGCACTCTGCGTGTTTACAATCCTCTGGTCCTTGCTGGTTTATTCCCCCATTGCTCATTGGGTCTGGAGTCCGCTGGGCTGGGTAGCCGGTCTTGGTGCTGTGGATTTTGCCGGTGGAACGGTCGTTCATATCAATTCCGGTGTGGCTGGTCTGGTCTGTGCCATCATGATTGGCCGTCGTTATGGCCTGAAGCGTGATGATATGTCCCCGCATAATCTGGCCTATGCCATTATCGGGGCCTCTTTGCTCTGGGTGGGCTGGTTTGGTTTCAATGCCGGGTCGGCATTGGGAGCGAATGGCCGTGCGGGCATGGCCATGCTGACAACGCAGATTGCTGCGGCTGGCGGTGGTGTTGGCTGGATGCTGGTGGAATGGTGGCGGCATGGTAAGCCGACAGCACTTGGCATTGTGTCCGGTGCGGTGGCGGGCCTTGTAGCTGTGACGCCGGCTGCTGGTTTCGTACTGCCCGGTGGCGCACTGATTATTGGGCTAGCTGCGGGTGGTATCTGCTTCTATAGCGCAGCGGTGTTGAAGAATAAGCTGGGCTATGATGACAGTCTTGATGCCTTCGGTGTGCATGGTGTGGGGGGTATCGTTGGTGCCCTTCTGACAGGTGTGTTCGCCTATGGGCCGCTTTCTGCCACAGCTTCCAGCCCGGCTGGCGTGAGCGGCGGGTGGAGCCAGCTGCTCCGGCAGGCCGAGGCTGTTGGTGTAACGGTCGTCTGGTCCGTTCTGCTGACAGCTCTCATCTTCTGGGTTGTCGATCGGTTGATCGGGATGCGTGTCTCTTCCGAAGAGGAACAGATGGGGCTTGATCTGACCCAGCATGGTGAACGGTTGAACTAAGGGTGAGCGTTAGGGGATGTTTTGCCTCTTGTCGGAGGCAGGACAGCCCTATAAGGCTGGAATCTTCTATTTTGGTGTCCGGCATTCAGCCTGATCACGAACAATGAGAAGGGGTACGTCTATGAAGCTGCTGCGTCTGTGCCTGCCTATGGTGGCATGTTCTGTATTGGGTGTTCAGGGTGCCTTTGCGGTGCCGGCTTCAGCCCCGGCGGGGAAATTGTCCGCTGAGGCCTGCCGTAAGGCTTTTAACGAGGCCAAAAAGGCCAATACGCTGAGTGGCCAGAAATACGCTGACTTCAAGACAGGGTACTGCGCTGGGGGTGCCGGTATAGCCCCGTCCCAGTCTCCGGCCCCAGCGTCTTCGGCTCAGCCTGCACCTGCTGGAGCCAGTAAACCGGCTGCTGCATCTGCCATTGCTCCTGTTGCCAGTGGCTCTGCTCTGTTTCCGGCTCGGGTTGCACCAGAGTTTGCCTCTCTCTCACCGGGCAAGGCTCGTATGAAGACGTGTCTGGCTCAGTATAATGCGAACAAGAGCAGTGGACGGAATGGTAATCTGAAATGGATTCAGAAGGGCGGCGGGTATTACTCCGAATGTAACGCTCATCTGAAGGGAGCAGCGCAGTAAGCGGCTCTCCGGTTCCTCTAAATATGAAGAAGGCCCGCTCCTGTAGCGGGCCTTTTTTGTTGGCGGAGTGGGTGAGGTCAGGGCAGGACGGGGCCAGCCCAGTGCCACCATGTTTGGGCGGCATCCTGTTCTGCAAGCTGCTTTGCGGCTTGGACTGCCTGTTCTGCACTGTCGAACAGGGCAAAACAGGTGGCACCAGAACCACTCATGCGGCTGAACCTTACATGCGGTAGCGCAGCCAGATGCTCTAGTACCGTGGCTATGACAGGTTCCTGAGCGATGGCGTGGGGTTGGAGGTCATTGTCTGTTTGGTCCAGAAAGCTGACCAGAGCATCCAGCGAAGGCCAGCCTTCTGCTGGGAATGTAAGGGGGGTACGGGCTTTGATGCCTCCTGTTGCAGCCAGTCGTTTGAAGATACTGGGGGTTGAGACGCTGACACCCGGATTAACCAATATCATGCCCATTTTTGGCAGAGGTGGGGCAGCCGTTAGGATTTCGCCAATGCCTTCCATGCGTGTGGCTTTTTGCGCCAGACAGACCGGAACGTCCGCTCCAAGGGTGGGAGCAACATGGATGGCTGTTTCTGGCGGTAGATTCCAGAAATGGGTGAGTAGGCGCAGCGCACAGGCGGCATCAGCAGAGCCACCACCAATGCCAGACGCAACGGGAAGATGTTTCTCAAGCAGTAGGGAGGCGGCGGGGAAGGTGTTTCCGGTATCTCCCTGAGTTTGGCGCAGGCCTCGTGCTGCCTTCAGGACGAGATTGTCCCCATCAGCCTCCAGCCCCTTTGAGAAAGGCCCCTGAAGCGTAAGATGATCTTCATGACCCTGTGTGGTAGGGGAAAGGTGAAGGCGGTCACCAGCCCCGGCGAAGACAGCCAGACTATCCAACAGATGGTACCCATCCTCACGGCGACCGGTGACGTGAAGGTACAGATTGATTTTGGCGTGAGCCATATCCTGATGCATCGCCATGTCAGGGCATCCTTGCAGAAAAAGGGCGGACAGGGTGGGCTAAGCCGTCTGTACGGCCTTCGTGTCCGGGGGAGGGGTGTTCATTTCTAATGAGGCTATGTAACAAATTGGGAGGTCAAAGACCATGAGGGGCGGAAGTCGTCCCTTCATCCCCTTGGAACTGTAGAGAAGAGTCCTCGTTCATTATGGCATCTTTCCCGGCCTGTTCCGCTCAGGACGCCCTTGCTGCTCTCCGTCTCCATCAGGAATGGGGGGTTGATGGCCTTATGGAAGATATGCCGTGGGATGTCTGGGAGGAGAGTCCTGTCCAGCTCAGGCAGTCTCCCGTCCGCCCGCCTGCTTCTGTGCGGCGGCCTGCTGCGCCCCGCCGTGTCATAAAAGGGTTGGATGAGGTTCTAGCAGAGATTGCTACTGCTAAGGATGTGCCTGCCCTGATGAAGGCCAGCCAGCAGCTCCCGGGGGTTAGCTTGATGCGGACAGCTAAGCATCATCTGGCACCGGTCATTGTGGAGGATGCACCGTTTCTGCTGGTCGGGGATGTTCCAAACGAAGATGAAGACAGACACGGGACGTTGTTTGCCGGCCCTATGGGGGGGCTGCTGGACAGGATTCTGTCTTCCATAGGGCTGGAACGGGCACAGCTTTCCATGGCACCGGCCATTCCGTGGCGGCCGCCGGGGGGGCAGCGTGTGTCGCAACGTGATGTGGAAGCCTGCCTGCCTATTTTGCATAGGGCAGTCGCTTTGGCACGCCCTAAACGGATCGTCACGATGGGCAGTACGCCTACCTTCATGTTGTTGCAGAAAACATCTCGTCTGAGCCAGTTGCGTGGTCGCTGGCATGAGGCGCATATCCCCGGGTTGGATGAGCCTGTTCCTCTCTTGCCTCTTTGGCATCCGGCTCAGCTGGGTGAGAATGCCGGGCGGCGGAAGACCCTGTGGGTGGATATGCTCTTTCTGGGAGAGACTCTGTCTCCAAAGTAGGGGTGAGTCGCCGAGTCGTTATGGCGATAAACCCTGAAAAGGGGGTATGAGGGATACGACGGAGATAAAATTGACGGTTTTTTAATCTTGTCGGTGGCCGAGAGTAAAAAAAAGACTAACAGCGTGTAAAATCAAAAGAATATTCTGGATTCTTCACTAGGGAGGCGTTAGTGTAAAAGGCACACTGGAATTATGTGCCCGAACGTCAAGGGTTGTCAGAAACATAAAACCGGGTTACTCCCCCCAGCATTATGCGATGGATATTGCCATGTGGGTCTCCCGCAGCGTGGCGTGGTGCCGTTCTCGGTGCTGCCATTCTGGCGGGAAACACTGTTTTTCCGGCGCAGGGGCAGGCTATTCCTTTTCCGTCCCACGTGCCGGAGCATCCAGACGGTGAGGGCCACGATGCACCACCTTCTTCCACGGCGGGGGTTTCCCTGCCACATCCGTTGTCGGCTTCGGTAGCTAGACACTATAAGACGCTCTTTGCGGCGGTGCGTGCTGGGGATGTTGCCCGGCTGGGGGAGCTTACTCACGGTCCGGGAACGGATGGTACAGCAGGGCAGCTCCTATTGTCAGATTATCTGGCAGAACGCTATCTGAGCATATATTTTCACCCATCCGAGGCCCAGCTTACAGATTGGCTTCACCGTTATCCTGCTCTTCCTGATGCCCCACTGCTGAAGCAGAAGCTGGAAGAGCTTCGTAAGGGGGGCTCTGCCCCTAGTGTCTCTTTCTCCTCTGGGTATCGGGATGTTGCAGATATTCAGCAGTCCGATCGGGTTGTTCCTTTTTCCCAGACACTGATACGTAATGGATTGCTGGAACGGGACCTTCTGGACAAGGCTTCCTCTGGTGAGAAAGGTGTCCGTCAGGCACTAGTTCAGTTGCGTGCCGTGCCAGGTATATCTTCCGCTTATGCGGCGCAGCTGCATGGTGAGATTGCTATGCAGGCTCTTAGCCAGGGGGATACCCGGACGGCACTGCGTGTCGGGTCTGCTGGGCTGGAGAAGGGAGAATATCGGGTCGGGTTTCCTGCCTATGCTGCCGGTCTTGCAGCATGGCGAGAGGGACAGCTTGATGCTGCCTATAGCTTGTTTGAGACAGCCGCCAATGCTGAGCAGACGGATGGTGACATACAGGCGGCAGCGTCCTTCTGGGCCGGACGTGTCGCAGAGCGGCACGGTAATATGGCCTTGTACCATACATGGCTGCGTCGGGCTTCGGTACAGAGTGAAAGTTTTTATGGCCTGTTGGCTGGGCGTTTGCTCCATTCAGATAAGTCACGGGAAGCGGCTGCTGTATCCGGTGTCCTTTCCACGATTGGGCGGGCTGGGGCAAAGCAGGCGACTCTGAGTGAAGTGGATATCAATGTTGTTTCCGCTATGGCTGAGGGGGCGCATCTTTTCGCTCTGATCCAGATTGGGGAGCAGGGACGGGCTGAGATGCTGGCTCGACAGATGTGGCAGGATGCGCTTGTGGACCCTGTCCGGGCACATTCTCTCCAGCTTGTCGTCAGGAAGGCGGGGATGCGCTCCTTGGCTGACCAAATGCAGCAAGCTCTGGCAAAGTTGGACCATAAAGGCTTCAAGGATGTTCTGGGGCCACTGCCTGACCTCCATCCTCACCATGGGTTCCGCCTGTCTTCGGCTCTGGTTTATGCGGTGGCCCGGATGGAATCTAATTTTGATGCTGCTGCCTCTTCTGCCGCCGGGGCTTATGGGATGATGCAGGTACGCCCCAAGACGGCCAGCTTTGTGAGTGAGCAGTATCACCTCCCGCAGACAGTGGCAGCGGCCTCTAGCGACGACTTCAATCAGGCAATGCAGCAGCGTTTGAGGGAGCCGGGCTACAATCTGGAGGTTGGCCAGCTTTATATGCTCTATCTGGCCCGCAGCCTCGCTCAGAGTGAGCAGAGCGATGGAGCTTCCCTGCTGAAGGTTCTGGCGTCTTACAATGCGGGACCGCAGGCCATCATCCGGTGGGAAAGCGGGCAGAAGGGCCTTCAGGATCCGCTGATGTTCATTGAGTGTCTGCCCAGTGCGGAAACACGGCAATATGTCCGTAATGTTCTGACCAATGACTGGGTGTATGGCCGCCGTCTCCATGTTGCTACGCCATCGCTCGTTTCTCTGGCGGATGGGCAGTGGCCAAGCTTCCGGGAGGAGGAACAGGGGCGTGACTCGCCCAGTTAAGGTCCTCTCCGCCATGTGGAGGGGTTCGTTTCACAAAGCCCAGACTGGAGTTTCATGCATGGCAGCATGAGGCTTCAGCTGGGTTTTTTCTTGAGAAACCCTCAAAAACTACGGTTTTTTATGGCGTGGCTTTGTCATGAATGAGACGGTGATGACCAAGATGTGCATAGGTGGCCCGCTTGCCCGTGGAAGCGTCTTTCCTTACAAAAGGCGGTGCATGCTTTCCTTGGTTAGAAATGGAAAGCGAGCGGATGATAATATGATGCCGTGTCTCTCAGGGGGAATTATCCGTCTGTCTGTGGGGTGTCCAGCCGAACAGCGAGTGCTTCAATGTCTCTGAATTCCGTTGTTGAGAGTGTAACGTCCAGAATTATTGAGCGGTCCAAGACGTCCCGCCGTCGTTACCTCACTCTTATGGAGCGTAATCGTGAAAAAGGTGCAGACAGGTCCCGGCTGACCTGTGGCAATCTGGCTCACGCCGTTGCTGCCTCCAGTGCTGCCGATAAGCAGGAGCTGGTGTTTGAGCAACGTCCCAATCTGGGGATTATTACGACCTATAACGATATGCTCTCCGCACACGAGCCTTATGGCCGTTATCCAGAGCAGATGAAGGTCTTTGCACGCGAGGTTGGTGCCACAGCACAGGTTGCTGGCGGTGCCCCGGCTATGTGTGACGGTGTCACGCAGGGGCAGGAAGGGATGGACCTCTCCCTGTTCTCCCGTGACGTGATCGCCCAGTCCACGGCTGTTGGTCTCAGCCATGCCATGTATGACGGTGTGGCTCTGCTGGGCATCTGCGATAAGATCGTGCCGGGTCTGCTGATGGGTGCGCTGCGCTTCGGTCACCTGCCGGGTATGCTGATCCCGTCTGGCCCGATGACATCCGGCTTGCCGAACAAGGAAAAGGTCCGTGTCCGTCAGCTCTACGTGCAGGGCAAGATTGGTAAGGACGAGCTGATGAAGGCCGAAATGGCCTCTTACCACAGCGAAGGGACCTGTACTTTCTACGGTACAGCCAACACCAACCAGATGATGGCCGAGTTCCTCGGGCTGATGATGCCGGATTCCTCCTTCATCCCGGTTGATACGCCGCTGCGTCAGGCTATGACCCGTGCTGGGGTGCATCGTCTGGTCGAAATCAGCAACAAGGGTAAAGACCCTCGCCCAATGGCTGAGGTTGTCAATGAGAAGGCCATCGTCAATGCGATTGTTGGTCTGATGGCAACCGGTGGGTCCACAAACCACACCATCCACATCCCGGCCGTGGCCCGTGCTGCTGGTATCATCGTGAACTGGGAAGACTTCGCTGAATTGTCTGCTGTTGTGCCGACACTCTGCAAGGTTTATCCGAGCGGCCCGTCCGATGTGAACAAGTTCAACGAAGTTGGCGGTCTGCCGACAGTTATCTCTGAACTGGCTGGTGCTGGCCTGCTGCATCGTGATGCACCGACCATTTCCGAAAATGGTTTGGATGATTACGCCAAGCGTGCCCTGATGGGTAACGACAAGAATGTCGTTTACACCCCTGCTAAGCCTTCCAGCGATGTGGAAATCCTGCGTGGTGCGAAAGAGCCGTTCCATCCGGGCGGTGGCATCCAGCTGCTTCAGGGCAATCTGGGCCGTGGTGTGTACAAGTCCAGTGCCGTGGCAGATAACTTGCTGACCATCGAGGCTCCGGCCCGTGTCTTCCAGTCTCAGACAGCCGTGAAGGAAGCCCAGAAGGCTGGCGAGCTGCATCGTGACGTGGTGGTGGTCGTCATTGGTCAGGGCCCCCGTGGTAACGGTATGCCAGAGCTGCACAACCTGATCCCATCCCTCGGTGTCGAGCTGGATCAGGGCTTTAAGATCGCACTGGTGACTGATGGCCGTCTCTCTGGTGCCAGCGGTAAGGTTCCAGCTGTGGTGCATGTGGGGCCGGAAGCACAGGTGGGTGGTCCGCTCGCCAAGGTGCGTGATGGCGACGTCATCCGTGTCTGTGCCCGCACCGGCAAGCTGGAAGCTCTGGTGGATGAGAAGGAATGGGCATCCCGTACGCCGACCAAGCCGCACCGTGCGACAGCCGGTACGGGGCGTGAGCTTTTCGCCCTCATGCGTGAGGCGGCTCCGTCCGCCGAAGAGGGTGCTTCACCGATGCAGTTCATGATGGATCGTGAGCTTGAAGAAATCGGTGATGATGTTGAGAAAGGAACCGAGGTATGAGCTACATCGAGAGACTGGATGCGGTGATGGACCGCAGCCCGATTATGCCTGTTCTGGTTGTTGAGGATGTGGCCAAGGCCCGCCCGATTGCCGAGGCTCTGGTCGCTGGCGGTATCTCCACTCTGGAGGTGACACTGCGTACACCGGCTGCTCTGGATGTCATCTCCGAGATGTCCAAGGTGGAAGGCGCACTGGTTGGTGCCGGTACGGTGCTGAACACCGAGCAGATGGATAAGGCTATCAAGGCCGGTGCAAAGTTCATCGTCAGCCCCGGTATCACGCCGGCTCTGGCCAAAGGTGCGCTGGAGCGTGACATTCCGTTCCTGCCCGGCACGGCCAATGCCAGCGACATCATGATGGGTCTGGACCTGGGGCTGCGCCGCTTCAAGTTCTTTCCGGCCATGACAAACGGTGGCATTCCGGCCCTCAAGGGTCTGTCCGCCGTGTTCGGTAACCTTGGCGTGCGTTTCTGCCCGACAGGTGGCATCACTGAAGCCACTTATAAGGATTGGCTGGCCCTGCCGACCGTTGGGTGTGTCGGTGGTTCCTGGCTGACATCTGGCGATGCGTCCCCTGAGGAAGTTGCCAAGCGGACCAAGGCTCTGGGCCTGCGCTAAGGCGAGCTTATGATGGGATAGGGAGGCTCTCGGGTCTCTCTATCTAGAGGTAGCGGGACATGCAGTACGGCTGTGTGTCCCGCTATTTTTTTATTGTCTGCTCCAAGATGGAAGGGAGGTGAATGGTCTGTTGTTTTAAAGTAACAGACTGGTCGGATAATCATAGGAAAGTGATCTTTCGGTTAAAATACATTTCGTTCCCTGATACAGCTTTGACTACTCAGTCAGGAGGGATTGTTGAAAGCTGTTCGTGCCCATATGACGTCAATTATTGGTTTGTCCGGCGTGTTGCTGACAGCCATCATGACGACACTGAACGAACAGGTATCGGCACAGGGCCTTAATGACATCATGGGGGGTATGGGGCTGAGCCATGACCCATCCCGCTGGTTCGTTAGTCTCTATACATCCGCACAGGTCATTGGGGCTGGGCTGTCTCCGTGGATGGCCATCACGTTCAGTCTGCGGCGTTGGGCTTTTTTTGTGCTGACACTGGCCGTATGCAGCATCGTTCCCATGGCATTTTGCCAGACGCCATTCCTGCTTTATGTCCTGCGGAGTGTGCAGGGGCTGGCGGGTGGTTTTGCCATTCCGCTTCTGATGTTTTCCATTCTCAAGATACTGCCTTTCAATCTGCGGGCTTACGGGCTGGTGGCCTATACGCTGGTTTCCACCTGTTTCCCCTATCTCGGAACGATGCTGGCCGGATTATGGACGGACCTGCTGAGCTGGCAGTTCATTTTTCTTCAGGCCATCCCGCTGGGGACACTGGCAGGGCTGCTGATTTGGTACGGGATGCCCGTCATGGAACCGCAGCATCATCGGCTTCAGATTTTCAATGGTTCTGGCCTGTTCTTTTTTGCGGTTGCTGCATGGTGTCTGACGACCGTTCTGTCTCTTGGGGACTGGCTGGACTGGTTCAATTCACCGCTGATCTGTGTTCTGGGAGCCATCGGGCTGGTGGCCGTGCCGCTGCTGATCTGGAATGAATGGAAGCATCCGTTACCCTTCTTCCGCTTCCAGCTGCTCAGCCGGAATAATTACATTTACGGGGTCGGGGGGATCAGCCTGTTTGTGGTGGTGTCCCTTTCAGCGTCTGCCGTGCCCTTGCAGTTTCTGACAAAGGTCGTGGGATACCGGCCAGAGCAGAGCTACCTTGTGACGCTGGAAGTTGCCGCCGTGGAGATCGCCATTGCCCCGCTGGTGGGGTATCTGCTCAACCGGCGGGATGTGGACTGCCGGATTGTCGGGTTTGTCGGCATGGCGTGCATGTTCATTGCCTGCTGTGGGGATTCACTGGTCACGTCCGTGTGGCAGAGGCCGGAATTCTATGTCTGGCAGTTCCTTCAGGGGATTGGCGGGGTGATGGTGCTGTCCTCCCTGCTGCTGATGTCTACCAATGCCGTGGTGGCGGAAGAATCTCCTTTTGCCGTGGCGCTGGTGAACATGCCCCGTGCTTTCATGATGGTCAGCGGAAGCTGGCTGATGGAGCTGGTCGGCCGCTGGCGGGGCGGTCTCCATTCAGACCGTCTGGCGGATCATCTGGGTCAGTACCGGTACTCACTGGTGCAGGGGAGCAGCCCGCTCATCCAGAGTCCGACCCCGCTTCTGCCGGATGGAAGGCCCCGTTACCGGGGGAGCATGGGCTACCTTAAGGAACAGTTTCATCATCAGGCCGCCGTGCTGACCCTGTCGGACCTTTTCTGCGTTCTGGCGGCTCTGTTGGTGGTGCTGATGTTCTTCATTCTGCTGGTGCCTGTGCGGACCTATCCGCCGTGGGTCGTTTTTGCCCCCCGTGGGGCCGCATCACCTGACCAGCCAGTGGCTCATCGCAAGGAGAGCATCAGACTATGAAAGCGGGAGACACAGGGATGACACAGAAGGCAGGGAAGCAGGCAGGACAGGCCCATCCACTGGCCGATGGTACGAAGACGGTGCCTGCTGATGGTGCGGCACTGGCCAGTAAGAGGCGGAAGCGTTGGCCGTTCCTGCTGGCTGGTGGCATCATTTTCACCTTCATCATCAGTGTGCTGGTCATCGTTTTCGTCCCGGCAGCGCATGTATGGACGAATGATGCTTATGTGACGGCGCATTACAGCGTCATCGCGCCCCGTGTGCCCGGACAGGTCGTGTCCGTTCAGGTGGATGACAACCAGACCGTTCATGCCGGGGACATCCTCGTGCAGCTGGACCCACGGGACTACCAGACGGCACTGGATCAAGCTCGGGCGGTGGAAGCACATGACCGTGCCCTTGTGATGGATGCCGCTGCCAGCGTGGCTCGTCAGCCTTCCATCATCGCCGAGGCAAAGGCCCGTGTGGCTCAACTCTCCGCCCAGCTGCTTTTTGCGAAACAGAATGCCAGCCGTTATGCCCATCTGGCCCTCAATGGTGCAGGAAGCCGGGAAGAAGGCGAGCGGACCCGTGCCAGTCTGGATGATCTGACAGCCTCCCTTCAGGCGGCAGAGGCGCAGAGGGATGCGGCAGAGGCGCAGCTCCGTGTGCTGGAGGCACGACAGGATTCCAGCCGTCGTCAGGTGGATGTGGACCAGGCACGGGTGCATCAGGCCGAGCTGAATCTGTCTTATACATCCATCCGTGCCCCTTTTGATGGCATGGTCGGGGAACGTACGGTGCAGAGCGGCAATTATGTGCCGGATGGTGCTGCCCTCATGGTGGTGGTCCCGATGGATCAGCTCTGGATTGAAGCGAACTATCGGGAGCTTGCCCTCCAGCATATGCGCCCCGGCCAGAAAGCCCGTATCCATGTGGATGCCTATGATATTGATCTGGATGGTGTCGTGGACAGTGTTCCGCCTGCGTCTGGCGCAGCTTTTGCGCCTTTGGCCCCTGAAAATGCCACGGGCAATTTTACCAAGATCGTTCAGCGTCTGCCCGTCAAGATCACGCTGGTGCCGGGTCAGCCTCTGGCCCGTCTGCTGCGGATGGGTTTTTCCGTTGAGACAACCGTGGATACGGGGCTGAGTTCCGTGGTCAGGGCACAGATACGGACAGACCGGGCGGTGACGGACAAATGAGCGTGAAAGGTCTGTCTGTTCGTGGTCGGCAGGGAGTGGTGGGGCTGGTTCTGCTGGCTCTGGGTGGATGTGTGCGGATGGGGCCGGACTATCACACGCCGAAGGAGGCCGACCAGCCCGCCGTATGGCAGAAGGCTGCTGATGCACGGGAGAAGCGGAACCGTGGTTTCACAGGTCCCGCAGCGGTGGATGTTAGCTGGTGGCAGCAATGGCATGACCCCGTCCTGAACAGGCTGGTGGACCGGCTTTCCCGGGAGAATCTGGATATCCGGCAGGCGGCGACCCGTGTGCTTCAGGCCCGTGGGCAGTTGAAGGTCGTGGCTGCAGAGGGGGTGCCAAGCCTCAACTGGGCCGGGTCTTATACATGGACACAGCAGAGTCGGAAGGGCTTTCTGACACTGGCCGAGCCTGCACCGGGGTCCAATCTGCAATATGAGCAATATGCCAATATTGGCTCGGCCTCGTGGGACATGGATGTTTTTGGTCGCATCCGTCGCCTTGTGGAAGCCGGAAAGGCCCGTGTGGACGAGCAGCAGGCCTATGCCCGTGGCATTGCGCTGGCCCGTCTGGCTGATTTCGTGGAGGCCTATCTGAGGCTGAGGGCGGTTCAGGCGCAGATAGGCCTGACGGAACGGCATCAGGCTCTTGTACGGCATGATCTGGCTCTCGTTCTGGCCCGCCAGAAGGAAGGGGCGGCGAATGATCTGGAAGTGGCACAGGCCCGTGGGCAGGTGGAGCAGACAGACAGTGCCCTGCCACCCCTGAGGGACATGCAGGCAGCCCTGATCAACACGATGGGCGTCATGCTGGACCTGCCGCCCCGTGCGCTGGAGGAAGAGCTGCTGCCCGTCAGGTCACAGCTGGATGTGCCTGTTTCGGTCGGGGTGGATGTGCCTTCCAGTCTGGCGCAGCGCAGGCCGGACATCATGGTGGCGGATGCCCGCCTTCATGCGGCCACGGCTGAGGTGGGGGCAGCGAAGGCGGCGTTCTATCCGGATATCAATCTGGCGGGCAATCTGGGGACGCAGAGCCTTTCGGCAGGGGATTTCTTCATGCCTGCGGCCAAATATTTCACCCTTGGCCCAACCGTGAATGTGCCGATCTTTGAAGGAGGACGGCTGAGGGGCACGCTGGCCCTGAAGAAAGCCGAGCAGAAGGAAGCCGCTCTGGCCTATCGTCAGACGGTTTTGAATGCATGGCGGGATGTGGATGACGCCATCACAAGGCTGGCCCAAATTCAGCTCCGCTATCAGCATGTTTCGGAACTGGTGCAGCAGAACCGGAAGGCTTACAGGGCGGCCCGTCTGCAATATGAGGATGGAGCCGTGCCGTTTCTGGAGGTGGACCGGGCGGAATCCATGCTGCTTTCCAGTCAGGTGACGTTGGCGGATCTGCGGATGGAGACGACACTGGCCGCTGTCAGCCTCTATCGGGCATTGGGCGGGGGCTGGCAGCCCGTGCTTGCCGCCACCGAGCAGCGCATGGTGGCTGAGGCCAAGGATGAAAAAGAAGAGAAAGTGGCCCGATAAGGCAGAGATGGTGAGAAAGTGGCTTTTTGCGGTCTGTATTACATGAATCTGTCTTGCACAGTGGGAAGGTGGGGGATATGCCACAATCATGACTGATACACGCTTTTCTCCCCGTCGTGCCCTTTTGTCTGTTTCCGACAAGACAGGGCTGGTTGATCTGGCTCGTGCCCTTGTGGCCCGGAATGTCGAGATCCTCTCTACTGGTGGTTCAGCCCGTACATTGCGTGAAGCTGGCCTACCGGTAAAGGAAGTGTCCGAGCATACAGGTTTCCCCGAGATTCTGGATGGCCGGGTCAAGACACTGGTGCCTTGGATTCATGGTGGTATTCTTGGCCGGCGGGACAAGGAAGAGCATAAGGCGCAGATGCAGGAACACGGCATTGCGCCGATTGATCTGGTCTGCGTTAATCTCTACCCCTTTGCTGCCACTGTGGCCTCAGGGGCTGATGCGGAACAGTGTGTTGAAAATATTGATATTGGTGGTCCGGCCATGGTGCGAGCGGCTGCCAAGAACTTTGCGTCTGTTGCCATTCTGACAAGCCCTGCCCAGTATGCAGGCTTCCTTGCCGCTCTGGAACAGGGCGGTACGACACTGGCCGAACGTCGGGAATGGGCGGCTGCGGCCTACACCCATACGGCAGCTTATGACGGGATGATTTCCGCATGGTTCACCCAGCAGAATGGCGAGCCGGGCAAGGTTGCTCTGCCGCCGGTCCTGACGCTGTCCGGTCAGCGTGACGAGCTGCTGCGCTATGGTGAGAACCCTCATCAGGCAGCGGCTTTCTATCGGGATGGTAGCGCACGGCCCGGTCTGGCTACGGCCAAGCAGATTCAGGGGAAGGCCCTGAGCTATAACAACCTCAATGACACAGATGCCGCCTTTGAGGCTGTGGCAGAGTTTGATGAGCCGACCGTGGTGATCGTCAAGCATGCCAACCCGTGTGGTGTGGCGTCTGCTGCTACGCTGGTGGAGGCATGGAAGGCTGCTCTGCGCTGTGACCCGGTTTCCGCCTTTGGTGGCATCGTGGCCCTGAACCGTACGCTGGATGAAGCCACGGCTGAGCAGATCAGTGCGATCTTTACCGAGGTGATCGTGGCCCCTGACGCTGATGAAGGGGCGAAGGCCATTCTGGCGAAGAAGAAGAACCTGCGCCTGCTGTTGACGGGTGGTGTGCCGGATGCTCAGGCACCGGGTCTGTCCTTCCGCTCTGTTTCTGGCGGGTTCCTTGCCCAGAGCCGGGATAATGGGCATGTGACGGAAGACATGCTGAAGGTTGTGACGAAGCGTAAGCCGACGGCGCAGGAAATGGCAGACCTTCTGTTCTCCTTCCGTGTTGCCAAACATGTGAAATCCAACGCCGTGATCTATGTGAAGAATCAGGCTACGGTGGGCATCGGTGCCGGGCAGATGTCCCGCGTGGACAGCGCACGGATTGCCGCCCGTAAGAGTGAAGATGCCGCTCACGCAGCTGGAGAGTCTGAGGCTCTGACCAAAGGGTCCGTTGCTGCTTCTGATGCGTTCTTCCCCTTTGCCGATGGGCTGGAGAGCGTGGTTGCAGCAGGGGCTACGGCTGTCATTCAGCCCGGTGGGTCCATTCGGGATCAGGAAGTGATCGATGCTGCTGATGCCGCAGGTATCGCCATGGTCTTTACGGGGATGCGCCACTTCAGACATTGAGGTTTATGATGATCACCCGGTTTTCTGCTTTTTTCGTGCTGGTTTGTGGCCTGTCCGCTCTGATGCCTCTGGCGGCTCAGGCCGCAGACTGTCAGTATGACGTGAAGCCCGTGCCCGTTTTTACAGGCACGGTCAGCCGGATTACGGGTGATGGTGTTCTGTTCTCTGATGGACGGGATGTTGTCATGCCGGAGTCCCTTCTGCCTTTCGTCCGTCTGTCTAATGACGTGAAAGTGCATGGGCTGCTCAGCCTTGATGGGCGGAAAATCTGGGTTTTGGCTCTTTATGATAAAGACAGGCTGGTTTGCCCTTCGGCATTGGATGTCCGCAAGGGGGCTTATCCCGGTTCAGCGGCGTATGATGTGATTCAGCCGCAGGGAAGTGGGGCTCCCTGAGGCGGCGTATGAACATAGCGTTCGTTGCTGCGCCTACCGAGGCTGCTCAGGAGGCACTAAAGCGTTTTACTGGGCGGTACGGTAATGTGCCGCTGGATCAGGCTGAGGTGCTGGTGTGTCTGGGGGGCGATGGATTCATGCTGGAGACATTACTGCATATCTGTGGTAGTGATCTCCCTGTTTTTGGCATGAATTACGGGACGATCGGGTTCCTCATGAATAACCCGAAAGAAGATCATCTTCCGCAACGTTTGGCCTATGCCCAGCATACGGAAATTGCTCCTTTGCATATGTGGGCACGGACCAAATCTGGGGAGATACATGAGGGCATTGGCTTTAATGATGTCTTCCTGTACCGGGAAACCCGTCAGACGGTGCATATAGGTATTGAGATTGATGGTCGGATGCGTATGCCCCGTCTGACCTGCGATGGTATCATTCTATCGACCCCGGCAGGTTCAACGGCGTACAATCGTTCGGCTCATGGGCCGATCATTCCTTTGGGGGCGGAGCTTTTGTCTCTGACACCCATATCTCCCTTTCATCCCCGGCATTGGCGGGGTGCCCTTCTGCCCGCAGGGGTGACGGTTCGTTTTACCCTGTCTGAAACAGAGAAGCGTCCGGCCTCGGCTGTTGCAGGGCCGGAGGAAATCCGTGATGTGGATGAAGTGGTTGTCCGGTTGGATAATGAGAAGAAAGTAACGCTTCTGTTCGATCCGGATCACAGCCTGTCCGAACGGATTATTGCGGAACAGTTTGCCGAATAGAGCGCATCGGTTGCAGGCTGGTGCATTTTATGCCTGCCCAATGATGTTTGACGGAAATGTTGCTTTATGTCTGGTCATTTCTCTTTTACCCTCGATTTTCTCAGTAGAGATGGAGAGATGAGATGCGTGGGACCATTCTGAATTACGACGTGAAGCAAGGTGAGGGCATTATTAGTGGGGATGACGGCAAGCGTTACTCTTTCAAGGGTATCAGCTTCGGGTCTGACGGTGCTTTGCTGCGTAATGGCACTGCGGTTGATTTTGAAGTGCAGGATGATGAGGCCCAGTCCATCTTTGTAGTTCCGACAGCTCGGCAAGGGGGATTGGGGAACGCTTTTGATGAGATTGGCGGAAAGTCAAAAATGGTTGCTGGGCTGTTGGCACTCTTTTTTGGCGGGTTGGGTGTCCACAAATTTTATCTGGGTTACAACCGCGCTGGTATCATCATGCTGCTGGTGACAGTGTTCGGGATTATCCTTTTGGGGCTTCCAAGCTTTATCATCGCGGGTATTGCCTTCATTGAAGGCATTATCTACATGACAAAATCCGATGAGGATTTTTACATGACGTACGTCAAGAATCGTAAGGAATGGTTCTGATTATTCCTGTTACGGCAGGCTAGATGATAGACAGCCCGGAACACTCTTGTATGAGGTGTTCCGGGCTGTCATGCGTTTAGAGGCTTATTAGCAAGCCGGTGTGAGCAGGGGCTTCCCGCTGAAATGGGCCAGCAGATTGTCGATGATATTCTGCCCCATGGCCAACCGTGTTTCTATCGTGGCAGATGCCTGATGCGGCTGGAGAACAACATTATCCAGCGTTAGGAAGGCTGGATTGATTGTTGGTTCGTTCTGGAAGACATCAAGCCCGGCTCCGGCAATGCTTTTGCTTTTCAGAGCTGCCAGAAGGGCTTCTTCATCGATAACGCTGCCTCGGGCTGTGTTGATTAACACACCATCCTTACCGAGTGCTGCCAGTATGTCGGCATTGATGATATGTTTTGTCGCAGCTGTGGCGGGAAGCGTGATGATGAGGACATCTGCCCAAGCGGCCAGTTCTTTGAGGTCAGGCACAAATGTCAGGGAACTACCTTCCCGAGGATGGGGGTTAAAGTAGGCAACCTCCATATCACTGGCCTGTGCCCGTCGTGCGACGGCCTGACCGATGCGGCCAAAACCGGCAATGCCCAGCTTTCGACCATTGAGAGAATGGGCCAGAGGGGGCAGTTTTCCAGTCGCCCAGTTGCCATCAAGCAGAAACTGTTCATTCGATCTGAGATTGCGCTTTAGAGCCAGCAGGAGGAGCATGGCCATATCGGCGACATCGTTGGTGGAAATATCCGTGGTGACGGTAACCCGGATATGTCGCTTTTTGGCTTCTGTAAGGTCGATCCTGTCCAGCCCAACCCCGTTGACGGCGATAATCTCCAGATGCGGCAGAGCGGCCATGACCTCAGGGGCAACACCGTAGGAGCCTCCCGTAGCGATGGCCCGAATATCCGGTGCAATCTTCGCCAGATCATCCATATTGGTGAAAGAGTGGATGATGAAATGATCTGCCAGTGCGGCCAGTGTGGGTTCTGGAAGAGGCTCCAGCAGAAGAAGATGCTGTTTTGTCCAAGATGATGCAGTCATGATGCATACTTTCAGAAAAAAGAAGATAGCCGGTTTTAAGGCAGGTTCCGGTTATCACTCAGCGTGAAGACGGTGTGTCCAGATAACGGGTAGCCAAGGCTTTGCAGCCTGCTTCGACATCCCGCCATGTGGTTTCAAAGCCATCTTCAGAACCATAATAGGGGTCAACGACATCTCGCCCTTGCTGACCCGGAACGTGGTCTAACAGAAGGCTGACATGGGCCTTGCTACCAAAAGGTTGAAGCTTTTTCAGGGCGGCAAGGTGAGACCGGTCCAGGGCGATGATATGGTCGAACCGGTCAAAATCCATAGTTCTGACCTGACGTGCCCGTAAAGGGTTGCCATCCAGACCATGACGCCGTGCTGTGGCACGGGCGCGTGGGTCTGGCCGGTCGCCTTCGTGCCAGTTTCCTGTCCCTGCGGAATCAATATCTACCGTCAGACCTCGTTGTTCAGCCTCTCGCCGCATGGCGAGTTCGGCCAAGGGAGAGCGGCAGATATTGCCGGTGCAGACAAAAAGGAAGGACGGGAATGAGGGAGAGTGTGTCATGCGTTTGTCAGCCAGATGAAGAATGCCAGAGTCAATATGGAGCTGATCGTGCCGAAAAAAAGGACTGAAGCGATTTCGCGCTCCATCATGTGATAGCGCATGGCGAGGATGACATTCATGGCGGCACTGGGCATGGCCATGGCGAGGACCCCTTGCTGCATAGTCAGGGCGGGGAGGTGCCAGAGGAAAGCCAGCGCACAGACGCCAAGCGGGATGAGGATATTCCTTCCTAGAACCATAAGGCCAACAGGCAGGCTGAATCGGACTTGCCGGGCACAGAGGACCACACCAGAGGCAAAGAGTGCCGTTCCCCCTGTGGCATGGCCCAGAAGCTGGAGGGAGCTTTTGAGCGGCAGAGGAAGGTGGATATTGGCCAGTACCATTAGGAAGGCCAGCATGGGAACCCAGACAACAGGCTCTTTGCAGGAATGAAGGAGATGGCCACTCAGCTCCCGTAATGTGGCCTGCCATGTGGGCTTTGTCTCATCATTCTGACGCTGCTGGCGTTGCTGATCGTGGTTCATCAGGATGAGTGTCAAAGGAATCTGACACAGATTCATGATGAGAGATGCTACTGAGATAGGTACGGCACTGGTAGGGCCGAAGAGCTGCCCAAGAACAGGAATCCCAATAAAGGGAACAGACGGGCCAGTCACGGTCATGGTGATGAGGGCGGCTTCACCTTGCCTGCGCCCTATCCCCCAACGAAGAATGGCGAAGAGGACACAATAGACGCCGAGCATGGCTATGAGGATTAAGCCTGCTAGCGGTCCGGCTGAAAGCACTCGCTCTCGTGGTGTGCTGAGAATAGAGGCCAGAAGAGCCAGTGGTAGGGCGTAGAGCATAACAAGCCGGATGAGAACACCAGCTTGATGGGAGTCGAAGTCCCTGCGCCATGCAGCCAGATAGCCCAACCCAAGTGTAACCAGTATGGGCAGGATGGCTTCTATAATTGTCAGGAAAAGGGCTGTCGTCATGGGCTGCCATCAGTCCTGCATTGGGAAGAGATGGAACAGCCTATGACGTTTCAGCTTCCAAGGGAACAGTTCTGTTCCCTTGGAGGCAGGTTTTAAGCCTGCCGGTAAGGACCGCCAGCCTGTACTTCGATGCTGACCATGTTCTGGCCGACATTAGCGGACGGAGCATCATGCAGGAGGAGTTCTGCTTCTCCCTGCGTCCAACGATGAGGGCCAGCTTCAATGACATCCCAGCCCTTCAGGTGCTTTTCTGTCAGATGACGGGTCATGACGTACTCACGACCACCAGCCCAGACAGACACCTGGCCGACTAGCATACCGAGTTCACGCCGGTCATCCATATGCGGCCCGATATTCTCGGAAGGACGGAATGTCCGGGAACCCAGTATGACACGGCGGGCATGGGCAGGCAGAGAGAAGATATAACGGCCTGCTTCATGCCGCTGGGGACGGATGGTCCGCCCATCTTCCAACCGGATGTAAGGTGCCGGGTCTGCCGTCATGCCATCATGGGACACATCAGCAGCCGTCTCGGCCTTTGTGATGCCCAGTTCAACGGCTCGTGCAGCGAGACGTTCATGAAGCGGCTTCACGAAGGCCTGAGACACATCAAGCGGTGCCGCAGCATGCTCGTTCCAGTTGAGCTGCTGACGATCTGCCAGGCTCAGGACGTCTTCCGAGGAACTTTCCGGTTTGTAGAGTTGTTCCTCATCCGTATCCAGCCAGCTTTCCGTCAGAACATCATTGGCCCAGATAATAGAATGAGGTGCTGTCTGCACATGATAGTAGTCATACTCTACTTGGCTGTGATCGTAGCGGATCGATGTGCCATTGACGAGCATACGAGCAGGAACGAAGCGTCCTTCGAAATAGAAGCAATGTTCCGGTGTGACAGAGAGGTCCTTATTGGGCAGACCCTCGCCAAAGGCGTCTTTTGCCACGATGACGGACCAACCAGCCATATCCTCAGGCTGAGAGGTGTTCACACGGGCACGACGCTGGATGACAGCCGTAATCTCACGAACATCTTCTTTTCCATCTGCAAAGACGCAGATCTGTTCGCCCTTACGCAGCCGCTCCACAGCCTTCTCACCCTTGGGGGTACGGATCATGCTGCCAGCAAGGAAGCACTTCTGGTAAACAACGATGGTGTTGCCGTTCCCGTCATCATTGAGGATGAACCCGTTGGCTTCGTAGTTACCTGTCAGGTTGATCTGCCAGGTTTGGCCGTTTTCTGAGACTGTCAGGATTCCCTGTTTGAGGCTGACGCTACCAGAGTTGCTATATTTCAGGCCATCAACACGGATACGAGCGTTGTAGCCCATGGAGGTGTCGACGAGTACAGCACCGGAGGCAATGGTCAACAGGCCACCCAGATTGTTCGTTCCAGCACCATCTGGTGCGCCGGCAATCGTAGCACCGGATACCGTACCGCCGGACTGAACCATGGTGTAGGGGCTGGAAACGTGCTGCCCAGTGCCCGAGTCATATGTGACGAGGGTCTGTATGGCCGTTCCGCCAGAAGACACAGCCAGTTCGCTGTTATTGGCAACACGCGCCCCGCTGACCCATCCGCCATTAGCCACATCGATGTGCTGGACAGATGCCCCGGAGTTCAGAACGCCAGAAGCCCCGCTCATAATGGTCAGGCGGCTGATGAAGGCACCAGAGGCGACAGTCGCATTACCAGATGAGAGGAACACGCTGTTGAGGTTAGCACCGGAGTTGATGATGCTCGTCGCCCCATTGACAGCGGAAAGGGTCTGAATGCCTGCCCCACCCTGGGGGATGTCTGCATTGACGCTATCGAGCGTGACATGCATCACGGTAGCACCGCTGGCAATGGAGAGAGAGGCTCCCTGGCTTGCGCTGAGCGTGTTGAGAACACGCGCACCGGAGGCAATGGTGTTTGCGCCGCCAATAGCGTTGAAGTCTTGGACGAGTGCTTTAGAGGCAAGGATGTTTGTTGCACTCGTAGCGTTGAGTTGGAGGACAGCTGCGCTGGAGACAATATTTGTCCCCCCCGTCGCATTGAGGCTGCCTACAACGGCCGTATTGGAGACGCTGTTTGTCGCATTTGAGGCCGTAAGAGACGTAACGGTGGCACCAGCGAGAATATTGTTTGTTCCGCCCGTCGCACTGAGAGTCCCTATGCTTCCCCCACTGGAGACAATATTTGTCCCGCCCGTCGCATTGAGGGTGAATGCGATGGACTTACTGCCGGCACTGTTTGTTCCACCGATGCTGTTTGTTCCACCCGAGGCTGTAATAGACAGCACAGTACCACCGCCGGTAATGGTGTTAACAGCGTTAGAGGCCATGCTCATGCCGCTGACAATGGCACCATTAATGGTAGCTGTTCCCTGGGAGGCGAGATCAATTTCTTTGAAACTGTAGCCAGAATCGACGTAGAGATACCCACCAACAGCTGATGTCGTTGTTTGTGCGCCCCACCAAGATCCTGCTGTTACAGATACAGCGCCAGCGGAGACTTGCAGCGGTATGGAGGTATCAATCAGGCCGCCGGACATGAGGCTACCCGTACCACCTACGATGGAGAGGGACCCACCAATTGTTCCCCCTGAACCGAGGATGACAGCACCCGCTGGCTGTGCTGTTGCGGAGGATACGGCTCCCCCATTGCTGATAGCAACTGTACCGCCGCGGGCATTGGAGTTATTGGGGTCTGTTCCGGCCAGGGCAGTTCCGACGCTAACCCCCGAGCCCGAGAGAAGAGCTGTACCACTGCCAACAGCATAAACAGTGTTGTTAAGAATTGTGGCACCCGACGTGATGACTGACGTCCCACCACTGGCCACGATGTAGTCTACGACTCCTCCAGACGAGAAGACGACATTGTCAGTCGAATTGGCGATGATGGTAGCACCGTTTATGATGCTACCGCCGGAGAGAAGCGACAGAGTACCACCATTATTTACAGTGAGGTGACTAGCACTACCGCCATTATCAATCTGGATGGTCCCGCCATTATTAGCGACAAATTCGGATCCAACACCACCGGACTGAATTTCAGCATAGCCCCGGCTGGCACTCAGGCCAGAAACATAGCCACTCGAGCCAACAAAGACAGTACCGTTATTGTTAATAGCCCCGTTGAGAAGACTCCCGCCAGAGCTGACGGTTTCTGTGCCACCTGCAATGGTGGGAGACAGGCTCGTACCGCCATTGAAAATCGTGCCCTGTGCCCCGCTTGAGAGAATGGAGCGTGTTACAGCCCCATCGCTATAGACAAGTTCGGTCGCACCGGATGAGATGATATCATCATACGAGGAGCCAAGACCGTAACCACCATAGACCTGCTGGTAGTTGGCGTTAAGCCAGCTGAAATATGTTCCACCAGCAACTCGGATTGTCCCGCCATTTTTAATGACGGCACCAGACGTGGTTCCGCCAGAGTTGAGGAGCGTACCACCCAATATGGTGGACCGTGAGGACAGACCGTTACTGACAACCAGCTGGACTGCCTTGCTGTCTGTGAACAGCAGATCTTTGGAAAGGCCACCGGAGAAGACAGCCTGACTACCAAAGATGGTGCCGCCGCTTCCTGTTCCTCCATTACCGATACCGTAAAGGCTGCCCGGGTTGAATGTCCCACCACTAATCAGCCCACCAGATCCGTCTACTGCGTAGCCCTTAACGACGAAGTCAGCTGCGCCACCGCCTGCGAGTGCATAACCAGCGGAGCCAACAACAGGATCCAACGCAGTACCACCGCCACTGACGTAAGCCCCATAGGTCTTGGCGGTAACGCCCCCAGCAAAGATAGCTCCAGATGAGCCAACAATTCCGCGGGAGATGACACCGCTACCGAGTGCTTCGATTGAAGCATTGTAGAGTGCCGTACCACCAGTAAGTAAGCCCTTTGAGCCGATAATAGCTATGGAACCACCATTAACGGCGATACCATTATTTATGGGGTCGTTGTACTGATAAAAGAGGCTGTTCTCGCCAAGTAAGTTAGTACCACTGACGTAAGTGTTTTTTGTGTAAGAGCTGTTTGTGCCACCATTGGTGACCTTATGCCACCCTTTAGGAGCGGAATTTAGGGCGTAAAGTCTATCGTAATAGGGGTCGTAGGTGTAGGAATCGGCCATGATGCAAGGAATCCTTAGACTATGCTGTGGCAGGCAAGATTAAGTAAATATAAATGAACGTTTTAAGAATCTCCAGAGGAATTGCTACACTTCTCGGATATCATGTGGAGATAATTCATACTGCTGAGATTGGTGTCGTTTTCATAAAAGCTACACACCAGAACAACACCATCCCCCTTGGGGGAAAAGAAGGTTACACGGGCTTTGTCGCCATCTGTGAGGTCTATGGTGCGTAGCTCTTCGGCCATTTTCATAGCTGGGTGTGCCTGCTCTAGCTGCGGTTCATGGGGGTCGATCTCCTTCTGTTCTAGGAGTCGGTCTGGCACCAGATCACGCCCATGTGTTTCAATAAAGTTGGGTACTGTGGATGTATCACAGTCAAATGAGCCACCAAGGAACGCCATGATTGCGGATTGCTCCTTAGGAAAGGCGAAAGTGTATTCCCTTCCCTGAGGGATATAGCAAAGTTCTGCCTGATAGCCGTTACGCCGGTAAAGGGTGATGGCAACCACTCCGTCCTTTTGAGAAATTGGTTGATGGAGGGGTATACGCATCAAGCCGGGACCGGAGAGAGAGAGAAACCATTTCTGGAAAGCGCGCAGGGTCTCCGTGTCTCGCTGGGTCATTCTGGTCTGTCCTATCGGCGTTCCGTGTGGTGTCCACGGGGGGATTCGAACCCTCGACCCCAGGATTCATACCACTTCGGTTTTCACCGCCGCCGCCTCTTGATAGCAGAGGTGTCGTTCGTGGTCTGGACTGTCTCTTCACCACAGGCTTTTGCCTGCCATGGTGTCGCCCGTACAGTCTCTACACCTTCCCGCCCATGTGAGGGCGGGCTTGGCTCGGGATTGGCCTGGCCGAAAACGGCGTTAGCGTTCCCCGACTTTGAGCGAATTCACCGGGCGGTTTGCCATCCCGGTGCCCAATTACGATTAGGAATCCTGTGCTCTATCCTGCTGAGCTACGTGGACACGCAGCATCTAGCTAGCGTTTTTTTTACACTTTCGCAAGCCTGTCACCGTACCATGTCCCTTGGCCTGTGAGGGGGAACACGATAAGAAGGAATTGTTCTGACAGTTGATGCTTCCACCCCTGCCATGCTGGAAGCCTTGTTTAAGACCGGCCCTGGCACGGCCTTTGCAGGTTTGCCCATGTTCCTTTCATCATCACGCCCAGTATCCCGTTCTTCTGTCCTCTGGTACGGTCTACGTCGTCCTATGGTGCTGTCGCTGCTGGCGGTGATGACTGTTGGAGGATTGGCTGGTTGTGGCGGAAAGCCACGTGACCCATCTTCGCTGACACTGCCTCGTAACCACCTTCTTGGTGTGGACCGTGGCGCACAGGGTGGTGACGATCAGCTTCGTGGTGGGGTGAATGCCTATCTTTGGCGTGGGGCGATTGATACGCTTTCCTTCATGCCCATGGCCTCTGCCGATGCACAGGGTGGTGTCATCCTGACAGACTGGTACCAGCCCCCGGGGGCGCAGGATGAGCGTTTTAAGATTGCTGCCTATGTGCTGGATCGCCGCCTGCGTTCGGATGCCATTCGCCTGAGTGTCTTCCGTCAGACACGTATCAATGGGGGAGAGTGGGAAGATACACCTGCTGCCCCTAACACGGCAGCAGACATTACGGCCCGTATTCTGGAGCGTGCCCGTCAGCTGCGGGCCGAGAATGGCGGTGGGAAATAAGATAATCCAATGAGTGACATGACAGCTAATAACATTTCTGATTCTTCCAATTTCGACTTCCATGCCCGTGAGCCTCACTGGCAGGCCCGGTGGGCGGATGCCGATATTTTCCATGTTCCGGATGTTCCTCCTGCCGATAAGCCAAAATATTATGTTCTGGAAATGTTCCCCTATCCTTCGGGGCAGCTGCATGTAGGGCATGTACGCAACTACACGCTGGGTGATGTTGTTGCCCGGTATAAGCGGGCACGTGGCTATGCCGTGATGCACCCGATGGGCTGGGATGCTTTCGGCCTGCCCGCAGAAAATGCTGCCCGGGAACGGGGTGTGCATCCGGGTAAGTGGACGCTCCAGAATATTTCTACTATGCGGGGGACGCTCCAGCGGCTCGGTTTCTCGCTGGACTGGAAGCGTGAGATCGCCACCTGTCTGCCGGATTATTACGGCCAGCAGCAGAAGCTGTTTCTCGATATGCTGGCTGCCGGGTTGGTGGAACGGCGTGATTCATCTGTTAACTGGGACCCTGTGGACCAGACTGTCCTTGCCAATGAGCAGGTAGTTGATGGGCGAGGCTGGCGGTCTGGTGCGCTGGTGGAGAAGAAGACACTCTCCCAGTGGTTCCTGAAGATTACCGATTTTGCCGAGCCTCTGCTGGAAGGGCTGAAGGACCTTGATAAATGGCCTGAGCGTGTCCGCACCATGCAGGAACGCTGGATTGGCCGTTCCGAGGGGGCGAAGGTCCGTTTCAGCCTGCATAACCCGCCGCAGGGTTATGACGTGGATGAAGATTCCACCGAGGTCTTTACCACACGTCCTGATACGCTGTTCGGGCTGAGCTTCATTGGTATTGCGGCGGACCATCCGTTGGCCCGCAAGATTGCGGCGGGTAATCCGGAAGCACAGAGCTTTGTTGAGGAATGCCAGCGTGTTGGCACGTCTGAAGAAGCTCTGAGTACGATGGAGAAGCGTGGCTTCGATACCGGCCTGCGTGTAGTGAACCCGCTGAATCCGGAACAGACGGCTCCGGTCTGGATCGCTAATTTTGTTCTGACGGAATATGGCACGGGTGCTGTGTTCGGTTGCCCCTGTGGGGATCAACGTGATCTGGACTTCGCCCGTAAATATGGTCTGGATGTTCCTTCCGTCCTGTTGCCTGCGGGTGAGGATGAAGCCAGCTTTACCGTGGGGAAAAAGGCCGTCACGGGCGAGGCAACGCTTTATAATTCCGGCTTCCTGAGCGGGAAGACCACGAAAGACGCCATCCGTGCTGCCATTGAGCGGGTGGAGGAGCTGGGCGTTGGTCAGGGCGTGACCAATTGGCGTCTGCGTGACTGGGGGATTTCCCGTCAGCGTTACTGGGGCTGCCCGATCCCCATCATCTATTGCGATTCCTGTGGTGCCGTTCCGGTGCCAGAAGATCAGCTGCCGGTGACATTGCCGGAAGATGTGAGTTTCGACACGCCGGGTAACCCGCTGGATCACCACCCGACATGGAAGCATGTTTCCTGCCCGAAATGCGGTGCAGCAGCACGGCGTGAGACGGATACCTGCGATACGTTCGTGGACAGCTCATGGTATTTTGCCCGCTTTACGGCTCCGAAGGCAGCAACACCGACCGACCGCAAGGCTGCTGATGGCTGGCTGGCCGTGGACCAGTATATTGGTGGCATCGAACATGCTATCCTGCATCTGCTTTATGCCCGGTTCTTTACCCGTGCGATGAAGAAGACAGGTCATCTGGATGTCAGCGAGCCATTCGCCGGGCTGTTCACGCAGGGCATGGTAACGCACGAGAGCTATCGTGATGGAAACCAGTGGCTCTATCCCGAAGAGGTCGAGCATCGTGGGGAGCAGGTTGTCCGCAAGGATAATGGCAATCCTGTTACGGTGGGACGTTCGGAGAAAATGTCCAAGTCCAAACGCAATACGGTGTCTCCGGTAGAGATCATCGAGCGTTACGGGGCTGACACGGCCCGTTGGTTCGTGCTGTCTGACAGCCCGCCAGAGCGTGACATGGAATGGACTGCCGCTGGCGTGGCGGCGTCTGGCCGTTTCATGCAGCGTCTCTACCGGCAGGTGCAGGCTGTGGCGGTGAAGGACAAGGCTGATGCGGCTCATGGTGCTGCCGGGGAAGAGCTTCGTCAGGTGACGCATCGCACCATTGCTGCCGTTACGGAAGCTCTGGAAGGATTCACCCCAAACGTGGCTGTGGCCCGTCTGCATGAGCTGTCATCTGCACTGGGTGAGGCTGAGGGCAAGGATGGTGAAGGTCTGTCTGCTGCCCGTCGTGAAGCGGCTTATGTGTTAGCTATGCTGGTTTCCCCCATGATGCCGCATCTGGCTGAGGAGCTGATGCTGCTTCTGGAGCCGGAAGGCCCGATGGTGGTGGAACGGAGCTGGCCGGAAGCTGATGAAAGTCTATTGGCTGTCAAGAAAGTGACCATCGCCGTGCAGGTTCTTGGAAAGCTGCGTGGCACCATCACATGTGCTCCAGATGAAGCGAAAGATGCCGTATTGGCACAGGCCAAAGCGGAGCCGAATGTGGCGAAAGCATTGGAGGGCAAGCGGATCGTTAAGGAGATTCATGTGCCTAACCGGATCGTCAATTTCGTGGTGGCAGGCTGAGCGTGAGAGGCTGGATGAGCAATATTTCCCGGATGGGGAAGGTGGTCCGCTGGAGCCTTGGCGTTCTGTTCGCCGGAGCCGGGCTTGCCAGTCTGGGGGCGTGCGGCTTCCAGCCTCTTTATGGCAAGCAGGCGGGGCAGAAGGATGCAGCCGTCAGCAATCAGCTGAAGGATGTTTACGTAGCGAACATTCCGACCCGTTTCGGTCAGGAGTTACGCCTTGGCCTGCAGAAAGAAATGGCAGGTGATGGGCCGGAACGCCCAGAGGGTTACATCTTGCAGGTGAGTGCTACGGCCTCGCTTGAATCGATTGATATCCATCAGGACAATACATCGGGTCGTACCCGTGGTGTTGGTTGGGCGGATTGGCGTCTCTATCGTGTAGGGGATGCCAATACTGTGCTGGCGCAGGGCTATGCGCGGACGCTGGATGGCTACAATATGAATATCGAGCAGTATTTCGCCGAGACGCTTAATAACGAGACACTGTACAAGCGGATTGGGGAAAGTCTGGCGCATGAGATCACCATGCAGGTTGCGGTGTGGTTCCGGGCGCATCAGTCGTTAGGGACGGAGAAGTCCATTCGTCCGGGGCGTAACCCTTATCTGGACCGTCTGCCCGGTACGCAGCGGACCGATCTGCGATATCTTGGTGTTGATGGCTTCCCAGCCAATGCAACAGGCCGTAGCAGTAACAATGCCTCCACCCGGACCGGGGAAGATAGTCGGAATCTGGAGGAGGAAGAGGATAACGGTCTGTGAAGATCACGGCGCAGGCTGTTAGACAGACACTAAAAGATGCTGGCAGCTGGCGTGTGATTCTTCTTCATGGGGATGATGGCGGCCTGATTCGTGAACGGGCGAAAGAGGCCGTCTTAACCGTGTTGGGTGATCTGGATGATCCGTTTCGGCTGGCTCGTCTGGAAGCTGAAGAGCAGGACAGGTTGGAGGAGGAGGCTCTCGCCCTTTCTCTGACAGGTGGGCGGCGCGTTGTCTGGTTGCGTGGGGTGCAGGATGGTGCCCTTGGCACGCTAAAGACGGTTCTGGGGCATCAGAGTGATACGCTGATTGTTTTGGAAGGGCAGGGATTGGGTGCTCGTTCCAAACTGAGGCAGTTTGCAGAAAAAGATAAGAATGTGGCCTCCATTGGCTGCTATCCGGAAGAGGGACGCTCTTTGTCCCGCACGGTGGTGGACATTCTGGCAGAGGACAGAATCCGCATGGATCGTGACGGTATGACGTGGCTTCTGGAGCATCTGGGTAATGACCGGGCCTTGGTCCGTGGTGAAGTTGAGAAACTGCGCTTGTACGGCGAACCCGGTGGCACATTGAGTGTGGAGGATGTGCAGGCTTGTGTGGGGGATTCTGGGCAGGCCTCATTAGATGATGCCGTTTATGCGGCTCTGGCGGGGAACCGGCTGGAGGCAGACCGGGCTTTTGAGAGGGCTATGGGAGATGGGGCTAACCCTGTAGCCTTTGCCCGTGTGACATTGTCCGTGCTGGAGCGGTTCCAACAGGCTGCCCTTCTGGTGCGGGACGGGCACTCTCGGCAGGAGGCGATGGGTATGCTGAAACCGCCCGTCTTCTTCCGCCGTAAGGATGCGTTCTTGGCAGGGATGAGGCGGTGGTCACCGGTGGCTTTGTCTCAGGCAGCACAGGCAACGCAGGAGTTGGAGTTGGCCTGCAAGCAGAGTGGTACGCCTGATGATCTGCTTTGCCGCCGCCATCTGGTCAGGCTGTGCCACCCCCGTGCGTTTGAGCAGGAATGACATAATAGTTTGTTATAGGTAAAACTATTTCATTTAATAAAATTAACTGGTTTATTCATTCATTGCTTTGACTGAATGTGGCGGAGAATGGGGAATTATAGCCGATTGTAGCGGGATAAAGGGCGTGGTTCTACAATCGTTAAATTAAACTTTAGTATATAATGATAATGATTATCACTTAGCTGGCCCCAGCAATGTCTTTCTTAGGTGGGGTTCATGAGTCGTTTTATCCGTAGTGGTCTTAAGCCGTTATCAGCAGCTTTGACATTGGGGGGTGTCGTTGGAGGGGCTCATGCTGAGCCGGGAGCTGCAGTGAATGTTGCTCAGGATACAACGGCACTTGCCGAGGATACGGATGGAGGGAAGGGTGTTCAGGCCAAGGGTGTCGAGCAGATTCACGTTATTGGCCATCCGTTCAATACGATGCATGCCAGCAACGACATGGGCCGTATGCCGCAGGATGTCATGCATACGGCACAAACGATTGATGTCGTACCACGGGAATTAATCAAGCAGCAGAATGCGAAGTCGCTTGATGAAGCGTTGAAGAATGTTCCCGGCATTACCTCCTCGGTCGGGGAAGGGGCTGGTGGCATGAGCGGTGACCAGTTCCTCATCCGTGGCTTTCCCGCTCAGAACGATATTTATGAAGATGGCTTGCGGGATTTCGGTGTTTATACTCGTGACAGCTTCTTTCAGGATTCCGTCAATGTTATCAAGGGACCGTCATCGGAAGTCTTCGGAAATGGTACGACGGGTGGTGCAATCAATATCATCACCAAAGCTCCGACATTGCGTGATCATTATGGGGCTGACTTTAGTGGCGGGTCGGGCAATTTCTATCGTGGTGTCGTAGATGTAAATAAACGCCTCGGCGATACATCAGCGTTCCGTTTGGAAGGGATGGCGAACTCCAACGAGGTTGTGGGGCGTGATTATGTCTATTCCCACCGCTGGGGTATTGCGCCGTCCATCTCCTTTGGTATCGGGACAAAAACAACCGTTGTTCTTCAGGTCATGCATCAGACATCCCGCAATGTGCCGGATTATGGTGTGCCGGTTGTTAATGGCCATCCAATCACGGAAAAATCGTCTTTTGGCGTGTCCCGGAGCAATGTTTACGGTAAATCGCAGGACCATGATAATAGCGATGACACGATGGAGACGTTGCGGCTGAAGCATGTCTTCAACCGGCATTTCACATTCCATAATGATCTGCGTTTTGGTGAATATAGCCGTGACTTTGCGGCGTCTTCACCACAATGTGCCAATGCATCATGTTCGGAAATGCAGATTTATAATCCGGGCTACAAAAAGGTCGATCCGGCAGCGGGTATCGGCCTCAATGGTGGTCCGATGCCGTACAAGCAGTCGAGCTGGTCTTTTCAGGATGTCGCCTCTTTGCAGGCAGACTTTAATACGGGCTTCTTGCGGCATCAGGTCGTGACCGGGTTCGACATAGAGTATGTGCAGGATTCCCGGCGGCAATATGCTTATGATGCTGTTGGAGCAAACCGGGCCATCCCGTGGCAGAATACTTACAATCCGCAGCGTGACAATTACGGCTATTCAACTTGCCGTGCTGATTCTGGCAATTGCTGGAAGAATACCAATTACAGTCTGGGTCGTCCTGACTCTCATGGCTATGGTTTCGATACGGGGGTGTTCCTGTACGATCAGATCTGGTTTACGAAGTGGCTGTCTGCCAAGGGTGGGCTGCGCTGGGACCGCTGGCAGACCCGGTATGAGACATGGGGTGCAGATGGGCAGGAAAGTGCGGCTGAACGTGGCCCGCAGGGGAAGGCTCCTTCGGCAGCTTTGGATTATCATGACACGAAAGGTGTCATTAATCCGACAGCAAGCCTGCTGATTACCCCCAATAGCTGGCAGACCTTTTATTTTACTTACGCCAGCTCCACGACCCCGATGGGTATGTATGTGACGAACGGTGCTTTGCCAATCCGCCCTGTGAATGGGCAGGTTGCGACTCAGCCTGAACGGTCCCAGCTTTATGAGGTTGGCTCTAAGATGAGCCTACTGCATGATCGTCTTGGTGCCACGATTTCGTTGTTCCGGTTGGACAAAAATAATGCTCTGACCACGGACCCAATCGCTGGACAAATTCTGGCCACGGGTGTGAAGGAGCGCAATCAGGGGCTAGAGTTGTCTCTCGGTGGTGTGATTCTGCCGGGCTGGAACGTGACAGCCACTTATGCCCTGTATGACCCACGGGTGATGTCTGGTGCCAATCGTGGTCGGAACATCCAGTATGTGCCGCATAATCAGGCGACACTTTGGTCTGCTTATGAAGCCTTCCCCGGTAAGCCGTGGAACTTCACCATTGGTGGTGGCTTGATATGGCGGCAGGGTGTGTATCTGGACCTTGCTAATACGGCGAAGGTTCCAGCGAACGTAGAGTTTGATTCCTACATTTCGCATCGCATCAACCGGCATTGGTCTGTCTCGTTGAATGCGTATAACCTTTCTAACCGCCTGAATTACAACTCACTCTTCACAAATCGGGTGACCCCGGCACCGGGGCGTGCCTTCCTTGGGCGGCTGAGCATGGATTATTGATCGTACCCATCATAAAAGACGGTTTTTCTGGCTGCGTTCTTCTTTGATGAGAGGGGCGCAGCTTTTTTTATGAGGATGTATGAGAGGGGCCTATGCCATTAGGAAATATTAACCGGTAATACTAATTATCAATCCAGATTCTATAGAAAATAAATAAATACTTAAAATAAATGTGTTGTTTCTGACACAGTTACCGTCTCTCAGCGAAGGTAAACGAAACCCTTAAAGTTAAAATTAAGAATTATTCGCATTTATGGGGCTGCTGTCCTTTCAGGGCGTGCGTGTTCCTCTTCAGACAGAGATTGTTCCATGAGTCGATTTATTCATCAGTGTCTTCGCCCAGTTTCAGCGGCGCTTACTTTGGGAAGTGTGGCAGGTGGAGCCTGCGCAGCGTCTGCTTCCCCACAGGAAGAGACCATGCCTGCAGCAGGGCAGGGAACGACCAACTCGGCGCAGTCTGCCAGTGATGCGCAGGCACGAGGTGTTCAGGCCACGCATGTGGAACGTATTCATGTTATCGGCCATCCGTTTAATACGATGCATGCCAGCAACGACATGGGGCGAATGCCACAGGATGTCATGCATACACCGCAGACGATTGATGTGGTGCCTCGTGAACTCATCAAGCAGCAGAATGTGAAGTCGCTGGATGAAGCCCTTCGCAATGTTCCCGGCATCACGGCTTCTGTCGGGGAAGGGGCCGGTGGTCTGAATGGGGATCAGTTCCTCATCCGTGGTTTCCCGGCGCAGAACGATATTTACGAAGATGGTTTGCGTGACTTTGGTGTCTATGCTCGTGACAGCTTCAATTATGATTCGGTCAATGTCATCAAGGGACCGTCTTCACAGGTATTCGGTAACGGGACGACGGGTGGTGCCATCAATGTCGTGACAAAGACGCCGACCGTGAATGACCATTATAATGTGGATTTCAGTGGCGGGTCTGCGGATTATTTCCGTGGCACGGTGGATGTGAATAAACGCATCAACGACAAGACTGCTTTCCGTCTGGAGGGGATGGGAGCCTCTAATAATGTGGTCGGGCGGGACCATGTCTGGGATCACCGTTGGGGTATTGCGCCTTCTATTGCTTTTGGTCTGGGTACAAAGACAACGGTCGTTCTTCAGGTCATGCACCAGACTGACAATAGCGTGCCCGATTTTGGGATGCCGGTCGTGCAGGCTCGGGGATCAGCCTATGGGCGTCCCTTGTCTGAATATGGCGTGCCCCGTCATAACTTCTTCGGCAAGCAGCAGGACCACAACCATACGGATGATACGATGGAGACGCTGCGACTGAAGCACATCTTCAACGACCATCTGACATTCCATAATGACCTACGCTTTGGCGAGTACAGTCGTAATTTTGAAGCCTCCAAAGTCGTGTGTAGGGCCGGGTGTGTTCAGGCGATCAATGGCGGTGATTTCTCCAAAGGGTTGGTCAACCGGACAACGCCGGGCAACAGTGTGCCGCTGCCTTACAAGCAGAATAGCTGGTCTTTTCAGGATGTCGCTTCTTTGCAGGCTGACTTCAAGACAGGTTTCTTGCGGCATCAAGTCGTGACCGGGTTTGATATGGAATATGTCCATGATTCCCGTCATCAGGACGTTTATGCAGGGACCATCCCGGCGGCGAATTTGCTTTCCCCCAACCCATATGAGGTAACGGATGTGGAGGCCAGACGTGTTCCGGGGGGAGAGAATAGCAAGAATATGCCGTATATTGCCGGGCTGGGTAGAAAGCCGGACAGCCACGGTTATGGGTTTGATACGGGTATCTTCCTGTATGACCAGATATGGCTGACGAAATGGGCGTCTATTAAGGGTGGATTCCGTTGGGACCGCTGGCAGAGTGGGTATGCTGTAACAGGCGGCCCGGATACGACCTTAAATGCTAAGAACAAGATCGTATCTAATGAGGATCGTCATTTTCCACAGACGAAGAATACCTTTAACCCCACGGCCAGCCTCGTACTGACACCGACTAACTGGCAGACAATTTACTTTACCTATGCTAGCTCCACGACACCGACAGGTATGTATGTCACCAGTGGTGCTGTGCCAGTCCGGCCGGGCAAGGGGGGGGCAATAGACAATCGGCCACAACATGCCCGCCTTTATGAGGTTGGCAGTAAGTTTAGCCTGTTTCATGATCGTCTAGGAGCGACTATCTCGCTCTTCCGTCTGGACAAAGACAATGCTCTGACGACGGACCCTGTTTCCAACTCTACCATCAACACAGGTGCCCAGCAGCGCAACCAGGGGATGGAACTCTCTCTGGGTGGTATGATTCTGCCGGGTTGGAATGTCACAGCGACTTACGCTCTGTATGATCCCAAGACATCTGCCAATAATGGCGGGCGGATGTATAACCAGATTCAGTATGTGCCGCATAATCAGGCGACGCTCTGGTCTGCTTATGAAGCCTTTGCCGGTAAGCCGTGGAACTTCACAATTGGCGGCGGCCTGACATGGCGTCAAGGTGTGTATCTGGATAACAACAACAGCTCCAAAGTACCGGCGAATGTGGATTTTGACACGGTCGTTTCTCACCATTTCGGGCGGCATTGGCAGGTCTCACTTAACGGGTACAATCTGGCGAACCGTCTGAATTACAATACATTATTCAGCGGTTATGCCACCCCAGCACCGGGGCGGACATTCCTTGGCCGTCTGACCATGGATTATTGATAGGCTTTTTAGGCCGGGTGGCACTTTCCACCCGGCCTGAAGGTACTTGCTTCCGAATAGCAGATTTCAGAACAGCCCTGTCTTTGAGTTCGTATTTACCTATCACATTTTGGTTGTGGATAGATTGCTCCGTTCAATAAAGGATAATCCTACGGCAAAATGCGACATAAAAATCAATAAAAACAGATAGATAAACTCAATATGGGCAATTGTGGCAATTAAGACACAATCTCATTACGAAACGTTTAGATATGTCGTTTAACGTTTGAAAGTGAGAATAATTATCATCTATCTGAGTGTCTCTCCTTCTGGAGGTCGCATTACTCTGCTGTGGAGCACCTTGATATGAGCCGTTTTATCCATCAATGCCTAAAGCCGGCTTCGGCTGTTCTGACACTGGGAGGTGTCGCTGGGGGCGCATATGCCGCTGACACAACAGTCCTGCATCAGGATAGCTCGGCTACATCAGAGGAAGCACACAAGGCCGGAGCATCGGCATCTCAGACAGCTGCTCAGAATGGTGTTCAGGCCACCCATGTGGAACGCATTCATGTGATTGGCCATCCCTTCAATACGATGCATGCGGGCAATGACATGGGGCGGATGCCGCAGGATGTCATGCATACACCGCAGACGATTGATGTGGTGCCTCGTGAACTCATCAAACAGCAGAATGTGAAGTCGCTGGATGAAGCTCTGCGCAATGTTCCCGGTATCACGGCTTCTGTCGGGGAAGGGGCTGGTGGTCTGAATGGGGACCAGTTCCTCATCCGTGGCTTCCCGGCACAGAACGACATTTATGAAGATGGTCTGAGGGATTTCGGTGTCTATTCCCGTGACAGCTTCAATTATGATTCGGTCAATGTCATCAAGGGACCGTCTTCACAGGTATTCGGTAACGGAACGACGGGCGGTGCCATTAATGTCGTGACAAAGACGCCGACCGTGAATGACCATTATAATGTGGATTTCAGCGGCGGGTCTGCGAATTATTTCCGTGGCACGGTGGATGTGAACAAACGCATCAACGATACGACCGCCTTCCGTCTGGAAGGGATGGGAGCCTCCAATGATGTGGTCGGGCGGGACCATGTCTGGGATCATCGTTGGGGTATTGCACCGTCTATTGCTTTCGGTTTGGGCACAAAGACGACGGTCATGTTGCAGGTGACGCATGAGACGGACAATAGTGTGCCAGATTATGGGATGCCGGTCGTGCAGGCTCGGGGATCAGCCTATGGGCGGCCCATCTCAGAATATGGCGTGCCCCGTCAGAACTGGTACGGCAAGCAGCAGGACCACAACCACACGGATGACACGATGGAGACGCTGCGCCTGAAGCACATCTTCAACGACCATCTGACATTCCATAATGATCTACGCTTTGGTGAGTACAGCCGAGACTTTGAGGCCTCCAAGGTTCAGTGCGGCACGAAATGCGTCAATGCGCTGAATAGCGGGGACTATGGTGCCGGGGTGATTACCCGTAACACCAATGGAAGCGTGCCGCTGCCTTACAAGCAGAACAGCTGGTCTTTTCAGGATGTTGCTTCTTTGCAGGCCGACTTCAACACGGGCTTTCTGCGGCATCAGGTCGTAACCGGGTTTGATATGGAATATGTCCATGATTCCCGTCATCAGGATACTTATGCCGGGGTGACGACCACGAAGGCCGTGCCGACAGCCAACATGCTCTATCCTGACCCCTATAATGTGCCGGATGCCATGGTGCGCCGTGTGCCGGGGCAGGCCAACTCCATGCCCGTCATTCCCGGTATCGGGAAAAAGCCGGACAGCCGGGGCTATGGGTTTGATACGGGCATCTTCCTGTATGATCAGATTTGGCTGACGAAATGGGCGTCCATCAAGGGCGGGTTCCGTTGGGATCGTTGGCAGAGTAACTACCGGACATCCGGCCTCTCTGAACTGCCGAATAATCCGGATAAAAGCTTCCCGCAGACGACGAACACCTTCAACCCGACGGCTAGCCTCGTGCTGACACCGACTAAATGGCAGACGGTCTATTTCACCTATGCCAGCTCCACCACGCCGACAGGCATGTATGTGACCAGCGGGGCCATTCCGGTTCGTCCGGGCTCTCAGGGAACAGTGGATACCAAACCGCAGCGTGCCCGTCTTTATGAGGTTGGCAGTAAGTTCAGCCTGCTTCATGATCGTCTGGGAGCGACCATCTCGCTCTTCCGGCTGGATAAGGACAATGCCCTGACGACCGATCCGGTCTCTAACTCCACCATCAACACGGGTGCCCGGCAGCGCAACCAGGGGATGGAACTCTCTCTGGGTGGTATGATTCTGCCGGGTTGGAATGTCACAGCGACTTACGCTTTGTATGATCCGAAGACATCCGCCAATGGTGGTGGGGCGATGCGTAATCAGATTCAGTATGTGCCGCATAATCAGGCGACACTCTGGTCCGCTTATGAAGCCTTCCCCGGTAAGCCGTGGAACTTCACGATTGGCGGCGGCCTGACATGGCGTCAAGGTGTGTATTTGGACAATAACAACACGACCCGGGTGCCGGCGAATGTTGATTTCGATTCCGTCATTTCCCACCATTTCGGGCGGCACTGGCAGGTCTCCCTCAACGGGTACAATCTGGCAAATCGCTTGAACTACAACAGCCTTTTTACCGGCTATGCCACCCCAGCACCGGGACGGACATTCCTTGGCCGTTTGACGATGGACTACTGAATGTCGGGACCGGTTTTGTATCTGGCAGGGCCGGTCTTGAAACAGGTGGATGATGGTGTGAAGGTTTCACATGGAGCAGGCGGCCCCGTCTGCTCCTTTTCCTGTAAGTGGCGGGGCCGCCGGGCCTGCCTGAAAGGCATGATCTCATGATGTTGCATATACCGGGTGTTCTCACGGCAGAAGAACTGGCTGATTTGCGGTCCCGTCTGACAGCGGGGGAGTGGGTTGATGGCCGAGGTACGGCAGGGTCACAGTCTGGCAGCGTGAAGAACAATCTTCAGATCGCCCCAGATAGCCCGTTGGGGAAAGAACTTTCCACCTTCGTGCTGCGTAAGCTGGGGACGAACCCGCTTTATAACAGCGCCGTGCTGCCCCTGCGTCTCGTGCCGCCGCTCTTCAACCGCTATGATGTGGGGATGAATTTCGGAGCGCATGTCGATAACGCCCTTCGTCCTATTCCCGGCACGGGGCAGCGCATCCGCACGGATGTCTCCAGCACGCTCTTTATTTCCGACCTTGATGAATATGACGGGGGCGAGCTGGTTCTTCATGGGCCATCAGAGGAAAAGAGGGTGCGCCTGCCCGCAGGGGACATGATCGTTTACCCCACCACGGCTCTGCACACGGTTACCCCCGTGACACGAGGCAGCCGTTGGGGGTCTTTCTTCTGGGCACAGTCTGTCATTCGTTCGCAGGAACACAGGTCCATTCTGTTCGATCTGGATCAGAGCATCATGTCTCTGACCCAGAGCCACGGCCCCAAGAATGCAGAAGTGCTGCGTCTGACCAATGTCTATCACAACCTGCTGCGGACATGGGCCGAGATGTGAGGTCTGGCCCGTTTCTTAGAAGCGGGCTGACACATCTAGATAGTAATAGCCACCATTGATGCCGAGCTGGGAGGTACTCATGTAATATTTGGGTGCCCCCAGATAGCGGTTTCCACGGGGAACCTTGCTTGGGAAGGCGGCGAAGATGTTATTCCCGCCTAGTGTCGTACTCCATACCTTGGTGATGTTGTAGGTTACCGAAAGATTAGTCGTCCATTTTGGTTTATTATGGAACTGGAGATAATCGGTTGTGGAGGCGGTCGAGGTATTGTTGTTCTTGTAATAGGTTAGAGCAGAGGTTGTTTGCCCGTACCGGATTTCATGCAGAGCCACGGCCCAGCGATGGGCGGGTGATACCCATGTTCCACCAAAGATGATCTTACTACGGGGATAGGCCGTGGTGATGTAGGCTCGGCTTGGTGCATTAAGAACCGGCGTGCCATCGCTGCGGACGGCCTGATGGCGCAGCCTCGTGCGGTTGAGGTTGATGGCTGCATCCCAGTCGATATGTCCAGCGTGTCGTAGTTTTGTCGTGTAGGTGATGGTCATGTCCATACCCTGCGTGCGGGTATTGGCCACATTGGCAAACCACTGGGTGGACAGGTTGTTGTTATTGATGTTGGCGGGCAGGTCCGTAATGCCATTGGCGGCCAGAACATTGGCGGCTTCTACACCGTAAAGATTGTTTCCGGGCAGGATGCGGCCCCGCAGGTCGATCTGGTAAAAGTCAGTCGTGACATGCAGCCCTTTGAAGGGTTCAGCAATGATGCCGCCTTCCACATTCGTGCTTTGTTCCGGCTTCAGACGCTGGGCACCGCTGGCAATGGCACCGGGCGAGGTGGCTGCCACCAGACCACGGGCTACGGTCGGGGAGAGGGTCAGAGCTGAGTAATGCTCCTGCGCCAGAGTGGGCGCATGGAAGCCATTGCTGAAGGTCGCCCGGAAGGCCAAACGTTTTGACACGTCATAACGGGTGGAAATCTTACCGGTCTGGGTATTGCCGACATCCGTGTAATGTTCATACCGTCCGGCCATATCCAGCTGCCAGTGTTTTGTCAGATGGGTGGAGATGTCGAGATAGCCGGACACCACATCACGGTTGGAGTTGCCGGCACTTCGGGGGCTTGTCCCGGCAAGGGACAGGCTGGTCCCGCCGCCATAGGTGCTGGCACTGGAGCCTTCAGCAATGGAATAGGCTTCGTAACGGTAGCCTGCTCCCCCGGCGATGTTGATGCTGTGGGGCCAGAAGGAGAGGTAGAGCTTTCTACTCAGGTTCAGCTCATTGTTCCATTGCGTGTCATTAAAGCCCTGCACCTTTTTATAGGTCGTCTGTAAGGCGTCAGCAGGCAGGGCTTTGTTGGCGTCATTCTTCAGGCCGATATTGTCGAAATCTCGCCCATAAGTGCTGGAAAGGTCCCAGTGCCAGCCTACAAGGCGACCTTTCAGCCCTGCCGTGATTTCAAAGTCATTTTCTTCCAGTGTCTGGAGAGGGGAATAGCCGTCCGGGTAGATGGCGGCATAACCGGGCGTGCTGGAGAGGGAGGAAGGTAGGCGGTAATTCTGGAAGGCCTCCGCATGGCGGTGGGCATACGTAGCTGTGCTGTAAAGCTGGAGCGTGTTGGTGATGTCGTAGCCTGCATTGATGGCGACGGACTCACGGGTCTGTTCTGGCTGACTCAGGATTTTATTGATTGTTGTTCCGGTCCGGCTGTCCGGTGCGGAGCGGAAGCTATGATCCTGATGAACGAGATCTCCACTGACATGAATAAAGCCACGGTCCTGTGCAAAAGCCGCTCCGCCATCAATGAAGATGCCCTGCTGGTACCCATCGCCATCACTGGTAATGCCGCTGTTGGAGCGTATCGTCAGGCCATGATCCTGTTTTTTGAGGATGATGTTCACCACGCCCGCAATGGCGTCTGACCCGTATTGGGCAGAGGCTCCGTCTCTCAGCACCTCGATGTGGTCGATGGCGGAGAGGGGAATCATGTCGATGTCGGTCGGGGTCGTGCCTTGCTGCGGGCCGCTATCGGCATAGATGTTGGCGGTGGTATGCCGCCGGTGCCCATTGACGAGGATGAGCGTCTCATTGGAACTCAGCCCCCGCAGACTGATGGAATCTGTCAGGGCACCCGCATCAAAGCCGCCCGTGGGAACGGTAAGAGAGGGTAGGAGAAGTTGCATGGCATCACGCAAGGTCGGTTGACCGGTGCTGGCCAACTGCTTGCTGGAGACAACATCAACGGGAGCGATGGAATCACGAGCCTTTTTCCCAATCTCCCGTGTGCCGGTGACGATGAGGGTCTCCGTGCCGCCCTGTACCTGTCGGACATGTCGCTGCGGAAGTGGTGCAGCAGCCTGCTTTTTGGTGACCTTTCCAGATGAGGTAGTCTTTTTATGTGACTTGTGTGTCTGTTCGATAGTTTGCTCCCTGTCTGCGGCATTTGCCTGAAGCGGCAGAAGGGGGATGCAGCCCAGCCCGATTCCAAGCAGGGAGGGCAGGGAAGCGAAGCGGCGTGAAAGAAACAGGGAGCGCATCGGGACTAACTTTCCAGCAGATGAGATTGGAATCTTGTACGCAGGGCAGATCTCCTGGGTAAGAACCATCTCAAATAGTGAAAATAGAAAACAACTACATGTTTGCTTGATAGAGAATGGGGTTTTGTCTGGCTATGAAATAGAGAGGGTAGAGAGCAGACTGCGGCATGAAAGACACATCTGTGTGTTGTTCAGAACACAAAATAAACGATAACGAATAGTAAAAACAAAGTAGACGACGCCATTATGCTAGTCATCATAGACAGGCATGACACCAACTCATGAGGAACTATGTTGGTAGTTCAGTAATGGCCCCTCAAAGCATAAAGGCCGATAGCGGGGCGGGCCCCGCTCAGGGCCTGGCTAGGGAGGGGAAAGGTGAGTTAGAGTTCTTCGATAGGCGTCACGGTGGACACCTGGGCCCTTAGGCCACTCTGCGGCACCTGAATATCGATTTCCAGCTTGGAACATTTCTGTCCTCGGTCCATCTTAATTTGCACGTTGTCCTCATCAATGGAGACATGACGTGCCAGAACCTCGAGGATTTCAGCATGGAGAGTACGCAGGAGGGTTGAGTCTCCCCCCTCCTGAGCCTGCCGTTCATGCGCCAGAAGAATCTGTAGCCGGTCCCGCGCCACATTGCTGCTTGCCTCGGAGCGTTTCCGGGAAAAAAAGCTGTCCAGAAAACTCATGAGCCCCTCTTCTTGAAGATGCGGTCGAATAGACCACGTTTCTCTGTCGGAATTGTGACGGGGATGTCTTTGCCTTCCAGACGGTCCACGGCCTCGAAATAGGCAAGAGCGGGGACACTCTCCGGTGATGCAAAAGTGACAGGGGCACCGACGTTGGAAGCTTTGAGAACGTCTTCACTCTCGGGCACGATGCCAAGCAGGGGCAGGGAGAGAATACCGACGACATCCTCAACACTCAGCATTTCCCCGCGGGAAGCACGGCTCGGGTCATAGCGTGTTACGAGCAGATGTTTTTCGACTGTCTCACCCTTTTGGGCACGGGCCGTCTGGCTGTCGAGCATACCGATGATACGATCTGAATCACGGACAGAGCTGACTTCAGGGTTGGTGACAATCACGGCATGGTCAGCATGGTGCATGGCCAAGCGGGCACCACGTTCAATACCGGCAGGGCTGTCACAGAGGATCCAGTCGAAACGCTCCCGCAGCTCGTTCATCACCCGCTCCACGCCTTCACTCGTTAGAGCATCCTTATCGCGGGTTTGGGAGGCCGGCAGAATGGAGAGGGTATCGCAGCGTTTATCACGGATGAGAGCCTGATTCAGTGTGGCTTCGCCCTGAATGACATTGATGAGGTCGAACACGACCCGGCGTTCAACGCCCATGATGAGGTCCAGATTACGAAGCCCGACATCAAAGTCGACTACCGCCACATTTTGCCCACTTCGTGCCAAGGCGGCCCCAAGGGCGGCTGTTGTTGTTGTTTTACCAACCCCCCCCTTTCCGGATGTAACAACGACGATCTTTGCCATGGACTCTTTAGCTTTCTCGTAGTGGCTCGTAAGCCTTTTGTTAGCACTATTGCAGACTGTCAAGGTTCAGGACAAGAGAACCTTATGCTATTGCTTCATACTCTATCGCATTGACTAGGCATTGATAAGACATTCTACCAGCAAAATGGGATTTTCCTTTTGTTGGAAAGATATAAGGTCACGCCTTAACAGTTCCTGCCTGAAGAGGAACAACTTTCAGGTGTTCATTTTCTAGATAAACCTGTGCTGCCTGCCCAATGGATTCCTCTGGCATTTCCTCAGCCACCATGTAGAAGCCATCAATGGCCAGCAGTTCGGCTTCCATTTTAGCGGTATAGATACGGGCATGGGGGCGGCCATCCACACCGGCAATGGCTCGCCCGCGCAGAGGGCCATAGATATGGACGGACCCTCCGGCAATGATTTCAGCCCCGGAGGAGACAGCCCCTAGCACAATGACATCACCATCAGGATTCTGGATGGACTGCCCGGACCGGACGGCACGGTTGATGATGAGAGGTGCCTGCAATGTTCCGGTGTCAGGGGTGGTTTCTTGTTTATCTTCACCATCCGGGAGTTTCACGGGGCCGCTCGGGCGTCCCCCCTGAAGTTCGATGGGCCATTCCCATGACTGAAGGGCCTCCCAGTGACGGTCCCCCCCTTCAATGCCAATCAGATGCACCTGACGTTGGCGTAATTCCTGCTGGAAGTCAGCCAGTCCTTCCGTATGCTCGTCCAGTAGGCTGAGGTCCAGAATGACAGGCTGACGGTTGAAGAACCCAGCAGCTCGCCTCATATGCTCATCAAGACCAGCCAGCCATTCTTTCAGGGGAGCCTCTGGAGAGAGGATGAGTGCTAGAAAGGATCGCCCCCGGGCACGGATGGTCATAGCGTTAGATGCCGGGGCTTGCACTGCGGACGCATCTGACAGATGAAGCGACTGAGATGCTGATGGGCTGGACATGAACGTGTGGTCACCGTAGCTGTGTCTGGACTGATCGGAATGGTCTCTGTTCCCTGGTGCAAAAATGCCGTAGGAAAAACATATGCGTATACTGCATCACTTACCCCTGTCTCCGCAATCGCGTTTTGCACGGCTCATGTTGGCAGAGAAGAGATTGCCCTTCGAGCTTGTTGTGGAAAAAACGTGGGAGCAGAACGAGCGTTTCCATGATCTGAATCCAGCAGGTGAGGTTCCTGTTCTGGTAGAGGATAATGGCATGGTCGTGCCCGGTGGGCGGGTGATTGCGGAATATTTGGAGGATGCCTATCCGGAGATTTCTCTGATGGGACGCAGCCTGACCGAACGTGTTGAGGTCCGCCGTTTGATGGACTGGTTCGAGCGGCTGTTCCAGCAGGAGGTCATGGTGAATCTGCTGGGCGAGAAGGTGGAGAAGCGTCTGTTCGGGCAGGGCCATCCTGATGGCAAAGTTCTTCAGGCTGGGTACAAGAACCTTCGTTTCCATTTAGATTATATCGGCTATCTGGCCGAAACACGGACATGGCTTGGTGGTTCCGTGCTGACAGCGGCAGATTTTACAGCCGCAGCCCACATTTCTGCATTGGATTTTCTGGGGGATATCGACTGGCGTCGGGCTCCATGCGTGCGGGACTGGTATGCCCGTATCAAGTCTCGTCCCTGTTTCCGGGACCTGTTGAGTGATCGTGTTAGCGGTGTGAAGCCTCCTGCCCATTATGCCGATCTTGATTTTTAAGTGGATGGCAAAAAAGGTGATGCAGGGATGACAGTATGGGATGTGGCCGTCATAGGGGCGGGAGCAGCCGGAATGATGGCCGCTGCTACAGCAGGGCAGAGAGGGGCACGGACCATTCTGTTGGATCACGCCGATCAGCCGGGGCAGAAGATTCTCATTTCTGGTGGGGGACGGTGTAATTTCACCAACCTGAAAGCGGACTGGACGTATTACCGCTCCGAAAATCCCCGTTTCTGCCGCTCAGCTCTGGCCCGTTATCGGCCACGGGATTTTCTCTCTCTTGTCGAAAAGCACCGTATCCGTTGGCATGAGAAAGAAGAAGGCCAGCTCTTTTGCGATGATTCGGCCAGGCAGATTGTGACCATGCTAGAAGATGAGTGTCAGGTAGCCGGGGTGCAGTTTCAGCTTGGCTGTTCCATAAGCGACATAAGGCATGATGGTCATATCTTTACGCTGGATACATCATGGGGGTCTATTCAGGCACGATCTGTCATTCTCGCAACCGGTGGACTGTCCATACCTAAGTTAGGTGCTACGGATTTCACCCTGAGAATAGCTCGACAGTTCGGATTGAGAGTTGTGCAACCGGCTCCGGCTCTCGTTCCTTTTCTTCTTAAGGAACCCCGGCCAGACCTTGCCGGTGTATCTCTTCAGGTCACGGCTGCGTTGGTGGGGCGGAAGAAGCCCATCTTTACTGGCGGGATGGTGTTCACCCATCGGGGTGTGTCCGGTCCGGCAATTCTTCAGATATCGTCATGGTGGCAGGGCAGGGAGGCCCTGCGGCTGAATCTTCTACCGGGTCAGGATGCTCATGAGGTCATGCGGGCGGTTTGTCAGCAGCGGCCTAAGGCTCATGCGCCGGCTCTATTGGAGGCTCTGCCCTCTCGGCTGGTGCGTGTTCTGGTTGCTGGAAAACTGGATAATCGCCCTCTGGCGGAACAGCCGGGGAAGGCGATCCGGGCTTTGGCAGCACAGGTGAATGACTGGGTATTGGAACCTGCCGGAACAGAGGGTTACGTCAAAGCGGAAGTCATGCGGGGCGGTGTGGATACAAGGGACCTATCATCCCAGACGATGGAGGCTCGCACGGTGCCGGGGCTGTATGTGGTTGGCGAGGCTGTGGATGTGACGGGCTGGCTGGGGGGCTATAACTTCCAATGGGCTTGGGCCAGCGGTGTGGCGGCTGGGCAGTCTGCGGGAGAGCGGGCTGGTGCCTGATGGCGGACATGGTATCATACCCGTCAGAAGAGAGGCTATGAGATGGCGGCAGGAAAGAAGATCAAAAAAATGGAACGGCAGCCCTGGCCCAGCGATACGTTGCCAGAGGGGGATGAACAGGCGCCTGTGAGGATTCTGCTCGTTGAGGATGATGACAGCCTTGCTGAAGAGATTGTGGGCGATCTGAGCGGTCGGGGCTATGAGGTCTCTCGTGCGGCGACAGGCCCCGAAGGGTTGGAGATGGCCCGCAGGGGGGAGTATGCCCTGCTGGTGATGGATCGTATGCTTCCGGGGATGGACGGGCTGAGTGTGCTGGAGACTTTGCGGGAGCAGGGTATGACCATGCCGGTTCTCGTCTTGTCAGCTCTATCTGCAGTAGATGATCGTATCAGTGGCCTGAAGGCAGGTGGTGATGATTACCTGACCAAGCCATTCGTGATGGAGGAGCTGGCTGCCCGGTTGGAGGCCTTGTTGCGTCGGCCTATTTATGGGCGCACCTCCATGCTAAAATTGGGCCCGTTGGAAATGGACCTTCTGGAGAGGCGGGTCCGACGGGACGGGCGAGAGATTGACCTTCTCCCTCGGGAGTTTCGTTTGCTGGAATATATGATCCGTCGCCCCAATACGGTTCTGACACGCACCATGCTGTTGGAAGATGTCTGGAACTACCGGTTCGTGCCTCGTACCAATCTGGTCGATGTGCATATTGGTAAGTTGCGGCGTAAGGTGGACAAAGACGGTGAAGAGCCGTTGATTCATAGCATCCGTGGTGCCGGGTTCTGCCTACGTGTTCCGGAGTGACTTGTTCCGCACGGCAGCATTCCGGCTGACGCTGGGTCTTGTTTGTGTCGTGGTGCTGGGAATGTTGCTGGAGCTTGTCCTGCTTTATGGGCAGATCAGCACTTATGAGCAGCTCCGTACCAACGACCTGTTGCGCCGTTCAGCGTCTGTTCTTATGCAGGAGGCTCCGGGCGACTTGGAAGTCCGGCTGAAGGAACGCAGTACAAGTGAGCTGCGTATTTTCCTTAATGCAGCGGCTTTGTTTGATAAGGATCATCATCCTATCGCAGGGGATATGACGGTATGGCCTGCGGGACTAACGGCTAGTCAGTCCATGCAGAACCTGTCCTTTGTTCTGCCGGATCATTCTATGACGATCATGCGCTTTCTGGTGGTGGAAGTGCCGGGGATGCAGCCGGGCAAGACCCGCCTGCTGGTACTGGGGCGGTCTCGCCATATGGTGGATGAGTTGCGGCGTGTTGCTCGGCAATGTGCTTTGTTCTCTATGGTGCCCGTTGTGCTTTTTGCTCTGACAGCCGGCATGGTGCTAAGCCGCCGGGCCTTGGGGCGCATCACCAAGATGCATCATTCCATCGAGCAGATCGTCAAAGGACAGATGCGGGAACGGCTGCCCGTCGGGCGTGGTCATGATGATCTTGATCGTCTGGCAGGCTCGGTCAACCGGATGCTGGACCGGCTGGAGCAGCTGATGGGCGAGATGCGGGATGTTGGCAATGATATAGCTCATGACCTCCGCACGCCGCTGGCCCGTGTTCAGGCTCGACTGGACCGGCTGAATGGTTTTGTTCGGACGATGGCCTCAACAGCGGAGGAAGAAGCCCGTTTTGAGCAGGCAATGGCACTGTGTCAGCGGGATTTGGAGCAGTGTTTTTCCGTTATTACGGCTTTGCTGCGGATTGGGGAGATTGAAAACGGGCAGCGTCGGGCCGGTTTCAGGCGCATGGATGTCATGCCGCTGATTGCTGATATGGCCGACCTGTATGAACCGAATGCGGAGACGCAGGGGTTGACCTTATCTGTCGTGCCGCATGAAGGGCCGGTGGAGCTATGGGGTGATGCGGACCTTCTGAATGAGGTTCTGGCCAATCTGCTGGATAATGCCTTGAAGTTTACGGAGGAAGGCGGGTCCGTGACCCTGCGTGCGGGCTATAATGAGCTGGATGAACCGTGGTTTGAGGTACGGGATACCGGGGTCGGCATTGCCGTGGAAGAGCGCAAGGCTGTGATGAGTCGTTTCTATCGGGCGGATAAAAGTCGTCACATTCCCGGCAGCGGGTTGGGGTTGAGCCTTGTGGCAGCCATTGTTCGGCTGCATGAGGCTCGCCTCGTGATTGAAGAAAATCGTGAGGGAGAGGTTAGGAGCGGTACGGTATTCCGCTTGGTCTTCCCGTGCCCAGAAGATGCGCAAGGCGCAGGGTGAGGGTAGCAGATAGACGTAAATAAAGAGCTGGTAACTGAGCCGTGCATCTTAAAAATCTTTTCAGATGAAAAGCGTTTTTTCTTTGGGATGCATCGTTATAATCCCCCGGATGCGGCGTGCGAGGGATTCAGGACATCCATGCCCCGTCCAGGTGGAGAGACAGATTGCTCAGCGGTATTGAGATAGAGACAAGAATTTATTACGGGACATCAGGGGCAGGGAATGACATTTCTATCCTGCCGGGGCGTTATCTCTCCGGTGAGGGTGATTGCCTGTCATGAATGCTATTGTCCTGACAGCCCTGCGGCGGCCTTATACATTTGTTGTCATGTCCATTATGATTCTCATCTTCGGGGTGAGGGCCATTCTGGGGACACCAACGGATGTCTTTCCTAACATTAAGATTCCGACCGTGGCGGTTGTCTGGTCCTATACGGGGTTGATGCCGGAGGAAGTCTCAGGCCGTATCGTTTATTATTACGAACGAACATTGACGGCGACCGTCAATAATATCGAGCATATTGAGAGTAGCTCCTATTATGGGCGAGGCATCGTCAAGGTCTTCTTCCAGCCCGGAACGGATGTCAGCGTAGCGCAGACGCAGATCACTTCCGTATCGCAGACAGTCATCAAACAGCTTCCCACCGGGGCCACACCGCCGCTCATTCTAGCACTGGATGCGTCTTCTGTTCCGGTTCTGACCCTACAGGTCAACAATCCCAATATGTCCGCTTCGGAAGTCTATAACATGGCTTCCAACCTCATCCGACCGGAGTTGGTCTCCGTGGCGGGGACGGCCATTCCCAATCCTTATGGGGGTGTGGCGGCGGATATCATGGTGGATATCGACCCGGTGAAGCTGCTGGCGCACCGGCTTTCCGCTGTGGATGTCGCCAGTGCGCTGAACAAGCAGAATATTGTCTTGCCGGCGGGTGACCAGAAGGTCGGTGCCATGGACTTCATGGTGCGGACCAACTCGGCCCCCATGGATATCGCTGCCTTCAACCGTATGCCCATCAAGCAGGTAGGTAATTCCGTCATCTATCTGCGGGATGTGGCATGGGTGCATAAAGGTGGCCCGCCACAGACCAATGCCGTGTTGGTGCGGGGCAAGCAGGCGGTGATGATCGTCATTCTGAAGAGCGGCAATGCCTCGACGCTGGATGTGGTAAGCGGAATTAAAAAGCTGCTGCCTGATATTCAGAAGACACTTCCCCCCGGCACAAGCATGGATGTTCTGACGGATGCTTCCAGCTTCGTGAAGGAATCTGTTGTCGATGTGGTACGGGAAATGATTACCGCTGCCATCCTGACCAGCCTCACCGTTCTGCTCTTCCTGGGGTCATGGCGTTCGACCGTGATCGTGGCGGTGTCCATCCCTCTGGCTATGCTCTCGGCCCTGGTTGGCCTCAGTTTGGCGGGGCAGTCTATTAATGTGATGACGCTGGGCGGTTTGGCATTGGCTGTCGGTATTCTCGTGGATGATGCCACGGTGATGATCGAGAATATTGATGCCCATCTTCATATGGGCAAAGAGCTTGAACTTGCCATTATTGATGCCGCCAATCAGATTGTTATTCCGACATTCGTTTCAACAACCTGTATCTGTATTGTCTGGTTCCCTCTCTTTGAGCTGACGGGCGTTGCGGGCTGGTTGTTCATGCCCATGGCCGAAGCCATCATCTTTGCAATGATTGCTTCCTTTGTCCTGTCCAGAACGCTTGTACCGACAATGGCAAACTGGCTGCTGGCAGCACAGGTGGAAAGGCAGCGTCACCCGGACCATGCCAACCGGAAGAAGGGGTTCTTCGGTAGATTTCAGGAAAAATTTGAAGAGTATTTCGAGCGGTTCCGTCAGAGTTATCATGAGGTGCTGCTGACCGCTCTATTAATCAGGACGAAATTCATTGCGCTTTTCCTGTCCGGTGCGGTGGCGTCTCTGCTGCTTCTTTTCTTTGTCGGGCAGGATTTTTTCTCGGAGATCAAGTCTGGCACCATGCAGATGCATTTCCGGGCGCCGGTTGGTACCCGTATCGAGGAAAGTGCCAAGCTCAGCGGGTTGATCGAGAAGAAAATCCGGGAGACCCTGCCCGGTCAGGTGAAGCTGATTGTCAATAACTGTGGCCTGCCGATGAGCCAGATGAATCAGGCTATGGTGCCGTCGCCCACGACGGGAGCACAGGACTGCGACGTCACCATCCAGCTGGAAGATTCAGAAAGCCCGATCTCTGATTACCGTAAGCAGTTGCGCAGGTCTCTCAGTACGGCTTTCCCGGGCATAGGGTTCACCTTCCAGCCGGGTGATCTTACGGCCAAGATTCTCAATTTCGGCCTGCCGTCTCCAATTGATGTGCAGATTGTCGGGCGTGATCTCCAGCATAATTATGACTTTGCCGTCCGTCTGGCGCAGCGTCTGCGGAAAATCCCCGGGGCTGTGGATGTCAGTGTCCAGCAGCCGATGACGCAGCCGACCCTGCTCATCAATGCCCATCGCAGTTTTGCCATGGGGACGGGTATTACCGAGAAAGACATCGCCTTCAACGTTCTGACAACCCTTTCGGGGAGTTCGCAGGTCGGGCAGACCTATTATCTTAATCCGCAGGGAACCTCCCAGCTGATCGATGTGCAGGCCCCGGCCACTTATCTCCAGACTCTCAACGATCTTGAGAAAATGCCTCTCGATAAGGGAGACGGAAATCCTCAGAACGGGACCATGCAGATTCTGGGTGGTGTCAGCCATATCGTGCAGACGGGAACACCTGCGCAGGTCTCGCATTATAATATCATGCCGGTCTTTGACATTTATGTTTCGGCGGAGGGGACAGACCTCGGGACGCTCTCTCGTGCTGTCGGGCGGGAAGTGGAAAAAGTCCGCCCCAATCTGCCGCATGGCTCCAGCATGGTGGTGCGTGGTCAGGTCGTGACGATGAACAATGCCTACGTCCAGCTGATTGGTGGGCTGCTGCTTTCCATTGTGCTGGTCTATCTGATTATTGTTGTGAACTTTCAGTCGTGGCTGGACCCGTTCGTTATCATTATGGCTTTGCCGGCGGCCTTGGGTGGGATTTCGTGGAGCCTGTTCCTGACCCATACAACCTTGTCCGTTCCGGCTCTGACGGGAGCCATCATGTGTATGGGAACAGCTACCGCCAACGCCGTGCTGGTTGTTGCTTTTGCACGGGAGCGTCTGGAAGAACATGGCAATGCCGTTCTTGCTGCCTCCGAAGCCGGGTTTGAACGTATCCGGCCCGTGCTGATGACGGCTCTTGCCATGATGATTGGTATGATTCCAATGTCCATCAGCAATTCCTCCAATGCGCCACTGGGCAAGGCGGTCATCGGGGGGCTATTGATGGCAACAGTGGCAACGCTACTGTTTGTTCCCTGTGTTTTTGCTCTGATCCATGGCGGTGCCCCGAAGGGTGACCAGACCACTCCAGAAGGAGAACCTTCATGAAGCCGTCCACCAGTCAGACATCATCTTCGGCCCGTAGTAAGGGGCGTCTGCTGATTTTGATCGTTCTGGCCATATTGGTCGGTTTGATCGTACTGGGGCTTGTGCAGCGTGCCCTACATAAGGGAGAGCTGGAGCGGGAGACAAAGGACAGTGCCATTGCCCGTGTCGTGCTGATAAAGGCCCAGCCGGGACCGGCAACCCGGAACGTGGACCTGCCTGCCAATCTGGCCGCCTGGTATGAGGCACCAATCTATGCGCAGGTCTCTGGCTATGTGAAGATGTGGTACAAGGATTACGGTGCCCACGTGAAACGTGGTGACCTTCTGGCAGAGGTCAGCACACCAAGCATCGATGCCCAATATGCAGCGGCCAAGGCACATTATGAGGTCGTCAATGCCCGCTATCAGCTGGCTCTTATCACGACAAAACGCTGGACGGCCCTACGGGGAACACAGGCTGTCTCCCGGCAGGAGGTGGACGTACAGGCCGCTAATGCCGCTGCTCAGAAGGCCGAACTTGATGCCGCCGCCCATGAGGTCGAGCGGGTAGAGGCTCTGGAGAACTTCAAGCGGATTGTGGCTCCCTTTGATGGGATTGTGACATCCCGTCTAGTCAATGTCGGGGACTATGTGAATGCCGCCGGGGGGAACCTCAATTCCCGTGGTGCCATTGCTGAACTTTTTTCCGTGGCGGATGTACACCGGATACGTGTTTTCGTGTCCGTCCCGCAGGATTTTGCCAGCGTCATCTCACCTCGCATCAGTGCAGAGTTGAGTGTGCCTCAATATCCGGGGCGGGTGTTTAAGGCTCGTTTCTTGGCAACGGCTAATGCTTTCAATGCGTCAACTCGGACGGTGACGACAGAATTGGTTCTGGATAACCCCGATGGGCTTCTTTGGCCCAATTCTTATGCTACGGCCCATATTCAGGCACCGGGTGACCCGGACGTGTTGATTGTGCCGACCAGTGCGCTCATCTTCCGGGCGCAGGGGATGCAGGTGGCCAAGGTCGTTGATAATCACATCCGGTTGGAAACCGTGCAGGTCGGCACGAATTTTGGCATGACGACGCAGGTTCTTTCCGGCATGTCCTTGGATGATGAAATCGTGGCCAATCCGACAGCGGATATGCTGGATGGAGATGAGGTCCGTGTCGTGACACCGACCCGTGGTTATAATGACGTCAAGCCGAAGGAGGCGGAAAAACCCGTTCCCAATGTGACGTCAAATGATTTGCGTCGTGTTGGGGCCATGCCACCACCGGAGGAAAATAGCACGGATGATCAGCCAAAACCGGGTGAGGGAGGGACGACTTCGCCATCCACACCCACCAAACAGGGACAGGGGCAGCATTAATGGTGGGGTCATGGCGGAAGCTGCCGCTGCTGGCGGGTGGATTATCTTTTTTTCTGACATCGTGCGATCTGGCACCGAAATATCATACCCCGCATTTCATCTACCCTGATGGCTGGGAAGGCAAAGGCATCATGGGCAATGCCAAGCCTGCTGATGATGTTGTACGGGGTGAGTGGTGGAAGATATTCCATGACCCTCAGCTTGATGAGCTGGAAGAACGGCTGAACGCCTATAACCCGGACCTTCAGGCCGCAGCGGAAGTCTTCACGCAGGAGCGTGACATCGCCCGTGAGACGGAAAGCCGACTGTACCCCCAGATTGCTGGTGGGGCGCAGATGAGCCGAAACAAACAGTCGGAAGGGCGGCTTTTCCTACGGCGTAGCAACAACACGCCCATTTATGAGTCCAATGTTGCTTATAGTGGGGCGGCGACGTGGGAGCCGGATTTCTGGGATGCCATTCGCAACCAGACGCATATGCAGAAGAATCTGGCACAGGCCGGAGCGGCTGAATATGCGCTGACAAGGCTGAGCCTTCAGGCGGAGCTGGCGTCAAATTACATGGCACTGCGGGGGATTGATGCCCAGCTGGCTGTGTATGATGATTCCATCCGCTACTTCCGTACAGCCGTTGAGATTACCCGTCTGCGGCAGGGGGGAGCCATCGGGGCAGGGCTGGATGTGTCCCGTGCGGAGAATGAGCTTTATTCTGCTCAGGCAGCACAGAGCTATCTGCTGGCGACCCGTCAGATGCAGGAACATGCCATTGCCGTCATGGTCAATATGGTGCCTACCAGCTTCCATATTCAGCCGATTAAGGATTTCCGGCTGCATTTTGACACAATCCGAGTCAAGGAGGGGATACCCTCTACTCTGTTGGAGCGGCGGCCTGACGTTGCGGTGAGTGAGCGTCAGATGGCTGCGGCGGCACGGGCTATCGGTGTCTCCAGAGCGGCCTTTTACCCGCATATTACCATTAGTGCGACAGGCGGGTTTGAGGATGCTGGGTTTGATCTTGCCAGCGTTGCCAAGGCGTTCTGGCGGGTGGCTGTGCAGGCTGTGGAACCGCTTTTTACGGGTGGGATGCGGCGTGCTGCCCTGCAACGGGCATGGTCGCAATATCGGGAACGTGTGGATTCTTACCGGGCTACGGTTTTGGCAGCCTTTCAGGATGTAGAAGATGGCCTGAGTCAGACGGCCTTGTATCATAAAGAACAGTTACAGCAGCATCAGGCTGTGGATGCGGCCTTGAGGACGCAGGCCATGACGATGGCTCTCTATACGGGAGGGCTGACGAATTATCTGGATGCTCTGGTGGCACAGCAGGATGCCCTGAAGGCGCGTCTGCTGGAGGTTCAGGCGCAGACAAGGCAGGTACAGTCCACGGTCAGGCTGATCCGTGCCCTTGGTGGTGGTTGGTCTAATACGCTTCTGCCGGATATTAAGAGTATCGATCCGATTGGACCGCTACAGTATGAGGGGCTTCATCATGCCCGTCCTGCTGGTGAAGTCCCTGTGGGGACACAGCAGAAAGGCTCTGAGATTGACCCGCCAGTGGCTGAAAGTGACCTGACGGGCAAGGCTGCCGTTCCGGCGCATCCCTGATTCTTTCTTGACGGTATAGGGGGAATGGTCTAGGCACCCCTTCAGTCGAACGTGGGAGGCGGGGATGATCCCTGCCGTCTCAACCACGGTTCGGGAACTATAAATCAGGGAGTCCCGGATATGGCCAAAAAAGTAGTTGGCTACATCAAACTGCAGATTCCGGCTGGTAAGGCTAACCCGTCTCCGCCGGTCGGTCCGGCGCTGGGTCAGCGCGGTCTGAACATCATGCAGTTCTGTAAGGAATTCAACGCAAAGACGCAGGGTCTGGAACCGGGTATGCCGATTCCGGTCGTGATCACTGCCTATGCGGACCGTACCTTCACCTTCATCACGAAGACACCGCCGAACACCTACTTCCTGCTGAAGGCTGCCAAGATCACCAAGGGGTCTCAGACGGTTGGCCGTGCTGCGTCCGTTGGGTCCGTGACGACCTCTCAGCTGCGTGAAATCGCTGAGAAGAAGTTCCAGGACATGAACGCAAACGACATCGATGGTGCCGTGCGTATGCTGGCTGGGTCCGCCCGTTCCATCGGTCTTGATGTGGTGGAGGGCTAAGACATGGCCAAGAACAAACGTATTGCTGCTCTGCGCGCCAAGGTTGAGGCTGACAAGCTGTACTCCCTGAACGAAGCTGTGGCTCTGGTGAAGAGCAACGCAACAGCTAAGTTCGATGAGACGGTTGAATTCGCCATTGGTCTGGGTGTTGATCCCCGTCACGCTGACCAGATGGTCCGTGGTCTGATCTCCCTGCCGCACGGCACAGGCAAGACACTGCGCGTTGGTGTGTTCGCCCGTGGTCCGAAGGCTGAGGAAGCTGCCGCCGCTGGTGCCGAGGTTGTCGGTGCTGAGGATCTGGCTGAGAAGGTGCAGGCTGGCGAAATCGAGTTCGATCGCTGCATTGCTACACCGGACATGATGGCTCTGGTGGGTCGCCTGGGTAAGATCCTTGGTCCGCGTGGCCTGATGCCGAACCCCCGTCTCGGTACCGTGACGATGGACGTCAAGGGTGCGATTGAGGCTGCTAAGTCCGGTCAGGTGGAATATCGTGCAGAGCGTGCCGGTATTGTCCATGCTGGCGTTGGTAAGGCTTCTTTCTCCGAGTCTCAGCTTGCTGAGAACGTGAAAGCTCTGGTGGATGCCCTGCAGAAGGCACGTCCGTCCGGTGCGAAGGGGACTTATCTGAAAAAAGCTTCACTTTCTTCCACAATGGGAGTAGGTGTGCGTATCGATCTCTCCAGCTTTGAAGGCTGATTAAAGAGAGATTAAAGGAATCGCCATTCTCCGGAATGGTGAGGGAGTAGTCTGCTACTCCCTTTTCCTGTCCTAGAGCGCATGTGGACATAGTTCCTTAAAGCCCTGATGGGTGCAGGCGTGAGACGGGTGGAGCGTATACAGCCCTCGGGTGCGATGCGGTCTTCCTCAATATGGACAGGCGAGCGGGTCTTGTTGTGCCATAAGGTAGGGCAGGACCTATGGGTAACCTGGTCCGAGATGATCGGACTAACCGAGGAGACAAGGTTTTGGACCGTACGGAAAAACGGGCCTTTGTCGAGTCCCTCAGCAAAGTGTTCGGTAGCACGTCCATGGTTATCGTCACCCAGAATCTGGGTCTGACGGTTGCTGATGCGACAGAGCTGCGTCGTAACATCCGCGCTGTGGGTGCGACATACAGGGTCGCGAAGAACCGGCTGGTCAGCCGTGCTCTGGATGGGACCCAGTTCGACGGCATTGCGCCGCTGCTTAAAGGCCCGACGGCCATTTCTTGGTCGGATGAGCCGGTTGGCGTGGCAAAGGTGCTGGTCGAGTTCGCCAAGAAGAATGACAAGCTGGTGGTACTTGGTGGTGCCCTTGGCAATCAGACCCTTACGGCTGATAGCGTCAAGGCACTGGCATCCCTGCCATCTCTGGACGAGCTGCGTGCAAAGCTGGTTGGTATGATCAGTACCCCGGCAACCCGCATTGCAGGCGTCACCCAGGCTCCGGCTGGGCAGCTTGCTCGCGTTCTTGGTGCCTATGCCAGAACAGGCGACACGGAAGCCGCTTGATTAACAAGGTGGCCCGCATAAGCGAAGCCGCCTGATATTTACGCATCTTAGAGGATATTATCATGGCCGATCTGGCAAAACTGGTTGACGAACTGTCCGCTCTTACCGTTCTGGAAGCTGCTGAGCTGTCCAAGCTGCTCGAAGAGAAGTGGGGCGTTTCCGCTGCTGCTCCGGTGGCTGCTGTTGCTGCTGCTCCGGCTGCTGGTGGTGAAGCCGCTGCTGAGAAGACAGAGTTCGACGTCGTTCTGGCTAAGGCTGGTGACAAGAAGATCAACGTCATCAAGGAAATCCGTGGCATCACGGGTCTGGGCCTGAAGGAAGCTAAGGACCTGGTCGAAGGCGCTCCGAAGACCATCAAGGAAGGCGCCACGAAGGACGAGGCAGAGAAGATCAAGAAGGCTCTGGAAGATAACGGCGCTACAGTCGAAATCAAGTAAGAGTTTTATCCGTGCGGCACTCTTTGGGGATGCCGTTGGAGCGAGTGGGCGGGTGCTTTATGGTGCCCGCCCCATTTGCCGTTGACAGGAAAAGTGTCTATACAGGGCATTCCGTCACGCGTCATAGACAGGATTAAGCCAGCCGTTCAAGTCGTCTGATATTCCATGGGGTAATGGGATGGTCATATAGCGGACGACTTGAAGGTCTGGTTCAGAGGCAGGATAAGATGGCGATCACTAAATCGTTCACAGGGCGTAAGAGGATCCGCAAGAGTTTCGGGCGCATTCCCGAAATTGCGCCGATGCCTAATTTGATTGACGTGCAGCGGGCTTCCTATGAAGCTTTCCTGCAGATGAATGTTCGCCCCGACAGCCGCGAGCCGGCTGGCCTTCAGGAGGTGTTCCGTTCAGTTTTTCCGATTCATGATTTCGCTGGCCGTGGTCGGCTGGACTTCCAGTATTATGAATTCGAAGAACCGAAATACGATGTGGAAGAGTGCATTCAGCGTGGGTTGACTTATGCGGCACCGCTAAAGGTCATTCTGCGTCTGACAACGTGGGATATTGACGAAGATACAGGGACCCGCTCCATTCATGACCTGAAGGAGCAGCCGGTCTATATGGGCGACATGCCGCTCATGACGGATAACGGGACCTTTATCATCAACGGGACAGAGCGTGTCATCGTTTCCCAGATGCACCGTAGCCCCGGCGTGTTCTTCGATCATGATAAAGGCAAGACACATTCCTCCGGGAAGTACCTCTTCGCCGCCCGTATCATTCCTTATCGTGGCTCCTGGCTCGATTTCGAGTTCGATGCGAAAGACATCATTCATGTCCGTATCGACCGTAAACGGAAGCTGCCGGTCACGACTCTGCTTTATGCGCTGGAAGGTCAGAACTACCTTGCAGCTCGTGAAAGCAAGCTGGCTGAGGGTGGTGACGTTGATGCTCTCGAAGTCACCGGTATGGATGAGGATGAAATCCTTGCCACATTCTACGGTGTCGTGCCGTTCACCCGCATGGGTAGCGAGTGGGCCCGCCCGTTCGAGCCGGATGCCTTCCGTGGCCTGAAGCTGCTCAGCCCGCTGGTGGATGCTGACACGGGTGAAGTCGTTGCGGATGCCGAGACCAAGCTGACGGCTCGTGTCGTTCGTAAGATCGCCGAGAAGACCCGTGTCGTGCAGGTGGGGCGTCTGGATATTCTGGGTCGTTTCATCGCTCATGACCTTGTCAATGAGAAGACCGGTGAAATTTACGCCGAGGCCGGTGAAGAGCTGACCGAAGAGAAATTGACCGAGCTGGAAGAGCTAGGGCTGAAAGAGCTTCCGGTTCTGGCCATCGATGCTACGCATGGTCCTTGGATCCGCAACACGCTGATGGCGGACAAGAATACCTCTCGGGAAGAGGCTTTGATCGATATTTATCGCATCATGCGCCCCGGTGAGCCGCCGACCCGTGAGACGGCAGAAGCCATGCTGCGTGGCCTGTTCTTCTCTCAGGACCGCTATGACCTCTCTGCCGTTGGTCGTGTGAAGATGAACATGCGGCTGGATGTGGATGTGCCTGATACGCTGCGGACGCTGCGTAAGGAAGACATTCTGCGGACAGTCAAGATTCTGTGCGACCTCAAGGATGGTCGTGGTCAGGTTGATGACATTGACAACCTCGGTAACCGTCGTGTCCGCTCCGTTGGTGAGCTGATGGAGAACCAGTACCGCATCGGTCTGCTGCGCATGGAGCGTGCCATCCGTGAGCGTATGGGGTCTGTTGATATCGATACGGTCATGCCGCATGACCTTATCAACGCCAAGCCTGCTGCCGCTGCCGTGCGTGAGTTCTTCGGGTCTTCCCAGCTCAGCCAGTTTATGGACCAGACCAACCCGCTCTCCGAGGTGACGCACAAGCGTCGTCTATCCGCGCTTGGTCCGGGCGGTCTGACCCGTGAGCGTGCAGGCTTCGAGGTCCGTGACGTCCATCCGACCCATTATGGCCGTATCTGCCCGATCGAGACGCCTGAAGGGCCGAACATTGGTCTGATCAACTCTCTGGCTACCTACGCCAAGGTCAATAAGTACGGTTTCATTGAGACGCCTTACCGTCTGGTGAAGGATGGTGTTTTCCAGGATGGCTGGAAGTATCTGTCCGCCATGGAGGAAGAACGTCTTCTGGTGGCGCAGGCTGATGCCAAGCAGAGCGACAACCGCCTGACCGATGAGCTGGTTGCCGTTCGTCAGACGGGTGACTTCCGTCTTGTGCCGCCGGAGCAGGTGACAGCCTGTGACGTGTCACCGAAGCAGCTGGTTTCTGTTGCTGCTGCGCTCATTCCGTTCTTGGAAAACGATGACGCCAACCGTGCGCTGATGGGTTCCAACATGCAGCGTCAGGCCGTGCCGCTGGTGCGGGCTGATGCCCCGCTGGTCGGTACCGGTATGGAAGGCCCTGTGGCGCATGATTCCGGTGCGACCATCATTGCCAAGCGTGGCGGTGTGGTGGACCAGCTGGATGGTGCCCGTATCGTGATCCGTGCCACAGACGAGCAGGGAGCCACTCAGGGCGTTGATATCTATCGTCTCCGCAAGTACATGCGTTCCAACCAGTCCACCTGCCTCAACCAGCGTCCGCTGGTGAAGGTTGGCGATCTGGTCGCCGCTGGTGACATTATTGCTGACGGTCCGTCCACCGAACTTGGTGAGCTGGCTCTGGGCCGTAACGTGCTCGTGGCCTTCGTGCCGTGGAATGGTTACAACTTCGAGGACTCCATCCTGATCTCCGAGCGTATTGCCCGGGATGACATCTTCACTTCAATCCATATTGAAGAGTTTGAGGTCATGGCCCGTGATACCAAGCTGGGTCAGGAAGAGATCACCCGTGACATTCCGAATGTCGGTGAAGAAGCCCTGCGTAACCTCGATGAGGCTGGCATTGTCTATGTCGGTGCCGAGGTCAATCCAGGCGATATCCTGATCGGTAAGGTCACGCCGAAGGGCGAAAGCCCGATGACACCGGAAGAGAAGCTTCTGCGTGCCATCTTCGGTGAGAAAGCCTCTGACGTGCGTGATACGTCCCTCAAGCTGCCCCCGGGCACGAGCGGGACAGTGGTTGATGTTCGTGTCTTCTCCCGTCGTGGTGTGGACAAGGACGAACGTGCCATGGCGATCGAACGCTCCGAGATCGAGCGTCTGGCCAAGGACCGTGATGACGAACGGGCCATTCAGGAGCGCAGCTTCTATAACCGTCTTAAGGAGCGTCTGATCGGGCAGGAAGCTGCCGCAGGCTTCAAGGGCGTGCGTGCTGGCACACCGATCACGGTAGAACTGCTGGATGAGCATCCCCGTGTAACATGGCGCAACATTCCTGTTGCTGATGTTGCCGTCATGGCCGAGCTTGAGACCCTGTGTCGTGAGTTTGATGGTGCCATCAAGCGCATCAACAACCGCTTCGACAACAAGGTCGAGAAGCTCCAGCGTGGTGATGAGCTGCCGCCGGGTGTGATGAAGATGGTCAAGGTCTTCATCGCCGTGAAGCGTAAGCTTCAGCCGGGTGACAAGATGGCTGGCCGTCACGGTAACAAGGGTGTGGTCTCCCGTGTTGTCCCCGTCGAAGACATGCCGTTCCTTGAGAATGGCCAGCCGGTTGACCTGCTGCTGAATCCTCTGGGCGTGCCGTCCCGCATGAATGTGGGGCAGATTCTGGAGACTCATCTGGGCTGGGCCTGTGCCAATATCGGCCAGAGCATCGGTGCGATGGTTGATGAGTATCAGCGTACCGGTGAGCGTCGTCAGGAGCTGCTGGATCGCCTGAAAGATGTCTATGGTGACAAGATCTTCAATGAAGATATTGCCACGATGGATAATGATCAGCTGATCGAGCTGGCCAACAACCTGCGCAAGGGTGTGCCGATCGCAACGCCGGTGTTCGATGGTGCGTCCATTCCTGACATCGAGGAAATGCTGAAGAAGGCCGGTGTCAGCGAGAGCGGTCAGTCCCAGCTGATTGACGGGCGTACGGGCGAGAAGTTCGAGCGTCAGTCCACGGTGGGTTACATCTACATGCTGAAGCTGCATCACCTTGTTGATGACAAGATTCACGCCCGCTCGATCGGTCCTTACTCGCTGGTTACCCAGCAGCCGCTTGGTGGTAAGGCGCAGTTCGGTGGTCAGCGTTTCGGTGAGATGGAGGTCTGGGCACTGGAAGCTTACGGTGCTGCCTATACGCTTCAGGAAATGCTGACGGTGAAGTCGGACGATGTGTCCGGCCGTACGAAGGTGTATGAGGCGATCGTTCGTGAGCAGGATGACTTTGAAGCTGGTATTCCAGAGAGCTTCAACGTCCTTGTGAAGGAACTGAAGTCGCTTGGTCTGAATGTCGAACTTGAGCAGGGAGGGCTGTGAGGGCAGTGCTTTCCGCTTCTTCTTCATTGTTCATGTTTAACGTGCCGGCGGGACGCCGTCCGGCACAGTGGGGTTTCGGCAAATGAACGAACTCATGAAGATTCTGGGTCAGTCTGGTCAGTCAGGTACGTTTGACCAGATCCGCATCCAGCTTGCTTCCAGCGAGCAGATCCGGTCATGGTCTTATGGTGAGATCAAGAAACCGGAAACGATCAACTACCGTACCTTCAAGCCGGAGCGTGATGGGCTGTTCTGTGCCCGTATCTTTGGTCCGACCAAGGATTACGAGTGCCTCTGCGGCAAGTACAAGCGGATGAAGTTCCGTGGGATCGTCTGTGAGAAGTGCGGTGTCGAGGTGACACTGGCCAAGGTCCGCCGTGAGCGGATGGGCCACATCGACCTTGCTTCACCGGTTGCTCACATCTGGTTCCTGAAGTCCCTGCCGAGCCGTATCGCCACGATGCTGGACCTGCCGCTCAAGGATGTTGAGCCGGTTCTGTATTTCGAGAAGTTCCTGGTACTGGACAAGGGCGTCTGTGAGTCCGATCAGGTTGAATCCTACAAGCACGGTAAGCGTCGTGACCAGTATCTGCTGGATGAAATCCGCTGCGAAGAGCTGATGGATGAGTTCGCTGATGATGGTCTGGTTGTTGGCATTGGTGCCGAGGCGATTAAGCTTGCTCTGTCCAGTTATGACTGGGGTCTGCCGAACGCACAGGAAGCCGAGCTGAGCCGTGCTGCTCGTGAGCGTGGTGAGCCTGATCCGTTCGATTACGACGCTGAGGTGATGGAAGGCGATTCGGAAAAGACGATCATGCGCAAGAAACTGCGCAAGGCGACCTCCGAAGCGGCCCGCAAGAAGCTGGTCAAGCGTCTCAAGATGGTTGAGTCCTTCGTGGAGAGCGGTGCCCGTCCGGAATGGATGATCATGGACATCGTGCCCGTGATTCCGCCGGAACTGCGCCCGCTTGTGCCGCTGGATGGTGGACGTTTCGCCACGTCTGACCTGAATGACCTGTATCGCCGTGTCATCAACCGTAACAACCGTCTGAAACGGCTGATTGAGCTGCGTGCGCCGGACATCATCGTCCGCAACGAGAAGCGCATGTTGCAGGAAGCTGTCGATGCGCTGTTCGATAATGGCCGTCGTGGCCGTGCCATCACGGGGGCCAACAAGCGTCCGCTGAAATCCCTTTCTGACATGCTGAAAGGGAAGCAGGGCCGCTTCCGTCAGAACCTGCTCGGTAAGCGTGTGGACTATTCCGGCCGTTCCGTGATTGTGGTGGGGCCGGAGCTGAAGCTGCATCAGTGTGGCCTGCCCAAGAAGATGGCACTGGAGCTGTTCAAGCCGTTCATCTACTCCAAGCTGGAGAAGTACGGTCACGCCACGACCATCAAGGCTGCAAAGCGGATGGTCGAGAAAGAGCGTCCGGAAGTCTGGGATATCCTCGAAGAGGTCATCCGTGAGCATCCGGTGATGCTGAACCGTGCGCCGACCCTGCACCGTCTGGGTATTCAGGCGTTCGAGCCGAGCCTCGTGGAAGGTAAGGCCATTCAGCTTCATCCGCTGGTCTGCACCGCCTTCAATGCGGACTTTGACGGTGACCAGATGGCCGTGCATGTGCCGCTTTCGCTGGAAGCTCAGTTGGAAGCTCGTGTGCTGATGATGTCCACCAACAACATCCTCAGCCCGGCCAACGGCAAGCCGATCATCGTGCCGTCCCAGGATATCGTGCTTGGTCTGTATTATCTGAGCCTTGAGGTGCCTGAATACCGTCTCACGCCGGATGAGGCCGAGATCAAGGATGGTAAGGTCGTCAAGGCGGCTCCGCCGGCCTATGCGGCTGTGGCAGAGATTGAGGCTGCCCTGCTTTCCGGTGCTCTGAAGCTGCATGACAAGATTCGTCTGCGTCTGGATGCTCAGGACGAGGAAGGTAAGCCGGTCCGCCAGATGGTCCTGACGACACCGGGCCGTGCCCTGATCGCCCAGATTCTGCCGAAACATCCGGCCATTCCGTTCAGCCTGATCAACCGTCAGCTGACGAAGAAGCTGGTGTCTGACGTGATTGATACCGTGTATCGTCACTGTGGGCAGAAAGAGGCTGTCATTTTCTGTGACCGTCTCATGGCTCTTGGTTTCCGCCATGCTGCCCGTGCCGGTATCTCCTTCGGTAAGGATGACATGATCGTCCCGGCCGAGAAGACCATTCTGGTGAACAAGACCACGGAAGAGGTTAAGGAGTTCGAGCAGCAGTATCAGGAAGGTCTGATCACGGCTGGCGAGCGTTATAACAAGGTGGTGGATGCCTGGTCCCGTTGTACGGATGAAGTGCAGGCGGCCATGCTCAAGGAGATTTCCAAGCAGGTACCGGGTAAGCCGACAAACTCTGTCTGGATGATGAGCCACTCCGGGGCCCGTGGGTCACCGGCCCAGATGAAGCAGCTTGCCGGTATGCGTGGCCTGATGGTGAAGCCGTCTGGTGAAATTATTGAGCAGCCGATTGTGGCCAACTTCAAGGAAGGTCTCTCGGTTCTTGATTATTTCACATCCAGTCACGGTGCCCGTAAAGGTCTTGCTGATACGGCTCTGAAGACCGCCAACTCCGGTTATCTGACACGCCGTCTGGTCGATGTGGCGCAGGACTGCATCATTACTGAAAGTGACTGTGGCAGTGAGCGTGGTCTCGTTGTCCGTGCCGTGACGGATAGTGGTGAGGTTGTGGCCTCTCTGGCAGAGCGTGCGCTGGGGCGTACCCTGTCTCAGGATGCTTTCCATCCGATGACGGGTGAGAAGCTGCTTCCCCGGAATCGCCTGCTGGATGAGGCTGATGTCGAACTGCTTGAAGGGGCGGGAATTGAAGCGGTTGAAATCCGTTCCGTTCTGACCTGTGATAGCAAGGCCGGTATCTGCGCCCATTGTTATGGCCGTGATCTGGCCCGTGGTACGCCGGTCAATATCGGTGAGGCTGTCGGTGTGATTGCTGCTCAGTCCATCGGTGAGCCGGGCACGCAGCTGACAATGCGTACCTTCCACATTGGTGGTGCGGCGACCCGTGGTGCTGAACAGTCCATGGTTGAAGCCTTCCGTGATGGTAAGGTGACTATCCGTAACCGCAACGTCGTTCAGAACTCTCAGAATGTTCCTGTGGTCATGTCCCGGAACTGTGAGATTCTGCTCATTGACGAAACCGGTGCGGAGAAGGCCCGCTACCGTGTGCCTTATGGTGCCCGCCTGATGGTGTCCGAAGGGCAGGAGGTCAAGCGTGGTGATAAGATGGCAGAGTGGGATCCGTACACACTGCCGATTATCACCGAGCAGTCCGGTACGGTCGAGTATCAGGACCTGATTGACAGCATCACGCTGGTTGAGCGGGTTGACGAGGTCACCGGCCTGACATCTCGTGTTGTCGTGGACTACAAGCAGGCTGCCAAAGGTGTGGATCTGCGTCCTCGCCTTCAGCTGAAGGATGCGGATGGTAACGTGGTCCGTCTGGCCAATGGTAACGAGGCTCGTTACTTCCTGTCTCCTGACAGTATTCTGTCCGTGGAGAATGGGGCTGTGGTCCATGCGGGTGACGTGCTGGCACGTATCCCGCGTGAGGGGTCCAAGACACGTGATATTACCGGTGGTCTGCCGCGTGTGGCTGAGTTGTTCGAGGCCCGCCGTCCGAAGGATCATGCGATCATTGCCGAAGGTGATGGGCGCATTGAGTTCGGTAAGGATTACAAGTCGAAGCGTTGTGTGATCGTGCATAATGATGAGACGGGTGAGCGGACGGATTATCTCATCCCCAAGGGCAAGCATATTTCTGTGCAGGAAGGTGACTTCGTCCAGAAGGGGGATCCGCTTGTGGATGGTCCTCGTGTGCCGCATGATATTCTGAAGGTCATGGGCATGGAGGCTCTGTCGGACTACCTCGTTAATGAGATTCAGGACGTCTATCGTCTGCAGGGTGTGAAGATTAACGACAAGCACATTGAAGTGATTGTCCGTCAGATGCTGCAGAAGGTGGAAATTCTGGAGCCAGGCGATTCTACCTATCTCATCGGCGAGACCGTTGATCGGATTGAGTTCGAACGGGATAACCGGATGTTGCTGGAGCAGGGGCGTGAGCCGGCCAAGGCCATGCCAATCCTTCAGGGTATCACAAAGGCATCCCTGCAGACGCAGTCCTTCATTTCCGCAGCCTCCTTCCAGGAGACCACGCGTGTGCTTACCGATGCTGCCACATCTGGCAGAATCGACACACTTGGTGGCCTCAAGGAAAACGTGATCGTGGGTCGCCTCATCCCGGCAGGGACGGGGGGTGCCATGCGACGCCTGCGTAATCTCGCAGCAGATGAGACACCGGCCCGCCTCAATAAGGGCACAGCCGAGGTAGAAGACGCTGCTGAGTGAGGAATTCTGGTGGTCAAGCCGCTCTGCACAGGCAGAGAGGCTTGACTCTCGGGCCAACCCCACTTAGGGTCCGCGCCTTAGACAGTTCCCACCTGTTAAGGTGAAGGAATCGTCCCAGAATAAAAAATAGCATCTGGTACTACTTTTGTTTCTTAGAAAAAAAGGTTAAGTCCAGAGGCAAGTAGCTTTGGAGGAGGGAAGATTCTTTCCTTTCTTCTGTGCAATCGTGCGAAGACAGGCGGTTCAGCCGCGTGTCGGTTAGAACGGAATGTCGTGGCGGGGATACTCCCCGCCAGCATATGGACAAGGATTGGGAAGGGCGCATGCCGACCATCAACCAGTTGATCGCAAAGGGCCGGGAGCCGGCCGCGAAGCGGAACAAGGTTCCTGCTCTGCAGGGATGTCCGCAGAAGCGTGGTGTTTGCACACGTGTTTATACTGTAACGCCGAAAAAACCGAACTCCGCCCTGCGTAAGGTCGCCAAGGTGCGCCTGACCAACGGGTACGAAGTGGTGAGCTATATTCCTGGTGAAGGTCATAACCTTCAGGAGCATAGTGTCGTTCTTATCCGCGGTGGTCGCGTGAAGGATCTTCCCGGTGTGCGTTACCACATTCTTCGTGGTGTGCTGGATACGCAGGGTATCGCAAAACGCCGTCAGCGCCGTTCGCTGTATGGCGCCAAGCGGCCGAAATAAGGGGTATTTGGAATGAGTCGCCGTCATCGCGCTGTTAAGCGTGAGATCCTTCCCGATCCAAAATTCGGAGATGCCGTCATTACGCGCTTTATGAATGCGCTGATGTATGATGGTAAGAAATCTACTGCTGAGCGTATCGTTTATGGAGCACTGGAAGTGCTGCGTAAGCGTGGCGGGTCCTCTGCTGACCCGGTGGCAATGTTCCACTCAGCACTGGATAACGTAAAGCCGGCTGTTGAGGTCCGTTCCCGCCGTGTTGGTGGTGCGACCTATCAGGTTCCGGTAGAGGTTCGTGCAGAACGCCGTCAGGCGCTGGCTATCCGCTGGCTGATTGAGGCGTCCCGCAAGCGTGGTGAAAACACCATGCAGGACCGTCTTTCCAATGAGTTGATGGACGCGGTGAATAACCGTGGTGCAGCCGTCAAGAAACGGGAAGACACGCACCGTATGGCTGAAGCCAACAAGGCATTCAGCCATTATCGCTGGTAATTTTACCAGTAGTAGGGCTTCTGGCCACTTTCTGTTTCCCAGGGTGGCCAGCATGAAGTTTCAGTCATACCTCTGGCCCTTGCCGGGCCAAGGTTTTGGAGAGAGACGATGGCAAAGGCTAAATTTGAGCGTAATAAGCCGCATGTTAACATCGGCACGATTGGTCACGTTGACCATGGTAAGACCACGCTGACGGCTGCAATCACAAAGACACTGGCCGAGACCGGTGGTGCAACCTTCAGTGCTTACGACCAGATCGATAAGGCTCCTGAAGAGCGCGCTCGTGGTATTACGATTTCCACAGCTCACGTTGAGTATGAGACGGAAAACCGTCACTACGCTCACGTGGACTGCCCCGGCCACGCTGACTATGTGAAGAACATGATCACCGGTGCCGCCCAGATGGATGGTGCTATCCTGGTTGTGTCCGCTGCTGACGGCCCGATGCCGCAGACGCGTGAGCACATCCTACTGGCTCGTCAGGTCGGTGTGCCGGCTCTGGTGGTCTTCCTGAACAAGGTTGACCAGGTTGACGATCCGGAGCTGCTGGAACTGGTGGAGATGGAAGTTCGTGAGCTTCTGTCCTCCTACGACTTCCCTGGCGACGATATCCCCATCGTCAAGGGTTCTGCTCTGGCCGTTCTGGAAGATGGTAACCCGGCACAGGGTAAGGAAGCTATCCTTGAGCTGATGAAGGCTGTTGATAGCTACATCCCGCAGCCGGAGCGTCCGGTTGACCGTCCGTTCCTGATGCCGATCGAGGACGTGTTCTCCATCTCTGGTCGTGGTACGGTTGTGACCGGCCGTGTCGAGCGTGGTGAAGTCAACGTTGGTGACGAAGTCGAGATCGTTGGTCTGCGTCCCACCGTCAAGACAACAGTTACGGGCGTTGAAATGTTCCGTAAGCTGCTGGATCGCGGTGAGGCTGGTGACAACATCGGCGCTCTGCTGCGTGGTACGAAGCGTGAAGATGTTGAGCGTGGTCAGGTTCTGGCAAAGCCGGGCACCATTACCCCGCACAGCAAGTTCAAGGCTGAGGCCTACATCCTGACGAAGGAAGAGGGTGGCCGTCATACACCGTTCTTCACCAACTATCGTCCGCAGTTCTACTTCCGTACAACGGACGTGACCGGTGTTGTGACTCTGCCGGAAGGCACCGAGATGGTGATGCCGGGTGATAACGCAACCATGGATGTCGAGCTGATTGCTCCGATCGCCATGGACGAAGGTCTCCGCTTCGCTATTCGTGAAGGTGGCCGTACAGTGGGTGCCGGCGTGGTGGCTTCCATCAGCGCCTAAGTCCTTGCTGGCTTTAGAATCTGGGGCCCCGGTCGAATTTTCTTCGGCCGGGGTTCCATTTCTAAAAGAAATGCAGTAGGACGGCATCCGGTTTATTAAGGATGAAGTGAAACATGGACGACCAGAACATCCGCATTCGCCTCAAAGCGTATGATCATCGCGTGCTGGATAACAGCACGAAAGAGATCGTCAATACGGCGAAGCGTACGGGTGCGCGGGTTCGGGGTCCTATCCCCCTGCCGACGCATATTGCCCGGTTTACTGTGAATCGTTCACCGCATGTGGATAAGAAAAGCCGCGAACAGTTCGAGATGAGAACTCACCGTCGGCTGCTCGACATCGTCGAGCCGACCCCGCAGACCGTGGACGCCCTCATGAAGCTCGATCTCGCCGCTGGCGTAGATGTCGAGATTAAACTCTAAGGTCCAGACGATGCGTACCGGATTGATTGCAAAAAAGCTGGGGATGACCCGGCTCTTTAAAGAAGACGGCACACATGTGCCGGTGACGGTGCTGCACCTTGATAATGTCGAGGTTGTGGATGCCCGTACACAGGAGCGTGATGGCTATACAGCCGTCCAGCTCGGTATGGGGGCTGCAAAGGCCAAGCACGTCACGAAAGCGAACCGTGGGCATTTTGCCCGTGTGAAGGTTGAGCCCAAAAAGAAGCTGGCTGAGTTCCGTGTGGCAGAAGATGCCGTTCTGGAGCCGGGTACGAAGCTTTCTGCTGCCCATTTTGTGGTTGGTCAGAAGGTGGACGTTACAGGCCGGAGTAAGGGTAAAGGTTTTGCTGGTGTTATGAAACGCCACAACTTTGCCGGGCTTGAAGCAACACACGGTGTGTCCATCAGCCACCGTTCTCACGGCTCTACAGGTCAACGCCAGGATCCTGGTAAGGTCTTCAAGGGCAAGAAGATGGCTGGTCACCTTGGTGACAAGCGTGTGACAACACAAAACCTCGAAATTGCTGCTGTGGATGAAGAGCGCAACCTGATTATGGTGCGCGGTGCTATCCCAGGTGCCAAGAACAGTGTTGTTCTGGTTCGCGATGCAATCAAGAAGGCCCGTAATGCGGACGCGCCATATCCGGCAGCGACCGTTGAGGCCGCCGGGTGAGGGATATGGAATACGATATCAAAACCCTCGAAAACGGAAGTGACGGCAAAGTCGCACTGCCGAAAGAGATTTTCGGGATTGTTCCCCGCAAGGACATCATGGCTCGCGTCGTGAACTGGCAGCTTGCCAAACGTCGCGCTGGCACGCACGCAACACTGGGTAGGGGTGTCGTTTCAGGCACAACCAAGAAGCCCTACCGTCAGAAGGGAACAGGCTCTGCCCGTCAGGGGTCTCTGAGAGCTCCTCAGTTCCGTACTGGTGGCGTTGTTCATGGGCCTGTCGTACGTGACCATGGTTTCGACCTTCCTAAGAAGGTGCGTCGTCTTGGTCTGCGTTCTGCCGTTTCTCAGAAGGCTGCCGAAGGTAAGCTGATCATTCTGAAGGATTTGGCTGGCGTTGAGAAGACACGTGAAGCTGCGGTTCGTCTGAAGGCACTTGGTTGCTCTTCTGCTCTGATCGTGGATCAGGTGGCTGATCAGCCGTTTGCTCGTGCGATTGCCAATCTGCCCAAGATTGATCTCCTGCCCACAATCGGGGCAAATGTTTATGATATTCTCAAGCATGATGTGCTGGTAATTACCCAGGCTGCTCTTGAGGGTCTCAAGGAGCGTCTGGCATGACAACGAAAACAGTTCTGAATGCACGTAAGGCCGCTGCTAGCCTGTCTCAGGAAGCTCTGTTTGATGTGCTGCGTGCACCGCTGATCACTGAAAAGGCAACCATGGCTTCTGAAAAGAACCAGGTTGTGTTCAAGGTGGCACTGGAAGCAACAAAGCCGCAGATCAAGGTCGCTGTTGAGAAGCTCTTCAACGTGAAGGTTGCTGGTGTCAGCACCCTGATCCAGAAGGGTAAGACAAAGCGTGTCAAAGGTCGTCCAGGTCGCCGTTCTGACATCAAGAAGGCGTATGTCCAGCTTGCTGAGGGTCAGTCCATTGACCTCACAGCGAAGCTTGGTTGACGCGCGGGGTAAGATACCATGGCATTGAAGCACTTTAATCCCACGACACCAAGCACTCGTGGAACCGTGCTGATTGATCGGAGCGAGCTCTGGAAGGGCAAGCCTGTCAAGCAGTTGACGGAAGGCAAGAATAAGACTGGTGGCCGTAATAACTACGGGCGTACGACTGTGCGTTTCCGTGGTGGTGGACATAAGCAGTCTTACCGTTATGTTGATTTCAAACGTCGCAAGTTTGATGTTGTCGGCACGGTCGAGCGTCTGGAATATGACCCGAACCGCACTGCCTTCATCGCACTGATCCGTTATGAGGATGGTGAGCTGGCCTATATTCTGGCTCCGCAGCGTGTGAAGGCTGGTGACCGTGTGGTTGCTGCTCATCATGCTGACGTCCGTCCGGGTAATGCGATGCCGCTGGCTTCCATGCCGGTTGGTACGATCATCCACAACATTGAGCTGAAGCCCGGTGCTGGTGGTAAGCTGGCTCGCTCTGCTGGTAACTATGCTCAGCTCGTGGGTAAGGATGCCGGCTACGCACAGATCAAGCTGCAGTCCGGTGAGCTGCGCATTGTGCGCGCTGAGTGCATGGCAACTGTTGGTGCGGTTTCAAACCCGGACAACATGAACCAGCATTTCGGTAAAGCTGGTCGTCGTCGCTGGATGGGTCGTCGTCCGCATAACCGTGGTGTGGTCATGAACCCGGTTGACCATCCGCATGGTGGTGGTGAGGGACGTACCTCTGGTGGTCGTCATCCTGTTACGCCGTGGGGTGTGCCGACCAAGGGCTACAAGACCCGTACCAACAAGAAGACGGACAGCCTGATTATCCGTCGTCGTAAAACCGGCAAGTAAGAGAGGGGCATAGAAGATGGCACGTTCCGTCTGGAAAGGCCCGTTCGTCGACGGGTATCTGTTTGGCAAGGCTGAGAAGGCCCGTGCATCGGGCCGGAATGAGGTGATCAAGATTTGGTCCCGTCGTTCCACCATCCTGCCGCAGTTCGTCGGGCTGACGTTCGGCGTCTATAATGGTCAGAAGTTCCTGCCTGTGCAGGTAACGGAGCATATGGTTGGTCATAAGTTCGGTGAGTTCTCACCCACCCGTACTTATACCGGTCATGGTTCCGATAAGAAGTCGAAGCGAGGCTGAGCATGAGTAAGCCTAAGCATATCCGTACCCTGGCTGATACAGAGGCGCAGGCTATTGCCCGCAACATTCGTGTCAGCCCGCGTAAGCTGAACCTGGTTGCTGCTACGATCCGCAACCAGCCGGCTGACAAGGCTATTGCGGCACTGACGTTCTCACGTCGTCGCATTGCCCAGCAGGTCAAGAAGGCTCTTGAGAGTGCCGTGGCCAATGCAGAGAACAATCATCAGCTTGATGTTGACAAGCTGGTGGTGAAGACTGCTGAGGTCGGCAAGTCGATCGTGATGAAACGCTTCCATGCACGTGGCCGTGGCCGTTCTGCTCGTGTTGAGAAGTTTTTCAGCCACCTGAAGATTGTTGTTGCTGAGCGTGCCGAGGCTGAAGAAGCCCCTAAGGTCAGCAAGAACTCCAAAGAGCAGAAGGCAGCCTGATCTATGGGACATAAGGTTAATCCGATCGGGCTGCGGCTCGGTGTCAATCGTACATGGGACAGCCGTTGGTATGCAGGCGGGGATTATGCCCGTCTGCTTCATGAGGACCTGAAGCTGCGTGCTTTCCTGCGCAAGAAGCTTTCTGGTGCTGGCGTGTCCCGTGTGGTCATTGAGCGTCCGGCCAAGAAGCCCCGCGTGACGATTTATGCAGCACGTCCTGGCGTTATCATTGGTAAGAAGGGGCAGGACATTGACGCTCTGCGTAAGACCCTTAGTGCCATGGCCAAGGCCGACGTTGCTCTGAATATCGTCGAGATCCGCAAGCCGGAAATCGATGCGACTCTGGTGGCAGACAACATTGCTCAGCAGTTGGAGCGTCGTGTTGCTTTCCGTCGGGCTATGAAGCGTTCCATTCAGTCTGCTATGCGTCTGGGTGCCCAGGGTATCCGCGTGACTTGCAGCGGTCGTCTCGGTGGTGCTGAAATTGCTCGTGACGAGCAGTATCGCGAGGGTCGTGTACCGCTGCATACACTGCGTGCCGACATTGATTATGGAACTTCTACAGCGCACACCACTTACGGTTCCTGCGGCGTGAAGGTCTGGATCTTCAAAGGTGAGATCCTAGCTCATGACCCGATGGCTCAGGACCGTCGTGCTGCGGAGCAGGCTCCTCAGCGTTAAAAGGCGGGGGTTTATCCCCCGTTCTTTATCCGAGGTGCTTGATGTGAGGATAGAAAATCATGCTTTCTCCAAAGCGGACAAAGTTTCGTAAGGCCCATAAGGGCCGTATTCATGGGATGGCCAAGGGCGGTACGCAGCTGAATTTCGGTGCGTATGGTCTGAAGGCTCTGGAGCCGGAGCGTATCACCGCTCGCCAGATCGAGGCCTCCCGTCGTGCTATTACACGTGCGATGAAGCGTGCTGGTCGCGTCTGGATTCGGATTTTTCCGGATACTCCGGTCTCGACAAAGCCTGCAGAAGTGCGTATGGGTTCCGGTAAAGGTAACCCCGAATATTGGGCAGCCCGTGTGAAGCCGGGCCGTATCCTCTTCGAGATCGAAGGGGTACCACCGGAGGTTGCTCGCTTGGCCCTTAGCCTGGCTGCTGCAAAGCTGCCAATTAAGACCAAGTTCATTCAGCGTATCGGGGAGGCTTGAGAATGGCTGAGACGACCTATAAGGTTGCTGAGCTGCGCGCAAAGAGTGAGGATGAGCTCAAGGCTCTCCTGATCGATCTGAAGCGTGAGCAGATTAACCAGCGTTTCTCTGCGGCTACAGGCCAGTCCGAGAACACCAGCCGTGTTAAGATCGTGCGTCGTGCTGTCGCCCGTATCAAGACACTGCTGACCCAGTCGAAGAACAGTGCGGGCGCAAAAACGTCCGCCGCTAAGTCCTGAGAGGAGACGGACGATGCCAAGGCGCGTCCTGACAGGGCGAGTGACAAGCGATAAGATGGACAAGACGGTTACCGTTCTTGTTGATCGTCGTGTGATGCACCCGCTCTACAAAAAGTTTATCCGCCGTTCTAAAAAGTATGCAGCGCACGATGATGCCAATGCATGCAAGATTGGTGATGTGGTTCGCATCGTTGAGTGCGCACCGCTTTCCAAGCGTAAGACGTGGACGGTCATTTCCCGCAATGGAGTCGATGTTGCTGAGGCAGCTTCGTCTTCCGTCGGCGCATAAGGGGGTAGACAGATGATTCATCCCGAGACCAACCTTGACGTAGCTGATAACTCTGGCGCACGTCGGGTGCAGTGCATTAAGGTGCTGGGTGGTTCCAAGAGGAAGACTGCCTCGGTCGGCGACATCATTGTCGTATCCGTTAAGGAAGCAATTCCCCGTGGTAAGGTAAAGAAGGGTGATGTCCATCAGGCTGTCATCGTTCGTACGTCCTATCCAGTGCGTCGTGCTGATGGCTCTGCCATTCGCTTCGATCGGAACGCTGCTGTCCTGCTGAATAAGCAGCAGGAGCCGATTGGTACGCGTATCTTTGGCCCGGTTGTTCGTGAACTGCGTGCCCGCAAGTTCATGAAGATCATCTCCCTGGCTCCGGAGGTGCTGTAATGGCTGCACGTATCAAAAAGGGTGATCAGGTTCTGGTCCTGACAGGGCGTTCCCGCGGTGTGCGTGGGGAAGTTCTCTCTGTCCTGCCGAAGGTGGAAAAGGCTGTCGTGCGTGGCGTGGCTGTTGCCAAGCGTCATACAAAGCCGAACCGCATGGGTGAGGGTGGTGGCATCATCGAACGTGAGATGCCGATTCATCTGTCCAATCTGAAGCTGATCGACCCGAAGAGTGGTAAGCCGACCCGTGTTGGTTTCCGTGTTCTGGAAGATGGTCGCAAGGTCCGTGTCGCTAAGGTGACCGGCGAAGTGATCGAAGGCTGAGGAGCGAACGATGAGCGATAATAAGAATGCCGTTCTGCCCCGTCTGCAGCAGGAATATCAGGACAAGCTCCGCGCTAAGCTGCGTGAGCAGTTCGGATATAAGAGCGACATGCAGATTCCCAAGCTCGAGAAGATTGTCTTGAACATGGGTGTCGGTGAAGCTGCTGCTGATCAGAAGAAGCTGGACGCTGCCGTTGAGGAAATGGCTCTGATTTCTGGTCAGAAGCCTGTCAAGACTGTGGCACGTAAGGCTGTTGCGGGTTTCCGTATTCGTGAAGGACTGCCGATCGGTTGTAAGGTGACGCTGCGTAAGGCTCGTATGTACGAGTTCCTTGATCGTCTGGTGACGATTGCTATGCCGCGCATCCGTGACTTCCGTGGTCTTCCGGCGAACAAGGGCTTTGATGGCCGTGGTAACTTTGCCATGGGCCTGAAAGAGCAGATTGTGTTCCCGGAAATTGATTATGACAGAGTTGATGCCATCCGTGGCATGGACATCATCTTTGTGACAACGGCAAAGACCGATGAAGAAGCTAAAGCTCTTCTAAAGGCATTTGATCTGCCGTTCGTGTCCTGAGCGACAATTTTTCGTATCAATCACGGAAAAATGGACTTTCCCCCTTCACATGAGGGGGGAGTTTCCGTTACAAGTCCGGTGATTGGAAAACCGTCGGGATAGGCCTGACAGGTTCCGGGAGAAGATTCGAGATGGCGAAAGTCTCTGCGGTGAACCGTAATAATCGTCGTGCTGCCATGGCGCAGCGTGACCATGAAAAGCGGACCGCTCTCAAAAATACTATCAAGAACCGCTCTCTCTCCATGGAGGAGCGTTTTGAAGCGACACTTAAACTGGCCAAGCTGCCACGCAATGGGTCCCAGACCCGTGTGCGTCTGCGTTGCAAACTGACTGGTCGTCCCCGTGGGAACTACCGTAAGTTTGAACTGTGCCGTATTGCTCTGCGTGACCTTGCTTCTACGGGGCAAATCCCCGGCATGGTCAAGTCCAGCTGGTAAAAGGGTAGTCTGAATGTCTATGTCTGATCCTTTGGGTGATATGCTCACCCGGGTCCGTAACGCTCAGCGTGCCCGCCATGCTGCCTGCGTTGCTCCGGCGTCCAAGCTGCGTGCCAGTGTTCTTGAAGCACTGAAGCGCGAAGGATATATCCGCGGTTATACGACCGAGGAAGTCCGTAAGGGCATTTCCCAGTTCCGCATCGAGTTGAAGTATGCCGATGGTCAACCCGTGATCCGCGAGATTCATCGCGTGTCTCGTCCGGGTCGCCGTGTGTACTCCAAAATTAAAGAACTGCCGCGCGTTTATGCTGGTCTGGGTGTTTCCATCCTCTCCACACCACGTGGTGTTCTTTCAGACGTCGAGGCTCGAGCTGCCAATGTTGGTGGCGAAGTCCTCTGCCGCGTCTTCTAAGGAGGGAATATGTCTCGCGTAGGTAAGTATCCTATTGACCTCCCCGCAGGCGTGGAAGCAGCTGTTAAAGACGGTATGTTTTGCGTTAAGGGTAAACGCGGTGAACTGAGCGTGCCAGTATCTTCTCATGTTGATGTGAAGATTGCTGATGGCAAGGTTACTGTGTCCCCAGTGGGTGGGCGTACCAACAAGAGCTGGACAATGTGGGGGACATCCCGTGCGGTGTTCGCTAACATGATCAAGGGTGTTTCCGAGGGTTTCCAGAAAGGCCTTGAGATTCAGGGTACGGGTTTCCGTGCTGCTGTTCAGGGGTCTAACCTGGTCATGAATCTCGGCTTCTCTCACGATGTGATCTACCCGATCCCGTCTGATGTGAAGATCACAACACCACGTCCGACGGCCATTCTGGTTGAAGGTAACGACAAGCAGCGCGTTGGTCAGGTGGCTTTGGATATCCGCAGCTTCCGTAAGCCTGAGCCTTATAAGGGTAAGGGCGTCCGTTATGAGACCGAAGTGCTGCGTCAGAAAGAAGGTAAGAAGAAGTAATGGCATCGCTGCAAGGATTGCAGGAACGCCGCCGCAAGCGGCTGCGTTTCCAGCTTCGTCGCAAGAGCGGCGGCCGGCCGCGTTTGTCGGTCTTCCGTTCCAGCAAGAATATCCATGTCCAGGTCATCGACGATGCCCGTGGCATTACGCTGGCCAGCGCCTCTACGCTTGAGAAGACTGTTCGCGAAGCCGGTAAAACGGGTGCGGACATCGCTGCAGCTACCGTTATCGGTAAGCTGGTAGCTGAGCGCGCTGTCAAGGCTGGGGTCAAGGAAGTCGTGTTCGACCGTGGCTCCTATCTCTATCATGGCCGGGTGAAAGCCCTGGCAGAGGCTGCCCGTGAGGGCGGGCTGTCTTTCTAAGGAGGATCACACATGGCACGTGAGCCAAGAGAAGGCGGCCGTGGTGGTCGTGAGCGCGAGCAGGGTGATGAGCTGGTTGATAAGCTGGTAACCATCAACCGTGTCGCCAAGGTTGTTAAGGGTGGTCGGCGTTTTGCCTTCGCTGCTCTGGTTGTCGTTGGCGACCAGAAGGGCCGCGTAGGTTACGGTGCTGGTAAGGCCCGTGAGGTGCCGGAAGCTATCCGTAAGGCAACCGAGCGTGCACGTCGCAACATGATCCGTGTGCCGATGAAAGAAGGTCGCACTCTGCATCATGATGCAGTGGGTCGCTTCGGTGCTGGTGAGGTGGTTGTGCGTGCGGCTGAGGCTGGTACGGGAATCATCGCTGGTGGTCCGATCCGTGCTGTCTTTGAGAGCCTGGGCATTAGCGATGTTGTCGCCAAGAGCCTTGGAACCCGGAACCCGCACAACATGATCAAAGCTGCTTTTAACGCTCTTGAGCGTGCAAGCAGCCCGCGTCAGGTTGCGGCACGCCGTGGTAAGAAGACATTCGAGCTGTTCGGACGTCGTGAGCAGTCAGAGACGGAGGCTGCTAATGTCTGAGACAAAAGGCAAGACAATCCGGGTGACGCAGATCGCTTCTGTGATCGGTTCCAAGCCGGGTCAGGCGGAAACGGTGAAGGGGCTGGGTCTTCGTGGCATTGGCTCTACTCGTGAGCTGGAAGATACCTCTTCTGTCCGTGGCATGATCCGCAAGGTGTCCCACCTGGTAAAGGTGGAGGGTTGATATGAACCTGAATGAATTGCGTGATAACGCTGGGGCCCGCTATCGCAAGAAGCGCCTCGGTCGTGGTATCGGTTCCGGTAAGGGTAAGACCTCCGGTAAGGGCCACAAAGGTCAGAAGGCACGCTCCGGTGTGTCCATCAATGGCTTTGAGGGTGGTCAGCTGCCGATCTATCGCCGTATGCCGAAGCGTGGCTTCGTCAACATTTTCCGTAAGGAATATGCTGCGGTTAATATCGGTGCAGTGAGCAAGGCTCTGGAAGCTGGTAAGCTTTCTGCGTCTGCTCCTGTGACGGAAGAAGTACTTCGCCAGGCAGGCCTGGTTGGTAGCCGCAAGGTTGCTGGTGTGCGTCTTCTGGCAAAAGGTGAACTGTCTCAGGGTGTGAACTTTGAAGTCTCTGGTGCTTCTGCCGCAGCTGTGGCTGCAGTGGAAAAGGCCGGTGGCTCTGTGAAGGTTCTTGCTGTGAAAAAGGATGCTCAGGCTGAAGCCTGAGCCTGTCCTGCCCAGCGTGCTGGGACGATGGTGAACTAGTGAACAGCGTCCCGTACTATGTGCGGCGACGCTGTTTTCATGAAAGGACGGGGAGATGGCTTCTGCCGCAGAACAGCTGGCCGGTAACCTGAATATGGGTGCCTTTGCGAAGGCGACGGAGCTGAAAAAACGAATCTGGTTTACGCTGGGTGCGTTGATTGTTTATCGACTGGGAACATTTATCCCGGTTCCGGGTATTGATGCCTCCGTGCTGGGACAGCTTGTCGGGGAGCATGCGGGTGGTATCCTGGGCATGTTCGACATGTTCACGGGCGGTGCTTTGGGGCGCATGACGATTTTTGCCCTTAACATCATGCCCTATATCAGTGCTTCCATCATTATCCAGCTTCTTTCTACAGCGTTACCTTCGATGGAAGCGTTGAAGAAGGAGGGGGAGAGTGGACGGAAGAAGCTGAACCAGTATACCCGTTATCTGACGGTTCTGATCGCCATTGTGCAGGCCTACGGTTTTGCCATGGGGCTGAGTAGTATGCATACCAATGCAGGGCTCAGTGCGGTCATCTCGCCGGGGCCGAGTTTTCTTGTCTCTTATGTTGTCATGCTGGTGACAGGCACATTGTTTCTGATGTGGCTGGGTGAGCAGATTACGTCTCGCGGAATTGGTAATGGGATTTCCCTCATCATTTTCTCGGGTATCGTGGCCAACTTACCTCATGCTTTGAGCAGCTTGCTGGAGCTGGGACGAACCGGTGCATTGTCCCCGATTTTTGTGGTGGTCTTTCTGCTGCTGGCACTTCTGGTTATTGCCTTCATTGTGTTCATGGAACAGGCACAGCGTCGTGTCGTGATTCAGTATCCCAAGAGGCAGGTGGGTAATCGCATTTATGGCGGTGATTCCACGCATATGCCTTTGAAGGTCAATACTGCGGGCGTCATTCCACCGATCTTTGCGTCATCAGTGCTGCTGGTACCGGCGACGCTTTCTGGCTTCATGCACAATAATGGTGGTTTTCTGGGGCATATTGGGCAGTGGCTCTCTCAAGGGCAGCCGCTTTACATGGCGTTTTATGCCCTCATGATTATCTTTTTCTCCTATTTTTATGCCGCTGTGACCTTCAATCCTGAAGAAACGGCTGAAAATCTGAGGAAGCAGGGCGGTTTTGTGCCGGGTATTCGTCCGGGTGCCAATACGGCTCGTTATTTTGACCGGATTCTTTCAAGGCTGACAACCATTGGTGCCGCTTACATGGTTCTGGTCTGTCTGCTACCGCAGTTCCTGATTAATAAATATAACGTGCCGTTCTATTTTGGTGGAACCAGCCTAATTATTATCGTTTCAGTAACGATTGATACAGTCACGCAGGTACAGTCCCATCTGGTGGCGCATCAGTATCAGGGGTTGATCCGCAAGCAGCGTGGCCGGAAGGGGGCACGTGGTCGCGCCGGTAAGGAAAGAAGGAACTTACGGTGAATATTATTCTTCTTGGCCCGCCTGGTGCGGGCAAAGGAACACAGGCCAAGCGGCTCGAAGCTAACCGCGGCATGAAACAGATCTCTACCGGAGATATGTTGAGGGCCGAGGTGAAGGCGGAGACGCCGATTGGTCGTGAAGTGAAAGAGCTGATGGCAAAGGGGCATTTTGTTCCTGACCCGATCATCGTTCAGATGATTGAGAGCCGTATTGCTCAGCCTGATTGTGGGAAGGGTGTTATCCTGGATGGCTTCCCTCGGACTGAAAGTCAGGCAGAAATCTTGGATTCCATGCTGAAGGAGCAGGGATTGAAGATTGATGCGGTCATTCTTCTTGAGGTCGACGAGGAAGCACTGGTGAAGCGTCTTTCCGAGCGACAGCATGAGGATGGCTCCCGGCGTGCTGATGATCAGCCAGAGGTGGTTCATGCCCGTCTGGAGGTTTATCGGAATCAGACAGCCCCCATTCTTCCTTATTATGAGCAGAATGGTCGTCTGAGACGTGTTGATGGCATGCAGGATGTTGAAACGGTTGGGAAGGCAATTGATGCCTTGCTTGATCAGATCGCTTCCTGAATGAATGAGTTGATCACGGAAAAGTGATCTTTATAGTTTGACTTGTCTGGCGGGGCAGTATATTCGCCCAGCATGAGATGAACGTGTGGTCCTAGCGATGGGGCCGGAATCGTTCTGGGGACCGACGCCGGTGAGCGGCCATGGTCCGGTCAGACAAAGATTTTTGTAAACACGACTGTGAGTCGTGTGGATGGGAGAATTGGCGTGGCACGTATTGCCGGCGTAAACATTCCGACCAACAAACGGGTGGTCATCGGTCTGCGCTATGTTTATGGCATTGGTCCGTCGAGCGCACAGGCTATCTGTGAGAAGCTCGGCATCGACAATGCTAAGCGCGTGAATGAGCTGTCTGACGATGAGGTGACGAAGATCCGTGACCTGATCGACAGCGATTATCGTGTGGAAGGTGATCTCCGTCGTGAGACGGCGATGAACATCAAGCGTCTGATGGACCTTGGCTGCTATCGTGGCCTGCGTCATCGTCGTGGTCTGCCGGTTCGTGGTCAGCGTACGCATACCAACGCCCGTACCCGTAAGGGTAAGGCTGTTGCCATTGCAGGTAAGAAGAAAGCAACGCGCTGATAGGCGCTGCTTCTTTCGCGCTATCGCAGATTTAGTAGGACAAGCATATTATGGCCAAAGCCGCCGCACCGCGTATCCGTAAGAAGGAACGTAAAAACATCATCTCTGGTGTTGCTCACGTTCTTTCCACCTTCAACAACACGATGATCACGATTGCTGATGCCCAGGGCAATGCAATTGCATGGTCTTCTTCTGGCGCACAGGGTTTCAAGGGCTCTCGTAAGTCCACTCCGTATGCTGCTCAGGTGGCTGCTGAGGATGCAGGCCGTAAGGCTCGTGAGCATGGCATGGAGACGCTGGAGATCGAAGTTTCCGGTCCTGGTTCAGGGCGTGAGAGCGCACTGCGTGCCCTTCAGGCTGTCGGGTTCACGATCACATCTATCCGCGATATGACACCGGTGCCGCATAACGGTTGCCGTCCGCGCAAGCGTCGCCGCGTCTAATCTGGACGCAAAAATCTGGTGGGTCTGGCTGTCACGAATGGATGGTGCAGCCAGATTAACCTTGGTGAGTTCGTACCGCACGATATGTGCGGGCCTGGCACCGCCATCCTATGGCGGGCTTCGTTGTTTGAAAGGCCATGATCTTGGTTCTCCAGAAAAATTGGCAGTCTCTCATCAAACCGGAGAAGCTTGAAGTCGAGCCCGGCCCGGTTCCCTCTCGCATGGCAACCATTGTTGCAGAGCCGCTGGAACGTGGCTTTGGTCTTACAATGGGCAACGCTCTGCGCCGTATTCTTCTTTCCTCCCTTCAGGGTGCTGCTGTTACAGCCATCCAGATTGATGGGGTCCTTCATGAGTTCTCGTCTGTGGCGGGAGTGCGTGAGGATGTGACCGACATCGTGCTTAACGTTAAGCAGCTTGCTTTGCGTATGCATGGTGAGGGGCCGAAGCGTATGGTTCTCACGGCTACAGGGCCGGGAGAAGTGAAGGCTGGGCAGATTCAGACGGGCCATGATATCGAGATCATGAATCCGGATTTGGTGATCTGTACGCTTGACGATGATGTCAAGCTTGGCATGGAATTCACGGTGAACATGGGTAAAGGTTATGTTCCTGCCTCTGCTAACCGTCCGGATGATGCGCCAATCGGTTTGATCCCCATTGATGCGATCTATTCGCCTGTGCAGCGTGTTTCCTACAAGGTGGAGCCGACCCGTGTTGGTCAGGTCACCGACTATGACAAGCTGCTGTTGAGTGTTGAGACAAACGGGGTCGTGACCCCAGAAGATGCTCTGGCTCTGGCGGCTCGCATCATGCAGGATCAGCTTCAGCTCTTCATTAATTTTGATGAGCCGCGTCCGGTTCAGAATGAAGAGCCGCAGGATGATCTGCCGTTCAGCCGTCACCTTCTGCGGAAGGTGGATGAGCTTGAACTCTCCGTGCGTAGTGCAAACTGCCTGAAGAACGACAATATCGTGTATATTGGCGATCTCGTGCAGAAGAGCGAGCAGGAAATGCTGCGGACTCCGAATTTTGGTCGTAAGTCGCTGAATGAGATCAAGGAAGTGCTCACAGGCATGGGGCTTTCGCTGGGGATGAATGTCCCGGCTTGGCCGCCGGAGAGCATTGAAGATCTGGCCCGGCGTCTCGACGAGACATTCTAAGAACCCCGGCTGGGAAGTTCGGGTAGAAGGATTAGGGAAACAACATGCGTCATAATCTGAGCGGACGTAAACTTGGCGTCACCTCTACTCATCGCGCTGCGATGTTCCGCAACATGGCTGTTGCTCTCATTAAGCATGAGCAGATCTCCACGACTCTGCCCAAGGCTAAAGAGCTGCGTCCGGTTGTCGAGAAGCTGATTACTCTGGCGAAGCGTGGTACGCTGCACGCACGCCGTCAGGCTTTTGCACAGCTGCGTGATGATGCCATCGTCAGCAAGCTCTTCTCCGAGCTGAGCCAGCGTTACGCAAGCCGTGCAGGCGGCTATAGCCGTGTGCTGAAGGCTGGTGTGCGCTATGGCGACAATGCCGACATGGCTGTGATCGAGCTGGTTGACCGTAATGTCGAAGCCAAGGGCAAAGACAGTGGTGCTGTTCAGAAAGAAGAACAGGAAGCTGCTTGAGCTTTTTCTCCAATGGGAGAATAAAGGAAAGGTCGGTGCCATCAGGCATCGGCCTTTTTTCACGGGGTAAGAGTACCCGATAGAAAAGCAGGTAATGCCATGAGTTCTAATCTGAAAGACGTAAGCCGCCCGATTTTAGGATTGGTGCAGGACGTAATTGAGGATCTGGTAATGGACCATCCTTGGGGATGGACTGGATTTGCTTTTTTCGTAGGGATACTTTTAGGCCGAAAGAAGACGGCTTCTCAGGAGCAACGGTCTTCCTGAAAATACAGGGCCGTTTTGCTCTCAAAAAAACGCTCCTCTTCCTGAAGGAAGGGAGCGTTTTTTTTATGAGATCAGTTTTTGTCTTTTTGAATGAAGCTTGGCAGGAAGGGATTATCGGTCTGGAGAGAGTCTTTACTGGGAAGCTGACTGGCATCCCAGCCACCGCCGATATCCGTAATGAGGCGGATGACACTGTTGAGACGTTGCTGCTGAATCTGTAGGCGGGATTCTTCATATTGCAGAGCTGTCTGCTGCGCTGTGATGACGGTGGTGTAGATTTGCGTCCCTGCCAGATATTCGTTCATGGAGACCTCTACAGCTCGCTGTGCGCTTGCGACAGCCTGATTCTGGTAGGTCATCTGATCGCCCAGATAATGCAGATTGGAAAGCTGGTCCTCCGTGTCCTGAAGGGCCTTCAGGACGACCTGTCTGTAATTGGCGACAGCATTGTCGTAATCGGCCTCAGCCTCTCGAACAGCGGCGGAGCGCGCCCCTCCGTTAAAGAGCGTCTCACTGGCGGCGGCCCCAAGGGACCATGTACGTGTGGCGAGCTGGATCAGATGTTGGATGGGATTTCCACTATAGCCGTAACTGGCAGACAGAGTGATTTGTGGATAGAACGCTCCGATTTCGTAACCGATTTCAGCGTTATAGCCTTCCATTTCCCGCTCGGCCTGAGCGATATCTGGGCGTCTCTGCAATAGGTCAGAGGGGAGGAATTGAGGAATAGGCGGAAGAGTGAAAGGCAGAGGGGCATGCTCAATGGTTAGATCGGCTGGTGGACGGCCGATCAGTACAGCAATGGCATGTTCATACTGGGCACGGGCGACATGGGCGTTAGACAGGCTGGCTTGAGTTGATTCCAGCTGATATTTGGCTTGCAGGACGCTGGTAGGGTCGGCGACACCGGCAGCCAGCTGATTGCTAAGAATCTCAAGGTTATGCTGGTACAGGCCGACATTGCGTGTGAATAGGTCGATTAGGCTATCCTGATAACGCAGGTTCATGTAGTCGGTGGCAAGTTCCAGCTGGTAGGAAAGCTGCATATTGGCCAGTAGGGCCGCACTGGATTGTGTTGAACTGACCTGCTGCTCAATCTGCCGACGAATCATTCCCCAAACGTCAATTGTCCAACTGGCATTAGGCCCCATGGTCCACGTGTTGGTCGTGTTGACGAAGGTGTGTGGATCCGCATTCAGGCCGCTGATGGTTCTGCCACCGCTGGAATTGCGGTTAAAGCCGAATTTGCCGTTCAGGGTTGGGAAAAGACTAGAGCGCACGGAGTCAATCATGGCCCGAGCTTTGCGGTATTGTGCTTCGTACTGCTTCAGGCTCTGGTTGGAGCGGCTGACCTCTTCCTCGAGTTGGTTCAGTGTTGGATCATTGAAGACAGTCCACCAGTTCCCTTTGGGCATGTTGCTCATGGCGGGGTTGGCTTTTGCCCAGCCTTGTGGAGGCGGTGCTTCCTTGAAGCGTGCTGAAATGATCGCCTTTGGCCGGTGGTAATTCGGCCCAACCATACAGCCTCCCAGAGTGGCGAGTAGGCCGGTTGTCAGAACAGCAGAACGTAAGGCACGAAAAGGAAATGACATGAAAATCCGGTTATGATGATGGAGAAGACAGTCCGTTGAGGAGGCGTTATATCAGATGAAGGCACGTTCATGAGCATTATTACTTTTTTAGAATAAAGAATATCAGGGAGCTAAGGAAGATTCAGCAGGGGCCGGTACTGCCTTACGGAGAAAGAAAGACAGGATGTGACGTTTCGTATGGTCAGGCTATGTCGGGGAAGGTGCAGGGGTGAATTTGATAAGGTGCTGCGTTTTCTGTCTGTGACGGTATGATTTGAAGAATTTCTTGATGGAAATGGTATGTGGATGCCTATTTTGTAAAATTATCGGCATCCACAAAGACAGTTACAATAGAAGGACTGTCTTATGATTTCTTCAGGTACTCATGCTTGATTGATTCATTCTGAATGTCATTCAGGCAATAATTTATATAAAATGCGCTGAACAGAAACGTGTAGAAGCCATTCATTTTGTAGGGAAAACCCAGCTCCTTCAGGCAGTATAGTTCTATCTTGGTTTTTGCCTGGAAGGCCCAATATATGGCCATTCCAGAGAAGGCAAGGGATAACAGAAAGGCTGCGAAGCCGTCATCATCAGCACCTGTGCTGAGGTTAGAGCCAAAGAATAATATGTAAAACGCAACGCACACGAACATGACATATTTGAATGCCTCGGAAGCAATTCTCTCTCCCGAGAATGATCTAATCACATCAGTCATGACGGAAATTCTATAGGCAAAGAATATATTTATTGTAAATATGTTCAATAATACAAACTTTCCTGTTCCAAGATTGTTCTCTTTTTTTATTTCTTCAGGAAGCATTGTTTACTATCTCACTCAAGGTTGGTCCTGAGTGACGATACCACGCGTCTAGAGTATCACCAATATCACATCGAATAATTCACTGAATTATATGGAAAGAGTATTTACCACATTCTGTCTGGAGATATCTGGGCAGCTAGGGGCGTCCTACTCTGGCCCGGTGTCAGGATGGAGGGTTGCTCGATGTCTGTTTCCTGAAGACATACTGTTTCACTTTGTAGCTCAGCCGGTCAAGCGAGAGATAGACAACCGGGGTTGTATAGAGGGTCAGAAGCTGGCTGAGGCATAGCCCCCCCAGAATGGAAAGGCCGAGAGGTTGGCGCATTTCACTGCCATAATTATCGCCAATCAGGAGAGGGACAGCCCCCAGAGCCGCCGCAAAGGTTGTCATGAGAATGGGGCGGAAGCGCAGATGGCTGGCTGTCAGGATGGCTGCTGCTGCGCCTTTGCCACGATGACGGGCATGGATGGCAAAGTCGATCAGCATGATGGCATTCTTTTTCACGATACCGATTAGCAGGATGACGCCGATCAGTGTCAGGAGTGAGAAAGGCTGCCCGAAAAAGCCAACAGCCAGCAACGCTCCCACCCCTGCAGAAGGTAGCGTGGAAAGAATGGTCAGAGGGTGGATCAGGCTTTCATACAGGATGCCCAGCACAACATAGACGGCAACCAGTGCCGCAAGGATTAGCAGAGGTTCCCGGCTGACGGATTTTTTGAGGCTGGCAGCATTACCGGTAAAGCCGCCTTGTATGTCGTTGGGGAGGTGGAGCTGGACCATGGTCTGCTCCACGGCCTGAATGGCCGGGCCTAATGTAGCTCCCGGTGCCAGATTGAAGGATATGGTCGTGGCAACAAACTGCCCTTGGTGGTTGACGGATAGCGGCGCATTGACCTCTTTCAAGGGGCCGAGCAGGGGCAGGGGAACCATAGTCTCGCTGCTGGTCGTCACCGCTGAGCCGCTGGAGGCGGACTTCCCCCCAGCGAGCGCATTAGCCACGGAGTTCATGTAGGAAAGCTGGCTTTGTGAAAGAGAGGTGGAGGTTTTATTGGTCCGCACACGGATATTGTTGGACGCATAGGCCCCATTGGCCGTACCTCCCGTGACGCTGACCCGCATTTGCGCCAGAAAGTCTGGGTCGGACCAGAAGGTGGGCGCAGCCTCCATGATGACACGATACTGATTGAGCGGCTCATAGATGACGGAGGCTGCCCGCTGGCCGAAGGCATCGTACAGAGCGTTACTGACAAGCTGAGGGGTAATGTTGTAGCGGGCTTCCACGTCTCGGCTAATGGCCAGTGTGATGCCTCGGCCACCTTGTTCCATGTCTGAGGTGACATCAGCCAGCATGGGCAGATGGGAGAGGGCTTCCACAACGCGTGGCGTCCATTGATACAGCTCTTCGGCAGAATCCCCCTGAAGACTATATTGATAGGCACCATCGGTAGAACGGGCACCTCCGCCGATCATGCTGGGCAGGCGCAGCCGGATGGAGAGGCCAGCTTTGCGGTGGAAGATATGGTTGAGCCGGTTGATCGTGACAGAAATATCGTCTTTGCGTTCAGTTTTTGGCTTTAGCGTGACAAACAGGTTTACGGAATTGGCGGAACGCTTCCCGGGGCCGCCGATGACGCTGACAACATCTGGGTCTTTTGCCAGCCGTTTTTCCACCTTGATGGTCATAGCCTGAAGGGCATGGAAAGAAATGTCCTGATCGGCCACCAGCCGTCCCATGAGCATACTTTCATCCTGTTGGGGGAACAGCTCCTTAGGGAGGGTGGTGAACAGCCAGCCTGCCAGAACAAGGCTGAGTGGTAGGGAGAGCAATACAGGCACCGGATGCCGCATGACTGCCCGAAGCGATCGCATATACCCAATCGTCAGTTTATGAAATGTTTCATCTAGTTTCTGACCACACCAGCGCAGACTGCGGCGAAGACCGCCTGCATCAGGGCGGTTTCCCTCTTTGAGAGACAACAGCAGGGCACTGAGCATGGGGGTCAGGCTGAGGGACAGCATCATGGAGACACAGAGTGCCAGAATGATCGTCACGGCAAATTCGTGGAAGAATAAGCCGGACACACCTTCCATCAGCAGGATGGGCACGAACACCACGACCAGAGAGAGCGTGATGGAAATGACGGTGAATACGACCTCCCCGGCACCATCTATGGCGGCCTGTTGTGCTGTTTTGCCCATTTCCCGGTGACGGGTGATGTTCTCCAGCACAACAATGGCATCATCCACCACAAAGCCGGTGACGATGGTTAGGGCCATGAGTGACATGGTGTCCAGCTGATACCCCAGCAGATCCATCAGGGCGAAGGTGGTGGTGATGGAGGCAGGCACAACGATGGCGGGGATGAGGACGGATACACCATCCCGCAGGAAGAGCAGCACCACGAATACGACCAGAATGACGGATAGGATGAGCGTGCGCTGTGTATCGGCCAGAGACGCCCGGATGGTGGTGGAGCGGTCCAGCTGAATATCCAGATGTGTATTCCCCGGCAAGGCTGTTCGCAGCATGGGTAGGCGGGCTTTCAGCCCATCGGTGGTTCTGATGACATTAGCCCCGCTCTGGGGATAGACAGTGCAGATGATGTCTGGTTCTCCGTTGACATAACCGGCCTGACGGAGGTCCTCTGCACTATCCACGACTTCAGCCACATCAGAGAGGCGGACAGGCTGGCCATTGCGGTAGGCGATGATGAGGGATTGGTAGGCACTTGCTTTTGTAGCCTGATCGTTCGTAGCGAGAATGAGGCGTTGACCTCGAATTTCGATGAAGCCTTTGGGCGTGTGGGCGTTGGCGGATGTCAGGGCTGCCCGGATATCCTCAAAGCCGATGCCATAGCGGAAGAGCCGTAAAGGATTGATTTCCACCCGTACGGCGGGCAGGGCACTGCCGTGAATGTCCACATTGCCAACCCCTTCAACCTGACTAAGGCCGGGCATGATGATGTTGTTGGCAAAATCATAGAGTTGCTGGGGCGTGCGTGTGGATGAGGTCAGCGAGAGGACCATGATGGGCGGCCCATTGGCATTGGCCTTCATGTAACTTGGGTCGCTGCGCAGGGTCGTGGGCAGGTCTTGCCGTGCCGCTCGTAGGGCTGACTGGACATCTCTGGCAGCACCATCAATGTCCCGGGAAAGGTCGAACTGAAGAAGGATACGGGTCTGGTTTACGGTGGATTGAGAGGTAATCTCTCTAATCCCGGCAATGGCACCAAGATGACGCTCCAGCGGTTCGGCAACTGTGCTGGCAATTTCGGAGGGAGAGCCGCCCGGCTGGTTGGCAATGACCATGACAACCGGGAAATCAACGTCGGGAAGGTCAGAGACAGGCAGATTCACATAACCGATACAGCCCGCCAGAAACATGGCCAACGTCATAAGAGTGGTGCCGACAGGTCGGGTGACGAAGAGGCGTATCAGCGTCACGGCGTATCAGCAGGCAGGCCGTTTCTGTCAGGACGGTTCTGGAAGAGACGTTTCACCTTCTGGCTGCATGTATTCATGAAGAGATAGATGACAGGTGTCGTGAACAGAGTCAGAAGCTGGGAGAGCATCAGCCCGAAAACGATGGCCACACCAAGCGGACGGCGCAGCTCTGCCCCTGTTCCCATGCTCAGCAGGAGCGGGAGTGCCCCGAACAGGGCCGCAAGGGTCGTCATGAGAATGGGGCGGAACCGTAGCAGTGCAGCCTTACGGACGGCCTTGATGGGGGGCAAGCCATCCTGACGCTCAGCCTGAAGGGCGAAGTCGATCATCATGATGGCGTTTTTCTTCACGATGCCAATCAGCAGCACAATGCCGATGATGCCCATAATGTCCAACGGCATACCGAACATATACAGCCCGAGCAGGGCACCGATTGCGGCTGAAGGCAGGGTGGAGAGGATGGTTACCGGATGGATGAAACTCTCATACAGAACACCCAGCACGATATAGACAGCCACAACAGCAGCAATGACGAGCCCCAGCTCGTTGGTTAAAGAGTTTTGGAAGGCTGCTGCAGTCCCTTGGAAGGCCGTCTGGAAGGTGGCGGGTAGGCCGATTTTCTGGCGGATATGTTCGATGGCTGTGGTGGCTTCTCCCAAAGCATGATGTGGTGCGACATTGAAGGAAATGGTCGTGGCCGGGAACTGCCCGTAATGCGTAATAAGCAGCGGGGAGACCATACGGGAGAGGCTGGTGACCTGAAGGAGAGGCACAAGGCCAGATGTAGGCTGACGGCTGGGGCCAGTCGTGCTGCCACCTGCTTCGGAGGAAATACCGGGTAGGTAAAGCTGGGAGAGGCTGCTTTCATGCTTCTGGAAGCGTGGATCGGTTTCCAGAATCACACGGTACTGGTTGGATTGCGTATAGATGGTGGAAATCTGCCGCTGCCCGAAACTATCATAAAGAAGGTTATCGACTGTCTGCGGTGTGATGGAATAGCGGGCACCGTTTGTCCGGTCTAGTGTGAGCATGGCCGTCAGCCCGTCCGCCTGAAGATCCGAAGTGACACCTCCTAATGATGGCTCATGCTTCAGCGCATCTAGGAAACGAGGCACCCAGAGCGAGAAATCATCATAGTCAGGTGTTTCCAGAAGGAACTGATACTGCATGGCTGAAACGGAAGATTCCAACGAAAGGTCCTGCACAGGCTGGGTGTAGAGCCGGACTCCCGGCAGAGCTGTAGCGGCTTTTTCCAACCGGGTTTGTATCCCGGCCAGAGAGTCGCCCCGTTTTTCTTTCGGCTTGAGATTGATGAGAAAACGGCCAGAATTGAGCGTCATATTCTGGCCATCAATGCCGATGAAGGAGGAGAGGCTTACAATATCTGGGTCCTGTAGGAGGAGTGCGCCTAGTTCAGCCTGTTTTTTCTGCATCCCTTCGAAGGAGATATTGGCGGGCATGACAGAAATAGCCTGAATCACCCCCGTATCCTGCGGTGGGAAAAAGCCTTTCGGGATGGACCACGCCAACAGACACGTAATGACGAGACTGCCCACCGTAGTGAGCAGTGTCAGGGGCTGGTGTTGGAAAACGACATTTAGCGCACGGTCATAATGACCGATGGCCCATTCCATCATCTGGTTGGTTTTCCGGGCGAAGAGGGCCAGACGGCTCTTCCGGTGCGCTTGGCCTTCTTCATCCGGCCTATGCTCGCTCAGCATACGGGCGCACATCATGGGAACGAGTGTGATGGAGACGAGGGCCGATATGGTAATGGTGATGGCCAGCGTCATGGCGAATTCGTGGAAGAGACGGCCAACCACATCGCTCATAAAGAGGAGTGGAATGAGAACGGCAATCAGCGACACGGTCAGGGAAATGATGGTGAAGCCAATTTCCTTTGCACCCTTCAGGGCTGCGCTATAGCGATCCTCTCCAGCTTCTACGAAGCGGGAAATGTTCTCAATCACCACAATGGCGTCATCCACCACAAAGCCAGAGGCAATGGTGAGAGACATGAGGGAGAGATTATCTAGTGAGAAACCCAGCATGTACATCGCCGACAGGGTGCCGATCAGCGAGAGGGGAACGGAAAGACCGGGAATGATGGTGGCCGGGATGTTGCAGAGGAAGACGAAAATGACCCCCACCACGAGGAGCATGGCAAGGACCAGCTCAAACCCCACATCATTGACGGAAGCCCGGATGGTGGTGGTGCGATCGGTCAGCGGGATGATGTCGATACCCGGCGGTAGGTCTTGCTTCAGGCGGGGCAGAATAGCCCGTACATTGTCCGCTACGGCGATGACATTGGCACCGGGCTGACGCTGAATGTTGAGGATGAGAGCGGGTGTCTTATTGGCCCATGCAGCAAGTTGGTTGTTCTCTGCGCCTTCTACGACACGCCCGACATCCCGAAGGCGGATTGGCCCATTATTCTGATAGGCGATGACCTGATCCATCAGCTGTTGGACAGATTGTATCTGTCCATCAATACGCAGAGACGTAGCGTGTTGGGGGCCATCAAATGTCCCGGTCGGGGAGTTGACGTTTACGGTACCGATGATGGTGCGGACTGTATCCAGTGCGATACCGTAAGAGGTCAATTTGGGAACATTGATCTGAACCCGATAAGCCTTCCGGTTGCCGCCAGAGAGCGTCACCAGCCCCACGCCAGAAATCTGACTAATCTTCTGAACCAGCCGTGTGTTGACGTAGTCTTCTACCTCCGGCAGCTGCATAATGCGGGAGGTGATGCCCAGTGTCATGACAGGTGTATCAGCCGGGTTGACCTTGGCGTAGATGGGGGGAGCGGGTAGATCGGTGGGTAGCAGTGACCCGACATTGTTGATGGCGGCCTGCACCTCCTGTTCGGCAATATCGATCTTCATGTTCAGGCCGAAACGCAGCGTGATGACCGAAGCCCCGCCAGAGGATTGTGACGTCATTTGGTCCAACCCGGCCATCTGGCCAAGCTGGGTCTCTAGCGGGGCCGTGATGGAGGTACTCATCACATCCGGGCTGGCACCGGGATAGAAGGTGGAGACCGTGATGGTAGGATATTCTACTTCCGGCAGAGCCGAGATGGGCAGGAAGTGATACCCCAGCAGACCAGCCAGTAGGATGGCCAGCATGAGAAGGCTGGTGGCAACGGGACGTTCAATGAAGAGACGTGAGGGATTCACAGGCTCGTTCTTCCAGTCGGCGGGCAGGAAAGGGATGTGGGCATCCGTACCGTCATCAGTGTGATTGCGTATCAGCTGGAGGCTGGGAGGAGCTGGGACCGGCGGCAATGACGACCTTGCTACCGGGTCGCAGATGATTGATGCCATCCGTCACAACCCGGTCTCCTTCTTGAAGGCCGGACAGAACGACCGTCTGGTGGTCATCACTATAGCCGGTCTTCACGGGATGGATGGCAACGGTCATGTCCTGTTGCACGGCGTAGACAAAGGCACCATCAGGACCTGTCTGGATGGCATTGCCGGGGACAACGAGTGCGTTTTTTAGCGTCTGAACGAGTAGATGAGTGTTGACGAACTCATTGGGGAAGAGGCGTTCGGTCTCGTTGGGGAAGATGCCGCGCAGGCGGACAGTTCCTGTAGCGGTGTCGATTTGGCTATCCAGTGCTTTGACCGTACCAACGGCGAGCCGGGTGGTGTTGTCGCTGCTCCATGCCTCTACGGTTAGGCTGGAGTGATTGGCAAGTTGCTCCTGCACATCTGGCAAGTTGTTCTGAGGCAGAGTGAAAATGACGGAAATAGGTTGCATCTGCGTCAGGGTCGTCAACCCGCCCGACTGCCCGACAGTGACATAGTTTCCAGCATCCAGCGCACGGATACCCACCCGGCCATCTACAGGGGCTACGATGTGACAGTAAAGGACATTCAGCGTAGCGTTGCGGACATTGGCTTCATCGAAGGCAACTTGCCCTTCCAGTTGCTTGACGGTGAATTCCTGATCCTTTGCCAGCATGGCGGAGGTGGAGTTCTGTTTAATTAGCTTTTGGTAACGGGCATTATCTATGCGGGCTCTGGCTAGCTGGGCACGGTCGGCAGCGAGTGTTCCCATATATTGGTGTAGTGTGGCTTCATAGGGGCGGGGGTCGATCAGTTCCAGTTCCTCACCACGATGAACATGCTGCCCCTCTTGATAATAAACGGCCAGTATGTGCCCGCTGACACGGGGAGTGATGGTCACGTTAGTGATGGGTACGACCGTACCGAGCAGCTGGAGGATAACGGGAACATCGGCCCGATGGGCTGTATCTACAGCAACGGCCTGTACAGCATCGCCATGAGCATGAGTGGATTGACCGTCACCGATGGTAGGGCGCAGGACGAGAAAAAGAAGGATGGCGACTAGGATAGCCCCTATGATCCACCATTTTTTCCCCTTACCGGCTTGTCGTATTTCTGAAGCTGGGGTGACGCTCATGGTAGAAGGGCGCTCCTGATGGTGGAAATGGTGAAGGTCATACACATTATCGACATAATGTCAGAAAGTCTGGCGCATATTAGAGATGGTTGGCCAGAATTGCACCAAAACATTCAGAAGCCATAAAAATACTCTCCTCATTTTGGCGTGCTTGTCTCACCCTCTTGAAGAAAATCCTTAGGGGTTACATATCTTCAGAGTGGTGCTTTGCCATGCAGTGTTCAGGACACCACATATGAAACGATGCATGAAAAATGCACGGCACTGATTGGGAGCAATGGATATGGTTGATACAACAGCTATGAAGGCCGAAGGGTTCGTGCAGGAAGCCAAAGGCCGGGTTAAGGATGCGGTCGGCGCACTTTCTGGTGATGCCGCTATGCAGGCAGGGGGCAAGATTGACCAGCTGGGTGGCCGTGCCAAGCATGAATTTGCAGACCTGTACGATGCTAATGAAAGCCGCCTCGAGGCAGTAACAGCTTTCATTCAGGAGCGTCCTTTTGTTGCTTTGGGGATTGTGTCCCTCGTTGGGTTGGTGATTGGTCGCCTTATTTTCAGAAAGCGCAGCTAACACACAGAGGATAAAGGAGCCGGAGAGGGTTCATGCAGTGGTATTACGAACGTGATGGTCAGCAGGTCGGGCCGGTATCGCAGGGCGAGATGGTGCGGCTGATCGTTCATCGTCATATCCGCCCGCAGACCCTCGTCTGGCATCCGGGTTTTGGGGATGAGTGGCGTCCTGCCAGCAAGGCCGGGCTTATCTCGCCGTCCTCCGGCGTGCGGATACTCATTTCTACTGAGAAACAGCCTTCATCCAGTGAGGTCAAAACCGAGGGGCCAGTCTCTTCCATCTGGGCGTGGCTGATGCTGGTGCCCGGGCTGGTTGACCTTCTGCTCCTTGTAATCGGCCAGAAGACTCACTGGGCCGTGACACCGGGGCGGCCTGTAACAGGTCTTTGCATCTCCGCCATTCTGTTTCTGACCCTGGTGAAAGATCGTCAGACATTGGCTCGTGCAGGGGTGAAGCCACCGTCTTTCTGGTGGTGGTTGTTTCTGCCGGGATATTTCTGGTGCCGCAGAAAGGTACTGCGCCGGGGAGGTGGGTTGTTTGTCACCTATCTTCTCCTGAATTTTCTACAGGCGGCTATTCTGTTTTCTAACCCTCCCCCCGGGTTTGACCTTCTTTTGAGGCAGAAACAACAGGTGGAGCAGCCCGCTACATCTGCACCAGATCAGGCTCAGGCGGACCATGATGCGGGTGGGAATGTTGGAACGAAAGAAGCGGCTCCGTCTCATGACGGAGAGGAACAGCTCTGATAGAGCGGTTCTGTGGATACTGCCTATTTTTTAAGCAGTATGACTCTAAAATCTCTACTTGACTCATTTTATTTTAAAAAAGGTCTTTTCTTTCGACTCGGAGTGATTCAGAATCGGCGCATTACGGATGATGTGCCGTGTGAGGCGAGTGGAAGAAGGACCCCATGCCGGATTATAGCCTGGAAGAACAGTATGACGGGCTTGTGGCCGGCGTGGATGAGGTCGGTCGTGGCCCACTGGCTGGCCCCGTTGTGGCGGCGGCTGTCGTGTTTCGTACACCGCCATCGCCTTTGCTGTCTGGCTTATTGGATGATTCCAAAAAACTGACAGCCCGCCGGCGTGAAAAGGCTTATGCAGCTTTGCTGGAGGACGATGCGGTCTGTGCGGCTCTTGGCGCGGCGTCTGTACCGGAGATCGACCAGCTGAATATTGGTCAGGCCTGCCATTTGGCCATGCAGCGCGCCATGTATCGTCTGGCTGAAGAGTTGGGGCAGTGGCCGGTTGCCGCTCTAATAGACGGCAACCGTGCGCCGAAACTGCCTTGCATGGTGGAGACGGTGGTCAAGGGGGACGGCAAAAGCCTTTCCATTGCGGCAGCCTCCATTCTTGCCAAGGTTGTCCGAGACAGGCTCATGACCCGCCTTGCTGTGCGCTATGGCGATTATGGCTGGGAGCGGAACGCCGGGTACGGCACGGCACATCATCTGACAGGATTGAAAGAAGAGGGGATAACCCTTCATCACAGGCGCAGCTTTGCCCCTGTGAAGCAGATGATCGCAGCAAAGGTTCACGCAGCATGAAAGCGGATATGCCCCTGAACAAGATTTTACGTGGGGAATGTGTGGAGGTTATGAAGACCCTCCCAGATGCCAGTGTGAACTGTGTTTTTGCTGATCCCCCCTATAATCTCCAGCTACGGGGAGAGCTGCGCCGCCCGGATGAGAGCGTGGTGGATGGCGTTGATGATGACTGGGATAAGTTCACGGGGTATGAGGCCTATGATGAATTTACCCGTGCATGGCTGGGTGAAGCACGGCGTCTTCTGCACAAGGATGGCACCATCTGGGTCATTGGTTCCTATCATAATATTTTTCGCCTTGGGGCCATCATGCAGGATCTGGGATTCTGGATTCTGAATGACATCATCTGGCGCAAGTCGAACCCGATGCCCAATTTCCGGGGACGCCGCTTTACCAATGCGCATGAAACGCTGATCTGGGCAGCTCGTGGTCCAGAAAGTAAATATCGCTTCAATTATCAGGCGATGAAGGCCCTTAATGAGGACCTTCAGATGCGTTCGGATTGGTATCTCCCTCTTTGCACAGGGAATGAACGGCTGAAGAACGATCATGGGTTGAAGCTCCATCCGACCCAGAAGCCGGAGAGTCTTCTGCATCGCACACTTCTGGCCTCGACTACAGAAGATGATGTGGTTTTAGACCCGTTCTGTGGAACAGGTACGACGCCCGCCGTGGCTAAAAAGCTGGGTCGTCGTTATCTCGCTATTGAGCGTCATCCAGATTACATCAAGGCGGCGGAAGCCCGGCTGGAGCGGGTTGAAGCCCTGCCAGCGGATCAGCTGGAGATTACCCCGGCCAAGCGGGAAATGCCCCGTATTCCTTTCGGGTCTTTCGTGGAGAATGGTAGCCTGCCTGCTGGCACTGTCGTGTATGACCGTCAGCGGCGGCTGAAAGCCCGTGTGTCGCCTGATGGGACGCTGGTTTCCGGCCAGCATCGGGGGTCTATCCACAAGCTGGGGGCTTTGCTGACCAATGCGGCATCCTGCAATGGTTGGACATTCTGGTATTTTGAGCGGGACGGGCAGTTCCTATCCATTGATACCTTGCGGCAGGAGACGCATCTGCTGCGTAGGAGTGCCTGAAGCCGGGTGTTCCAAGTCCAGAACATAAGGAGGGGTGGAGTATGGATTTTTTTGAGACACATACAGGGTTGGTCATCGCCGCCATAGCATTGGTGTTTGCTGTTCTGTTTCACGTCATCATCATGCGTCCGCAGAAGCGGTCCGTTTTTGTCAGCTTTTGTTGGGACCTGCTGGTTTTTCTCATCTGTCTTGCAGGTATTTCTATCATTTATTATAGCGCACTGCCTCTCATGGCGTCTTCCTGAACAACGGATTGCAGCTGTTATGAAAAAAGCCCTTCCCGGGGGAACCCGGAGAAGGGCTTTTCTGTAGGGCTTCATGAAAGAAGCGGCGGTTCTTACTGCGGCGTTGTCGTCTGGACAGCTGCTTTGTTGCTGTGGGCCACACGACGAGCAACTGGGCGTACTTTGTGCTGTGGTGTGCGAGACACGGCCTTACGAGCGGGAGGAGCTGCCGGGCCATTAAAACCCAGAAAGCCAACTGATGGGAGCGGCTGTCCCGGATTTTCTACAATAGGTGCAGGAGCCCGTGCTGCAAGGCTGGCCTGACCGTTGACGGAGATATGGGTGTCGGTTTCATCATGCGTAGTGCTGGTGATGAGCTTGCCGTCCGGGTTGTAGGTCCGCAGGGAGAGAAGCTGGAACATGATGTCATTGCGACCGAGGTCGATGGCGAGGTCCAGCGGGGTTTGCTCCAGCACATTACGAGCATTGATGTCTGCACCACGGCTCAGTGCTTCCTTTGCGCCGAGCAATGAGCCACGATTGATAGCATCAAAGAGGGCAGCGGTTGGATTAATGTCCATCCGGGCGTGGCTGTTATCGCCATTATCCGCGTCTGCGCCGGGCAAAGCCGAAGGCGGAGCGGAGCGACGTGCTTCCTTGCGGGCCTCAGCCTGTTTCTGGGCATCCATGGCTTCCTGCTCGGCCTCAGCTTCATCAGCGGACTGCGCATGGGCACGGTGTGGCAGAACCACAATTGAAGCAGCCGAAAGACTAATGGCAAAAGCGAGACGGGGCAGGAATGAACTCAATGGGCGCATGATCGGGAACAGTGCCTTCTCTTCTACCAGCTACGGGGACGGGCCGCAGGGATCACGTCAGGCCGTGGCAATGGCCTGTCAGCTTTACAGAACCACGGGGCCACAACGCAGGATTATTGTTGTTCTACCGTCCTTCACGCCACCAGCCAAGGCCCATCATTGCAAGAATGAGGGTGAGAAGCAGCCATCCCGGCAGAAAAGCCGTGCTGGTGCTGCCAGTAGAGAGGGCCGTCTGGTGTAGGGGTAGGCCAACCCAGTCCTTACCGTGTAGGGCATGGCCTTCGGCAATTTGTTTTATTTCGGGGATAGTCCCGGCACCCAGCCAGAACACACCACCACCAGAGCGGGTGACAAGAGAGGCCAGCCCGGTGGCGGTACTGCGGAGGTCTTGGTCTTCCAGCGGGTTGGTATCGGGCAGAGCTACGGTGGTGCTGAGTTCATCCTGACGGATGGTCCATATCTGGCCGCTTTGTTCAGGCAGGGAGGGCAGCATCAGACTTCCCGACCAGAGGCTTTCATGCCCCGGCACATGGGCGAGGGGAAGGGGCACGTGATGTCCATCCGGCCCAATAACATCCGCCTGTACATTATGTAGCGGGGTTAGGCTGGTGCGGGTGACGGTTAGACGCCCTTGCTCAATATGAGCTTCTAGCTGGTTTTCTTCTAGTTCTGGTTCTTTCATCAGCCAGTGAGAGAGGCGGCGCAGTAATTCAGCTTGTGGGCCGCCGCCTTTTTCCCCACGGGACCAGAGCCATATTTGGTCCGATAGCAGCATGGCTACTCGGCCCTGTCCCCGTTGGTCCAGCACAAGAAGAGGCGAGCCTGATGGTGTGGCCAGTAGGGTGCGACCTTGTGTCTGGTCCGTACGGAGGGCCCTGTACCATGGTCCCCATGTGCTACCCCACGGGCCATGCTCTGGCAGAGCCTGCGTAACAGGGTGGGAGAGGCCTAGTGTTGTGCGTGTCGGGGAGAAAGGCTGCGTGATGATACCATTTTCCGCTGGAATATGGGCCGGTAGAACAGAGCCGACAGGTGTATCCTGCAATGTGCCAATCTGTGTCATTTCTGGCCCGCCGACCACCAGCAGCCCTCCACCTTTACGGACATAGCGGGCAATATTTTCCAGATAGCTTTCCGGTAGGATGTTCTGATTGCGGAAACCATCCAGAATGATGAGGTCGAAGCTGTTGATTTTCTGGGCGAACAGCTCATGCGTGGGGAAGGGAATCAGGGCGAGATCGGAAAGAGGTGTATCATCTTCTGTATCGGGGGAACGCAGAATGGTGAAATGTACCAGATCGACAGAAGGGTCGGCTTTCAGCAGTGTACGCCATACACGGGCTCCCTGATTGGGCACGCCGGAAACCAAAAGTACCCTTAATCTGTTCCGCACTCCCTGAAGGCGGATGATGGTGCTGTTGTTCCGTAGAGAGGCTTCACCCTGCAAAGGGGATGCAGTGAGTTCTTTCAGAGTGAGGCCAGCATGGGTGACGGGAACATCCAGATCCACCGGTTGGCCGCTTTGCGTATGGGCGAGGATTTTTGTTTGGCCGTCAGGGCTATGTTCCAGAATATCGACAGGCTGCCCCTCTGCCGTGCCGAGATCATCCACTTGAATACGGATATGGGCTGTCTGGCCGATAATGACGTAAGGCGGCGCACTGAGAACTCTTAACCGTCTGTCTGTTTCTTCTCCCTTGGCAGAGAGCAGAAGATGCAGGGGAATGACACGCCCTGTCATGTCCTTAAGGGAAGGAGGGAGCTGGCTTGGAATGTCATGGTCCATGCCATCAGTCAGTAAGAAGATTCCTGCCGGATTGTTTAGGGAGAGGGCCGCTCGGTCCATGGCTTCAAAAAGGCGTGTTCCCTGTCCGTTCCCACCGGGAACTTCCAGCTCATGAATCGTCAGGTTATGTAGTGTTTTTCCCTGATTCAGCAGTTGAGTTCGGGCCTGCTGGACGAGCTTCTGCCGGTCTCCAATCCCCATGGAGGGCGATATATCCACCACAAGAAGCGCATCTTGAGGCTGTACCTGCATGTGAGGATGTGTCTGCCGTGGGTTGGCCAGCCAGAGCAGCCCCAGCAGTAGGGCACCCACTCGCCAGAGGATACCACGACACCCCCGCAGGGCACCGTAAAGGCCGATCAACAGGCAAAAGACGGCCAGCATTATGAGCAGCCAAAGCGGCAGAAAAGGTACCCAAATGATGGAAGAGGGTGCGCCTGTCATGGAGCCTCACTTTCATCGGGATCATCTGATCCATCATCCGCTCCATTTTTGAGGCGTTTCAGCATTTCAGGATAGTGACGCTGGTCGTTTTTATAATTGCCTGTCAGGGCGTAGATGATGGTGTTGAAACCAAAACGATAGGCCAGAGTGCGTTGGCTATCTCCGTCGGGGATGACGGCGAAGGGATGTTCTCCGTTTTTGTCCACGGCCCATGCATGAGCCCAGTCGGCATTCCCGATAATGACAGGGCTGATATCCTCGCTATCGTTATCCCCCTGTCGGGCGACATAGACGGGTTGGCCCGCAATGCGACCGGGAAAGTCATGCAGCAGATAGAAGGTATGGGAAAGGGTATGCTGCTCATTTAGGGTGGTGAGTGGTGGAATGGGTAATCCCTCTGTAGCCTTTTTAAGGGCCGTACGTGTGGCAGAGCCATCTGTGCCATCCATGGTTCCCCCTGCGCCCATTTCGTCAATCAGGATCATGCCGTTATGCTGGATATAGGCCTTCAGTGCGGCTTTCCCCGCCTCATCCAGATGGGTTGCGGGTATGATGGGCCAGTAAAGCAGCGGATAGAAGGCAAGGTCATCCTGCCCTGGCACGACCCCGACAGGGCTGTCCAGATGTGTTGTGCTGCGCTGGTTCAGAAAGGCTGTCAGCCCTTCTAGCCCTTGCTGAACGGCATCATCCGTTGTGGCGTCACCTGTCTGGATATGGGCCAGACGGGTCGCCAGAGCGGCGGCGGGCACGGCCTGATTTGTGTCGGCTGCATGAAGGGGTGAAGCTTGTAGCCCCCCCGCCAGCAGCCCGGCCACCAGACAGAGAGCAGCTCGCCGGGAGAAGCGGAAAAGTCCGGAACGGCCAAGAGAGAGGCAGAGGTCCAGTAGCAGAAGCCCGAGAGCCAGCAATATGAGGGTTGGCCAAAGGGGACGCTCCAGCACGGCCTGTCCGGCGGGTCTGAGCGAACCTAGTGCGGCTTCCTCAGCCAGAGGCGGTTGATAGTCGGCGAGGTTGAGCGGGTGATGTTGTGCCGCTCCACCATAGAAGCCTACCTGATGGAACGCATCGACTGACTGCTCTGATGTCTTGAGAAGAGGGCGAACAGTAGGGGCAGGCGGACTGAGTGTTTTGTCAGGATTCAGAACCCGCCACGGGGCAAGGCTGTCCGACAAAGTATGCGAGGTGTCGTCTGTCTGCTGCATGGCGGGTGTACGGGTGATGAGGCGTTCCATCATCTGGGGAAACAGGCCGGAGAGAGGCAGGTTGGACCAGTCCGCAGTTGGGGTGATGTGGAACAGGACCGTCAGACCACGCCCCTCCCGCCGAGCCGTTACGAGCGGGGTACCGTCCGTCAGTGTGGCCCAGACATGGCGGGACAGGTCATCCGTGGGTTGGGCCAGCAACTGGCGGGAAATGGTGGCATCATCAGGGATGGTCAGCCCGGTAAAAGGTGTATCTGCCGGGAAAGGGGCCAGCTTCTGCGGATTGCCCCATGACATCGGCCCGCCAAGCTGCCTCATGCCGGAGAGAAGTGGCACGGGTAGGAGGGCAGATTCATCGTCCTTCATAGTCTGCTGGCTCTGGCGTGCAAGATCAGGCCCTGCAAAGCGGATGAGGATACCGCCCTTGCGAACCCAAGCCAGCACGTCATCCAGAGCCGTGCCGGAGAGGGTGCCATCCGTAGCGATGATGATATCCGGATGGCGAGGGAGGAGGCTGTCTGCCGTGCCTTCCTGATAAGGGATGACGGCCTGCATGGCACGGGCCAGATAGAAATTGCTGCCTGTCAGCGGTGTATCATCCCCATTGATGCGCAAGAGACCAACCCGACGCTGCCCCGCTCTGCCGGGCAACAGCACCATCCCTGCCGGACCGGGAACGGAGGGCAGGTTCAGGGCGTCAAGGCCTGTCGCTTCTGGAAGCAGGGTTTCCAGCTCATGGGGTTCACCTGTGGGGAGGAGGGCATTGGCCTGCATGGTGAAATGCTTGCCGGCCTCAAATTGCATACCCAGCAGACGGAGTGTTTGTTTGGGACAGTCGGGAAGTGTTTCGGCCTGAATCATCAGATGAGGGCCATGCTGGATGGAGAGGCGGAACAGGTCACAGCGAGGCCAGCGTATATCTTCTTTCTGCTGTGCCGGCTGGAGAGCTGAATGTAAGGCCTCATCACCGGGCTGTGCCAGACCATCAGACAAGGTGATGACCGTGGTATTATGCAGTTCTGGGGCTAGAGCTTGAAGTTCTTGGGCAAGGGCTTTTCGGTCGCTGGGCCATGATTGTGGTGACAGGCCGGACAGGACCTGCTGAAGAGCCATGCGGTCAGTAGGGTGGAATGGATGTGGCATATGGCCATCCGCTTCCGGCGTACTGAGCAGGAGAGTGATATGCCCACCAGAACGGAGGGTTGCCTCACCTAGAGCGAGCGCATGTTTCTTTCGGTCTTCCCAATGAGGGGTAGCTGCCCAATCATTATCAAGAATAAGCAGAAGGTTTTGCGGTGTCTGGCTATTCTGCTGGGGAATGTAGAGCGGACGAGAAAACGCCAGAATGAGCAGGGCTATCGCTGCCATACGCAGAATGAGAAGCCAGAGCGGCGTGTGTGCCGCATCCTGCCGGGCGGGAGAGAGCGTACGTAGCAGAATGAGGGAAGGGAAACGCTGCTGCCGGGGCCGAGGTGGAATAGCCCGAACCAGCCACCATAAGGCCGGCAGAATGAGTAGAAACAGCAGCAGGTAAGGGGAAAGAAAGGTCATGCTCGCCCCCGCAAAAAGTTATGGCAGTCTGCCAGAACAGGCAGGGCAGATTGATTGGTGATGTGGAAGCGGAAGAACGGCTTCTGCCCCCGCCCGGCTTTTTCGAGCTGCCTGAAATGTGCGGTCAGTCGTGTTTGATAAGCCTCATGCAGGCTCTCCGTGGCAGGGAGGGTCAGGTCTGGTTCAGCTTCGCAGCTATTGAACTGGACCGACCCGCTGAAAGGCAGATGACGTTCCTGCGGGTCCAGCACGGCCAGCAGTGCAATAGGGCCGGGATGGGTAGCCAGATGGGCAAGGCAGTGTTGCATGATGTCTTCCGGCCACAGGAAGTCACTGACAAGCAGCAGAGTGGCATGAGGTGGAAGCCCGGCAAAGTGAGGCAGTACTGCGTCTTTGTTTACGCCATCATGCGTAGCAAGCTGCGTGAGAGCATGGGCCAGTCGGGGGAGTGCCTGATGACCTGAAAAACGAGTACGGGACCCGGGAATGGCAACATCCTCTCCACCCAACATGGCCGCTTGCCCAAGGGCGAGCGCATCCCCTAGGGCAGCACCATATTTACTTGGCAGGCTGTTGGTGGAACGCCAGCGCATGGAAGCTGAGGGGTCCACCCAGATGAAGAGGGGGCGAGGCGTGTGCTGCTCCCGTTCTCGCACCCAGAGCAGGTCCGGCTCTGGTGAGCGGGCAGATTGTTTCCAGTCGATCAGGGAGGCCGGTTCTGTTGGCTGATGAGGGCGGAACTGCCAGAATTCATGTCCATCTCCAGCCCGGCGGTTGCCGTGCGGCCCGCTGCGCAGCTGCCGTGCCAGCCCACGGGCTGTTAGTATCAGCTCTGGCAGGGGAACGGGCTGCGGGCCTGTATCAGGTTCTGTGCTACGGGAGCTGAAGAACCGCTGGAAGAAGGAAGAGGAGCTAGCCATGTCCGTACTCTGGATGGTGCCGTAGCGGGCCGATCTAGCCGATACGCTTCAGCTGTGCAGCGATGAGCTGTTGGGCATCCACACCTTGCGTCTGTGCGGCGAAGTTGACACCCAAGCGGTGGGCTAGAACAGGTTCTGCCAGCATACGAATATCTTCCAGGGACGGAGATAAACGTCCATGCAGCATGGCCCGTGCCCGGCTGGCAATCATTAGGGATTGGGCAGCACGGGGGCCGGGGCCGTAATCCAAAGCATTGCGAACGTCACTACTGGCCGTTTCATCCTGCGGGCGCAGACCCCGGACAAGGGTGAGGATTGCTTCTACGATTGTTTCTCCAACGGGCAATGTACGTACGAGCTTCTGTGTAGCGAGAAGATCGGCTGTGGAGAACAGACGTTCAGCTTTCCGTTTTGTAGCCCCTGTAGTCTGGAGCAGCATCCGCCGTTCGGCATCCCGAGCGGGAAAATCCAGCGGAATACGCATCATGAAACGGTCTAGCTGGGCTTCTGGTAGGGGGTAAGTGCCTTCCTGCTCGATAGGGTTCTGGGTGGCCAGAACGTGGAAGGGTTTCGGCAAGGCCCATGTCTTGCCCCCCTGCGTGACATGCCCTTCCGCCATGGCCTGAAGCAGGGCGGATTGGGTGCGGGGGCTGGCTCGGTTGATTTCATCAGCCAGAACCAGTTGCCCGAAGAGAGGGCCGGGCAAAAAGCGGAAATGCCGCTTGCCCTGTTCATCCTGCTCCAGAATCTCCGCCCCAGTGATGTCGGAGGGCATGAGGTCGGGTGTGAACTGAATACGGCTGTCTTCCAATCCCAGAACATGGGCGCAGCTATTGACCAGCAACGTCTTGCCCAGACCAGGCGCACCAAGCAGCAGCGCATGTCCCCCACCCAGCAGGGTTGTCAGGACATTCTGGATGACTGTTTCCTGCCCGAGGACGATTCGACCGATTTCTTGCGTGAGTGTCTTCAGCCGGGGTGCCAGCCCGTCAAAGGCACGTACGGTGTCGTCAGGATGAGGAACTTTCCCCTGTGGGGCAGAGGTTGAGTCGGGGGTGGAAGGATGCTGGGTCATTACAGATTCGGAAACCAGAGGGTAGGGGGGTTTTAACAGGCCGGGATCATTCCCAACTCTGGAGCAAGCGGTAAGCTACCATGTAAGGGGTCCCTTTAAAAAGGGAGTGCCGCAGGAAAGTGATGGATCGCCATGGTGGTTGGTTCATCGTGATGGAAGGATGGCATGGTGACGGGTTGTGATGAGGTAGTAAGGAGGCGATCATGAGCATCAAGCCTTATGAAAGGCCGATCCCCGTTCTTGAGGGGCCGGATGAGGCCGTGATGTCTGAGGATGATATGGTCATCCATCTGCCTTTCCATATTCAACGTGATGGGACATGGCTGTATCGGGGTACGCCCATTCGCCGTAAGGCCATGCTGTGCCTGTTTGCGTCTTGTCTCGACCGGGACCATAAAGGTCGCTACTGGCTGCGGACACCGACTGAGGCGGGGGTCATTCAGGTGGATGACGTGCCGTTTCTGGCCGTGGAGCTGGATTTCCGAGGCTGTTCGGAGAAGACGCAGACATTGTGCTTGCGGACCAATCTGGATGAGGTTTTTTGCGTGGATGCGGAGCATCCCTTGCTCTGTGACTGGGACCGTCCGGCTGATGGGGCGACCGTGCCTTACATTCATATGAGAACGGGAGCCGGAGGCAAGCCTATTCTAGCCCGTGTCAGTCGTGCCGTACTCTTTGAGCTGGCTGCTCTGGCTGTGCCGGGGTGTGTGGAAGGGGAGCCGTGCATGGGGGTTTGGAGTCAGGGGATTTTTTTCCCTTTATCCCGTCTGCCGGATGAGACCGTAGATGATATTGAGGAACCCTGCGAGTGACCCTTCTGACTACGGAGCCTGCTGCCCTTCTGGAAGCCCTGTCTGCTGTTCCCGGTCATGCTGGATTAAGCCGCATCTGGCAGGCTCTGCCGCAGGCCCGGCTCGTGGGGGGCTGCGTACGGGACTTGCTCTGCGGGCGTGAGGTGCATGACCTTGATCTGGCCAGTCCATTCCCGCCAGAGGAGGCGCAGCGGCGGCTTGAACAGGTTGGGGCCAAGGTGATTCCAACGGGCCTTGAGCATGGCACTGTCACGGCAGTGATTGACCACCACCCTTATGAAATCACTACTCTGCGGCGTGATGTTAGCACCGATGGCCGCCATGCCATTGTGGCTTGGACGGATGATTGGCAGGAAGATGCCCAACGGCGGGATTTTACGATCAATGCTATGTCGTTGGATCAGGAAGGGCAGCTTTACGATTATTTCGGAGGGTTGGATGATCTTCGGGCAGGGCAGGTGCGGTTTGTCGGTCAGGCGGCGCAGCGTATTGAGGAAGATGCTCTGCGGTGCCTGCGTTTTTTCCGGTTCTTTGCCCGCTATGGTCGAGGGCAGCCCGATGAGGAAGCTTGTCAGGCCATTGCTCGACTGAAAGACACGATGACCCGTCTTTCGGTCGAACGTGTGGCGATGGAATTGTTGAAAATTCTGTCAGGCCCGCAGCTTTTACGAACGCTGGAGCTGATGGAGAAAACGGGCAGTCTTTCCGTACTTCTACCCCATCATGCACCTCTGTCCGATGTAGGGCGTCTTCTTGCCTGTGGTGATCCGTCCGAACCCTTACATAGGCTGGCGGTGCTGTACCCGCCCGGTGGCACAGACGGGCAGGGGATAGGCGAGATCGGTGCCCATCTGAAGCTCTCCAATGAGAGCCGGTCCATTCTGGCAGCTCTGGTAAAGCTGGAGCCACAACTGGCGGTGACGCTGGATGATGATGGCTTGAGGCGGGTTCTTTTTCAGCAGGACAGGTCCATTCTTATTTTGCGAAGCTGGCTGATGCAGGCGAAAGAGCTGGGGCGGCCTGATGCTGGGTGGGATGAATGGCGGCAGCGTCTGGAGGCTCTGGAGCAGCCTGTTTTCCCTCTGGCCGGACGGGACCTGATTGCGCTGGGCGTGAAGCCGGGGCCAGAAATGGGCCAGTGGCTAAAGAAGGTGCAGCATTGGTGGCTGGAGCAGGGATGCCGCCCTGATGCCGAGGCATGCAGGGACTGGCTGACCGGGCAGCTTTCACCCCGATAAGGAGCCTGCTAGAACGGCCTGCATGGCACAGAAGACAGACAGGCAGCCTGAAAATAGGGCAGCGCAGGACACGACCTTTCCCTTAATGCGGCGGCTCTGGCGGGAGGATATTGCCCATAATCGGCTTCGTCTGCTGGGCATAATCGTGCTGACGGTTGTCATGGCTTTGCTGACAGCGGCCTATCCGCTCGTCATCAAGCGGGCAATCGATATGTTCACCGCACATGATCCCCGCATTCTGTATCAGATTCCCATGCTGGTAGTGGCGGTGACAGGGGCCAAGGCTCTGGCGCAGTACGGGCAGAATGTCTGTGTGCAGGCATTGGTTCTTCAGGTGGTGCGGCGTCTTCAGGAGCGCATGTTCACTCATGCGCTGAAGGCGGATGTAGCTCGTATCGAGAAGGAAGCCCCCGCCCGCTGGGCTGCCCGCTTCACGACAGATGCCCTTGCCATGCGGGAGGCTTTGACACGCTCGGTCAATGCGCTGGGGGATGTCATCACCATCATCGGGCTTGTAGCTTCTATGATCTGGACAGACTGGGAACTGAGCCTGATTGCTGTCGTGCTGTATCCGTTGGCGATCATCCCCGTGCAGAAGCTGGGGCGGCGTGTGCGGCGGGCGTCTGGTGGGATGCAGGAGCAGGTTGGTGAAGCCTCGGCCTTGCTGACGGAGAGTTTTTCCCTGTCCCGGCAGATACGTATTTACCGTATGGAAGGGCATGAGCATCACCGCATCGGGGCGGCTTTGGACAGGCTGCATGACATGTTTTTCCGTATTGCCAGCAACCGTGCCCGTCTGGACCCGATGCTGGAGGTCATTGGCGGGGTGGCGATTGCCTTCGTGCTGGGGTTTGCTGGCTGGCGGGCGGCGATGGGTGGTGCCACGTTGGGCGACTTCACGGCCTTCATTGCGGCTCTGTTTGCGGCGTCCCGGCCATTACGTGCTTTAGGGTCACTGAATACCTCCATGCAGGAAGGGTTAGCCGGCTTGGGGCGCATCTTCGCCGTCATTGATGAGCCTGCTACCGTGAAGGAACATTCCGATGCTCATCCTCTGCCAGAGGGGCCGGGGCATCTTGTTTTTCAGAATGTGTCCTATCGTTTTGAGGATGGACATTACGCCTTGAAGAACATCACGCTGGATGTGAAGCCGGGTCAAAGTGTGGCCCTTGTTGGACCGAGTGGGGCGGGAAAATCCACTATGCTGGCCCTGATACCTCGCTTGTTTGACGTGACGGAGGGAGCAATCACACTGGAGGGTGTGGATGTGCGTTCCCTTACACTGGCCAGCCTGCGGGATCATCTGGCTTACGTTAGTCAGGAAACGGCCCTGTTTGACATGAGCGTGCGGGAGAACATCCAGCTTGGCCGCCCTTCAGCGACACGGGAAGAGGTGGATGCGCTTTGCCAGATGGCAGCACTGGATTTCGTGCATGATCTTCCAGAAGGGCTGGAGACAGTCATTGGCCCCGGCGGGCAGCGGCTCTCCGGCGGGCAGAGGCAGCGGGTCATGTTGGCACGTGCTTTGCTGCGTAATCCTCGTCTGCTGCTGCTGGATGAAGCCACCAGTGCGCTGGATTCAGAGAATGAAGCCCGTGTGCAGGAGGCTCTGGCCCAGCTCCGGCAGGGGCGGACAACGCTCATTGTGGCCCATCGGCTTTCCACTGTGCAGAGTGCGGATCACATCGTGGTGCTGGATCAGGGCCAGATTGTCGAGATGGGTAGCCACACCCAACTCATGGCCGAGGCCGGGCTTTATGCCCGGCTGGTGAGGGCTCAGGCCTTGGAGGCTGCCCGATAAATAGCAAGGATATCCGGCAGGAGTCGTTCATAGACGTCCTTCTTGAAGCCCAGATTATACGTGCCGCTCAGCACATCTTCCGGCGGCACCCATCGCCATGTGGTGAACTCGACTTCTTCAAACGTATCCAGCTTGATGTCGCTATCTTGACCGGTAAAGCGGAAGAGGAACCATTGCTGCTTCTGGCCCCGGTATTTGCCGTGTAGGGCCTTGCCGATGAGGTGGTCGGGCAGGTCATAGAGAAACCAGCCGTCACGTTTACCGATCATGACGGCGTTAGTCGTGCCGATTTCTTCTTTCATTTCCCGCCAGACGGCTTGTTCAGGCTCTTCACCTTCATCAATGCCACCCTGCGGAAACTGCCAGATATCGCCCGGCAAGTCGGCTCGACGGGCCATGAAGAGTTCGCCTGTTTCATTGAAGAGGACAATGCCGACATTGGGGCGATAAGCCAGTGTTTCACGCAGGGTCATAGTCTTACTTCTTTGCCTTGGCCGCCGTGTCATCCTTGCTTTCGCTGGGGACGGCATCATGGGGGAGTTGCGGGTGGGCGAGTAGAGCGGCTTCATGGGCTGCATCAGCCCCGCCAGCCTGTGCGTTGATGAAATGCAGAGCCTGTTGAAGCTGGAAGTCAGTCTCCGGCTTGGCGGGGTCGAAAGTGGGCCACTTGGCGGGAGGCAGACGCTCCACGGTTTTGGCAAAAGCGGGCAGGTCTGTCCGAGGGGCCTCCTTCGGCAGTTTACCGTCCGTGTTGGTGATGGTGTGGGCGAGGTCGGCCTCATGATAGGTAAAGAGGCTGTCATCATCCCGACTGGCTAGTACAGGCACATCCGGTGTGATGCCCAGCCCCTGAATGGACCGGCCTGACGGCGTATAATAGCGGGCGGTTGTCAGCCGGACGGCACCCTGATCGGCAATGGGGATGATCGTCTGGACTGACCCTTTGCCAAAAGTACGGTCGCCCATAATGATGGCTCGGCGATGATCCTTCAGCGCACCAGCCACGATCTCACTGGCCGAGGCGGAACCGGCATTAGTCAGGACAACGATGGGCAGACCGTGTGTGATGTCCTTGCCGACACCATCCCAGTGCTGATTGCCTTCCGGGTGGCGACCACGGATGGAGACGATTTCTCCCTCTTTGATGAAGTCACGGGCCACGGCGATGGCTTGATCCAGCTTCCCGCCGGGATCGGAGCGGAGGTCCAGCACGAGGCCATTCAGGGTTTTACCGGGTGTCTTGGCAACGGACTGAACAAGCTTGTTGTAAGCCTTACGCATTTCTTTTTCGAGGGAATCATCAAACTCGCTGAGGCGGATATAGCCCGTCTGCCCATACAGGGCGGAACGGACGATCTGCACATGGATGATCTCTCGTGTGAGGGTATAATTCTGCTGCTTGCCGGTCTTGGGGCGCAGGATGGTCAGGATGATTTGCGTCCCCGGCTTGCCCCGCATCTTGCGGACAGCCTGATCCAGCGTGAGGTCGGCAATGCTTTTATTATCCACCATGGTGATGACATCGCCAGACTGAATGCCTGCACGGGCCGCCGGTGTACCATCAATGGGGGAGACGACCCGAACATGGCCGGATTCACCCTGCACCTGCAATCCCAGTCCGCCGAACTGACCGGCCATCTCATCCTGCATGTCCTTGAGCTGCTGGGCATCCATAAAGGAGGAATGGGGGTCCAGATTGCTAATCATCCCGTCAATGGCATTGCGGATGAGCTTCTTGTTGGGCAGAGGAGAGACATATTCTGAGTGGGCAATATCCATCACCGTGCCTAGCAGTGTCAGCATACGGACAGTCTCAGCATTGTTGCTGTCGTTGCTGTTGGCCGGGGTGCTGTTACTGTCCTTATGTGCGGCTTCTTGCGCCCATGCGGTGGAGATGAGCGTAGGGTGGTTGGTCGTGAAGACGCCAGAGGCAACACTCATTGCTGAACAAGCAAGACCCAGCATCAGGCCAGTGCGGAAGTTCATAGTCGGTCTATTCCTTAACATTTAGAAGACAGGCGTTCCGCCGTGAGTGGTATTACAGGGCCCGGGCCCAGATATATGATACGGTTAGCTTACAGTGTTTTCAGCAAGGACGAAACTCCCCAGGAACCCTAGGTAAGGTCTTAGAAGAAGAGAGCCGGGTCCATGAGCTTCGTACCTTGGCGGAGTTGTACGAAAAGAAGTGGGTTTTGACCGGGCATCTGACCGATTACTCCTCCTTGTCGGACAGATTGACCGCTCTGGAGCTGGATCGTACCCAACCCCGCCAAAACGAGCCGCTGTTTCTGCCCGCAGTCCAGAATGACCATCGGGCCGAAAGACCGGAATGTCCCGCTGAAGAGCAGACGCCCCGTGCAGGGAGCCGTCACGGGGGCGGAGGGGGCTGTCTGGTAGGTCAGCCCTGTGGCGGGGCCGGCCTCTGTAGGCTGAGCCCAGCGTGTGACGATATGCCCCTGTACGGGTGCCCGTGCTGAGCCTTTTGTGATTCCCTTGCCGGGGTTGAAGCTGCGGTCCTGCTCTTCCACCTCCTGCTCTTTATGGTGCTGATGCAATTTGTGGAACCGAGCCTTTTTTGCCCGCAACTGGCGGCGGGTTTCAGCCTCCTGTTTGGCTAGAATTGTGATGATGGCGGTTAGGGCCTCCGTACTTTGGCGGGCCTGTGTTAGTAGGGCCTGTTGCTTCAGAAGGGTTTGTTGGGCCTGTTCTGATTTTATGGCAGCCTGCTCGGCACGGCTTTCTGCCTCGCTCTGGCGGGTTTGGAGGCGGTTTTCCTGTGCAGCAATGGTGAGACTTTGGTTTGCCAGCCGGTTCTGTTCCGTGTGCAGGCGGTTCTGCTGCTGGAGGGTCTGCTGCATGGTCTGCTGGTTCTGCTGATGGCGGAGAGCAAGCAGGGAGAAGGGAATAGCCGCACTGATAGCCGGATTATCCGGCGGCATGAGCAAGGCTAGTTCGGGTGACGAATTAAGCTGCTGGAGAGCTGGAAGGCGTGACGCTTCATCCAGCAGGACGGTGTTTTCTTTTTCGGCGAGCTGACTGCTACCCGCATTGAGTTGCTCCAGCTGGGCAGAGATTTTGGCGAGGTGAGCCTCAACAAGCGCATGTTGCTGGGCAAGGCGGGCCTGTTTCTGACGGAGAAGGGTCAGTTGGCGTGCGCTGAGATGCGCTTGGGCTTCTGCTTTACGGGTTTCTTCCTCTTTCTGCTGGAGTAGCTGAGCCTTCTGGGCCAATAACTTTTGGAGATTCAGCCGTGTCGCTCGGGCCTTGCGGATTCCAGCTTCCGAGGTGGGAATGGGCGTGTCGGACTCCCAAAGTGTATCAGGCCTTGTTTGGGACGGGGGAGAGGCAGCATGACCTGTAGCTTGCCCTAAAATAAGGGAAGGTACCGCTAAGCAGGGTAGCAGCCAGCGGTGGAGCGCGCCCATGTGTGGTTGCTTCAGAAGCATAGGACTGCCTGAAAATCCCTGTTTGGGTGGTGTCGCATGGGGCTTGAAAAACGCCTCTGATAGCATGAGATCAGAGGCGGGTAGTGCGGGGTGATGCGGCGATCTGTTCCCATAGGTCTTTTGTGGCGAAGAACGGGGTACCTGTCCAGTCGGGATGTGGGAGAGGGTTTTTTTTGAGAGGAAATGGATATGCATAATCAGCCATCCAAAAAGGTGCCACATTGTGGCTGTGGCCCGCTGAGTGAAGCGCAGAAGCGCATCCTGCACGGCCACGGTACCGAGCCGCCGGGGTCCAGCCCGTTGAATGATGAGAAGCGTCCCGGCCATTATGATTGTGCGGGTTGTGGGAAGAGGCTGTTCAGTTCTACGGCCAAATATGAGAGCGGGTCTGGTTGGCCATCCTTCTTCCGGGCTGTGCCGGGAGCAGTTGGTGAGCGTGAAGACCGCAGCCTTGGCATGGTGCGGGTGGAGATTCACTGTACGGGGTGTCATGGCCATCTGGGCCATGTTTTCCCGGACGGCCCGCCACCGACCGGCCTGCGTTACTGCACGAACGGTCTGGCCCTGCACTTTGTGCCGGACGAAGAAAAAGGCCTGATATAGAAAAGGGAGAAGCCCGCTTTCATGTGGCGGAACCTCTCCCTGCTGTCTTCGGTATGGTTTGAAACTCAGTCCCGCTCAACGTGATAATGGCGGGAGAGTTCACGCTCGATTTCAAGAGCATGTTCCGTATCACGGGCTTCGATCATCACCACAAGCTCGGCTGTCTGCACGGAGGGAGCGGCAAACAGGCGGTGATGAGAGACCTCAATGATGTTCCCACCATAGCTGCCAATCTTCTCGGAGATGGCGGCCAGCAGACCGGGGCGGTCGGGAATTTGGAAAATCAGTCGCAGAATGCGTCCATCTCGCAGCAGGGAGCGGAGAATGACATGGGCAAGGATGCGGGCATTGATGTTGCCGCCAGAGATGGGAAAGCCCACCTTCTTGCCCTTGAAGAAATCATGGTTTGCCAGAATGGCGGCGAGTGGGGTGGCTCCAGCTCCTTCGCCTACCTGACGGGCCTTCTCAGCCAGTGTCGTGATGGCACTTTCGACCTGGAGTTCATTGACGACAAACACGCCATCAATGTTCTTCCCGATGACATCCAGACAGTGATTGCCCGGCTGTACGACGGCAATGCCTTCCGCAATGGTTGAGCCGCCGGGGACGGACCGGACTGGTTCAGGATAGGCTCCCAGTGGGGAGTAGTTTTCCACCTGTACGCCGTAGAGTTTTGTCTTTGGGCTGAGTTCTTTCAGTACCGTGACGAAACCGGCCATGAGGCCGCCTCCGCCGATCGGCACGACGATGGCGTCCAGATCAGGGGCATCCTCGATCATTTCCAGAGCGCAGGTGCCCTGTCCGGCAATGACGGCGGGGTCATTGAAAGGATGGATGAGGGTCTGGCCTTCTTCCTGACGGATTTTCTCCGCCGTCTGCACGGCTTCGTCAAAATTTTCACCAGCCAGAACGACCCGTGCGCCCCAGCTCTGGGTAGCAGCTACCTTGGTGGCGGGGGTAAAGCGGGGCATCACGATGGTGGCCTTCATGCCCAGCAGGCTGGCCTGTCGCCCTACACCCTGAGCATGATTGCCTGCCGAAACGGTGATGACGCCGTGCTTACGTTCTTCAGGCGTGAGCAGAGCCATGCGGTTGGCCGCCCCACGTTCCTTGAAGGAACCGATGGCCTGAAGATTTTCCAGCTTGATAATAATCTCTGCTTCCGTCAGCCGGGAAAGGGCCACATTGCTGATGGTAGGGGTCCGGGCAATGGTGGCGGCAATGCGCTTCTGGGCGTCTTTGACGTCGTTGAAGGTAAGGCTGGTCGTGGAAGCAGAGTCCGGCATTATTTATAGATCACTTTCAGAACTTCATAGGTGCGGTCCCCGCCCGGTGCCGGGACGGAAACACTGTCCCCAATTTCCTTCCCGATGAGTGCTTTGGCAAGGGGGGAGGAGATGGAAATGCGATGCTGCTTGATGTCAGCTTCGTGAGCCCCGACAATCTGGTAGGTGCTTTCTTTGTCGGTTTCTTCATCTACCAGCTCGACCGTGGCCCCGAACTGGATGCGGCTGCCAGATAGTGTCGTGGGGTCGATCACTTCGGCTGTGGAGATCAGGCTTTCCAGCTCCAGCACACGTCCTTCAATGAAGGACTGACGCTCCCGTGCGGCGTGGTATTCGGCGTTTTCGGAAAGGTCACCGTGAGAGCGGGCTTCAGCAATGGCCCGGATGACGGCGGGGCGTTCTTCTGATTTTAGCTGACGCAGCTCATCTTCAAGGCGTTTCAGTCCTTGGGCGGTCATGGGGCTTTTCTGCATGGAGGGCATCCTCACGCTGGTAATAGAGATGAATGGCATACCGCCCCGCCCCCTTCCGCATGGAGCAGAAAAGGGCGGGGCGGCATACGCTGTGGCAGACAGGATAGACAGCACACTATGTGTGCTGCAAGCCTTCTCTTGCGCTTAGAAAGAACCGTGGAAGTAGGATTGCAGCGGGGCCACATCCGGTTCTTTCTGCTTGAGAACAGAAATGGCATAGGTGACGGCCCGGGCACCGGCGATGGTCGTGTAATGCGGTACGTTCATCGTCAGAGCAGAGCGACGGATGTCAAAGCTGTCCCGAGCAGACTGCCCACCCTGTGCCGTGTTGATGACCATCTGCACCTCGTTGGAGCGGATGGCATCTACACAGTGCGGGCGACCTTCCAGCACCTTGTTCACCCGGGTGACGGGGATGTTGGCTTCTTTCAGCCGTTCCGCCGTGCCACGGGTGGCGAGGATGGTGAAGCCCATCTCCACCAGCTTGCGGGCCAGAGGCTGCACATGGGCCTTGTCGCTTTCCCGCACGGAGAGGAAGACGGTGCCTTCCCGGGGGAGTTTCACACCAGCGGCGAGCTGGGACTTGGCGAAGGCCATCTCGAAGTTGGCATCCAGCCCCATCACCTCACCGGTGGAGCGCATTTCCGGCCCAAGGATCGTATCAACGCCAGAGAAGCGGTTGAAGGGGAAGACGGCTTCCTTGACAGCCACATGCGGGGCCACGGAACGGCCTTCCAGCGGGAAGTCGGACAGTCTGGCTCCGGCCATGATGCGGGCACCAATCTTGGCGACTGGCACGCCTGTAGCCTTGGCTACGAAAGGTACCGTACGGGAGGCACGGGGATTGACCTCCAGAACGAAGACTTCGTCATTCTTGATGGCGAACTGCACGTTCATCAGGCCACGGATGCCCAGCTCACGGGCCATGGCTTCGGTCTGGGCCTTCAGTTCTGTCACCAGAGCCGGGGAGAGCGTGTAAGGCGGCAGGGAGCAGGCGGAATCACCGGAATGAATCCCGGCTTCCTCAATATGCTCCATCACCCCGGCGACATAGACATCATGACCATCGGCGATGCAGTCTACGTCAGCTTCAATGGCTTCGTTCAGATAGTGGTCCAGCAGAACCGGTCCGGTTGCCACTTCCTCACCAGCTGCACGCAGAACGGTGTTGAGGTAGTTGGAGAGACCGGCCTTGTCATAGACGATCTCCATCGCACGACCACCCAGCACGTAGGACGGACGAGCCACGACCGGATAGCCGACCTCCTCGGCAATCTTCAGGGCTTCATCCGGGGTGCGGGCAATGCCGTTGCGGGGCTGGCGCAGGCCCAGCTTGCGCAGCATGGCCTGGAAGCGTTCCCGGTCCTCGGCCCGGTCAATGGCGTCAGCCGGTGTGCCGAGCAGGGTGATGCCTGCTTCTTCCAGGGCACGGGAGAGCTTCAGCGGGGTCTGGCCACCATACTGCACGATGCAGCCCAGAACGGTACCGTTTGTCATTTCCTTCTTCACAAGGCTGATGACGTCTTCGGCTGTCAGCGGCTCGAAATAGAGACGGTCGGACGTGTCATAGTCGGTGGAGACCGTTTCCGGGTTGCAGTTGACCATGATGGTCTCGAAACCGGCTTCCCGCAGGGCGTAAGCGGCATGGACGCAGCAATAGTCGAACTCGATGCCCTGACCGATACGGTTGGGGCCACCACCGAGAATGACGACCTTCTTCTTGTCTGTCGGGCGGCTCTCACATTCCGGTACACCGAAGCCACCTTCATAGGTGGAGTACAGATACGGCGTGTCGGAGGAGAATTCAGCCGCACAGGTGTCGATCCGGCGGTAGACGGGCAGAACGTCCAGCTTCGTGCGCAGGGCGACAACGTCCTTCACGCTTTTGCCGCTCAGGCGGGCAAGCTGCTGGTCGGAGAAGCCCTGGGCCTTGATCTGGCGCAGGCTGATGGCGTCATGCGGCAGGCCGTTCGCTTCGATCTCACGTTCCGTTGCAATGATGGCTTCCAGCTGGCGCAGGAACCACGGCTCGAAATGGCAGGCTTCCTGAATGTCTTCCAGAGACAGGCCTGCACGGAAGGCCTGTGCAGCCATGAGGATACGCTCTGGCCGTGGCTCGGAGAGGGCGGCACGGTAGGCATCCGGGGAGCCGTCACCGGGGGCTTCCACAGGGTCCAGACCTGTCAGGCCGGTCTCCATGGAACGCAGGCCCTTCTGGAGGGATTCAGCGAAGCTGCGGCCTACGGCCATGGCCTCCCCAACGGACTTCATGGAGGTGGAGAGCAGGGCCGGTGTGCTGGGGAACTTTTCGAAAGTGAAGCGGGGAATCTTCGTGACGACATAGTCGATGGTCGGCTCGAAGCTGGCTGGGATGGTGCCGGTGATGTCGTTCGTCAGTTCATCCAGCGTGTAACCTACGGCCAGCTTGGCAGCGATCTTGGCGATCGGGAAGCCGGTGGCCTTGGAAGCTAGAGCGGAAGAGCGGGACACACGGGGATTCATCTCGATGACGACCATGCGGCCATCTTTCGGGTTCACACCGAACTGCACGTTGGAGCCACCTGTCTCCACGCCGATGGCCCGCAGGCAGGCGATGGAGACATCACGCATCCGCTGGTATTCCTTGTCCGTCAGCGTCATGGCCGGGGCCACGGTGATGGAATCCCCGGTATGGACGCCCATCGGGTCGATATTCTCGATGGAGCAGACGATGATGCAGTTATCCGCCACGTCACGGACCACTTCCATCTCGTATTCTTTCCAGCCGATGACGGATTCTTCGATCAGCACCTCGGTGGTGGGGGAGGCATCCAGACCACTGGCGACGATCTGGGCAAATTCTTCCCGGTTATAGGCAATGCCGCCGCCGGAACCGCCCATGGTGAAGGACGGACGAATGATGGCGGGCAGGCCGATATGGTCCAGAGCCGCGCGGGCTTCATCCAGCGTGTGGGCAATGGCACTGCGGGGGCTTTCCACCCCGATGGCATCCATGGCCTCACGGAACTTCAGACGGTCTTCGGCACGGTCGATGACGTCAGCCCGTGCGCCGATTAGCTCCACGCCATGTTTCGTGAGGAAGCCGGACTTGTCCAGTGCCATGGCGGCATTCAGGGCTGTCTGGCCACCCATTGTCGGCAGGACGGCGTCGGGCTTCTCTTTGAGGATGATGCGCTCGACAAATTCCGGCGTGATGGGTTCGATGTAGGTGGCATCGGCCAGACCGGGATCGGTCATGATGGTGGCGGGGTTGGAGTTCAGGAGAATGACCCGGTAGCCTTCTTCCTTCAGGGCCTTGCAGGCCTGTGCGCCGGAATAGTCAAACTCGCAGGCCTGTCCGATGACGATGGGGCCAGCACCGATGATGAGGATGGAGCGGATATCTGTGCGTTTGGGCATGGGTCAGGCTCCTGCCTTGCTGGTTGTGCGGGCCTCGGCGCGGCGGTCCATGATGGCGACAAACCGCTCGAAGAGATAGAAACTGTCAGTCGGGCCAGGGCTGGCCTCCGGATGGTACTGGACGGAGAAGGCTTCCTTCACGGTGGAGGCCAGTCCTTCATTGGAGCCATCAAACAGGCTGACATGCGTCACTTTGACGGTATCGGGCAGGGATTTCTCATCTACGGCGAAACCGTGATTCTGGCTGGTGATTTCCACCCGGCCTGTCGTGAGGTCCTTCACCGGCTGGTTGGCACCACGATGGCCCCGGTCCAGCTTGTAGGTCGTGCCGCCCAGTGCCCGGGCCAGAAGCTGATGCCCAAGGCAGATGCCGAAGACGGGAATGTCGGCGTCCATGACAGCCTGAATGGCCGGGACGGCATAGACGGCTGTAGCCGCTGGGTCTGCCGGACCGTTGGAGAGGAAGACGCCTTCCGGCTTCAGGGCGAGGATTTCCTCACCCGTGGCGGTGCCGGGGAGAACGTGAACATCACATCCAGCGGCAACAAGGCTGCGGAGGATGTTGTCCTTGGCTCCGTAATCCAGAGCCACGACACGGCGTTTCACGGCCCGTTCAGGGCGGGTATTGTGCCATGTGGTCTTTGTCCATTTGCGGGCGGGCTGGGCGACTTCCTTGACGAGGTCCATCCCTTCCAGACCCGGCCAGTCTGCGGCTTTCTTACGCAGGGCGGCGAGATCAAAGCGGCCATCTTTCGGATAGAACAGCAGGGCATTCTGCGGTCCCTTGTCCCGCAGAAGACGGGTGATACCCCGTGTATCCACACCACTGATACCGGCCCGCTTGTGCGCTTTCAGCCAGTCCTGCAACGGCCTGATGGAACGCCAGCTGGCCGGGGCGGTGACATCTTCCTTCACGACAAGGCCGAGGGCGGCCATGGTCGGGGCTTCGTCATCATCCTTGTTGGTACCGACATTACCGATATGGGGGAAGGTGAAGGTGATGATCTGTCCGGCAAAGGACGGGTCTGTCAGTGTTTCCTGATAGCCTGTCATGCCGGTGGAGAAGCAGAGTTCACCCACGGCACCGTCATTGAAGGCACCGAAACCACGGCCCCAGAAATGGGAGCCATCAGCCAGCACGAGGACGGCTGTTGCGCCTTTGGGGGGCATGTCATCGGTGGGATGGGTCATGGCAGATGTCTCCTCTGACGTCTCGTTCAGGTCGGCTAGGGTGATCCCCGGCACATTAAGCAGGGCGGGCCAATGTTTTGTGGGTACCATACCAGTCTGACGCCATTTGCGCACGGCCTCGGTTGTGACCCCGGTCAGCTTGGCGATTTCAGTCGCACCGCCCGCTTTCCTGATAAGTGAATCGATGTTCATGCGTCTGTTGCTCCGCTCCGTGCCCTGTCTGTTTTCCGTCTGGTCAGGCTTTTGTCTTCATAAAGCAGTAAGGGTCTGATGGGAAGTTTTTTCCCATATGAGGGGCATGCCGTGAACTGCAAGGGGAAGTGGGAAGTTTTTTCCCATATGGACATTTCATCCATGAAAATGGCCCTTATCGACAGGAGGGAACTGTGCTGGTACCTCTTACGCTCCCATATAGAGATTATAAACTCATAATTAAGAGAGGACCATCATGTCGCTCCGTACCCGTATCATGGATGATCTCAAGGCCGCCATGAAGGCTGGTCAGTCTGACCGTGTGGCGCAGATTCGTGCCATTTCTGCCAAGATCAAGGACCTTGATGTTGCTGCCCGTGCTAAGAGCGGTGACGTGAGCGAGGATGATATCCTTCTGGCTCTGCGCTCCATGATCAAGACCCGCACGGAGTCTGCTGCCATGTATCATCAGGGTAATCGCCCCGAGCTGGCCGCTAAGGAAGAGGCTGAGATTGAGACCATCCGTGCTTATCTTCCGGCTGAACTCTCTGAGGAAGCCCTGAAGGAAGCCATTGCCGAGGCTGTGAAGGAAACAGGCGCAGAAGGCATGAAGGATATGGGTAAGGTGATGGGTGTTCTGAAAGGCCGCTTCGGTGCTGCACTGGATGCCGGTCGGGCCAGCGGTCTCGTTAAGGCTCACCTTAGCTGAGTGCTGTTCCAGCTTTTGCGCTGAGAAGTGAAAAACCCCGCCTGGTTCTGTTCCGGGCGGGGTTTTTCCTATTAGTGATAGGAGTGTGAGGCTTCGCTATTTTTGTGGGCACGGACACAGGCCAGAACGCCACTGACGGAGAGCAGAAAGGCAGCGGCCTCCCAGATGGTGGGTAGACGCTGTTCCCAGAGGAAACCGTAGATCAGTGAGAACAGCGTTTCGAACAGAATCATTTGTCCGACCATTGTCAGGGGCAGCAGATGGGTCATGCGGTTCCAGAACGCATTGGCGATTGTAGAGGAGAACAGCCCCACGCCGCAGGAGATGAGAAAGAATCGTGCCCATCCGGTCGTGGGCAGATGAGCTGGCCAGAAGAAAGCGGCAGGCAGGAGAATGACCAGGGACAGAATACCGGCCATAACACCGGTTAGCAGGTTCCATTCATCGCTTGTGATGTGATCCAGCTTTTTCAGCCAGTCGGAATTGATGACATTAAACAGCGTCCAGCCCAGCAGGGAACCAATGGCCATCAGCAGGCCGACCGCCTGTAGCAGCGGGCCGGTATGGTGCAGGGCGGAGCCGACAAAGAAGTTCTGCCATGAGATGCAGAGGATACCTGCCGTGCTGAGCAGGATGGACGGAATGAGCTGGCGGAAGGTGACGACCGCATTATGGCGGCAGATACCGGCCAGTGTCACCGTGACGGGGATAAAGCCGATGATGAGGGACGGCATGGCCACGCCGCTCAACTGAATGGCGACACCCATCATGCTGTAATAGCCCACGCTACCCAGTATGGCGAGCAGTACCAATGCCCGGAAGGCTTTGAAGGTTATGTGGGGTAGGATCTTGCCTAGCCGCGGGAGCAGGATTAGCAGAGAGACGACCCCAAAGGTCAGATAACGAAGTGTTGCAAGCTGAAAAGGCGTGAAGGGAGCGACAAGCTCTGGGGCAAGAAAGGTAATGCCCCAGAAAGCTCCCGCCATGGCACCATAGGCAGTGCCAATGAGGATGGACCGTGTCATGCAGGCTCGTTTTTTGGTTATTAATATGTGATCAGGGCCTGTTTTGTCGGTAAAGCCTCTCCCGTCAAGGGGGAGGGCGTGTTCAACTGTGCTTTGCTGGACCGTGAGCCTTCACGCAGGAGATGACACCGCTGACCGCCAGAACGATGGCGCAGCCTTCCAGCGGGGTGGGGAAACGCTGCTCCCACAGGAAGCCATAGAACAGGGAAAAGAGCGTCTCGAACAGGATCATCTGTCCGACCATCGTCAAGGGTAGGAGACGTGTCATGGTGTTCCAGAAGGCATTGGCAACAACCGAGGCCAAAAGGCCCATGCCGCAGGCAATCATGAGAAAGTGCGCCCAGCCCGTGGCAGGCAGATGCTGGGGCAGCAGAAAGGTCAGAGGCAGCATCAGCAGGGCCAGCCCACCGGTGACAAGGCCGGTCAGCAGGTTCCAGTCATTGTTGGAGAGATGCTCCAGCCGTTTCAGCCAGTTGGCATTTTTGACGACAAATCCCGTCCAGCTCAGCAAGGCACCGGCGGCCATGACTAGACCGGCGATCTGAAGGAGCAGGCTGCTGTGATGCTGTGAATGGTCAGCATTATGGAAGTTCTGCCACGCAATGCAGACAATCCCACCGGCACTAAGCAGCATGGAGGGGATAAGCTGGCGGATATGGACGGCTGAATCCTGCCGTAGGGACCCGACGACTGTTACCGTGACGGGAATGAATCCTACGATCAGGGAGGGCATGGCTACGCCGCAGAGCTGAACCGCCGTGCTGAGCAGGCTGTAATAGATGATGTTGCCCATCAGGCTAAGCCCTAGCAGGCCCCACCATTCGGCGGCCCTCAGATGGGGCAGGATTTTTTTCAGCCGGGGAGCGAGGAGAACCAGAGCGATGACCCCATAGGTGACAAACCGGACAGAGGCCAATTGCAGAGGAGCAAAGGGGCTAATCAGTTCTGGGGCAAGAAGGGACAATCCCCATAGGGCGCCAGCTGCGGCACCGCATGCAATGCCGGTGATGGTGGAACGTGTCATAAAAGGCCCGCTCTCTGCTCTGTGATATGGTAGGGCGATCTTTATATGTGTTGAGGTTTAGGCCGGCTTCGTCAAGAGAGAGGCGTCATCTTCCTTTTTAGGGAGGGGAGTGCCACATTGTCGTCATGGCCATAGATACAGCATTTCTTGATGAGCTGAGGCAGCGCACATCCCTGACATCCCTGTTCGGGCGGCGGAACAAACTTGTCCGGTCTGGGCGGAATTGGAAGGTTTGTTGTCCTTTTCATGGGGAAAAGACCCCCTCACTTTATATCTACGATGATCATTATCACTGCTTCGGTTGTGGCGTGCATGGGGATGCCATCAGCTACGTCATGCAGAGTGAAGGTGCTGGCTTTCGGGAAGCTGTAGAACGGCTGGCAGCAGAAGCCGGTATGGAGGTCCCCGCCGATGACCCGCAGCAGGTTGAGAAGGCCCGTGTCCGTCAGACACTGTATGATGTCATGGATGAGGTACAGGCTATTTATCGCCGCAGGCTTTATCAGCCGGAGGGGCGTGCAGGGCTGGAATACCTCCAGAATCGGGGGCTGAGTGAAGAGACGTTGGAGCGTTTCGGGCTGGGTTGGTCCGGTGATGGACGCTCCCTGCTGAAAGCGTTGGAAGGGAAAAACATTACAGCGGAGACGCTGGTTCAGGTCGGGTTGATGCGGACTGATGAGGGAGGACGACCCAAGGGAGAGTTGTTCTTCAACCGTGTTATGTTCCCAATTCGGGATAAAAAGGGGCGGATCATCTCTTTCGGGGGGCGTGTTCTGGGGGATGGCCAACCGAAATATCTGAACGGGCCGGAGACGGACATATTTTCTAAAAGGCGGACGCTCTTCAACATCGATCTGGCACGGCAGGCCATTCACAAAGGGGCAAAGGCCGTTGTTGTGGAAGGCTACATGGATGTCATCGCTATGGTGCAAGCGGGTTTTGGTGGTGCTGTGGCACCGCTGGGCACGGCTCTTGGCGATGGACAGCTGGAACTTCTTTGGCGGATGACGGATACGCCCATCATTTGTTTCGATGGAGACAGTGCAGGGCAGCGGGCGGCACTGCGTTCCTGTGAAGTGGCTTTGCCTTTGCTGAAGGTCGGACGAAGTCTGCGTTTTTGCCGTCTGGATGGTGGTGATGACCCGGACTCCCTCATCCGGCGGGAAGGGCCGCAGGGTTTGGAGAGCCGCCTTTCCAATGCTCGACCGATGGAAGAGGAGCTTTTCAGTTTGCTGACGGCGCAGGAGCGTGACCCCACGCCTGAACGGCGTGCGGCTCTGCGGGAAAAGCTCTACGCTCTGGCCCGGATGATCCCGGATAAACTGCTGGCTAGTGAATATCGCAGCACGCTGGGCGACATGTTTTTCGCCCGGTATCGCCGCCAGAAAACAGGCCGGGGGTTTCGTGGTCAGCAAGGCGGTGTGGCAACGTCTGTTATCCCCGTCTCCGGTGAACGAAAGGTGGAGGAGGGGAGCAGTGAGAGGCTGAATATTCTCACAGCTATTCTCCTGCAATATCCGGAGATATTGCCGGGTATTGATCAGGAATATAATGCGTTGCCCCTGCCTGATACGCTTGCCGAAATCCGCACGGCCCTGCTGAGCTGGGCTGATGACTGTACTGGAGCCCTGACAGCAGAAAGCTGCCGGGAGTGGATGGCTGAGCAGGGCTTAGCGGATGTGGTGAATCGGCTATGCAGTAGCCCCATGCCCCGGCAGGTCAGGGTGGAGGATGGTGATGATTGTATGCAGACCGTCATGAAGCTCTGGTGGCATTTCTATGCGTTGGAGAATCTCAAAACACTTCAGGCAACAGTGGAAGAAGAGGTACGCAGGACGGTAGAGCGACTTCTGAAATCATCTTCCGAGTCGGATGAAGCAACGAAGCGGGCTTTGCTTGCGGCCATGCAGGCCAAACAGAATGTATTGTTTGCTCTGCGCCGAGGAGAAAATCCGGAGCTTGAGCCAGAAGATGGCTGAACTACCGTAATGAAAGCGGGTGCATTATTTGAAGATAAAGCACGTAATCGCAACTTTCTGGTGCCCCGGTCCTTGACTTGGAGGGCCGGATTAACCAATTCCAAGCTGCCCCATTACTGGCTTTCGAGTAGAGGACGGAGAGACGCATGGCCACAAAATCAGCATCTGGATCAGACCGGAATGCACCAGAGCAGGATAGTTCTCCGCTTGATGTGCAGTCCTCGGCCGTCAAGAAGCTGATTGCCAAGGGGAGGGCTGCTGGACACATCACATTTGATGAGCTGAATGCAATCCTCCCGCAGGACAAGATGTCTTCCGAGCAGATTGAAGACGTCATGGCTGCCCTTTCCGAGATGGGGATTCAGGTTGTCGAGAGTGCTGATAGGGAAGAGGACGACAGCCCCAGCAACGAATCCCGGTCCAGCAGTGATGATTCATCGGAAGATGAAGCAAATGGCGGTAACGTGGATGCCGTTGCGGCCAGCCGGACGGACGACCCTGTCCGCATGTATCTTCGGGAAATGGGAGCGGTAGAGCTTCTCTCTCGCGAGGGCGAAATCGCCATCGCTAAGCGTATCGAGGCCGGTCGTGGTGAGATGATCGGTGGGCTGTGCCGCAGTCCGTTGACCTTCCAGTCAATTTTGGGGTGGTACGAGCAGCTCAAGAACGAAACGCTGCTTCTGCGTGAGGTGATTGATCTGGAGGCCAGCCAGAGCGACCCGGAATCACCTGAAGATATGGAAGACCTCGCCTCCGAAGAAGACAATGAGCCGGATGATGAGGCAGAAGACGGCGAGGGCGAAGGAAGCGGCGGTGAGGGAAGTGGTCTGTCCCTTTCCGCATTGGAGGAAAAGCTCCGTCCAGACATCATGCTGCTTTTCGAGGCCTTCGAGCCACTTTATCAGAAGCTGATAAAGATGCAGAGCCAGCGTCTTAAGGTCCTGCTGGAAGGGCGTGCCCCGACCGATGCGGACGAGAAGAAATATAACAAGCTGCGGACCGAGCTTGTCGCTCTGGTCGAGCGGATGCGCCTGCATAATAACCGTATTGAAGAGCTGGTTCAGTCCCTGAAGGCCCATGTGCAGAAGTTGAATGCCGTCGAAGGGCGGATGCTGCGTCTGGCCGAGAAGTGCAAGATTCCCCGTGAAGACTTCATGGACCGGTACCGTCATCAGGAACTGGCACCGGATTGGATTGAAGGCATCTGCCAGCTTCCCGGTAAGGGCTGGAAGACCCTGACAAGCAAGCATCTGCCTGCTCTCGAGAAAATGCGGAATGAGGTTGCCGCTCTGGCCAAGGAAACTGGCCTGCCGGTGGATGAGTTCCGTCTGGTCTATCAGACGATCTCCCGTGGGGAACGTGATTCCACCCGTGCGAAGAAGGAGATGATCGAGGCTAACTTGCGGCTGGTGATCTCCATTGCCAAGAAATACACCAACCGTGGTCTTCAGTTCCTTGACCTGATTCAGGAAGGGAATATCGGTCTGATGAAGGCCGTGGACAAGTTCGAGTATCGTCGTGGCTATAAGTTCTCCACCTATGCGACATGGTGGATTCGTCAGGCCATTACCCGCTCTATTGCCGATCAGGCCAAGACGATCCGTATTCCGGTCCATATGATCGAAACGATCAACAAGCTGGTGCGGACATCCCGGCAGATGCTGCATGAGATTGGCCGTGAACCAGCCCCGGAAGAACTGGCCGAGAAGCTGGGGATGCCGCTGGAGAAGGTCCGCAAGGTTCTCAAAATCGCTAAAGAGCCGATTTCTCTCGAAACCCCGATTGGTGATGAGGAAGACAGCCATCTCGGCGACTTCATCGAGGACAAGACCGCCGTCATTCCGCTGGATGCGGCCATCCAGACGAATCTGCGTGAGGCCACGACCCGTGTTCTGGCGTCTCTGACGCCTCGTGAGGAACGTGTGCTGCGTATGCGCTTCGGTATTGGTATGAATACCGATCACACGCTGGAAGAAGTCGGTCAGCAGTTCAACGTGACCCGTGAGCGTATCCGTCAGATCGAAGCCAAGGCTCTCCGCAAGCTCAAGCATCCAAGCCGCAGCCGCAAGCTGCGCTCCTTCTTGGATGATTGATTCAGTTTGCCGGTAGAGCCTCAGGCTCTGCCGGTTTTCCTTGCCTTTAAGCCACTTTCGTGCTTAAAGGCCGCTTTCCCTGCCGTGCGCTATGGCGGCGCAACGGCTATACCCGGCACGGTCCCATCGGGGCGGTGCGTTCAGGCCAGCACTGGGTTGGTCCGGGTTGACCTTATCCGAAGGGAGTTTTCATGCCACTTTATGAGACCGTGCTGATTGCACGTAACGATGTCTCTCAGGCTCAGGTTGAAACCCTGGTCGAGAACATCTCCGGTATTCTTGGCGAGCATGGCGGCACCATCCGCAAGCGCGAGTTCTGGGGTCTGCGTACCCTTGCTTACCGCATCAAGAAGAACCGCAAGGGTCATTATGTCCTGCTGGGGATCGAAGCTCCGGTTGAGGCCATGAATGAGATGAGCCGTCAGATGGGTCTGCATGACGATGTTCTGCGTCTGCTGACACTCCGTGTTGACGAGATTGACGAAACACCGTCTCCGATCCTGTCCCGCAAGGATGACCGTGGTGACCGTGGGTCCCGTGGTGGTTCCCGTAGCGGCGGACGTTATGAGAGTGGCCGTGGCGGCCGTCGTCATAACGAGTCCTCAGAGACGCGCGATCACAACGCGGCTGCAGCGGAGTAAGAAACCATGTCAGAGACAAATACGACACCGGCAGTCAGCCCTGCTTCCCGCCGTCTGGCCGTTGGGGCACGCCGTCCCTTCTATCGCCGTCGGAAATCCTGCCCGTTCTCCGGTGCTAACGCTCCGAAGATCGACTACAAGGATGTGCGCCTTCTGAGCCGCTTCCTGTCCGAGCGTGGCAAGATTGTTCCCAGCCGCATCACGGCAGTGTCGGCAAAAAAGCAGCGTGAACTGGCGCAGGCGATCAAGCGCGCCCGCTTCCTCGCCCTGCTCCCTTACGTTGTAAACTGAGGAGCACGACATGTCCCAGACATCACTGATTCTGCTTCAGCGCGTGGAAAACCTTGGCCAGATGGGCGATATCGTCCGTGTGAAGCCGGGTTATGCCCGTAACTTCCTGCTGCCTAAGGGTAAGGCTCTCCGTGCAACGGCTGCTAACCGCGCCCGTTTCGACAATGAGCGTGCCCAGCTGGAAGCCCTGAACATCCGTAAGCGTGAAGAGGCTGAGCGTCTCTCCGAGCGTATGCACGGCCTGAGCGTGACGCTGATCCGTCAGGCTGGTGACAGCGGCAGCCTCTATGGCTCCGTTACACCGCGTGACATCGCTGCTGCTGCTACGGCTGCCGGTCTGACAGTGGCCCGTCAGCAGGTTATCCTGGATGAGCCGATCAAGGTTCTTGGCCTTGTGGAAGCTCGCATTGTCCTGCATCCGGAAGTTTCCATCCAGATCACGGTCAATGTGGCTCGTTCTGAGGAAGAAGCCGAGCGTCAGGCTCGTGGCGAAGTTGTCGGTCAGGAAGAAGAAGAGGATAACATCCTCGGTGAGCTTCATGCCGAGCAGGCTGCTGAAGACGCCGCTGCCGAAGCTGCTGCTCTGGCAGCAGAAGGCGAAGTGGCTGAAGGAGCTGGCCACGAGGGCTGATCTCAGGATCATCCTTTCGGACATTGTCCAGAAGAACCCGGCAGGCGTTACGCTTGCCGGGTTTTTTCTTGTCGGGAAGCGTTGTTATTCTTCCTGATGTATAGGGGCTTGTCATATTTCTGGACTATGCCAAAGTCTAATAAGGCAGTCGAAGCAGGGAGTTTCTGGTAACAAACCTGTTTCATTCCGAGTCAGGATGGAATAACGCATGAAATCGGTTCTTGACGCTCTGCTGAAGCGGTTCATCTATTTTGGTACCCTGTCCGTAACCTATAGCGATGGGACAGTGCGGCAGTATCAGGGGGAGAGACCTGGGCCTAAGGCCACTGTTCGTATCCTAACAGCTGCAGCGGAACGGGCTTTGGCACTCAAGCCAGCCCTCGCCTTTGGTGAAGAATATATGAACGGCACAATTGTGCCGGATGGTTGTTCGCTGGAGGATGTGCTGTGGGTTGTCATCCCTAATGTGGAACGTGGTGGTCTTCTGAGCGAGGATATCAGTGGGAAGCTGCGTTATGTGAGCCGTGTGTTGCGGCCTCTGAATTCCCTCAAGCGGTCCCGTAGTAACGTAGCCCATCATTATGACCTGAATGGCAGCCTTTATGAGCTGTTTTTAGATAAGGACAGGCAGTATTCCTGCGCTTATTTCGAGCATGACGATATGTCCCTCGATGATGCACAGGTAGCAAAGAAACGGCATATCGCTGCCAAGCTGAAGCTTGATCGTCCGGGTCTTGAGGTACTGGATATTGGCTGCGGTTGGGGAGGGATGGCCTTGACCCTTGCCCGTGATTATGAAGCGAAAGTGACGGGTATTACCTTGTCTGTTGAGCAGCTTCAGGTTGCACAGAGGCGGGCGAAGGAGGAGGGGCTTGAGCATCTCGTCTCATTTGAATTGCTGGATTATAGGACCCTACAGAGGCAATTCGATCGCATCGTGTCTGTCGGCATGTTTGAACATGTTGGGGTAAGGCAGTATGAGACCTTCTTCAATCACGTCAAACGGCTTCTGAAGCAGGATGGCGTGGCGGTAATTCATTCTATTGGTCGAATGGACGGGCCGGGAATGACGAACCCGTGGATCTCCAAATATATTTTCCCCGGTGGGTACTCACCAGCACTGAGCGAGACATTGGCGGCTTTGGAACAGACAGGCCTGTGGCTGACGGATTGTGAGGTTTGGCGTCTGCATTACGCCAAGACGCTGGCACACTGGCGGATACGGTTCGAAGCGAACAGAGAGAAGGTGCGGGCTCTGTATGATGATCGCTTTGTTCGGATGTTTGAATTGTACCTGCTTGCTAGTGAACTTGCCTTCCGTATTCAGGGTCATATGAATTTTCAACTTCAGATCACCCGGGACATTGAGGGAGTGCCGTTGACTCGTGATTATATGTTTGAGGCCGAAAATGCCCAGCGGACGAAAGATAAGAGTGGAGTCTAGGTAATAAGGTGGAACCGTGAAGGTAGAGACAGAATCCTATAATGGATTCGATATCTACCTTCTGGTTATTGAAGTAAATAATGTTCAATTAATTCAACGTATTATAAAATATTCTGCATTAATTTTAAAAAGAAACCATTTTTTAATGAGAAAATTATTAGCGTTGTTCTTGCACCAATAGTGGTGCAAATAAGACTATGATATTAGGAGCGTTATATGCGCGTTTTACAGTCTTCTGAGCTGGATCAGGTCTCTGGCGGGCATCACCATCATCATGGGGGTGAGCAGTCTGGTGGTGAGCATCATCACCATCATCATTCCTTCTTCCACCATCTCTTCAGTGGAATTAAATTCCTGTTTGGCTGGAAGTCTCACTGATAGGTGCTGTTGATACCTTCGTGTATCGGGATAATGAGCCGATACGCTAAGTGTCTATATTCGGCTGTGATATCAGGTTTTAGATCCTCGGATAGTGCGCACTATCCGAGGATTTTTTTTTATGAAGGTGATTGTTGTTTGAGATGGCAGCGGGCCAAGCTGTCAAATTCGGCGATGGAGAGGGTTTCTGCTCGTCTGGTCGGGTCTATACCGGTCTCTTCCAGCAGAATGCTCCCCTTGATGGGCTTCAGCGCAGCACGGAGCATTTTGCGGCGTTGCCCGAAGGCAGCAGCAGTGACCTGTTCCATAGCCTTGAAAAGAGCCTGTGAGGGTTGCTCAGCATGAGGAATAATGAGGGCCACGGCAGAGTGAACCTTGGGCGGTGGTGAGAAAGCCCCCGGCGGAAGAGTCAGGGCGATGGAGCAATCGGCACACCATTGCGACAGAACGGCCAGTCGCCCATAAGCGGATGTGCCGGGGGCGGCGCAGACCCGTTCTGCTACTTCCTTCTGAAACATCAAAGCCATGCGGGACCATTGCCCTGCCTGTCGCAGCCAACCGATAAGCAGGGGGGTAGCGACATTATACGGCAGATTGGCGATGATTTGCCGAGGCCCCGGTGTGAGCTGGGCTGCATCCAGCTTCAAAGCATCCTGTCGAATGATGTGAAGCTGATTTGGATAATGGGCCTGTAATTCTTCCAGTAGAGGCCATGCACGCCTATCGATTTCGACAGCCTGCACGCTTTTAGCACCAGATTGTAGCAGTGCGCGGGTCAGTCCCCCCGGACCAGGACCGACTTCCACCACGTGGCAGTCTGTCAGATTGCCTCCAAGTGCGGCAATGCGCATACAGAGGGTGGGGTCCAGTAGAAAATGTTGCCCAAGTGTCTTGAGCGCATCCAGCCCATGCGTGCGGATGCTTTCCCGTAACGAAGGAAGAGGTGGCAGAGCCGTGGTTGAACTCATTCGTGGGTCAGCACTGTCTTGGCTGCTGGACGGAGCTTGATGATGGCATGGCGGCGCAAGGAGCGTTGTAGCTGCTGAGATGCCTGCTCGACACGTTCGTTCATCAGCTGGTCAGCAATCTGACCGGGTGTTTGCTGGGCCAAATTGCGCTGCTCACGGGAACATACCATGATGAGGGCAATACCGTCTGGGGCGACCAACGGACGAGAAACATGACCTGTGGGGATTTTATCCACAACCTGCTTCATCTGTGGGGCGAGGCGTTCAGCAATCTGTAGGCCCGGATTGCTGGGACGGGTATTGCCCAGTGATGCATTTAACGCTTCCATCTCATTACAGCTTTTAATGGTCTGGGAAGCGTGAAGGGCCTTCTGGAGCGAAAGTTTCTGCTGGTCGGTCGGTTCAGCCGGATTTAGCTGGGAGCTGAAGGGGAAGAAAGCCTGCCTCATATTGAGGAGTGTTCCCATCTGCTTGCCTATGGTCCGGCGTGCGTGGACGGTGACGATTTCATAACCACCGGGCACTTTGATGGGATTGGAAATGGCATTTTCCGGCATCTGCTTGATGACGGAAAGGACTTCCGGTTCGATATTGTCTTCCTGCATCCACCCACGGGAGCCCCCCTGAAGGGCGGACTGATCCTGCGAGAACTGGGCCGCTACGATGGGGAAGGGGGCACCATTACGAAGCTGGGTGATGATGGTTTTTACAAAAGACAGCTCAACATCATCATGGCGGGGATCCACCACAGGAATGAAGATTTCACTGATGAAATATTGTGGCCGCCCTGCTTCGTTCTGAAGGGCCTCTTCACGCTGGGTGATCTGGAGTGGGGTCACACGGCTGCGGACACCGAGGTCCTCCCGTAGAACTTGCATCCAGCCAATCTGAACACGCAGCTGGTCAATAAGGGTTGTCAGGGAAATACCATCCGCTCTCAGGCGGTTCCGCAGGGCATTTTCCGGCATGCCATTGCGGGCTTCAATGGTGTGGATGGCTTCGGCGATCTGCTCAGGCTCAACATTGATGTGCCGACCAAGGATTTCCTGCATCTTCAGCCGTTCATCAATAAGCTGATTGATGAGCTGACTGCGCATACGGGCCATGATTTCAGGTGTGAGAGGCAGACCAGTAGAAACGGCAAATAGACGGGCCCGGTCCTCCACATCACGTTGTGTGAGGATCTGTCCATTCACGATCGCAATAATCTGGTCCTCGGTCAGACCGGATGAGGAATCCGCTTTGGCAGAGGGGGTTGATGCCGCTGCTTCTTGCTTGCTCGAAGCTGGCCGGTGATGGGCAGCAATGGCAGTTCCACCAGCCATCAGCGCAGCACAGGCTGTTAGAGACAGGAGAGTGGAGCGGAAGAGACGTGAGTAGAAAGGCATGGTCAAGATCAGTTTCCGAACGTACCGAGAGATCTGAGTGAAACGCTGAAGCCGACATTCGCTCTAGGACGCCGTCCACCGATGCGGGTATTCTGACGGCTAACGTAGATGTTTAGTGTAAAGCAGTCATTAGAGTAGCCGATTACCCCACCATTCGCCACAAATTCTTTACGGGAGAGACTACGCCGTGTGTAATAGGTGAAGTGGACATGCTTCCACCGGCCCGTAACACTACCGCTGATCTCGCTTGTCTTGCTGAGATAGGGATTATTCAGCAGCGTAGAATTCAGGTGTCTATAATGCGGCGTATAGTAATAGTAATAGGACGTTATAGGTTCATAAATATAACCAGCCGAGACACGCAGGAAAGGCAGCCCCGCCGATACAAGACCCTCTCCGTAATCGAAGCTCTTGCTATAAGGGTTGAACCGCCCGCGCGCTGTTAGGTCGAAATAGCGCGAGGGTGTCATCTGGATGCGTCCGACCGGGTCGGAGAATGTGTGCTGCACGCCAGAATAAGCCAAATAGGCAGGCCCCCCACGGGTGGGATGCTGCATGAAGCTTTCACCAATTAGCATGTCAATGGAGCGGCCGTTCCAGCTCCAGTTTTGGTGCAGCCCAACATTGGCCCGTAGGCCGCCATCCAACCGGTCCGTACCCATATAGCGGTTGAGTGCAAAGAGCGTGGTGTCGTTGAACTCATAGGCGAAGCTATCTTCATTGGGAATCTGCCGGTGTAGGGCATTACCGGTATTGGGGGCGGCAATGAACTGCACGATGGGTTCGAAGACCTGCGTTCCGTGCCCCTTGGCGAAGGAGCGGAGGAATGGCCAGTTGATTTTGACAGCTAAGGTAGGCTGGACCTGCCCCCGGACACGAGAGCCGGCATTCTCATAGAGGGGCTGCTGCTGCATGTGGGTGGCGTGGTAAAGCATGGAGTCAACACGGGCGGTGAGAACCCATTGCTGGCCCCATTGATTGGTCCACGGGCGGTCCCATTGGAGGGCAAGCTCCCCTCGCTGGTCGTTGGCACCACGTTCACGCAGGACTACGAAGTCGGTCGTATGGACGCTCAGCCGCCCGCCGAGCCGGTCCGGTTCTCCCTGAAATTCGTAGGTGAAGCGGGGTAGGGAATAGGGGAGGTCCCGATTGTTGATAAGCCCCTGATTCAGTCCCTGATAGACCTGCGTATCCAGCCGCAGATAGGCACCAACCCCAAAACCTTCCAGATAAGCGTTGGAGTTGAGCGTGTCGTTACCATAGCCTGGCAGGCTGTAGTCACGCATATAGTTGGCGGAGGTGGCCCGGTTGGCGTTGAAGCCGACCCGCCAGTGCGGTGAGAGGTTGAACTCGCCACGACTGGCTATGTAGGCCTGCGCCCCGTGTTCCTTACCACCGTTACTGAGTTCACCGAAGGCGTTGTAGAAGGGCCGCCCTCGCAATGTGTCGTCTGCTACACCACCTTCAAAGTAGAGATAGCCGTCATTCAGGCGGTTACGATAGATGGTAGAAAGCTGTGGTCCAGACTTGGTAGAGACCAGCGGGGTGAAGGTGGCATCCTGATGACCGTCAATGACCCAGTAATAAGGTATGCTGAAAACCGTTCCCAGATAATGGTCATGTGGTTTGACATTGAAGTTCAGCAGGCCACTATGACGCTGTGAGCTGGGATCTGTGACAGGCAGGTAAGGGAAATAGAAGACCGGTACGCCTAGAACATGCAGCCATGCTCTGTCGAACTCGATATTCTGGTTGTCCTTGTCCTGCGTCATCCCGTGGGCCTTGATGTCCCAGAAGGGGGGGCGTTCGGGATGAGCGGCGCAGACAGGGCAGGCTGTATAGACGGGATTAGCAAAATCCGTCACACGGCCGTTGCTGCGGCGCATGCCGCTGCTGGAGAGTTTTGCCTCATTGGGCATACGGACATACATGGAGGAGCTGACAGCATCCTTCATGCCGTGGGCCAGCTCGACATAATCGGCATAGGCGGTGGTGCCATCAGGCTGTGTCAGTGCAACGTGATGGGATGCTTTGATGATACCGGCGGCACGGTCATAGGTGACTATATCGGCACGCAGGGTCTGTTCATTCTGCCAAAGGCGGACATTGCCCTCTAGGACGAGCAGTCCAGTTTTGTCGTAGCTTTCATGGTCGGCAAGATACGTTACCGGGTCCGAGCTGGAAACACGCCCATCGGCAGAACTGTCCACTTTGGGGCTGGGTGGCAGAGTGCGGACATTTTGTGGAGCTTTTGTCCGGGGTGGGGTGCCTGTTACGGCTGCTGCACTGTCTGGAGTTGCCTGTGTAGCAGTAGCAGGCTGGGCGGAGGCAGGAACGACCTGCAACAGGGCGCCTAGAGCCGTCCCCGTAAGGGTTTGGCTAAGCAGTGACCGGGGCTTTCCAATGCGGAATGGAAAGTCAGCAGACAGTGGCATCAGCCATCCTCCAAATGCAGCAGCAATGCCGCAGCAAGACACAAACCGGCCCCCGCCGGCCCCCATGCAGCAGGGAACGGGGGTAAAGCTCCAGACTTTCCTAGCTGCTCGGCTATTTTGCAGACCGCAAAAAGGGCGAAGCCAGCGGTGATGCCAATACCCAGCATACGCACGATTCCGCCTCGTCCGGCTGGACGCATGGAAAAACCGGCAGAAACAAGCGTCATGGTGACAGCAAGCATAGGAAGGGCCAATAGCCCCTGAAAGTGGAGACGATAAGGTATCGTGGAAAAACCGGAATGACGCAATAGTTTAATCACACTAGGTAGTGCCCAGAGGGATAATGCATCGGCAGGGAGGGTGCGTTGTTTTAAGGTTTCCGTAGTGATTCCAGAGGGTAGGAGATAGTCATTTTTTCGTTGTGGTGGGTGGCCATCGGAAAGAATAAGCACGTCATGGAGTCTCCATAAACCATCCGCAAGCAGGCCTTCAGAGGCTTCCATCCGGTTCAGGAGGGTCATGTTTCGGTTCAGCTGGAGGATGGTGATGGCGTGCCCTTTTAGAAGACGCCCCTGTTGCTCCAGTGTGCCGATATGGAAGATTGTGTCACCACCGGTTGTTGATTGTCCGGCGTCTTTTATCCAAAGGTCGGAAAAACGGTTTGCATCATGGTTATGCTGACCCCGTAGCCATGCTCCGTCCAACTGGATGGCCAAGCTGTAGCTGTAGGAGGAGAGCGGCGATAGCCCAGCACTGACAGCCACCCCCATGAGAGCCGCACAAAGGGTCGGGCTGACCAGCACCTGCCATGCGGATATGCCTGTGGCTCGGGTCACGACCAGTTCGGAGGAGCGGGCTAGACGGGAAAAGCAGATGATACCCCCCAGTAGAATGGCGAAGGGCAGGATATAGGTCACATAATAGGGGACATGCAGGGCGGCGATTTCCAGCACAAGGGCAAGGCCGGCCTCTGGGTGTGCGGCGGCCCGGCGGAGGAGGTCGATGAAGTCGAATAGGGAGATCAGTCCGGTCAAAGCCAGTAGGGTCAGGCATGTTGTCAGGACGAACCGGCGGCCAACATAACGGGCCAGAGTGCAGGAAAAACCGGAATGAGCCATGCGGGAAAGACCTCTCTGTCGTACCGGGGCTAGCGGGAGGCCGGGGAGGAAGCAGGGGGAGCGGACAGCCTATAATGACGGGTTGCATCCCGTAGAAAAAGGCCGCCCCCCGCTATGATGGGCAGCAGGACTTCCAGCCACAGAAGGGGCACAAGGGCAGGGTTACGCTCGGCCAGATTCTTGAGCATCAGGGATAGGATCATCAGCCCGACAACACTTAGGACAGCTACCGTTGGACGGACAATATTTCCATGACGGCTAAATCGCCCCCGTAAAACGCAGAGTAGCCCGATCATGCCATAGGCAAGGCAGGCGAGTGGGCCTGTCAGGCGTGTCCAGCCTTCGATGAGCAACTTGTTGCGTGTGTGGGTGGGCAGGTCACTTTGAGGGTGGAAAAGCTGGCTCATGGTCAACTCGGCCACATCCGGGCTGAGGGCCTGACCATGTGGAGAGCCGAAATCCAGCGTCTCAAGCTGGAAGAGCAGCGTACTTAATTCACCGGTTCGGCGGTTGAGTGTCTGGCGGGACCCATTATGCAGAATCAGGCGCAGCATGTCGCCGTGGGGTTCTGTCAGCCCATCTTCGGCAAGGATGGTGACGGGATTGGTCGGGATCCGATTATCTTCAATCATGATGCCGCCGAAACTGTCATCACTGCGCCGCTCACGAATATAGACGGTCATGGATTTTGAGATGGGCGTGAAGACACCTTCTTCCAGCAGAAAGGCAGCGGCCCTGTTGCGGATTTCTAGCTCATAACGGTGGAAGTGATGATAGGCGAGCGGGGCACCCCACAGGCTCAGCCCATAGCTTACAAGAGTGGCAAGGCTGGCACAAAGAAGGCCGGGGCAGGCCAGCCGCAGGGGGGACAGTCCGGTTGCCTGAAGGATGGTTAGTTCCCGGTCATTGTCCAGCCGCTGATAGACCCAGAGAATGACGAGAAAGCAGGTTACGGGCAGAATGACAGTGACGAAGGATGGTAGCATCAGCAGGGTCAGATGCAGGAAGGCCAGCAGGGAAAGGCCATGCTGGACGATCATGCTGATGAAATGTAGCGACTGGGTCAGCCATATCAGGGCAGTGGCACCACCCGTCAGGGCGGCTAATCCCAGAAGAAGATGCTGAAGGATGTAGCGGTCCCGCAGGGAGAAGAGTTCGCTAAGCCTGTCGAAGCGTTCAGTTCTGGGTATGTACTGTCGGGCCATGTCAGGTTGGAGGAGAGGTCTGGTCTGTTGGACGAGGGGCAGCTGCACGTTTCAGCCGGTCTTTCAACGCACGGCCCAGCCCGGCTTCTGGCAGGGGAGCTACGGCAATACCGGTCAGCCCTTGCCTGATGGCGGCTTGATCGAGTTGACGCAGGCTCGCAAACAGGCGGCGGGCAGCTTCTTCCACATTGCCATCAGGACTGAGATTGAGGGTCAGGTCGGGGTGAGGACCTTCAGCTTTCTGATTGTCGAATGTCAGGAAGGCTTCGCCGGGCTTAATGTGAGTTGCATCCAGCCGGACGGGCAGAGACGGCGCATAATGAGAGGATAGCTGCCCCGGTGCGTTGGGGCGGGTTGTGCCGTCCTCTGCTGTTTCATGTTCTGCAACGATGATGGGACCGCAGACATCTTGCAACTCTTCCAGCGTTACACCCCCAGGACGGCGGAGTACGGGCTGAGGGCCTGTCAGGTCCAGCACGGTGCTTTCTAGCCCGACAGTGCAGGGACCTGTGTCCAGCACGGCATCAATTCGGCCTTCCAGCTCATCCAGAACATGGCGTGCTGTGGAAGGGCTGACCCGACCGGACCGATTGGCGGAGGGGGCTGCGATGGGTTCTCCCGTCAGGCGGAGTAGTTCCTCTACCGCACGGCCTTTTGGCACCCGCACGGCCAGTGTTGCCAGCCCAGCCGTCACAGCCCGGCAGATGCGGCTTTCAGCATGGCGGGGAAGAATGAGTGTCAGCGGGCCGGGCCAGAAACGCTGGGCGAGAGCATGTGCCATGTCCCGGAGTGGAATGGCCATGTCGGCTTCAGCAAAGGCGGCCTCGGCAGAAGCAAAATGGCTGATAAGGGGATTGAAGGAAGGCCGCCCTTTGGCCCTGAAGATATGCTCTACCGTCCGCTGTGATGTTGCCAGCCCACCCAGCCCGTAGACTGTTTCTGTCCCGAAAGCGACCAGCCCTCCCTGACGGAGTAGCCGTGCGGCCCGCCGGATACCGTCATAGTCCTGATCAAGCCGTTCTGTGCGGTGATGGGAAGGGGCAGGGTAAGGCATGGTGATGAGACCGGATCGTGGAATGGAGAGGGAGATAGTTAGGGGACGTTAGTCCTGCGAATAGCCAGTGCAGAAGAAGGGGGGATTGAGCCAGCCGTTTTTACCGTAATGCAGTGTGTGGCCGGTATCATCCAGAAGGTGCCCGCCAGCAGCTTCCAGAATGGCTTGCGGGGCGGCGGTGTCCCACTCCATGGTCGGGCCGAAGCGGGGGTAGAAATCGGCTTTACCCTCGGCAATCAGGATGATCTTGGCAGCGGAGCCCATGCGTGTGACAGACTGGACACACCGTCCTGCCAGCCATTTCTTCAGTAATTCTTCCGATGTGTGGTGAGAAGACGTCACGACCCGCAGGCCGTCCGGTCCGGGCTCTGCTGTTCTAATGGGGAGGTGCTGTCCATCAATGATTTGGAAGGCCCCCTGTCCGACGCCTCCGCCATACACACCCCGCCTAGCGGGGAGGGCCACGGCCCCTAGCACCGGCCTGTTATTACGGACCAAACCGATATTGATGGTGAAATCTTCTCCCCCTTCGGCAAAGCCCCGTGTGCCATCCAGAGGATCAATCAACCAGTAACTGTTTCCTGCTGGAATATGGATGCCAGAGGCGTGTTCTTCTTCCGCAATAGCGGGGATGTCCGGGCAGGCATCGCGCAGGCGCGTGAGAATATGGCGTTCTGATGCCTTGTCTGCCTCTGTCACAGGGGAGGAATCGGCCTTGATTTCAGTTTGGAAGCCACGATTACGGATTTCCCGCACGATCCCGGCGGCTTCGGTGGCGATTTCCAGAGCCAACGTCAGCAGTTCACGGTCTTGCGGGGCGGTGTCGGGGGAGGCATTCATGATAACAGATTACCGCATTATGGATCATTCGTCACTTCTCCTCTTCTCTGCTATGGTGTGCGGACTGAAAAGAGGGCGTCTTCTATCGTCACGCTCATGTGAGGCTGCCTCGCCACCATTGGTCGAAGTAGGGAGGCGGCCTTTACGGATGTAGGGTGGGCTCATCGTGCCGAAAGGTGGTGGTAGTCCATCGGAAGAATGAAACAGGTTTGTTATGATTGATATTTCTTTTACCGCAGAGCCACGCCCGCAGGGTGAAAAGGGCCTTTCAGCCGTTCTGTTCTGCTATGGTGCGGAGTTCGCCAAAGGGGCTGTGTTTCGCCGTTATGATGAGGTTCTTGGTGGGGCTCTGTCCCGGGCTGTGGCTCTGCGGGACTTTTCCGGTAAGGCAGGGCAGTCTCTTAGCTTGATAGCCCCAGCTGGCCCGGTGGCGCAGTTCCATCTTCTGGGTTGTGCTCAGGCAGATGATGAACCGCAGAGCGTTGCTACTGCCGCTCGGACTGCCGGTGGGGAGGCCGTAAAGCTGCTGAAGGCCAGTGCCGTTGAGGCGCAGGACGCTGCTCTGCTGCTGGAGGCTGGTCAGGCATCTCTGGCGACAGAGATTGCGTTGGGTGCCCGTTTGGGTGGGTATCGTTTTGATCGCTATAAAACAGTGACCAACAAGGCACTAACCTTGAAGGCACTGCATGTTGTTCTGCCGGAAGCTGGACAGGTGGATGTTGCCCGGACAGGGTGGCAGGAGCTGGAAGGGCTGGGCGAGAGTGTTTTCCTGACACGGGACCTCGTTAATGAGCCTGCCAATGTGCTGTTCCCGGAGGAATTTACCCGGCGCATCAAGGCACTGGAATCTCTGGGGCTGGAGATTGAGGTGCTGGATCGTGCCCAGATGGAAGCACTGGGTTTTGGTGCCCTTCTTGGTGTGGCACAGGGCAGCGAGCAGCCGCCTTTTACCGTCATCATGCGCCATCAAGGGGCAGCCGGATCCGACGGCGCACCGCTGGCCTTTATTGGCAAGGGCGTGACCTTTGATTCAGGTGGCATTTCCATCAAGCCAGCGGCTGGCATGGATGAAATGAAGATGGATATGGGCGGTGCCGCCGCCGTGGTTGGTGTGATGAGTGCGCTGGCCCGCCGCAAGGCACCGGTCAATGCCGTGGGTGTTGTTGGTCTGGTGGAAAACATGGTGTCCGGCGCAGCGCAGCGTCCGGGTGATATTGTGAAGAGCCATAGCGGCCAGACCATCGAAGTGCTGAATACTGATGCTGAAGGCCGTCTCGTTCTGGCGGACCTGCTGTCCTATACACGGCAGACTTTCAAGCCCGCTCTTATGGTCAATCTGGCTACATTGACGGGGGCCATCGTTGTGGCACTGGGCAGTGATTATGCGGGTCTGTTCAGTAATGATGACGCATTGGCCGGTACGCTGACACAGGCTGGTGAGGAGACGGGTGAACTCTTGTGGCGTATGCCGATGGGTGCGGCCTATAATCGGCGAATTGATTCCGACATTGCTGATGTGAAGAATATCGGAGGGCGTCCGGGCAGCTCCATTCTGGCAGCAGAGTTCCTCAAGCGTTTTGTGGGGGATACGCCTTGGGCGCATCTGGATATTGCCGGTACGGCATGGGCAGAAAAGGCCACCGCCATCACCCCGAAGGGGGCCAGCGGCTTTGGCGTACGTCTGCTGGACCAGTTTGTCCGGTTGCATCAGGCTGGTTCTTCCCGGCACTGATCGGATAAGGAATGGGCTGACCCTGTCAAAGGGGATGGTCAGATTGGCCCCTGCTGGCTTTCTCCTTTGTGGGGCAGGCTGGCAGGGGTTTTCGTGAAAGAGGCATAGCATGCAGGAGCAGTCTGAAGGGCAGGTCACGGTAGCAGTTCATCAGCCGCAAGACGTGCAGGTGGGGTTCTATCATCTGACACGCACCTCCTTTGAGGCCGCTTTGCCAACATTGTTGGAACGGACCCTCGCATCCGGCGCACGGGCTGTTATCCGCTGTCAGGGGAGCGAACAGGTTTCGGCATTGGATGACGCCTTGTGGGCGACTCCCCCTGGGGTCTGGCTGCCTCATGGCAGTCAGGAGATGGGGCATGCGGACCGGCAGCCCATCTGGTTGACCGCATGTGATGAAACTCCCAATGGGGCGGCATTTCTGTTTCGTCTGAATGGTGCCTGGGATGGTGCGCTGACGGGCTTCAAGAGGATATTTGACTTGTTTGATGGTCGTGATGATGAGGCGATTCAGCGGGCCCGTCTGCGCTGGCAAGAGATGAAACAAGCCGGGTATCACATGACATACTGGAAGCAGGAAGCCAAAGGCTGGGCCAGAAAAAGATAAGGACAGGCTATGCCGTTTCATGACCCTTTCATGGCCTGTCTGCTGGTCGTGCTGGCTGTGCTGCTTTGTGGAGAAGGGGATATCCGTGTTTTCGTCAGTGGTCTTTGGCGGTCGGTGCCGCTGGTCCGCTGGCGGCGGGGGGGCTGCCACATGGCTGGTATGGTCGTGGCCATGCTGGCTCTGCTCCTTTCTCCTCATGCTGGAGCGGTGTCCTGTCTGGTAGCCATTGCGCTCATTCTGATGGGAGGCGGGGCAGCGTTTCAGCCTGTATGGGGGATTCCGGCCCTGATTGGTTATGGCTTGCTGCCTGCTGGCATTGGTGGGCTCGGGCTGATGGCGGTCTGTTTTCGGGCGGCGGGCAGAGCGGGTAGTGATGGGGCTGCCCGGCTGGTGGCGTTATTGCTGATGTTGGGGTTGGGACATGGCATGGCGGCCCTGTATCCGTTGTGGTGGGTAGCGGGTGGAGCCGTGCTGGTGGGGCTGTGCCTGATGGCCGGACCTTGGTCGGATCGGCTGTCTTTATACCGATATTGTCGACTGGTACGGCCTGTGTTTCTGTTAGGAGTTATGGAGGTTTCCCGTCAGCAGGGCATGGTGCTAGGCGCAGAAGGTGCTTTTTTTGCGTTGTTGTTGGACCTCGCCTGCCAGTCTCTTGCGGTTATCTGGCCCCGTGCTGCCCTGCTGATGCTTCCAGCCCCGCCCTTGCCGGGATTTGTCGTGGGGTGGGTTGGTCTTCATGCGGCTCTGGGGCTGAGTAGCAGCACGGAGGGATGGACCGTGGTTGGCTGTCTGCTGGGAGTAGCCATCATGGGGCTTTCATGCGGCGATGGTCTGGTTGTGCTGGGTGAGGCAACGCCCCCTTTGTGGGATAGACGTCGTCAGCCTTGGGTGTGGGTTCTTCTGCTGGCCATGGGTCTGCCGTCAGCCTGTGGCATTGTGGCGGACTGGTTGGCGGGTCATGGGGCGGCGTGGGCAGGTTGGTTCTATCGTCTCTCTGGTGGTGACGGGAGCATGATGGCCCTGCCTGTTTTTTGGGCTGCTCTGTTGCTTCTCTGGTTCTGCTTTCTCCGGAGAGAGCGGGGAAACGCGCCGGATGCGGACCTGTCGCTGGAAGAGGGCGAGCGGAATATTCTGGATGCGTTTCATGTCTATATGCAGGCGCAGCCTGTTCGGCCCCGTAGTGTGAGGCGGCTGTTGATGCGGGGGCAGCGGCAGGCCCGGAGTCTTCGGCTTTCTGTGATGGAACTTCTGTCCCTCACTCCCGTGCAGGAGCCTGAGGCTGTATTCTGGCTTGTCTTTCTTGGGGGTGTATTGGTCGTCATGGGGCTGGCGCAATGATGGGGGCACTTCTGGGGTCCGTGGTTCGGGTCTTTCTGGAGCTGGGCTTGCAGCTAGGAGTGATATTGTTGCTTCTGCCCGTGATGGTCTGGCTGAAGGAGGATGTCCCCGCCCTTCTGGTGGGCAGGGCCGTGTCTCCCTTGCGGGAACGCTATGCCCGTTTCGGCACCTTCTGGCGACTGACCCTGCGGCATGGCCTGCCAATGGATGATGGGCTGATGCTGGCACTGGGGCTTCTGGTGTTGCTCTGCCTGTCTGGCTTCTCCCTTGTCATGCCGGAAATTGGTTCTGTGATGGGTGCGTGGCTGGCGGACCCGCTGCTGATGGGTGGTATTCTGCTGGTTGGTGCGTTCTGGGTGGTGCCGGGATTATCCCGGGGGGCGCATGGCCGCTGTTGTCTGGTTCTGTGCCTGACGGAATGTTTCATTGTGCTGGCGGCTCCGGGTGTGACGGGGTTGGAGGGGGTACAACGGCTTCTGCTGGCGGCTCCCGGGTCCAGCCTTGCCGGGACGGCTCTCTGCTGCGCTGTGGCACTGGCCCTGACAACATCCTTGCCGGACAGTCAGGCACTGGCGGATGACATGGTGACGAGGGGACAGCCCGCAGGCCGGTCCGCCCGGGACCAGCGGCAGGTCATTGTAGGGATGTATCATGTTGGCTGGGCGTTGCTTTTGGGGGACCTGCTTTTGCCTGTCCTGTTTGGTCTGGAAGGGCTGGGGGGTGTTGTGGGGCTGATGGTCAGGTTCGTGGGAGGGAGCCTGCTGGTAGCTGCCGGGCGACTGACGGGCATGAACCGGAATGGCCGTTTTGTGGCTCTTTTGCTGGGGCTGGCTGGATTGATGGCTCTTGCCGGGAGGTTTGCCGTATGATGGCCGGCTTTGCCTGTGCGCTGGTGCTTGTGCTGTTGCGGCTGGGGCGTGATGGGCGCTGGCTGCCGCTTTACGGGGTGTTCTGTGCGGCTATTGCGGGTACGTCCGGCACCGGGTGGCTGGCCGTTCTTGGTGCGTTGCTCCTGCCCGTATTCAACCTTTTGCTCTGGGGTATTGTCCGGCATTTCGCGGTTGGGCAGCAGGGACGGTTTCTTGCCAGCGGGCGGGGCCTTCTGCCTGTCGTGATGACATTGCTGCTCCAGTTTGTTCTGGCTTTCTTCGGTGCAGGGCTTGGACTGGTGCCGACCTTTGGCATCGGGCTTGTGCTGGCAGGGTTGTGCTCGGCAGTGTGTGGCGTGGCTCTGGCACAGTTCTGCGGGCTGATTATGGCTGTGGATGGGCTTATGGTCATGGCCGCCATCCTGCCGTCATGGGGGCTGTTCATCACGGCGGTAGCACTTTGGGCGGTCATGGTGTTTCTCGCTCTTGTGCTTCTGCCACGACTGGCATGGCTGCGGGTGGAGGAAGACTGAATGATATTGGCAGAAGCGTCTTTCTCATCTGGCCTTTTTGCTTCACCTGTCCTGTTCGGGCTTTTCTGTTGGCCATTTCTGGTGGTCTGGGTTCTGTGGGCATCACGGCGGCCCGATCAGGCCAGCTTTATGGCATGTCTGGGGGTGATCCTGAGTGGTCTGGCCCTGTTGGGTTGTTCCTCCGGTATGGCGTGGGAGCAGGAGCTTTGCCTCGGTATGGAGGCCTGCATTCCGGCACTGCTTTTCCTGCTGCGAGGAGGGGGGGAACCGGTAAGAGAGAGGGCCTCTTTTAAGGAAGGGATGAGCGTTTATTTGCCTTTTTTGGTGACGGGCTGCGTGTTCATGGGCCTGTTGCTGCGCTCTCCTCTGGCAGCTCTGTTCTTTGATGGTGCTGGGACGGTTCTGTTGGCTTGGTGGGATGGCCGGGCAACCCGGCGGGCCATGCCTGCGTGGGAGATTGTTCGCTTGCGGCTGAGCGGTGTGATTCTGGCGGGGCTTGGACTGGTGGTGATGCAGGGTGGTGGCGTTTTCTCCAGTGATGACAGTGCGGCACAGGTTGGTCAGGTTCTGGCGTTGACGGGGCTGTGTATGATGGCCGGGTTGGGCAGTGTGGCTTCCAGTCGGGCAGAGCTGGTTCTGTTGGATGTAGGGCTGAGATTCATTCCATTATGTCTCATGCCGTTATTGGCCGGGACGCCCTTCATGCAGCATCTCATGGTCATTGCGGGGCTTTTGGCCATGCTGGGTATGGTGGTCAGGCGGCAGGGAACGCCGTTGCTTCTGTCATGGATGACCGGACTAGGAATCTTGGCTGCGGGAACGGGGCAGATGCCGTGTTTGTTGTTGCTTTACGCAGCGGCTCTTTTGGCGGTGGCTCTGCGTCTGGGATGTGAGAATCTTTTCCCAGCAGGGGCAGCGGCTCTGCCAGTGCAGATGGTTCTGCCTATCATCATGATTGTGTTGGCTGTGCTGGCACCGTTGTTAGGTTGGGCCGGACTGGCGGGGCTTCTGGTCTGTGTGATGCTGGGTTTTCGACATTTGGGACTTGAGACCCTGCCACAGGGTATCCTTACGGTCTGGCAGCGGGGCGGAGGAGTGATGCGGGGCCTTCTGCTTCTGCTTGTTCTGTTGGACCTGCTTGCCGCTGCTCTGATGGCATGGGGTGCCCTGTCGGTTCAGCCGCTGCCTGTTCTGAAAGGACACTGACCATGACGAAAGAATCGGCCCTTTTTGAAGGGGAACGTGTCGGGCTGTTTCATTATCGTGTGACGGCGGAGGGGTGGCAGAGCCTCTTGCAGCAGAATGTGCGGACGATGACGTTGTTGGCCTTCTGGGCAGATGAAAAATGGGCGACAGCGTTGTTCTTGCTGCAAGGGGAGCAGCCTTTGCTTCTCAGCACAGAGGTGGTGCAAGGGCGGTATCAGGCGGTGTCGCATTATTTCCCAGCGGCCCAGTGGGGGGAGCGCATCGCTAGGGACCTTTGGGGTGTGGAGGCCTGGTCTGCGCTGGATGATAGCCCAGCATTGGATGATGGAAGCTGGTCCCTGACAGCACCATTATCGGCTCACCCTTTGCCAGTCGGCGAGGGCGGCGGCCAGCCATTACCTCGATGCAGGGTCGAACCTTCTCGCACATCGGTTCCGGGTCTACTTGGTGTGGATTATGTTCTGGCTGAAGGGGTGATGCAGCAGGTTGATGTACAGATATCTGCTGGTCACCGGGGTGTCCTGTCCCGCCTGATTGGGTTGACCCCGCAGGAGGCTATGCCGCTTGTGGGACGTATTTCTGCTAGTGGGTTTGTTGCTCATCCGCTGGCTTTTGTTAGGGCTTTGGAGCAGGCCGAGAGACGTCGGATAGACCCACGGGAGAGGGATAGGCGGTTGATTCTGCTGGAGGTGGAGCGGCTGGGTCTGCATCTGTTTGATCTGGCACAGACGGCTCATCAGGCTGGGGCGGGCTTGTTGGCGAGCCTGTGTGATCATGCACGGGAGCGTCTGGCTGACCTTTGTACGGCTCATCGTTTGTCACGGCGTCTGACGGACAGTATCCGTCTTGAGGGGATTAGTGGTGTGGAGGCCATTATTCCTTTTGCGCAGGCTGTTCTTCAGGAACTGTCCCCGCGGTTGGAACAGATAGGGCAGCTTACTCGTCTTTTTGAAGGACGGTTGAAGAGTATTGCCACCGTGCCGACAGCACTGGCGTGGGATTATGCGCTGGGCGGGGTGATTGGGCGGGCTAGCGGGCGGTATTTGGACATGCGGTATATGGATGAGGGGGTTCGTCCGCAGGCGATGAAGAGTGCAGGGCGGCATGAGGGGGATGCTTGGGCTCGTAATCGGCAGCGTCTGGCTGAAAGTGAGGAATCTTTGAGGATTCTGGAACATATAACAGCCGGGTATGGGCAGGAGAGTGAACCGCAGGATGTGCCACGTACGGATGAAGGATTGGGTGTAGCCGAGGGGCCAAGGGGGGATGTCTGGTATCATGTCGTTCTGAAGGAAGGGCGGCTGGCCAGTGTGCAGATACGGGACCCGCTGATGCCACTTCTGGCCGTGCTGGGCTCCGTTTTGGAAGGACACGAACCGGAGGAGTTGGGCCTTGCTTTGGTGTCTCTAGGCCTATCGCCAGCAGGCGTAGCCCTGTGATGTATGAAAAGGGCTGGCCCTCAAAGAAGTGTTATATTATAACATATAAAATATAGTTTAATATTTTCCATCTGCTGGTGAGGGGTTGTGCGGCTAATCAGACGGGGCATTGCCTTCATGCTGGGTGGGGGATTGTTCTATCCGGCCCTGACAGTGTATCCGCTTCGGGCAGAGCCAGCGATACAACCGCCATCAGCGGCGGGTCTGGCCACTCATGATAGGAAATCACACGAGCAATCAGCAGATAGGCGGCCGCTTCAGGCGACCCGTATCAGTTCTTCATCTATTGAGCAGCTGACAGTCACGGGGTCTTTTCTACAGGGCGGGCGGAAGACTTCACCCAATCCCGTGCAGACCATTACGGGAAAAGAGATACAACGCAGTGCCGTGACCTCTCTGGGGGATTATCTGCAACGGATGCCCTCCATCGGGTCATCCGGTTCGCCGAACAGCATGACCAATAGTGGCAAGGGGGCATCCTGTACGGACCTGCGTAATCTGGGGCAGGGGCGGGTTTTGGTGCTGATTGACGGGCATAGGGCACCGCTCAATGCCGGGTCTGAATGTGTGGACCTCAATACCATCCCTTTGCAGCAGATCGAGAAGGTGGAAATTCTCAAGGATGGCGGGTCCGGCCTGTATGGTGCGGATGCCGTGGCGGGTGTCATCAACATTCATCTGCGTCATGACCTGACAGGGAGCAACATCACCATGCGGGGGAGCATCACGCAGGTGGGTGATGCCCGGGGTGGAGAGATTTCCGCCTATCATGGCATGAATTTTGATGAAGGGCGGGGTAATGTCACGGTAGCAGGTAGCTATAGCACGACCGGCCCCATCTATAACCGGGACCGTGGCTGGGCTGCTCTGCCACAGAATGACAACCCGGCGACGGGCAGCCCCAGCTATGGGTCGTCCATCATTCCATCCGGTGTTCTTATCAATCCGCAGACAGGGCAGAAGATGGTACCGGACGGGCAGGGAGGGTTCCGCCGGTTTACGAGCGGTGACCTCTATAATTTTGCCCGTTACTCCACGATCATGAACCGTCATGATGACGGCACGGCATCCATTGATGCACACGAACGTTTTTCACGGTTCGTGACGCTTTATGGTACCATGCGTTACAGCCATACGCTTGTGGGGCGTACCCAGTCCCCCGCCCCGATACAGGGGAGTGTGCCGCCTTCCACTCTGTCATCGTCATGGATACTGCCTGCGGCCAGCCCCTATAATCCGTGGGGCAGGGATGCTTCTGTCATCAAGAGGGCGGAGGATGTCGGGCCACGGCGTAACAACATCAATACGGATACATGGACCTTCCTGCCCGGTCTGAAAGGCCAGATCGGGGCCGGGTGGGATTATGATGCCTCCTACACCTATGGGCGGAGCCATCTGTCATCCCATACGCAGGACATGATCAATTACCGCAATCTGCTTGAGACGACAGGGACGAAGCAGCTTGATGTGACTAATCCCCGCAGTGCCGTGGTCTATGATCCGGGCATCTGTCAGGCGGCGCAGGGCTGTGTGTTGCAGAGTCCGTTTGCGCCCTACAGTCAGCAGGCGAAGGATTATATCCGTTTCACCCAGAAGGACCGTGCAACCTATCAGTTGCGGGATACGATGCTGCGTCTGCGGAATCCGCATCTCTTCACGCCGCCGTGGCGTCATGCGGGGCCGGTCGGGATGGCGGTCGGGATGGAGCACAGGGGAGAGCAGCTGAGCTATCATCCTGATGCACTTGTGGCGCAGGGGGCGTCCACAGGGGCGGCAGGGGCCTATACAGGCGGTGGTTTTACCGTGTCGGAAGGGTATGGTGAGATTCAGCTTCCCCTGTTACGGCGTGCCCTTTTTGCACGGGACCTGACGGTTGATCTTCAGGGGCGTGTGTCTTCGTACAGTCATTATGGAACACCGCTGAACTGGAAGACCGGTCTGCACTGGGCACCGGTTCAGGACGTGGCCTTCCGGGGGACGCTGGGCACATCCTTCCGGCAGCCGGGCCTGTATGATGTCTATGGCGGCCAGACATTGAGTTATGCGTCAGCGTCTGACCCCTGCGCTCATGTGAACAGCTATGGCAGCAATGCCGGGGCCGTGCGGGCACGTTGCCAGAAAGAGGGAATCAATCCGGCCAGTTTCACCTCTTCACTGGTGGGGCAGCTGCCGACCCTCTCTGGTGGCAATCCCCGGTTGGGGCCGGAATATGGGCGCACGGCAACGGTGGGGATGGATATTACGCCCCGCTCTCTCAAGTCATTGCAGCTTTCCGTGGATTACTGGCATTACAGCCTGCGTGACCTGATCTCGACCCTCAGTACGCAGACGCTTCTGGATGGATGCTATACGGGCAGTGAGCCTGATTTCTGTAGTGCCATCCTGCCCCGTTCCAGTAGCGGGCAGATCACGGCCATTGAGGCCCTGCCGCAGAATATCGGTGCCCTGAAAACGGATGGTCTGGATTTCAGCCTGCGCTACAGCCTTGCCTTGAGTGACCGGGACCAGCTGAGTTTTTACGAGAATACCCAGTATCTTCTGAGCTACAGGCAGAAGCTGACCCGTAATGGCAACTGGCAGGATTACACGGGCCGTCTGCTTTATCTGAATGGCAGCGGGCGACCACGGGAGCAGCATTACATCAGTACGACATGGCGGCATGACCATATCAGCCTGATCTGGATGACCCGCATCATCAGTGGCATGAGGATGAATGACGGGCATAAGGACCTAGACCCGGCAACATCCGGGCGGACCCATGTTGGTGGAACGATCCTGCATGATGTGACGGTGACGGGTCGGTGGCATCAGTTCCAGCTGATGGGGGGTATCAGCAATCTTTTCAACCGCCGCCCGCCTTTTGTGCCGGACGGGGCTTTTAACACCGCCTTCTCCCAATATTCAGGCTATATCGCTGGAAGAAGCTTCTTCCTTCAGATGGGGGCTGATTTCTAGGCGGACAGATGATCTGCAAAGGGGTGGGTGCGCTGGTGATGCGGCATGGTGTCATTCCACGAAAATCGCCATCACTCTGCACGGGTACAGGCCTATTGCCAGAGCAGGTAATGGTCTGGCCTTTGATGTAAGAGATGGCTGGGGCAGGGCATGGCTTATGGCAGGCAAAGGCCAGGAGTTGCCTGAGCAGGGCCAGAGGATTCAGCCGGTGCAGCATGAGGATGGAAAAAACCGACTTTTCATGATGGTTATGAGGGAACAGCCTGAAAGGCCCGCCATAAAGCCGCCCTTTGGAAATGATGGTCAGGCAGGAGCGGTATGTCCTGCCATCCACACAGGTCTCAAAAGCAGGGAACGAATAAGCAAAGGGCAGGCGTAGAGCCGTCAGAACATAGGCCAGCCGCCCGATACGCTTCTTGAGCGCAGAGGAAAGCTGCTGCACCACCCAGCCATCCAGTCCGACGCCGACCATCTGAAGGAACAGGGTCGGGCTGGTTTGCCCTTCTGTGGTGAGCCATCCCGGCCAGATCGTGCGGGTCTGTCCGCTGGCAATCAGGGTGGCGTTATGGGCGTCAGAGAAGGGAATATTCAGTTCCAGTGCCAGCACATTGGCGGAGCCGACAGGCCAGAGGGCCAGTGGGCAGGGGCGGTCCATCATGGCCTGAGCGATTTCGGCAATCGTTCCATCGCCGCCCCCGGCAATGATGAGGTCTGTTTCTGGTGGGCGGTTCTGTACGAGGTCCGCAGCATGTCCCCGGTAAAGGGTTTTCGTGACCTGTACGGTTAATCCAGCCCGTTCCAGATGCTGCACAAAGCCAGCCAGCCGTTTCTTGGAATAATGTCCCGCAGTCGGGTTGACGATGAGCAGGGCCTTACGGGGGCTGGGGGATAATGCTGTCACAGGGATGGATACTTCACTCTGGGCTGGAACAGGGCAGGCCTATATAGTGCCCTTTCTGAAACCTCTGTCACGGGTTTTTATCATCCTTCTGTCCTTGTGAGGGTCATTCCGCCATGCAGCCTGCCCCCCTGACCATGATGCTTGCGTTTCTGGATGTGCAAAAATGGCGTCCCCGGCCTCTGAGGCGGCAGGGGCGGCGCATCCGGCTCTTTACTCTGGAAGCGGGAAGCTGTGAGGGTTGTGCGATGGAGCTGGTGTCTCTGGGAAGCAGCGTTTACCCGCTGGAGGGAAGCGGGTTTCAGCGGGTCCGGCATCCGGAAGATGCTGACTGGCTGCTGGTTACCGGTTCCGTGACACGCTCCTGTGCCGGTACGCTGGCCAGTGCGTGGGAGGCCATGCCCGCCGGACGCAGTCTCATAGCCGTGGGAGACTGTGCCCACGATGGCGGTATGTGGAAGAATACATACGCCACGCTGGGTGGTCTCCACGCACTCAGCCGGGTTTACAGTTCCATCCCCGGCTGTCCGCCATCACCCGCTGCCATTCTTCAGGCATTGGTGGAGCTGGCAGAAGGTGGTTCTTCCTCGACAGGTTCCCAGGCCTCTTCAGCTTCACGACGCAGCCGCCAGTAAGAGCGGCGGGAGAGAGGAATCATGATGAGATAAAGGACACCGGCTGCGGCTAGAGCCCCCCACGGTTCTGCGACCAAGATGGCGGCATAGGCACCGACACCGACCAGCATGGGCAGAATATAACGGGATGGTACCTTGAAATTCTTGAAGGACCAGATCGGCAGAGTAGAGACTAGCAGCAGAGCGGTAACAATCAAGCAACCAGCGGACAGCCACGGGGAATGTGCAAAATGCTCAATGGCTGTCAGGTTATTGCGCTTGGCTTCCAGCCCGAGGAAAACCGGGAACAGCGCAAGTCCGGCCCCTGCTGGTGCGGGCACGCCAGAGAAGAAATTGGCAGCATATTCCGGCGTCGTATCATCATCCAGTGCGGAATTAAAGCGGGCCAGCCGTAGGGCCATGCAGACCGTAAAGAGAATGAAGGGAATGAAGGACAGACGCTGCGTAGCGGGCAGGGCCCAGAGCATGAGGATGAAGGGTGGTACGACACCGAAGCAGACAAAGTCTGAAAGGCTGTCAAACTCAGCTCCGAAGCGGGAGGTACCTTTCAGCAGGCGGGCGATACGTCCATCCAGCCCATCCATGCAGGCTGAGATCAGTAGAGCCCCGGCGGCATGAGTAAAATGGCCTGTCATGGAAAATTTGATGGCACTCAGCCCTGCACATAGGCCAAGCATCGTCAGAATATTGGGAACAAGCCGGTTGAAGGATAGCCCACGGACCCGGCGACGTTTGCGCCGGTATCTGTGTATCATGGTCGTGCCGGGAGATGGCTTCTGCATATGATGACCCTCAGAGCTTCGCTATGACCGTCTCGCCTCCGATCATCGTCTGCCCTTCCAGAACATCGGGAGTGACACCCGGCGGCAGATAGATATCCGTGCGGGACCCGAAGCGGATGAGACCAAAAAGCTCGCCAGCCTGTACCTGATCGCCTTCCTTCACATCACAGAGGATGCGGCGGGCTACAAGTCCGGCAATCTGCACGACCGCTACCTGACGGCCATCTTTGAGGGTTACACGCAGTTCGTTGCGCTCATTATGCTCGGAGGCCTTGTCCAGGCTGGCATTGAGGAACTTCCCGGCATGATAGGCAATTTTGGTCACGGTCCCGCTGACAGGCATACGGTTCACATGCACATCCAGCACGGAGAGGAAGGTCGAAACACGCCAGACTGGTTCATTGCCCATTTCTAGCGCAGGCGGCGGGGCCACCATGGAGACGCCCGTTACACGGCCATCTGCACTGGAGAGGACAAGACTGTCACCCTGTGGGGATGTCCGCTTCGGGTTGCGGAAGAAATAAAGGCAGAAGCCGGTGAAGGCGAAGCCCGCCGTACCGAGTGCCCGTGTCAGCCGCCACGGTGTAGCCCGTCCGATAACACCAGCCAGCAGGCCAATGCCAAGAAACGGTGTTGCCGCACGATGCGGCGGAGCAAGGACGAGTTTGAAAGATTTGATCAGTGACATGGGATTACTCATACGTCACCTACCGGATGGGTCAAGTATTTCGTTGATGGGAGGTGTATGAGATGCTGGTGACCGACCTCATGGTTGCAGGGGTGAACAGGATGTTCCATCTTGAGGGTACAGCTCTTGTTATCCTGCTGCTTTTTGCGGGGTAACCCTGCACTGAGAGAGGTTTCATGAGTGTGGAAATAAAGCCTGTTCTGGCGTTTCAGGATAACTACATCTGGCTTGTCCGCAAGGCTGATGGCCCGTGGGTGGTGATTGATCCCGGTGAGGCTGAACCGGCAGAGGCGGTCCTAGGGACTGATGCCCCGGCAGCCATTCTTCTGACGCATCATCATGGAGACCACGTTGGCGGTGTTGCGGCACTGAAGCGGCGATATGATGTTCCCGTCTATGGTCCGTCCGACGTGGTGGGAGTCGATCATGCCCTGAAGAATGGGGATGTGGTTTCTGTTGCAGGGCTGACCTTTCATGTCATGGCGACGCCCGGCCATACGCTGGACCATCTCTGCTATGCGCTGGAGGGCGAAACACCAGCCCTGTTCAGTGGGGATACGCTGTTCAGTGGCGGGAGTGGCCGCCTGTTTGAAGGCAGCGCGGAACAGCTTTTTACCAGTTTCCGCCAGTTTGATGATCTGCCGGATGAGACCCTGCTCTGCCCCGGTCATGAATATACGCAGGGAAACCTGAAATTCATAGCGTCACTGGGGGAGAAGACACCAGCTCTTGAGGCCCGCATGGCGGAGGTCGCAAAGCTTCGGGCGGAAGGGCGGCCATCCGTGCCCGTGCCGTTGGGTGTGGAGCGGCAGACTAATCCTTTCCTCATGGCCCGGACACCGGAAGAACTGGCCCGCCTGCGGAAGCAGAAAGACCAGTTCTGACGGCTCAGGCGGTACGGATATCCAGTCCGATATCCAGAGCTTTTACGCTATGGGTCAGCCAGCCGAGGGAGAGAATGTCCACGCCGCTTTCGGCGATGCTGCGGGCGGTGTCGGGCGTGATGCCGCCGGAGGCCTCGGCAATGGCACGGCCTTCAATCATGTTCACGGCTTCCCGCAGCATGGCGGGCGTCATGTTGTCCAGCAGGTAGGCGTCCGGCCCATCAGGGCATTGCAGGGCTTCGGCAAGCTGGGAGAGAGAGTCCACTTCCAGCTCGATTTTCATGAGGTGTCCGGCCCGCTGGCGGGCAGCGGCCAGAGCGGCGGGAATGTTACTGCCAAACAAGGCTAGGTGATTGTCCTTGAGCATGATGGCATCATCCAGCCTGTGGCGATGATTGCTGCCACCACCGGCCCGGACGGCATATTTCTGTAGGGCCCGCAGCCCGGGGAGTGTTTTGCGGGTGCAGCAGATGCTTACCCCTGTGCCTTCCACAGAGTCCACGATCTGGCCCGTTGTGGTGGCAATCCCACTAAGATGGGACAGCAGATTGAGGGCGACACGCTCCCCACCGAGAACGGCACTGGCAGGGCCTTCCACTTCGGCCAGCACATCCCCACGGGTGATGCGGTCTCCATCCTGCCTGAAGGCTGTGAAGCGTGTGCTGCCATCCAGTAGGGTGAAGGCCAGTCGGGCACCGGGAAGTCCGGCAAGGCGTCCATCCTGCCGGGCTACGAAGGAGGCCTTCAGGGTGGGTCTGCCCTGCATGAGTGACTGCGTGGTGACATCCCCACCAGTACCGAAATCCTCCCGCAGGGCATTGGTGATGACCGGCTCCCAGAGCAGGTCGGGCAGGAAAAGCGTATCAAGGGCCATGATGATAATGTCCTGAAAATGGAGGGCAGGGTTACAGAGGAAGGTCGTTCATCTGCAGGTCGAGATGATGGGGAGATTGCAGGCCAGGTGTGTCTTCCCGCCAGTGTGCCCCTCTCTGTTCCGGGCGATGCAGGGCGGCCCAACCAATGAAGGAGGCTGTCAGGGCACAGAGATTCTGGCGGGCCAGAGGCAGGGTGCGTTCCAGAAAATTTTCCAGTCCCGTGCGGGTACGGAGAATGCCAAGATGCTGCTGCATCTCGGCCCGGAAGGGCCAGTCCGTTGTGAAGTGGGGACGTTCTGGCACCGTGGTGATGAGAGGACGGCTTGTACCCTGATGGGCGTTGACGTCCCGCCCGGCCCATTGTCCGCAGACCAGAGCTTCCAGCAGGGAGTTGCTGGCCAACCTGTTGGCACCATGAAGGCCGGTACAGGCGACTTCTCCGCAGGCCCATAGGCCTTTGAGGGTTGTGCGGCCGGTCCAGTCCACTTTCAGGCCGCCCATATGGTAGTGCATGGCTGGCTGAACGGGCAGAAGCTGGGTGTCCGGGTCGAGGTCAGCCTTCCGGCAGGCCTGTGTGATGCCGGGGAAGCGGGTGCTGAAAGGCTCGCCCGGCAGGGAGCGTCCATCCAGAAAGACGGTGCGGCCTTCCCGTAGCTGGGCGGCAATGGCCCGGCTGACGACATCACGGGGGGCGAGTTCTTCCGTGAAGCGTTGACCATCATCCAGACGCAGCACGGCCCCGGCCCCTCGCACGGCTTCACTGATGAGAGAGAGACGGTTTGTCTGGTCCGGTGTGACGAGGGCTGTGGGATGGAACTGTGTGAACTCCATGTCCCGCACCGTGGCTCCCGCCTGCGCTGCCAGAGCGAGCGTCATGCCCCGATTGGAGAGCGGGCTGGTCGTGTGCTGATACAGTCCGCCACAGCCTCCACTGGCCAGAATACAGTGCTGCGTGGAAATGAACCCGGCGGAGGTCCAGATACCTTGAACGGCTTCGTCAGGCGCATGGATGCCTTCCAGAGTGGCCTGTAGCCAGTGGATGGTGTCCTTTTTTCGGGCCTGCTGGAGGATATGCTCAAGAATGACCTGCCCGCTCCGGTCGCCACCGGCAAAGACGATCCGGTTATGGCTGTGGGCGGCTTCCAGATGCAGGGCGAGCTGGCCGTTTTCATCACGGGCCAGAGGGACGCCGAGCCGCAGGAGGGTTTCAACGGCACCGGGGCCTGCCTCGGTGATACGCTGCACGATGGCCGGATCGCATAATCCGGCACCGGCTCTGAGTGTATCTTCGGTATGGCTGGCCGGACTGTCTCCGGGGCCGACAGCAGCGGCCATGCCACCCTGGGCCAGGGTGCTGGATGTTCCTTCCCCCGTGAAGGAAGGAGCAAGGAGCACACAGGGGCCGTCCAGCTCCAGAGCCGCCATAAGCCCGGCCAGCCCTGCCCCGATGATGACGGGCCAGCCTGCGTAGCGGGAAAGGATATGTCCCTGCATGGGACGGTCCTTCACTTGATGGCCAGCATCCGCTCGACAGAGCGGCGGGCCGGTTCCTGAAGGTCAGCCGGGATGGTGACTTCGGTACTCATGGTCTCCAGAGCCTGCCGGATGTTCTTCAGGGTGATGCGCTTCATGTGCGGGCAGAGATTGCAGGGGCGGATGAAGTCAACCTGTGGGTGCATGACGGCGAGATTGTCGCTCATGGAGCATTCCGTGATGAGCATGACTTTTTCGGGTTTATGTTCAGCGATATAGTCCATCATGCTGGCTGTGGACCCGGCATGGTCGGCTTCTGCCACGACATCGGGAGAACATTCCGGATGGGCAATGATATGCAGCGGGCCGTGCATACGCCGGTACTGGCGGATTTCCTGCGGCGTGAAACGCTCATGGACTTCGCAGCGGGCTGACCATGTATGCATCTTGATGCCGGTTTCTTTTTCGATGTTCCGGGCGAGGAACTCGTCAGGGATCATGATGACTTCTGGTACGCCAAGGCTTTCCACGACACGGCGGGCATTGCCGGATGTACAGCAGACGTCCGTTTCAGCCTTTACGGCAGCGGAACTGTTCACATAGGTGACGACCGGCACGCCGGGATAACGCTCCCGCAGGGTACGGACATTCTCTGCCGTGATGCCTTCCGCCAAGGAGCAGCCTGCCAGGGCGTCGGGGATGAGGACGGTTTTGGTGGGGTTCAGCAGCTTGACTGTTTCGGCCATGAAATGGACACCCGCCATGATGATGACATCCTGCTCCAGATTCTGGGCTTCACGGGCCAGAGCCAGACTGTCGCCCCGGATGTCGGACACACAATGGAAGATTTCCGGTGTCTGATAGTTATGGGCAAGGATGACAGCGTTATGTTTACGCTTCAGTTCAAGAATGGCCTCGATGTCATCCGCAAAAAGCCGTTCCCAGTCCTGTCGGGCCATGAGGGAGGCCACGGGGCTGTATAGAGCCGCACGGGACGGAGAGGTGGCGATGCCCTGCATCATGGAGAGGTCCTTATCAAGGTTTATACTCACTATGAGCATAATATAGGCTCTGCGGAGGGGCGTGCCAAGCTGTTTCTGTCTGATCTGGGTAATGGGTGAGGAGACGAGTATAATGGCATAAATGATTAAGGGGGTAAAATCTGGTGCTATTTGGGAATAAAGATGAGTTTGCGATAGAGATAGTTATGTCCGACCATCCATATGGTCCGTGGATGTTGGGGTATGCTTATATTTATATAGATAACATAAGAATAGGAAGGCATGACTGGATAACAACCTTAAGAGATGCCATGTATAGTTGGGAAGACATATATGAAGCAAGAAAAAGGACCGTATATAAAAAGCTTTTCCCATTGGGGAAAAATGATATTTTTAAGGTTATTTGTCTTTCTTATAGCTTTTTTGCGTCAGAGAACCTGGAGTGTGGGATAGAAACTTTTTTCCCAGAGGCTGAGGATATAGACAGGAGTCCTGGCGATTTTATGTTCTTTCCATTGGTTGATGCTTTTGACCCGTGGGTCGGTTATTTAGTGTCGTCGGGGGAGTATGATAAGATTATTTATGGATATGCAGAAAAGATTTTCAGAGATAGAGATGAGGATGAGGGGTACCCATTCAGGGATAATTTTACACAGAAGATCAGAACAGTTCTTCTGAGAAGAGGTGTTGTCCACGGCGTTATAAAGGAAACAGTGGATTATCTTGTATCCCAGCATGAGATTTTAAAGAAACTGCCTGAAACATATTGATGATAATCACTGAACGCATCTGATCAGAAATGTCTGATTGTGACGTATGTAAAGGAGAGAATGATGACCATATCGGATGATGATTTCTTTTTATTTTATCAGAATTTTCTTGCGCTTGTTGTTGCTGAGGAAGATTGTGCCATTGACATGCATTTTGCAGCTAGTTTCTTTTGTAGCAAAACAGAGAGGACGATATCTGGCTTTCCCCGGCCTGAAAGGTCATATTCTTAATCTGCGGGACCTTGAACGGGGCGTGGAGCAGATGAACCGCCTGCCGCATTTCGGTGCGCAGATGAAGATCACGCCCGGCTCGGCAGCCGGTGCCTCTCGTGTGGTCGTGAATGCTCCGGCACAGGGTATTCTGCATGGTCAGTTCTGGGCCGACAATAATGGTCAGAAAGTAACGGGGCGTACAGTGGGTCACGCCCTGCTGATGGCGGAGAACCCACTGGGTCTGCTGGACATGTGGTCGGTGGAATATGATCATTCCCTGCGGGGGCCAGATCATGGAGCCAGAGGAACGTCCTTTCTGTCGGCCAATGGGTCTGTGCCTTTTGGCTACTGGACGGCCTTCGGGTCATGGTGGCAGTCGCAGGATGCTTATCCGTTACTGGCCGGGACTGAAATATATCACCTGAATGGTTCACGAACTGACTGGCAGGTCGGTTTCTCCCGGACGCTCTGGCGCAACAGTGTTGGCGTGACGACAGGGCAGGTCTCTTTCGAACGGAAGACATTCGGGTCTCAGGTCAATCACACCAGCATTTTCAGTCAGAGCGGGCGTCAGGCTTATGTGAATGCCAGCATCAGTGAATCACTCAAGATACTGGCCAGCAGCTGGTACATTACGGGTGGCGTAAAAATTGGCGTTGATGGGGCCGGTACATGGAACTACTACCCCAATCCTGCCCGGGATGAGCCTCACACGGCCTATGTAAAGCCGACACTGGATATTGACGGATACGTTCCCTTCGCCCCCCGCTGGCTGTGGCATACGACCATGCATGCGGAAATCAGTTCCCATGACCAGAACCCGACAAATGAATTGCAGGTCGGTGGTCCCTATACTGTCCGTGGATTTCTGGAGCAGGAGTTCATTGGCAATAATGGTGGCTACATGCGCAATGACGTTTCATGGTCGCCGCCAACGGATACCATGAAATGTGGCGCCTATACTGGGGCGTGCAGGGTTTTCCTGAAAGGTGTGCAGATTTACGGGGCACTGGACTTCGGTGTGGTCCGTGCCGGTTTTCTGTCCAGGGCAACGCCAGCCGTTCTGAAGGGTGGAGAAATGGCTGGTGTGGGGCTGGGTATCCGCAAGACGGGGGGAATCCTTTTCTGGGATGTGATCCTCACCCACGCCATCGCCCGAGGGGCTTTGCCAGCAGAAGGCCTGATTACGTTCTTTAATGCAGGGGTACGGATGTGAGCAGCATGGAACGGTCAATGATGCAGCACGACAGCCAGACGGCCTTTTCATTTGTGCAGAAGGCAGTCAATCTGTTCTGCGCCGTGGTGCTGTTGATGGCATCCACCGTCACACAGGCTGTAGCCCAGCAGGCTCCTCCGCAGATTGTGGTTGATAATTCTGCTCATGGTCTGCATCCTGAGCTGGATAAAACCCAGAATGGCATAGATCAGATCAACATCGTGTCGCCAAATGGGGCGGGAGTATCTCATAACATGTTTCGAAACTATAATGTTTCGGAACGTGGAATCATCCTGAACAATGCGACACATAATACGCAGACAAAGATTGGTGGTGTCATATTAGGTAATACCAATCTGCATGGTCGGGCAGCGGCAACGATCCTGAATGAAGTGACAGGCCCATTACCCAGCCATATTCTGGGTTATACCGAGGTTGCCGGGAAACAGGCCGCTGTCATTATTGCCAATCCGAATGGCCTGACCTGTAATGGATGCGGTTTCATCAATACATCCCGTGTTACCCTGACAACCGGACATCCTGAGTTCAATGCACAGGGTGGCGTTCAGGCTTTTGCCGTCAGTGGTGGGACGGTCCAGTTTGGTCAGCGGGGCGCAGATTTTGCAACCGTGCCTGTGCTGGATATCCTGTCATGATCCGTCAAGATTGAAGGGCCCGTCAGTGCGCAGAAGGCCAATCTTGTTCTTGGCAGAAATCATGTCGTTTATGGAACAAATGAGGCCACGCCACTAGCGGATGATAAAAGCAGGAAGCCTGAACTGGCACTGGATACAGCTGCCATGGGCGGGCTGTATGCCAACAGTATTTATCTGATCGTCAATGAATCTGGGGCTGGTGTCCGTGTGGATGGCACCATGGCTGCCAATGCTGGTGACATGCATCTGGATAGCCGGGGGAATCTGGTCCTGAACGGCCACATGCTTGCGCAGGGGCAGGTGAATGTAAGGGCTGAGGGAGACATACAGACCAGTAAGCAGAGTTCGCTGGAATCTGGGCAGTCCCTGAATGTTGCTGCCGGTAAAACGATTACGAACGACGGCATCATATACGCCTATGGTGGCAGACTTCATATGTCAGCGGATGGTGCCATCATAAATACTGGTCATGCCATAACCAATGCTGGTCCGTTGACTGTTCATGCACAGGGCCAGCTGGCGAACAGCGGGGAGCTGGGCGCGCAGCAGGGGGCGGTGTCCCTTGAGGGCATGGGCCTGAGCAATGATGGCGGGAAGCTGATTGCCGCCTCCGGTCCGCTGGACCTCGCCCTGCATGGCGGGAACATCTCCAACCGGAACGGTCTGATCCAGTCCTCGGATACTCTGACGCTGACGGCGGGAGACATCACCAATCAGGGGGGCAGCCTTCTGAGCAGCAGGGGCGATGTGAGCCTGACGGCTGGACGGTTCCAGAATGAGGGCGGGCTCGTGCAGGCCCAGGGGCAGCTGGATGCGACACTGGGCAGCTATGCCTCCAGTGAAGGGTCCAGCCTTGTGGCGGGGCGTGAGCTTCACCTGACTTCGCCGGGGAGTGGTGCAGAATGAGGGTGTTCTGGCCTCCTTTGGCAAGCTGACGCTGGATGCGGCCCGGCTGACCGGCGGAGCGAAGGCGCAGCTTCAGGGGCAGAGCGTCGAGGCGCAGCTGGGCTCCGGGGGGCTGCAGAATGGCGGGTCTCTGATCGGCCTGTCGGGGCTGAGCCTGACCAGCACGGGGTCTCTGGCGAACAGCGGGGAGCTGGGGGCGCAGCAGGGGGCGGTGTCCCTTGAGGGGACCGGCCTGAGCAATGATGGCGGAAAGCTGATCGCCGCCTCCGGCCCGCTGGATCTGAAACTGCATGGTGGGGACATTTCCAACCGGAACGGTCTGATCCAGTCTTCGGACCATCTGACGCTGATGGCGGGGGACA
>JAFNMF010000029.1 GCA_026537415.1 Acetobacteraceae bacterium B3987 | reverse complement strand
ACCTGCGGTTGCAGCGTTGGGGTTGACGTAGGTGCTCCCTTCGTTGTTGAGATCCCCGGTGATGCTGCCTTTCAGGGTGAAGGAGCCATTCGGACCGACATGGGTTTCACCCTCATAGGTGTTGTGGCCGTTGAGGTATTCGCCTGTACTCTGAATGTCGTTCTGGCCTCCTCCAAGGATAGTCAGGCCGCCTTTGCCGGTGAGGGTACCATCATAGCCGTCCTTCGCATTGGTAAGGGTCAGAGTGCCATTGAGAATGCCGGTATTGTTGTTTGTGCCGGAGAGGCTTCCGACAGAAGCACCGCCATCTCCAATGGTGAATTTACCCCCTTCAGCAGTGAGCTTGCCTGAGACGGTTGTTCCCTTATCGAGGAGTAGTGTTCCAGATGTTGTGACATCGCTCAGCAGCTGGGCGTTGTGGGCGTCTAGTTTCCCAGTGTTGGTAACCAGTCTCTTAACGACTGAATCGTTCTGGAGGATGGAATTACCATGATTGGTAAGTGTTCCATCGAGGGAGCCAGTGAGGTTCAGGCCGGCATTCTGGGCAATGGTTGTGTCGCCTGTATAGGCTTGATGGTTTGTGAGTGTTTTTGTTCCGCTCTGGATAGTCAGGCCACCATCCCCGGAGATGACACCATCGTAATTATGGTTTGAATCGGCCTGCGTCAGAGAAAGAGAGTGACTACCAAGAGCAATATTACCGTCACCTCGGATGTCGGTCAGATTTTGATTATTAGAAGACTGGCTAATGTCCAGGTTGGTGCCTTTGTTGATATTCACAAAGGAGGACTGGGCGATGGCACCATTACCGGCCAGAGCCAGTGTACCGTTATCCACGGTGGTGGAGCCGGTATAGCTGTTATTGCCTGTCAGCGTCTGGGTGCCATTCCCTGTTTTGACGAGTGAGCCATTGGCCCCGTTTATGGTGGCAGAGAGGGTATCGTCCTTGCCGAGTGCCCCGATTGTCAGTGTCTGGTTGCCCAGAGAGACCGTGCCATTGCCAGACAGGGAGCCGATGGAGACCCCGTTTGATGTCTTGGAGATATCGACCTTGGCACCATCGCTGTTATTCTGGATGGTGGCACCATCAGCGGTTGCATTACCTGTAAAAGAGACGGTCCCGGCATTCTGGATGATGGATTGTGAGGCCGAACTGGAATCGTTGAAGGAAACGCTGGCATTGCTGCCGTTTGTGATGTTTGCCGTATCGGCCACACTGTGATTGTTAAAGTTCAGAACGCTACTGTCTTGAAGGGTGACATTACGGTTGCCCATAGAGGCAGACTGATTCTGCCCACCATTCATGTTGACAGTGGCACCGCCTGTGATGTTCAGGTCACCGCCTTTTGTTGTGCTGTCAGAGTAGCCAAAGGGCGTTTTGCTGTTAGCATTGACTACAACATTAGTGTCGCCAGTGCTGTTGTTGCCCTCAATGTCTGTATTACCTAGGTAGGTATTTTCGCCATTGAGGTTGAGGACAGGCTTATTCCCACCCAAGCTGATACCAGCATTCTGTTGAGATGTATTAAAGACTTGCTCAATTGTGGGGTTGGCGGGGGTTTTGGAATCCTGATCGTAGGTGGAACGATCAGTGATTGGGCTTACAATCTTTAAATTGGCACCTCTGGGCCCAATGATTGATCCATTATTGCTATATTCATAGCCATTGAGGTTAATGGTGGCTCCGTTAAAGCCCAGAACGGTGTTGCGGTTTTCGTTAGTGCTGACCTGATCCTGCTCGATCCGCAATGTACCACCGTTGATGTTCAGAGCACCATTCTGGTTACCCAGGCTGGCGTCAGAAGTGATTCCAAGCGTACCATTGGTGATGACTGTGCCACCAGTATAGCTATTGGTGCCGCTCAGGACGAGCGTGCCCGTATCCGTTTTTACGAGGGTTGTCGCGTTGGCCGGGTCATCTTTGATAGATGTTTTGATGACGGCCAGGTTGGTATCCCCATAGCCTGTGCCATCTCCCACACGGATTACGGAAACAAGGCCGGATTTATTGACCAGAATACCGTTATTCTGTTCGTACTGTTTTATGTCGGCATCGCTCGGGGTGCCGGACTGGCCGATATTGTCGGTAACAGAGAAATAATGGTTGAGCTGATTTGAATTATCATGGTCCGTATACCGGTTGCCATACAGTGTAATGGAGCTGTTATTGTCTTGCGGGATAATGGAATAGGAGGAGGGGCGGGTCGTCTGGCTGAACTGCATGCCAGCAACATCGACATTGCCGTCCACCGTTACATTATAGGCATGTTTTGTGTTCTGCTGGGCTGCATTGTCGGAAACCTGACCAAAAATAGCATAGCCTTTTTCCTGCCATGCTGAACTCTGATCGCCATTGGCTGTGGTCCAGTTGGTCTTTCCCTGTGTCCATGTGCCATCACCGGCATCGATATGATGGTCGGTGGTGGTTGATGTGCTTGTTGTGTTGCCATTCCAGAAGGTCAGATTGTCCCCTGTATTGGCCGTAACAAGATTGACCTGATGGTTGCCACCCTGAAGGACACTTTTGTTATTGGGGTCTTCAGCCCCTGAAGTCTGATAGACTTTGAGGGTAGGATTGTCCCAATTCAGATTCTGTGTGTAGCGGTAGAGCGTCTGGATACCGGAACCTTGCTGGAAGGAGAGATCGACAGCTTTGACTGTCCCTCCCAGTGTAAGATCGCCGCTTCTGTCGCCTCCGACAAAAATAGTGCCATTGGAGAGTTTGCCAGAGCTATTACTTTGAACACCGCTGAAGTCGGATGTTCCATTGACGGTGAGACCGCCGCCTATTCCCAGCGTCCCACGGCGGATGTCGGACGTGCCGGGGGCGATGGTTGCATTTTTTGCAATAGTTGTTGTGCTGCTAACACCACCAATATTACCCGTACCGTCCAGTTTACCGCCATCGTTTACAACTATACTTGTTGTGCCGTAGCTATTACCGTTGACATGCAGGGTGCTACCACTGTTGACAGTTGTGGTGCCTGTATAGCTGAAGGTCCGACCAGCATTCAGAGTAACATTCGCGGCGTTAGCTACAAGATTGACGCCTTTGGTCGTGTCTTTGTTGGTGGGAGTTCCGCTGGAGGTCGTGCCATCAGAGGTTGTTCCATCGTCGACAGGGGTCTGCTGGATGGTGCCGTTAAAGGCTTGGGAGGCACCTGAAACGACGATAGTCCCACCATCCCCTTGGAAGGTAGCCCCATTTGAACCGATGGCACTTACGATGTTGAGTGTGTTCCCACCGAGATTGACGGTGGCACCATTATTACCCCACCCTATGCTTGCAATAGAAACGGGCTGGTCGGCTTTGGAAATGTCGAGTGTTGATTTACCTGTTACGTTTCCAGCGTTCAGCTGGATCGTGCTCTTTTCAAGATTACCGTTGCCAGTCAGTGCAAGGGTGGCACCGTTATTGATTTCCGTGTCGCCGCTGTAGTTCTGTGCCTTTGTCAGGGTTTCCGTTCCACCATTGACGATCAGGCCACCACCGCCGGAGAGGGTACCGTTATAGGTGTCCTTGGCATTACTAAGAGTCAGGGAGCCATTTAGTGTACCGTCACTGCCCCCAGCGAGGGAGCCAGCAGTGGCCCCGTTATTGGTGACGGTCAGGTCCTTCCCGTTATGGGTCAGGGTCCCGGAGATGGTGTTGTTATCAAGCTTCAGGGTTCCGTTGCCTGTGTTGGAGACATCCCCGTCTGTCTTGTTGCCACTAGCCTTATCGCTACCAGCAAGTGTCAGGTCGCCGCTGTTTGTGGCGGAGGCCTGAGAGCCACCCGTAAGGGTTGCCGTGCCCGTATTGTTAAGAGCATTGAGTGTGGCGTTGGTGGCATTCAGTGTGCCGGTGCTGCTGTTTGTCACGGTGCCAATGACGGACGCTCCATTTTGCAGGGTGGACTGTCCGTCATTATTCAGAGCCCCGGCGATGGCACTGTTATCAAGCGTCAGGGTTCTGTTGCTCTTATTGGAGACATCGCCGGTTGTATTGTTGCCACCAGCGAGGGTCACAGTGCCATTGTTGGAGAGAGAGGCCTGAGAGCCGCCCGTAAGGGTCGCCGTGCCCGCATTGTTAAGAGCATTGAGTGTGGCGTTGGTGGCATTCACCGTGCCGGTGCTGCTGTTTGTCACGGTGCCAATGACGGACGCCCCATTTTGCAGGGTGGACTGTCCGTCATTATTCAGAGCCCCGGCGATGGAGCTGTTATCAAGCGTCAGGGTTCCGCCGCTCTTGTTGGAGACATCGCCGGTTGTATTGTTGCCACCAGCGAGGGTTGCAGTGCCACTGTTGGAGACAGAGGCCTGAGAGCCGTTCGTAAGGGTGGCCGTGCCGCTATTGTTAAGAGCCTTGCTGAGCGTGGCGTTGGTGGCATTCAGTGCGCCGCTGTTTGTGACATCACCAGCGATGGAGGAGCCTTTCTGGAGGGTGGAGGTGCCACTATTGTCAAGGCCCCCAGTAATGGAACCAGAGAGGGTCAGGCTAGTATTCTGGTCAACAGTCGTTTTGCCCGTGTAGGTCTGTGCTGCTGTTAGGGTTTTAGCCCCACCAGTGATGTTCAGGCCCCCCATGCCAGAAATGATACCATCGTAGGTGGTATTAGGTTTGGCTGAAGACAGGATGAGGTTATTATTTCCGAGGGTGATACTGCCTGCACCGGAAATATCCTGAACAGTTGCGTTAGCACTGGCTTTGCTTATGTCAAAATTAGCATTCTGTTCTATGGAGATGCCGCTGGAGCTAGCAATGTTACCAATACTAGAGAGGGCTAACGTGCCGTCTTTGATATGGGTTGCCCCTGTATAGGTGTTGATGGCGGAAAGAATGGTCGTTCCTGCGCCTGCCTGCTCTACGGAAAGGGGAGTGTTCTCTCCGCTGTCTGTAATGGGTGCTGCAATCGTATTTTCTGTGTTAACGGCAGGAGAGAAAGTCCGCACAGAGCTGCCCTGCTGGGACTGTGATGTGTCCTCCGAATGTGCAGGTGCACTGATGATGGAGAAAGACGAAACGCCCGCTAGAAGCAGCGCAATCCTCCGGGCCGATAGCTTGAGAGGGGAAGCGGCCTTGCCTTTATAGGTCAGAATTGAATTTGAACCGACCTGTGTGAAAGATGCTGTCTTTTTGTAAGAAGAGCTGTGTGTTGTCATTATGGTTGCACCTTTCACATACGTTGCTTTGTCGGTTGCCCGGGGCGAATGATGAAGCTGACAGGGAAAAGGGGGACGTCATGCCTGAAGAAGCTCATGTTACCTTTCATTAATAAAAAGATTAAAGGTAATCAAGGTATCGTTCATGTAAATTAGATCAACTTTTTGAGTGTCAGTATTTATTTTATTTTGATCTGAATTATTTTTGAGATCTGATAAAGTAAGTGGTGTTAATTCAAATTGATAGATTGCATAATTTAATACTTGGGTAATAATTTTATATTTATTTTCCTTATTCATTAAGATATTTTTTATGTTTTTATTTTCTCTTATCTTAACAATGGGTGATGGATTCTAGAGATAATGGAGGCAATTTTCGGTTGCTTCTCATTGCTTGGTTTGATGTATGATTTTCACCTATTGGAGTATTTGATCCAAATGGGAGAAGTCTGTGGCCGCTATTAGTTTTAAGAAAGCTGGAACCGTTTTCATTTTTATGGATTTTCAGAATTACATTCTAGAAAACTTTCTGCCGCCTGAGAGAGCCGAACAGGTGGTAGAGAAGGCCGAAGCTGTTCTTGCAGCAGCACGTCAGGCTGGATGTTTTACCATCCATGTGAGTGTGTGTTTCCGTCCGGGTTATCCGGAGATTAGTGGGCGGAACAGGATGTTTTCATGGATACGGGATAGCGGCATGGCAGACCCTAGCAGTCGTGGGGTTGCCTTTGTGGATAGAATGGCACCGCAGCCGGAAGAACCTGTCGTGCAGAAGCGACGGGTTGGTGCTTTTGGCGGAACGGACCTTGATATGATTCTACGAGCAAAGGGTGTCGAGAAGATTTTTCTAGCCGGCGTTGCTACATCACATGTTGTACTGACGACATTCAATCAGGCGTTTGATCTTGATTATGACCTTGCCGTCATTCGGGATGCCTGTGCCGATGGTGATGAAACGGCTCATAGCTTCCTGACAGAGACGTTTTTTCCCAAACTGGGAGGTGTGCATACCTCGCAGGAATTGATCAACGCTCTGAAGGAATGATAAGCAGACGGGCCGTTGCTATCGGAAATATAAAAAAACCAGCCTCTCCGGGGGCTGGTGGCTCGGTTTCACCAGAACTCAAAGGCCGCTAATCTGTAACCATGTTTCTTCAGCCTTGCTTAGAGGGCTGTTATGACGAACAGCTAATGAGATGGTAATGCGGATTGTTGGATCTTTTAGAGGGCAGCAGTAAAGACCGTCATTCTGTGTTGGATTGTGGAATGCTGCGGGGATGATGGTGATACCTACGCCTGCTTGAACCATGGTGAGCAACAGGCTTGAATCGCTGGTGCGGCCGGTGACATGGGGTGTTGCGCCGTGGCTAGCGAATGCTTCTGAAATAAACTGACTGATTTTGAAGTTCTCATTCATGAGAACCAGTTTCTCATCAAGAATGTCCGTGAAGGAACAAGCAGCCCGCCCTGCAAGGGGATGTGATTCAGACATCAGCAGGTACAGTTCCGTTTCTGCAAAGGGAATGATGCGTAACTGTCTATTCTGCACAGGCCCAATAAGAGCGGCAATGTTCGTGTGATGGCCAAGAAGCTGTGTAATGAGCCTGTCTGAAGGGTATTCTTCAATATTCAATACAACATCGGGATATAGGCTACAGAACTGTCGAATGATGGGACGGAAATAGATGGCTCCTAATATAGGTGGAAATGCCAGATGGACGGTTCCTTTTAGCGGTCCTGCTTCATCAGTTATAGCCCGGTGCAGATTCTGTTCAGCCTCTAGGAGACGTTCGGCGTGGAGGAAAAAGGTTTTGCCTTTTTCAGTCAGGATGACGGTTTTGTGGGTTCTCTCAAAGAGGCAGACATTCAGTTTATTTTCCAGAGAGCGGATACCCATGCTCAGAGAGGGCTGACTGATATGCAGCAGGTCACTCGCACGGCTGAAGCTGCCCTGTGTGGCAACTGCCATAAAGTAATGGAGTTCCCGGAACGTCATTTTAGGGTAGGGCATAGGTAAAAGATTATAGTTTATATAGAGATATAATATTACCATATTAGAGAGTGGCCGGATAGGCTTTCCTTAGCTGCGCAAAATGATGTGTGGATGAGATGAAGGAAAGTGTGATGGTAAAGGTTGTTGATTATCTCTTGGACCAGCTCGCACAACTTGGTGTGGAGCATGTGTTCGGTGTGCCGGGTGATTATGCGTTTCCGATCAACGATGCCATCACAGGCAGGAATGACATGCGTTGGATTGGGTGTTCCAACGAGCTGAATGCTGCTTATGCCGCTGATGGCTATGCACGCATGAAGGGTATTGCCGTCCTGAACACGACTTATGGCGTTGGTGAGCTGAGTGCCATGAATGGAGTGGGTGGTGCCTATGCGGAACATCTGCCGGTTATTCATCTTGTGGGTATGCCTAGACGGGCCATTCTGAACGAGAAAAGGCTTGTGCATCACACGTTGGGGGATGGTCGGCTTTGGGCCTTTTACGAGGCTGCGGACCATGTTGTTTGTGCCCGCACGATTTTGGATGGCCAGACCTGTGTTCAGGAGCTGAAGCGTGTCCTGACTACGCTACGGAAAGAGCGGCGGCCCATTTATATCGGTATTCCCGCTGATGCGGCTTATGATGATGTGGTGATGGCCGCAAAGGGTGCGGCAAGGGCGGTTCTGCCGGTCGATAGGGGACAGAAACAGGCGGAAATTGTGGTTCGCCGTATTGTTTCGGAATTAAAACAGAGTAAGAATCCGTGTGTTCTACCGGGTATTTTGACGGCCCGGTTTGGGTGTCGGAATGCCGCAAGACAGTTTCTGACCAGTTCCGGCTTGCCTTATGCCACAATGTATATGGATAAAGGTGTTGTAAGTGAGCAGGCTGTTGGGTTTGTAGGGATGTATGGTGGCCACCTTGTGCAGGAGGAAGTGGCCAATTTTGTAGAGCAGGCCGATCTTGTCTTGGCACTTGGTGCTGAGATGACTGATTTCAGTACAGGGCTTTTTACGCAGAAACTACCCCCGGAACGTGTCATCAGCGTCATGGAAACGAGTGTGCAGTTTGGTGATGGTGCGGTTTATGAAGCAGCTTTGGATGACGTTGTCGCACTTCTTGCCGAACTGGCTGATACTATTCCGAGACGGGCAGGGCCCGGTTATCTGGGGATGGAATTGTCACCCAAGCAGGATGATGAAAAAGATGAGGGGGTCATTCGTACCCATACGCTTTGTTCTGCTGTCAGAGACCATCTGAGGGCTGGGGATGTTGTGGTATGCGAGACGGGAACGGTCGCCATGGGTATGGGATTTGTCCGCCTGCCTGATGGTGTTGATTATGAGGAACAGAGCCTGTGGGGAGCTATTGGTTGGGCTACACCGGCCGCTTTTGGCATGGCTCTTGCGGTACCGCATAAACGGATCGTTCTGCTCACGGGGGAGGGGTCACATCAGCTTACGGTGCAGGCCCTTGGTGAATTTGCTCGATTTGACTGCCAGCCGCTTATTTTGGTCCTGAATAACGAGGGATATTTGATCGAGCGTCTGCTTTGTGATGATGGGGAACGTTACTACAACGATATTGCCAGCTGGGATTATACGGCTCTAGCCCGTGGGTTTGGTTGCGAGGACTGGCACTGCGAGCGTGTTAGTACTCCTCAGGCTTTGAGGCAAGCTTTGGATGCTGTGGTGCCGGGGCAAGGAGCGTATCTTGAGGTTGTAGCTCCCCGGTATGATGCTCCTGCCATGGCGGAGGCTCTAGGGCATAAGCAGTAAGAGTAGGCCACGGAAGAGGCGGGCGGGTATTACTTATAGTACCTGCCTGCAAGGGCGTTCTATTTCATAACTGAATATGGAAGATGCCAGTTTATGCCACATGCTCTAGATGGCGATGTATTGGCGTCCCGTACGGGATTCGAACCCGTGTTGCCGCCGTGAGAGGGCGGTGTCCTAGGCCTCTAGACGAACGGGACTAAAGGCGTGAGGCTTTCCTAGAGGGAATGTCGGAGAAGCGCAAGGGGAAAAGCAGGTCTTTTGTAAAAAAAGGTTTTTCATCCCTTAAACAAAAGAAGCCCCCGCGAAAGGAGGCTTCTTTGGTCTGGCTGTTTATCGGCTGGAGGGCAGAACAGGCCCAAGGGGACGGCCACCCAGAAGATGGACATGGAAGTGCGGAACCTCCTGACCTCCATCAGGGCCAATATTGCTGACGAGACGGAAGCCACTGGGAATGAGAGACTGTTCAGCGGAAATTTTGTCTACGAGCTGCCAGAAGTCCAAAATCTCCTCATTACTGGCACGGGAGAGGAAGTCATGCAGGTTCGTATAGGCTCCGCGAGGGATCACCAGAACATGGATGGGGGCCAGCGGAGAAATGTCGTAGAAAGCGAAAGAGTGTTTGCTGTCACAGACACGCTCAGCCGGGATTTCTCCCCGCAGAATCTTGGCGAAAACATTGTTGGGATCGTAGGCGGGGGTAGGTGTCGGCATAAGATGGGTTCCTCCTCGTTCCTTTAATGATTGGGGAGTGGGGCGGGGGGAAGTCAAGGGCGGAAGGCAACAACCCACCTATGACCCACCTTAGAAAGACGGTTTCGGACGAGATGCCTTTTCCTCAATGCCGCTGGTGCCTTCACGACGTTCCAGCTCTTTCCAGACATCTGCCGGGTCAATGCCTGCATCAACCCACATGACGATCAGATGATAGAGAACATCCGCACTTTCGCTGATGAGGCCATTACGGTCCCCTTTGATGGCCTCAATGACACACTCAACGGCTTCTTCACCGAACTTCTGGGCAATCTTGCTCCGTCCTCTGGCCATGAGGCGGGCCGAGTGGCTGACAGAGGGAGAGGCACCCTTGCGGGCCATGACTGTATGATAGAGCCGTTCCAGAACATCCTTGCGGGTTGCAGGGGAGGGAGCGTTATTCTGAGGCATTTGTTTTGTCCTTTTTCATGCCGCGCTTCAGCGACCCAATCTGACGGGCAATTTGGCATCGTGCAGGGCTTGTTTGACCTCACCAATTTTGAACTGGCCAAAATGGAACACACTGGCTGCCAGAAGGCCGCTGGCTCCCGCCTGTGCGCCTTCCACGAAATGCGACAGCTCGCCTACCCCGCCAGATGCAATAACAGGCACGGAAACACGGTTGCAGACGGTTTTTAGCAGATCAAGGTCGAAGCCGGAGCGGGTGCCGTCACGGTCCATGCTGGTGAGTAAGATTTCTCCAGCACCACGAGTAGCCATCTGCTCGGCCCATGCGACAGCGTCCAGCCCGGTCGGTTCCCGTCCGCCTTTGGCATAGACTTCCCATCCGCCACGCCCGTTAGAGCGGGCATCTATGGCCACCACGATGCATTGGCTACCGAACCGCTCTGCTGCTTCATTAATGAGGTCTGGCGTGCGGATAGCGGCGGAGTTGATGGCGCATTTATCAGCACCGCTTAGCAGGAGTTTGCGGATGTCGGCGCAGCTCCGTACGCCACCGCCTACGGTCAGCGGTAGGCGGACCTCAGCAGCGGTCCGTTCTACGACATCAAAGATGGTTTCCCGGTTGTCCGAGCTTGCTGTGATGTCCAGAAAGGTCAGCTCATCCGCTCCGGCAGCGTCATACAGGCGGGCCTGTTCGACTGGGTCACCGGCATCCCGCAGGGAGACGAAATTGACCCCTTTAACAACCCGTCCGTCACACACATCAAGACAGGGGATGACACGCAGTTTCAGCATGTCCCCTCCAGAATCTTCAGGGCTTCCGGCAGGCTGATACGGCCATCATAGAGGGCACGTCCCACAATCACGCCGGTGATGCCGGGTGTTTCATCTGCTGCCTGACGCAGGGCACGGAGATGCTCCAGATTGCCAACACCACCGCTGGCAATGACAGGGATGGAGACGTGGCGGGCCAGTGCGACTGTCTGGTCAATATCCAGCCCTTCCAACATGCCGTCACGGGTGATTTCGGTAAAGATGATGCCTGCTACACCAGCATCTTCCATCCGATGGGCGAGATCGGTTGCAGTCAGTTCGGAGACTTCAGCCCAGCCTTCGGTGGCGACACGGCCTTGTCGGGCGTCAATTCCGGCAATCACACGGCCCGGCCATGCACGGGCAGCCTGACGCACAAGGTCGGGGTCCTTTACGGCAGCGGACCCAAGAATGACACGGCTGACACCAGCCTCCAGCCAGCGTTCGATAGTTTTCATGTCTCGCAGGCCTCCTCCAAGCTGGATGGGGAGGGAGGTGTTGGCAATGATGCCTTCCACGGCTTTCACATTGGCGGATTGGCCTGCAAAGGCTCCGTCCAGATCAACGATATGGAGATGACGGCACCCTGCCTCTTCGAACAGTTTAGCTTGAGCAGGTGGGTTGTCGGAATAATGGGTGGCTTCGCTCATCTCTCCCTGTCGCAACCTTACGCAGGCACCGCCTTTTAGGTCGATAGCCGGGTAAAGGGTCAGGGATTTCCGGGCGGGTGTAGTCTGCCCGGAGTTACGATGGAGGACGGAAAGAGGGGTATCGGCCGGCTGCCACTGCATGGCTTTTTCTTCAGGAATGAGGAGTTTTGAGAAGAATAATCCGCGCACTGTCCGGTCTCCGATTCGTGCAAAATAGGGGTGAGTGCCCCAGTGGGTGAAGCCAAGCGAGGTGAGCAGGGCCGCCGCATCAGGCAGTGTTTCACGCACACAGCAGTCCAGTACCTTGGCACCGATAGCTTGTGCTCGGCTGATAATAGCCTCCATGAGCAGATTGCCCAGCCCTTTTCCCCGCTCATAAGGGACGATGAAGAACGCTGTGATAGTGGCACTGGTGCTGTATGTCTCGGAACGGGTGGTCGCATGGGCGAGAACCGCCGCCCCGCAGATGCTGTCATCAGGTGCCCGGACGATGAAGACATCTCGTTCTGGCACGAGTAACAGACCTTGAAAGAAACGCCGTAGGGTGTTGCTTTCGGGCGGTGTGTGCCAGTCGAATACGCCTTCAGCTAGAATGGCGGCCACGGTGCTTTCCAGCAGGCTTTCCAGATCATCTTCGCTGATGGTCTGACCCAGCCGTTCTACATGGTAGCTTTCGGGGCTATGGATCATGGTTGGGGCTGTATCCGTCAGGGCTGCCATGTCAGGAAGTTGCCCAGGATGGTTAGTCCCACATCCTGACTTTTTTCCACGTGAAACTGTGTGCCGCATCGGTTGCCCTTTGCCACAATGGCAGGAACCGTCATGCCATAATCTGCCGTGGCGATGGTTTCATCCGCATGGGCATCAATTAGAGCATAGGAATGGACAAAATAACCGTGATTGCCCGGCTCCAGACCGTCTGTCAGTGGATGAGCGTCGGGTGTGAAGGACAGTGTGTTCCAGCCCATATGGGGAAGTCGTAAGCCCTTTTGGGCACTGTCATCCATGGGAGCAATATGGCCTTCAATCCAGCCTAGCCCTTCTGTGCGGCCATGCTCCAGCCCGTATTGTGCCATGAGCTGCATACCGACACAGATACCGAGAAAGGGTGTACCCTCAGCCGTGGCTTTTTCCAGAAGTGGGCGGAGGCCGCCTTCATCCAGCCCTTTGGCACAATCGGCAAAGGCCCCCTGACCGGGAAGAATAAGCCGGTCTGCTGAGAGGATGTCCGTCTCGTTACGGGAAATGATGATGTCAGCATCCAGCCCACGCAGGACAGCCGCCCGTTGGGTTGCCTGTGCGGCAGAAGCTAGGTTGCCGCCATTGTAGTCGATCACGACAACACGCATAAACTCTCTCCATACCGCAATTGTCCGCTCCTGTTTCATGCAGGAGGGGGAGATAAATCAAGGAAAAATCGTGAAGGGTGCTTTACAGCACCCCTTTGGTGGAGGGAATCCGTCCTGCACTGCGCGGGTCGCGGGAGAGGGCCATACGCAGGGCACGGGCGAAAGATTTGAAGGCACTTTCAGCGATGTGATGGGCGTTTGTCCCGGCACGGCAATTCATATGCACGGTGATGCGAGCGGACATGCAGAGGGCACGGAAGAACTCTTCCACCATTTCCGTGGCCATGCTGCCAATCATTTCACGAGGGAAAGAAATGTTCCATGCAAGGAAAGGACGGCCTGAAATATCGACGACGGCTTCGCAGAGAGCTTCATCCAGTGGGACCAGAGCAGAGCCGAAGCGTTCGATTCCCCGTTTGTCGCCAATGGCCCGATAGAGGGCGTCGCCCAGTGTGATTCCTACATCCTCGATGGTGTGATGGTCATCAATATGCAGGTCGCCTTTGACCTGAATATCAAGGTCCAGCCCGCCATGTCGGGCTAGAGCATCCAGCATGTGGTCGAAGAAACCGATGCCGGTCTGGATATTGCTTTTCCCATGCCCATCAATGGCAACGGAGAGGGTGATGTCAGTCTCGCCTGTTTGGCGATTCAGTGTAGCGGTGCGTGATGTCTGAGTGGTCATGTCTTTCTGCTATACTAATATGCGCTTCTTTCCAAACTTGCTTATTGTGATTGTGTGAGTGAGACTGTCCAGTCCATTGACTGTGACAAGCTTTTCAGGAGGGGCGTCATCATGGCGCAGGCTTCATCCGTTTCACCGCTTAACGTGTTGCTGGACCGGTCCTCGACGGGCGATCTTGTCGCCCCAGCCCCGCAGGGGGATGTGCTGGCCCGTATTCTTTCCGCTGGCTTGCGGGCTCCGGATCATGGGCATCTCTGCCCGTGGCGGTATGTGGTAATTACGGGGGATGCTCGTTCGGTTTTTGCGGAGCATGTCGTGGCCGCTGTAGCACGACAGGAGCCAGAGGCTCCGGAGAAGAAACGAGAGAAACGGCGTAAGCGTTTTTCCGAGACACCAATGATTATTGCGTTGGGTATGCATCTTCGGCCGGAACATAAGGTGCCTGTTATGGAGCAGGAAATGGCCGTGGCGGCTGGCACCATGAATGTCCTGAATGCCTTGCATATGGAGGGGTTTGGAGGTGTCTGGGTCAGCGGTGCATTTTGTGAGGATCGGTCACTGCTCAGTCAGTTGGGGCTAGAAGCACCGCATCGCCTTGCGGGGTTCCTGCTTGTGGGTACGCCAGAGAAACCAGACCGCTCCCATGCTCGCCCGGATATCGGGGATTACATGGCCTTCTGGGATGGCCGGAGTCCCATTGCCTTTGGTGCTGATGATAGGCGGAAGGAGCGTTAATCTTCTGTCTAGGGGGCTGGTTGCCGGGTGGTGCCGGTTGCGTTAAAGCGATGAGCGTATGGAGTTGAGGAAGGCAGGGCCGCATCATGACACAGCCACAGCACGGTGACGTTCATCAGGCAGGGCAGCCGCAGGCGGATTTTGTGCGCAGTGACGTGGTGATTGCCGGTGGTGGTCCTGCTGGTCTGGCGGCGGCTCTGTCTTTCGCCCGGGAAGGCTGGCAGGTGAGCGTGGTGGAGAAAGCCCCTCGCAGCGTGCTGGAGGCTCCCGCCTTTGATGGGCGAGAAATCGCTCTGACTCATCACACGGTACATTGGTTGAAACAGCATGGCGTGTGGGATGAAATCCCGGCTGAAGCTGTGTGTCCTCTGGAAGTCGCCAGAGTGGAGAGTGGCCGTCTTGGTGGCCCACCTTTAATCTTCCATGCGCCGGGTGCCCCACAAGAAGCATCGTCCGATGAGGCACTGGACGGTGAGCCGCTGGGGTATCTGGTGGCGAATCATCTCATTCGGCAGGCCCTTTATCGGGTTGTCAGTCGGACGGAAGGCATTACCCTGCTCTGTCGAACGGGCGTGACGGGATATCAGGCCAGTCGGAATGATGTGCAGGTGCAGCTTTCGGATGGCCGAGTGATGCAGGCTCGGTTGCTTGTCGGTGCGGATGGGCGTTTTTCCCGGATACGTGAGATGGCCGGAATTGGATCCATTGTGCATGATTTCGGCATGAGTATTCTTGTCTGCCGGATGAGGCATCTTACGCCGCATGATAACACGGCTCTGCAATGGTTTGATGAACGGCAGACCATCGCTCTCTTGCCGGTAGCTTCTGATGGGGGGATAGGGGATATTTCCTCTCTGGTACTTACTCTACCACCAGATGATATTGCCCGCCTGCGTGTGGCAGAGGATGATGACTTTAACGCTGAGATCACCCGACGCACGGATGAACGGCTTGGTCTACTCCGTGTTATGAGTGACCGTATCACCTATCCTCTCAAGGCGGTGTACGCCCATCGTTTTCATGCGCCCCGTGTGGCCCTGATTGGTGATGCAGCAGTAGGAATGCACCCCATTACGGCGCATGGCTTTAACTTTGGCATCCGTGGGCAGGAGACGCTGGTGCAGGAGCTGAGTGCCGGGCCGGGTGACCCGGGTGATGCGGCCTCCCTCCAGCGGTTTGAGCGGCGGCATCGCCGGGCGACTTTCCCGCTCTTTACGGCGACCAATGCGATTGCCGTGGCCTATACCCGTGATGATGGCCCGTTCCCGCTCGCCCGCCGGGCTGGGCTGATGCTGGCCAACCGCTTGGCTCCGTTCAAAAAGGCCGTAACACGGATGCTGATGGACCCTGTATAGTCGTCCTTCCTTTCTTAATGAGGGGTGAGGAAAAGGTTTAGATTTTGTTTCTAAAACCGCTTGCTTGTCGTGGCTTTTTACGGTGATAGTGGTCGCAAGGGTGGTTTTGGTATGGGAAGACGCTTTTTCCCGAAAAGTGTCGGACAATTCCCATGTTACTGAAATGGCTCGCTATATCTTTTTGCCAGCTTTTGGAAGCTGATAGTTACATCGTGAGCCATGTATAGGATGTATTATGACATATGATGTTGTCATTATTGGTGCTGGTTTTGCCGGACTGACACTGGCCTATCAGCTAAAGAAAAAGAAAAAAGACCTCCGTATTGCCATTGTGCATGACTCGTCATTTCCTAACGATGACATAACAAGCAAAGTTGGTGAATCGTTTAACGAATTGGCCGCTATTTATTTCGACCAGATGCTTGGTCTTAAAGAGTTTATGAAGGAACGTTATCCCCGCAAAATGGGGATGCGTTTTTTCAAAATCAATGAAACATCCTATCAGGAAATGGGCATAAACAGCCCGTTCCCCACAACTTCGTTTCATTTTGAGCGTGGGAAATTGGAGAATGATCTATACGGCCTCGTAAAAGACGATGTGGATTTCTATCTCAATCACAAATACATCGATTTTGAAGAAGATGGTGATGAGAAGAAAATCCATGTTCTGAATCGGGCTGATAAGAGTTCTGTATCATTGCGAGCTGCATGGCTTGTTGATGCAGCCGGTATGAAAAAGCTGCTGGCCCGTAAATTGGGGATCACGCACAGGCTGGACATCAATCATTCCTCAGTTTGGTTCCGTGTGGGTGGCGGCGTTAATGTAGATGAGTTCTTGCCACGGACTGAGGATAGCCCGTTTACATCAGACCGACGCTCGTGGAGTTCCATACATCTGGAAGGGGTAGGATACTGGATATGGATCCTGCGTCTTTCTGAAGACAAGACAAGTGTTGGTATTGTCTTCGATGAAGACATGTATGATTTCCAAGATTTTGCCACATGGGAAAAGACAACTGCTTGGTTGCGGCAGAATGTTAACGTCCTGATTGATTATATTGAGGAAAAGAAATTCCCAATCCTTGATTTCAGGATATTGAGGCGGTTCGCTAGTGAGTGCGAGTATTGGGTAGATCCAAAACGTTGGGCTTTGATAGGGGACGCTTACGGGATATGGGACCCTTATTATTCCAACGGGTTTGATTTGATCGGGATGCAGAACACTATTCTGACGGAGCTGATTGCTGCGGAACGGGGTGGGGAACGTATCAGCGAACGTCTGGACGAGGCCAATGGGTTCATCAAGAACATCATGATAGGCTTTGGGACTACATTTTTTGACTTTTATCCCCGGAAAGGGAGCTGGTACTATATTTGCTCAAAATATAACGTCGATATAACGATGTATGCGCCGTTTATGGTGCATATTATGTCCAATGCTCTTCAGTCCATGTTTATGGAGGAGGATAAATCTTTCCGAAATGAGGTCATGGATGCACTCATTGGAGCGGGTTTTGTCTATGGCGAAACGGTCAAGTTCCTTGCATCAGATGAGTTCAAGAATAACGGCATAAAGGGGTACGACTATATGCTCCTGAAGCCGGAAACATTTCATGCGTTTGTTCCAGAGCTTAACATCCCATTTCATGAAAAAGAGAAGGCACTCGCCATCCTTAGGAAGAACCATAATTTGATTCTGTGTGTTCAGTATTATCTGAAGGCGGGACGCAACTATATGGATTTCATAAAAAGAGGGGCCTATTTCGCCATTACGGAACAGACAGACCCCGAGCGGTACAAAGACAATCCTGACCTGTTGGAAGCAGAGCTGTTCCGTCCCGTATAAGGGGACGGGGCGTTACGAACTGGTCATGATAGCGTGGGATTGGAGGAACTGTTCCAGTTCCACATCCCCCGCAATGGCCTGTATGCGCTGCGGTTTTGTCTTCTGTGAAGCTGCTTTGTTTGTCTCCAATGGAGCCAGTGTGACAGGGACTTCCAAGGAACGGGCTAGCAGATGGAGTTTGCTGGCATGATGGGCACTGCCATAGAGCCGATCGCCACGGATGGGCGTTCCTAGTAGGGCACAATGGACACGGGCCTGATGGGTCCGCCCTGTATGGAGGGTTAGTTCCAGTAGACTGGATGCCCCATCACTTGCCAGAATACGCCATGAGGTTTGGGCTGGCTTGCTATGTTTTTCCTGCTGGGGCGTGACCTTCTTGGCAGAAGCCGTTTTCGGCACCGCTTCGGAGACCATTTTCCATCCTTGCTGGGCGGAGGAAATACGCCGCAGTAGGGTTGTGAGTGTCCCTTTCTCGTTAGTGGGGCGACCATCAACCAGTGCCCAGTAGCGTTTGGTGGTCTTATGCTCGGCAAAGGCTTGTTGTGCTGCAATGAGGGCGGATTTGCGGCGGGCTATGAGCAGACAGCCAGCCGTATCGGCATCCAGCCGGTGGACCAGCCAAGGGCCGCCTCGTTTTTGAGGAACGAGGCGGGTTTCAACACTATCCTGTGTTTGGGGGCCGGGATGGGCTGCCAGCCCTGCCGGTTTGTTAATGACGACAAAATGCCGGTCTTCCCACAGGATGGGGAGTTCTTTTCCGGGGAAGAAGAGGGGAGGAGCAGCCATAGGTTAGTCTTCGTCATCATCATGATCGTTCCGGTCCAGCCCCAGAGAGGCTTTAGTCGCAAGAACGTCACGTTTCCCCACATGGTTGGCAGCACTGATGATGCCTTCTCGTTCCATCTGGTCGATGATGTTGGCAGCCCGATTATAGCCTATGCGAAGATGACGCTGCACAAAGCTTGTTGAAGCCCTTTGGTTCCGGATGACAAGCTCTGTTGCCTGTTCATAAAGGGCATTGTCTTGATCTTCATCCGTGCCTTTTCCGCCGCTTCTACTGCTGGAAGAGGTGTCTTCTTCCTCCTGCTCATCAGCAAGAACTTCGGTATTATAGACGGGTGCCCCCTTAGAACGCAGGTCATTTACTACGGCTTCGACCTCTTCATCGCTGATGAAGGGGCCATGCACACGGGTGATGCGGGCACCGCCTTGCATGAAGAGCATATCACCTCGGCCAAGGAGCTGTTCCGCACCCTGTTCACCCAGAATGGTACGGCTGTCATATTTATTAGTGACCTGAAAGGAGATGCGGGTCGGGAAGTTGGCCTTAATGGTTCCGGTGATGACATCAACGGAAGGACGTTGCGTGGCCATGATGACATGCACACCAGCGGCACGGGCCTTCTGGGCCAGACGCAACACAGAGGCCTCAATCTCTTTACCGGCCACCATCATCAGGTCGGCCATTTCATCAATGACGATGACGATATAAGGCAGATGTTCCAGCGGCAGGCGGTGTTCGTCAAAAACAGGTCGGCCCGTCTCCGGGTCGTAACCGGTCTGGATGCGGCGGGTTGGTGTTTCACCAGAAGCTTTAAGGTGGCGTATCCGGTCATTATAGCTGCTGATATTCCGCACACCATGATCGGCCATCAGGCGGTAACGGCGGTCCATTTCCTGTACGGCCCATTTTAGGGCACTGACGGCCTTGGGCGGTTCTGTCACCACTGGGGTCATCAAGTGTGGGATGCCGTCATAGATGGAGAGTTCCAGAATTTTCGGATCAATCATGATAAGTCGGCAGTCTTCCGGGCTGAGCCGATAGAGCAGTGACAGGATCATGGCATTGATCCCGACTGATTTACCCGACCCGGTCGTTCCGGCTACGAGCAGGTGCGGCATCCGGGCCAGGTCCGCCATGATGGGCTCTCCAGCAATGTCCTTACCCAGTGCTAGAGGCAGTTTGCTGCGGTTTTCCTTCCATGCTGGGGAGAGCAGAAGTTCGGGGAAATACACCGTTTCACGGGTTTTGTTGGGGACTTCAATACCGATGACGTTGCGGCCCGGTACTGTGGCGATACGGACGCTCAGCACGGCAAGGGTACGGGCGATATCGTCAGCCAGACCAATCACGCGGGAGGAACGCACACCGGGGGCGGGTTCCAGCTCATAGAGGGTGACAACAGGACCGGCACGATAATCGGTGATACTACCCTGTACGCCGTAATCATCCAGCACCTTTTCCAGCATCTGGGCATTGGCCTGAAGAGCTTCTTCAGAGGGGCCAGTTTCATTCTGGTCAGGCAAAGGATTGAGCAAGCTGATGGATGGCGGCAACCATGTGGATGGAGCGGCCATGCCGGGCAGCGGCCCCTGAGCTATGCCGGGTGGTGGAACGGGCCGTGGTGGTACGGGAGCCCCGCCAGTGTGTATGGCAGCCTCATGAACTGGCGTAACTCCGCCCATATTGGTGGAATGTTCTATTGTGACCGGGGCAGCCGGAGCGGCTGGTGGAACGCTGCCAGGGAGTGCTTCGCTGATGGTGCCAGATGTGTCTGGCATGGGTGCTGCGGTGGAGCTGGTGGCTGCCATGAAACGTTTCAGGAAGCTGGGCTGCTGCGCTGGGCCAGAAACTTCCTGAGGTTGGACAGATAGAGGGACGCTGGAGAGGTCTTCATAATTTTCTTCAGCGTGGCGACGTTGAGCTATACTGGTCCGCCCGGGGTCATGGCGGATATGGGCCAGCATACGGGCATAAGGGTTGTCAGCTTCCTCTTCATGAGGAGCGACATGGGGTGTTTCTTCCTGAATGGGGGACGGGTCAGGTGGAACAGGCGGCTGAGGCTGGGCGGAGGATGGTTTCTGCCAAGGGGCTGCCCCTTGTTGCATGGGAGACCATGGTGTGTTTCCGGTTGGTGGTGGTACAGGCTGTTCAGCCTGACGGCCGAGATTACGCATGATGAAACCAGATGGGAGCGGCCCATTGCCCATGGCCGGACGTCCGTGACGGACCGGCCCACCAGCACCGGAAGGGTAAGCGACCTGACGTTCCATCTCGGGTGGGGTCCCACGGGAGCGGAGCAGAGCCCGGACAGGCAGACGGATGAGGGCACTGAGGCCACGGCCTACAGAACGCCATTCTCGTCCCTGTAGCCCCATAGACATGGGGCAGAGTATAGCTAGAAGAACGAGGCTAAGTAGGATGGAGAAAATGCCTCCCATACTACCCGTTTCGCCCGAGACGAGATTTAGAAGTTTCTGGGCAAAGAAAACACCACTTTCTCCCCCCAACCCGCTACTGGTCGGCCAAGCGACGCTTAACCCGGGCACTGTTAACTGAAACAGGCCGATTGTCATGGCGACTGCTGGACAGAATAGTGCTGCTGCTATGAGGCGCAGCGCAGGTAGGCTCAGGTGGTGATGGCGTAGGAGCTGCCATGTCCATGCCAGCAGAACGAGAACGGGTATGATTCCCGCCAGACCTAGTAATTGCATTAGCCCATCGGCAATGGTCGCTCCGAAGCGTCCGAGCAGGTTGGTCGGTTCTGTTCCCGTTGCGGTGTTGAAGGACGGGTCATGCGGATTGAAACTAAAGAGAGAGGCGGCAATCGCCAGTGCCATGATGAGGAGGATGATTGCCAGTATTTCCATCATTCTGGCGGAGAGAATGCGAGAGATGGGGGAATCATGCCATGTAGGAATGTCCCCGTCATCCTCTACCATGTCGTGCCCGAGGAATGGATCGACAGCATCAGAAGGGCTACGCCGTGTGACAGGCAGGATAGAGCGCAGCTTGGCAGGAAGGCGAAAGCGGGAAAGCACAGGGGCGGGTCCTCTGGCTGGTCAGGAAGACGGGATCGGCCCGCAATATAGCCTGTTCAGTTTGATTCTGGAAAGCAGAACCCATCTGCCTGACGTACTCAGAGAGCGGGGCGGCTGCCCTTAACGCTGGCATCATGCCGCCAGATATGGAGGGTGGCGGCACCAAAACTGCGCTGTGCCAGCAGTTCTGGCGGTGGTGCAGAGAGACTGGGGAGAATATGGGCATGGAAAGGCTGGAAAGGTTCTTCCGGCTCTTTGGTGTCATTTTGCAGAGGGGTGGTTTCCGTTTCTGCAACAATCAGGGCACCATCAGCTATCCAGCCTGCCCGCCACAAGGCCCGTAATCCCTTCTGCACCAGGTTCTTATGGTAGGGAGGATCAAGAAAAATAAGTGTATGGGGCTGTGGTGCTTTTGGGGGGTGTGTCACGTCACAATGGCGCAGGCGGGCACGGTCTGCCATGCCGCAGCTGCGTAGATTGGTCTGGAGGGCAGCAATACCGGGGCGACTGCCTTCCATGAAGGTGGCAAATTGTGCCCCACGGGAGAGAGCTTCCAGCCCGAGAGCTCCTGTACCTGCAAAAGCGTCCAGCACTACGGCATTTTCCAGTTCATCCCGGCCAAACCACGGCGCGTGCATTAGCATGTCGAATAGGGTCTGGCGGGCACGTTGGGCCGTTGGACGGGTGGTTATCCCGGCGGGAACCTGTAGGCGGCGGTTACGGGCTGTACCGGCAATGATCCTCATAGTGTCAGGACCGTGCTTTTTTGGTTTTGCCGGATTTTAAGCCGGGAATCTGTTCCAGCAGGGTTTTGTAAGATACTTCTTCCAGCTCATGGGGTTTGAGAGTTCCAAGGCTGAAGGGGCCGTAGGATAGGCGGATGAGACGGCTGACATGCAAGTTCATTCCCATCATGACCTTACGGATTTCCCTGTTTTTTCCTTCTCGTAGGCTGACAGTCAACCATGAGTTGTCACCTTTGGAGGAATCCAGAGTCGCTTCAATAGGGCCGTACTGCACGCCATCTAGAACGCAGCCTTTTGCAAGGGCTTTCAGTCGTTTTTCATCCACGAGACCAAAGACACGGACACGATAGCGGCGGATCCACTGGCGGGAGGGCAGTTCCAGTTCACGGGCCAGACTGCCATCATTGGTCAGCAGCAGCAGCCCTTCGGAGTTCAGGTCCAACCTGCCGACACTGACGACACGAGGCATAGCGGAGGGCAGGGAGTCGAAAACCGTGCGGCGTTCTTCTGGGTCGTGATGGGTTGTGACCAGACCAGCCGGTTTGTGATAACGCCAGAGACGGGTGCGCTGGGGCGGATCCACGGGCTTGCCATCTACGCAGACAATATCGTCTGGCTGTATGAAGGTGGCCGGATGGGTCACCGGATTGCCCCCGAGGGTGATGCGGCCTTCTTCGATCATCCGTTCGATATCACGGCGACTGGCAACCCCACGGCGGGCCAGAGCCTTGGCAATACGTTCACCACGCTGTGTATCGGGAGAGGAGGATGCAACATCTTTCATAATCTGCGGACATACAGTGTCCGGCCTTTCCTTGGCAATCCATTTACGGCTCTATAAAGCAGTCGAGGAAGGATTTATGGTCCATTTCCAGTCCTAGAGGTACATGAGCATGTCCTTTCCCCTTGTCATGACAACGCAGCAGGCCATGCAGCAGGCTCTGGCACTGGCGGAGGAGGCGGCCCGTGTGGGGGAGGTTCCTGTCGGAGCGGTGGTGCTGGATGGGCAGGGGCGTGTTCTGGCCACGGCCCGTAACCATGTGGAGGAGTATCACGATGCCAGTGCCCATGCCGAACTGTTGGCCATGCGGCGGGCGGCGCATCAATGCGGGACGGTCCGGTTGGAAGACTGCACGTTAGTTGTCACGCTGGAGCCCTGCCCAATGTGTGCGGCAGCTATCACGCATTTCCGCATCCAGCGTGTGATTTATGGGGCTTATGACCCTAAGGGGGGAGCGGTGGATCATGGGCCTCGTCTCTTTGCCCGCTCCAGTTGTCTGCACAGGCCGGATGAAATCATTAGCGGCGTGCGGGAGCGTGAGGCTGCATCACAGTTACGGCGTTTTTTCCGAGGTCTGCGGCAGCGGGAGGGTTAGTTTAGGATGGTTCGGAGAATCCCTGTTGTGATGACCCCGCACAACATGGTGGGTAGGAGGGAGAAACGTGTAGCGGCTAGAATGGTTGCAGCCAGACCAAGCAGATCGGCCGGATGACCCGTGGCGAAGTCCGGGGCGATGACGGCCGCCAGCACACAGCCGGGGACGATGTCCATAATGGCCTGCATACGGGGGGAAAGGTGGCGACCGGCGAGCAGCAGATAGCCGCTGATGCGTGTCAGATACGTCACCAGAGCCATGGCGAGGATGGCCAGTAGAGCCGGGGTATGAAGTATCATATGCTTCTCACCACCAGCAGGGATGTGAGGATTCCGGCGAGTGTTCCTGCGGGAACATACCAAGCACCGGGTAGAAAGTGATAGACCAGCACGGCCACACCAAGGCTGACACACCATGGCAGGGCATTGCGGGCCCCTTTCCACATGCCCTTGAGCAGCATGATGAACACGGCTGGAAAGGCCATATCTACGCCGTAGCGTGTCAGGTCCCCCAGCAGATTGCCGGAATAGCCCCCCATGAAGGTGAAGATGACCCAACAGAGATAGAGGCAGACCGTAATACCGGCATAGAACCCCATGCTGAAGCGGCGACCCGGTCTGGCGTGCAGGTCTGTCAGGGTTAAAGCCCAGACCTCATCACACATGAAGAAGAGCAGGAGAAAGACCTTCCAGCGGGGCAGATGCCGCAAGTGCGGTGCCAGAGCGGCACTCATGAGGATATGGCGGCTATTGATGAGGAAGGTCACCCCTGCCAGTAGTAGGATGGCTGGGGGAATGGACCACAAGCCAACAGCAGCGAATTCTGAGCCACCGGCAAAATTGAGGCCCGTCAGCAGCGGGACTTCTGCAATAGAAAAGCCCTTTTGCACGGCCTGACTGCCCAGTAACAGGCCGAACGGGACGAAGGCGATGAGCAATGGCAGGGATGTTTTCATGCCCCTGAGAAAATCAGGCCAAAAATCGTCCTGTTTATTGGGAAGGGATGTGGTCTGCATGGTACCCGTTTTAAAATTCTGTTGTCTTGTCAGCAAGAGTTTGTGGGGAAATAGCTGTCGGGGACAGAGGGTGATATGGGTATGCCTTACATTTCTTTTAGGTGGCACTTGCTTGCAGAGCGGGTCATCCTGTCCCTATCTAGTAAGGCAGTTCCGGTTGATAAGAGTTTAACATCTAGCGTCAGGAAATGTTTGCGATGAAGCCGCCTTCCCGTCTCTCTTTGGCATGTCTGGCTATGTTGCCTGTTTTAGGTATGGCCGGTGCTACCGTGCCTGCCATGGCCCAGAATGCCCCTATCCGCCCGCAAATGTCGGGAGGGCAGGGGATTCCTGATTTCGTGCAGATCGTAAAGCAGGTTAAACCGGCGGTGGTGTCTATTACGGCCCATATCCGCGAGGGGGCCGATGATGGGGAAGATGGGCCATCCGGTGGTAATGGCGGCCCGCTGGGCTTTTCCTTCCCATTCCCATTTCCGTTCCAAATGATGCCGGGGATGCCGTCTAACCGCACGGTAGAGGCCAGAGGGTCGGGGTTTATCATCTCGGCTGACGGGTACATCGTCACCAACAATCATGTCATTAACGGGGCGACCAAGGTCAGCGTGAAGCTGGATGATGGTACGACCATACCTGCGAAGGTCATCGGGCATGATGCCAAGACGGACATCGCCCTGCTGCGTGTGAAGGCGGATCATCTGCCTTATGTCGAGCTGGGCAATTCCGATGATGTGCAGCCAGGGCAGTGGGTCGTGGCTGTTGGTAATCCCTATGGTCTTGGCGGTACGGTGACGGCGGGCATCATTTCTGCTTTGGGGCGTGACCTCCATTCCGGTGCCTATAATGACTTCATACAGGTGGATGCACCGATCAATCACGGGAACTCCGGTGGTCCGTTAATCACGCTGGATGGCAAGGTGATTGGCGTCAATTCCATGATTATGTCCCCCAATGGGGGCGGTTCTATCGGGATTGGGTTTGCCATTCCTTCCGCCACAGTACGCTCGGTGGTGGACCAGCTGCGGGCGACGGGCCACGTGGTGCGTGGGTTCATTGGGGTGGAGACGCAAGACATCACCCCGACCATGGCACGTGCCCTTGGTCTTGTAAGCAGTGATCATCCCGGTTCACCGGCGCATGGTGCCTTGATTGCCAATCTCATCAAGGGCGGTCCGGCGGACAAGGCCGGGTTGAAGAGTGGGGATGTGGTGCTATCCGTAGACGGGCATGATGTCCGTAGTGCTCATGATCTGGCTGTGAAGGTCGTATCCATGGCACCGGGTTCCAAAGGCACTTTTATGGTGCTGCGTGATGGAAAGACCATGTCACTGCCCATTACGGTTGGCAATCAGGCCCGCAATGGGCAGGAAGGGAGTAGTACGGATGGCAGCACGACTGATGCGCCTTCCGGTAAGCTCGGGCTGGCTCTGGGTGTGCTGACGCCACGGATTCGGCAGGAAATGGGGCTGGATGACAGCGTGCAGGGCTGTATTGTAGCCGATGTGGCGCAGGGTAGTCCGGCGGAGCATGCTGGTATTCGTCCGGGGGATATTATTGTGGCGGTTGGCAATCAGATGACGGCCAATCCGCACGCTGTAGTCGCCTTGGTGCAGAAGGTGCTTAAGCAGCATCAGCCACCGTTGTTGCGTATTCTGCGTGATGGTCAGCAGCTCTTTGTGGCTGTTTCTCCCGATGGGTCGAGCGATGGTGATGATGATGGCGATGACAGCCAGTAAGCATCCCACGTCGTTTTAAGTCTGTTCGCTAATGAGAATCCTGCTTTTCTGTAACAAGGGAGGCAGGATTTTCTGTGTGGTCCGTTTACGGTCTGGCCTATTCCCGGTAGTGGTGAAGCTTCCATCACATTGAGAGGCTGTGACAGCAGAGGCTGTTGCCAGTCCGGGAGATGACGGCTTTTGAGGAAGAATGACAGCCTGTCTTTCGGCCAGTGGTCATGCATGTCCTGGTCTATTCCGGTATTGTACAGTGCGGTGGTCTGTTTCCTGCTGTGCCTGTCGGGTGGGTGGGCAGAGGGGGCTGATGGTTCTTCCGCACAGGCTGTGAAATCGGACATAAAGGCACCAGTACCGCTGCATGGTGTGTACCATCGGCACCAGATGGGCTGGAGCGGTCGTTATCATAAGCTGGTGTATAATCGTCGGTTCGTCACGGACTGGCAGCGTTACAAGCAGCGTGAAGCCCGGCGGTTGGAGGAAAAACGCAAGGCTGCGGTCATAGCAGCGGCTATTGCGGCGCAGCAGAATAATAGAAAGAAAACAGCGACTGTTCTGCCAGATGTTATCAATGCTGTGCATAGTGATGCTATCTCTGATGAAGTATTGACTCGGAAACGGTATAATCCTCCATCTGTAAGGGATCAGCATTTCTTTGGAGATTGGGGTGGCATCCAGCCTTGGTTGGTGGATCACGGTATCAGTTTGCTTGTGTCTCTTAATGAAGAACTGGCCGGAAATCTGACGGGCGGGAAGAAGCGAGCTAACAGTAATGCCGGTCAAGTCGGGCTGGAGCTGGATATTGATTGGCAGAAGCTCGCCGGGCTGCGGAACTTCAAGACACATACCATCATCGTCAATGGGCATGGGCGAAGCGTATCGACTGATTTCGGGGATACGCTGGCAGCCTCGCAGGAGATTTACGGAGCCCGTGGCAATGTGGTGGCGCATCTTGTGGCCATGTATGGCGAACGGTCCTTCTGGAAGGAGCGGGTAAACCTGAATGTGGGGTGGATGCCGGTCGGGTCTTTCTTTGCAGCCTCACCTTTGTTTTGCGACTTCATGAATGTGGCTATCTGCGGCAATCCGGGGCCGAACAAATATACCAATGGCAACAGGGATTGGCCCTCCGGTAATTTGGGCATGGTTGTGCATGTTATGCCTGTTAGGGGGTTTTACATCATGGGCGGGCTGTTTGCTGTTAGTCCGCATGGCTATAATGGCGGCATCTCTGGCTGGTCATGGGCGCAGGATGGATTGGGCAAATTTTCCACGCCGGTGGAATTGGGTTGGTTGCCAGAGTTTGGCCGACATCATCTGACAGGCCATTACAAAATTGGTTATTCTTACGATAATTCCCGTTATCCCGATTTGTACCGTGATGCTTATGGGCAGTCTTTTCAGCTAACAGGAAGGCCCCAGCGTTATCGGGCGGGCATGAACAGTGCGTGGTTTATGGCCGATCAGATGGTGTTACGACATGGGCCGGGGGAAAGTAACGGTCTGATCTTGTTGGGTGGTGCCATGTACACTGATGGCAGAACTGTCTCCGTGCATGAACATGAATGGCTGGGCTTGTTGGAAACAGGGCGTTTCTGGAATAGGCCACTCGATACAGTAGGGGCGATGTGGCAGCATCTGGGGATTAGTTCATCAGCTACGCATCAGCAGGAAGCATCATTGCTGTTGGGCCGTCCCTTTCTGCCTAATCGATGGGGGGCTGTGGATGGCGTGCAGTCTCATGAAAATGTTTATGAGCTGTTCTATAGTGCCCATGTGGCCCGGGCGATGGCCCTACAGCCGGACTTTCAGTACATCCAGCGGCCTAGTGCAACAACGACTTATCATGATGCTGCCGTGTTCGGGCTTCAGCTTACAGTGGTTCTATGACGATACAGCCCGTCAGCCGATGAGGCTTTCCAGCAGGGCATCAACATCTTCAGAACGGGTGTAAAAGCTGGTGACGAAGCGCAGTAGCTTGCCCGGTACTCCTTGCGGGGTGGGGTAGGTGTAGAATTGGTAGCCTTCGGCATGCAGTTGTTCTACCTGCGCTTCTGGCAGAACAGCAAAAATCTCATTGCTTTCCGTAGTGAATGGCAGATTGACGGCCGGATGCTTGTAGAGGCCGTGTCGCAGACGCTGACACATGGCGTTGGCGTGGCGGCAGTTTTCTAGCCAAAGATCGTTGTGCAGCAGGGCAAGAAGCTGTGCTGCCATGAAACGTTGTTTGGACCACAGATGCCCACCGCGTTTGATACGGCGTGTCATGGTTTCCACCATCGGGCGGGTCCGGTCATTGAGGAAGAAGACAATAGCTTCTGCGGCCATGGCTCCGGCTTTGGTACCGCCGAAGCTCAGTACGTCAATACCAGCTTTCCATGTGGTATCGGCAGGGCTGCATTCCAGATGGGCAATGGCATTACCCAGACGGGAACCGTCCATATGGACGCTCAACCCGTGTTCATGGGCGATGTCCGACAGGGCGGCAACAGTTTTGCAGGGATAGGTCGTGCCCCATTCCGTGGCCTGCGTGATGGAGAGGGCCGTGAAGGGAGGTGCGAGGACACCTTTGCAGCGGTTCTGCTGAAGGGTGGGTGGCAGGCCCGCCGGGTCCATCCGTCCTTCCGGGGATGGAATACCGACTAGTTTGGCCCCCTGAGTAAAGAATTCCGGTGCCCCGCCTTCTTCATTGTTGATGTGGGCACTTTGGTCGCACAATACGCTCCCATAAGGGGGAACCATGGCGGAGAGGGCCAGAGAATTAGCCGCCGTGCCCGTTGCAACCGGGAAGACAGCAACTTCCGCATCGAAGACTTCGCCAAAACGTTGGTTTAGTGCCAAGGAGAGGTCGTCATGACCATAGGAAGGAACATTACCGGTGTTGGCATCAGCGATGGCCTGCATGACAGTCGGGCAGGCGGGGGTTACGTTATCGCTGGCAAAATTCTTGCGTAGATCATCACGCACGACGTGAGTTCCTTCATCCTTGCCGGAGGGGGCTGTCCATTTCTGGTTCTCAGTCTCTAGCGGAAAGATCAGGTCTTGTCATGTCTTGTCCAATGGGCATAGAGAGGCGGGAAACACCGGTTTTGGCGGAGAGTACGTTCATGACAGCATCATCCACCGTACATGCAGGCGGTAAGGCAGAACTGATTGATGGTAAGGCTATGGCGGCCAGAATGACGGATGAAATCCGTAGTCAGGTGGAGCAGCTGGTCGAAAAAGGGCATGAGCTGCCCGGTCTGGCTGTGGTGCTTGTCGGCAATGACCCGGCCTCGGAAGTGTACGTCAAGAACAAGGCAATCCAGACCCATCGTGCGGGGATGAAGTCCTTCATGCAGATGATGCCAGAAAGTACTTCGCAGGAAGAGCTGCTGGCCCTGATTGAAGAGCTGAATGCCAACCCCAAGGTGGATGGTATTCTGGTTCAGTTGCCACTACCGCCGCAGATTGACGCCGCTACCGTGACCAACGCTATCCACCCGGATAAGGATGTTGACGGACTGGGCGAGGTTAATACTGGTCGTCTGGCTCTTGGCATGGAGAATGGCATTGTCCCCTGTACGCCGTTGGGTTGCCTCAAGTTGTTGCAGTCCGTTCATGCGGACATGACAGGGATGAAGGCCGTTGTCATCGGAGCCTCCAATTTGGTGGGCAAGCCGATGGCACAGCTTCTGCTTAAGGCTAACTGCACCGTTACGATAGCGCATATTCATACCCGCAACATCGAGGCATTGGCTCGGGAGGCTGATATTATCGTGGTGGCTACCGGCAAGGCAGGGCTGGTGAAGGGGAGTTGGATCAAGCCCGGTGCAACGGTCATTGATGTCGGCATCACCCGTGTGCAGACTCCGGAGGGCAAGAGCCGTCTGGTCGGGGATGTGGTGTTTGAGGAAGCCAGCCAGGTAGCCGGGCACATTACGCCAGTGCCGGGTGGTGTCGGACCGATGACCATTGCCTGCCTGCTGTATAATACCTTTCAGGCAGCGAGTCGGCGCAGAGCCTCTTTAGAGGGCTGAGAGAAGCGTTTTTTGGGTTTTGTCGTTGCAGGCTTCTGCTATTTGGCAGAAGCCGTGATGGTCATGAATTCTTCATAAGAATGGCCATTCTGGAACAAGTGCTTGATTGTTCTATATGAATAGGATAACTCCTGTTCATACACATAATGACCGATTGGTCATTTTTCTTTTTTAGATCATCGCTGGTCCAGTCACAGCCATGCAGGCCATAGCCAAGCTGACAGGGTGCAGGATGGATAATCTCATACTCTAGAGGTGATCATGGCACAGTCCGATACACAGTCTGACACTCACTCTGCCGCACCGGGTGGACAGGAGCAGCAGGCCACCTCGGACCAGACAGGAAAGCCCTTCAAGGACCGTGGGGCCAGGAAACTCATCCTGATTCTTATTTTGGTTATGGTTGTACTGGGTATCGGGCTGTATTTCTTCTTCAACCGGAACAAGGTTGAGACAGATGATGCTTATGTGACGGGTCGCAAGATTTCCATTGCAGCGCATGTTAGCGGATATGTGTCCCGCTTGCTGGTGGATGATAACCAGTTTGTCCATAAGGGTGATCTTCTGGTGCAGATTGATGGCCGGGATTATCTGGCGCAACTGCATCGGGCCGAAGCGGCCGTAGCGCAGGCCGAGGCGGATATGGTCTCTTACGATTTGTCCTACGCCGTGGCGCAGAAGAATTATCCTGGCCAGTTGATGGCTGCCCAAGGGGCTCTTCAGGAGGCTAAGGCTCGCCTTTTCCGGGCTCAGACGGATTATGTCCGGCAGCATCGTGTGGAGCGTGCCGCTACAACGCAGCAGAGCATTGATTATGCCCGTGCAGCTTTGGATGAAGCGACGGCATCCGTCATGCAGGCGCAGGGCCAGCTGACACAGGCGGAGCCGGTCAAGGCGAATATTGGCAATGCCTATGCTCATTACACTCAGGCTCAGGCCACGCTGAAATCAGCACAGGCCGAGCTGGAATTGGCCCGTCAAAATGTGGAGTGGATGGATATCCGTGCCCCACGGGATGGCTGGGTTTCACAGCGTACGGTGGAGCAGGGCAATTTCGTGCAGGTTGGGCAGGAGATGTTCTCCATCGTGGCCCGGGATGTCTGGATTGTTGCCAATTATAAGGAAACCCAGCTCTCTGACATGCGCCCGGGCCAGAAGGCTGAGATTGAGGTGGATGCCTATCCTCAGCTCCATCTAAAGGGTCATGTGGATACCATACAGAGAGGCTCTGGTGAGTCCTTCAGTGCGTTCCCGCCGGAGAATGCTACGGGGAACTTTGTGAAGACCGTTCAGCGTATTCCCGTCAAAATCCTGATTGATAGCGGGCTTGATGACAAGCTGCCCCTTTCACTGGGCATGTCTGTCGAGCCAACCGTCCATGTGGGTGAGTGAGGCCGAATATGGCTGATTCATCCGTAGAAGACCAACAGAACTGGCGGCCCCGTCATAATCCGTGGCTTGTGGCGGTGGTGGTGACACTGGCTGCCTTCATGGAGGTGCTGGATACCACCATCGTCAATGTAGCCCTGCCGCATATCGCTGGCTCGCTTGGCAGTTCTTATGATGACGCCACATGGGCGTTGACATCTTACCTTGTGGCTAACGGGATCGTGCTAACAATCTCAAGTTGGCTTTCCAAGCGGTTCGGCCGGAAGCGATATTTCCTCATCTGTGTGGCGATGTTCACCCTGTCTTCTTTCCTTTGCGGGCTGTCCACCTCTTTGCCGATGCTGGTGATTTTCCGCCTTATGCAGGGTTTTTTTGGTGGCGGACTGCAACCGGTACAGCAGGCCATCATTCTGGATATTTTCCCCCCGGAGAAGCGCGGGGCTGCCTTCGGGCTGACCGCTCTGGCCATTGTGGTGGGGCCGGTTCTGGGACCGCTGGTGGGGGGATGGCTGACAGATACCTATTCATGGCGGTGGATTTTCTACGTCAATGTGCCGTTTGGTATTCTGACCGTCATGGCCGTGATCGCCCTTGTGGAAGACCCGCCGTGGGTGAAGGCCGTGCGGGAACGGGTGGATGTTGTCGGTATCAGCTTGATTTCACTGGGCCTTGGCTGCCTTGAGATTATGGCCGACCGTGGTGAGGATGATGACTGGTTCGGCTCGCCTTTTATCGTGACCATGGCGGTCATAGGGGGGCTTTGCACGTTGGGGGCCATCATCTGGCTGCTCAAGGCTAAAAACCCTCTTTTGCGGCTGAGCGTGCTGAAGGACCGTAATTTTGCTGTTGGTACCTTCATGATTGGTGCTGTGGGGGTGCTGCTCTACGCCTCTGCTGTGATCGTCCCGCAGTTTGCTCAGCAGGTGCAGGGCTATACAGCTACGATTGCCGGGCAGCTCATGGCACCAGGCGGCATGGCTGTGATGGTGTTGATCCCTCTTGTGGGGATTCTGATGAAGTATGTGCAGGTTCGGTACCTCATCGGGATGGGGTTTACCTTTTTGGCTCTGTCCTGCTTCTTTGCGGCTACGCTCTATTCTGATGTGGACTTCTGGTATCTGGTACTTTGTCGTGTGCGGCAGACAGCCCCGTTGGCCTTCTTGTTTGTTCCCATTTCCACCATCGCTTATGCTACTTTGCCGAGAGAGTTGAATGGTGATGCATCGGCCTTGTTCAGCATGGTGCGGAACTATTTCGGGTCGCAGGCCATTTCGCTCTCCACGGCAGCATTGACGGAAATGCGGCAGGTGCAGCAGACGGATGTATCCGCTCATGCCATCGCCTCTCGGCCGGAGTTCCGGGATTATATCTTCCGTGTCCAGCAGCTGGCGGAAGCGCATGGTCTGGCACCGCTGCGTGCCCATGCTTTTGCGGTGGCTCATATGTATCAGGAGTTCATGCGGCAGGTGGCCATGCTGGCCTATAACCAGCTCTTCAATGTTCTGGGGATTATGGCCCTCTGTGTTGTGCCATTCTGTTTCCTCATGTCCCCGATGAAGGGCGGGGGGCAAGGAGGAGGCGGCCATTGAGCGTTGAGACTGATCGCCCGGTAATATCTTCAGGGAGCGTACATGCGAAGGAAGCTGTCCGCTACCATGCTGGCCACGCTATCTATGCTGGCCTGACTGGTATCCACGGGCAGAGAAAGGCGGCTCCGGTGGATGATGCGGGTCTGGCACATCGTGAGGAACTGCTCGGCAGCAAGGTCGATATCCTCAATGATGAGTTGGCCTGCGGCATGTTTCTCGGCAAACCAGCCGGCAAGGCCGGTCAGTGTTCGGGAGACGCCATAATGCCAGAGCGTGTCCGCCAGATTGGGGAACTCGTTGGCTTCTGCCACAACGATGCGGTAGAGGCCTATGGCTTCCGGGTCGATCATCAGCTTGATGATGGTGGCTGCTGCCTGCCGGAGAGCCGTGTGCAGGTCGGGCTGAGGAGCTTGAGAGACGGATTTCAGCGTGTTGAGACGTGTACGGCTGCGTTCCTCGAAAAAGGCCGTGAACAGGTCCGCCTTGTTCTCGAAATGGTTATAGAGCGAGCCTTTGGAGACACCGGCCATACGGGCGATCTGCGACATGGAAGTCCGTTCATAACCCTGTTGAAGGAAAAGCTGCCCTGCACTCTGGAGGATCTGCTCACATTTGCTGGATGCCCCTTTGCCGCTACGGGAAGGGCGTTGGGCCGGTTGTTCGGTCTGGGTCATCGTCCTGTGGAAGGGTTGCGCCTGCGTATGGAGGGGCATGATAGGCCGCCAGAGCGGCATGGTCCATATGGGCGAATCATTTCTTGCCCGTTTTATGTTGATTATTCTTCAGGAGCTGCACTGTGAAAGACGCTCATTTGTTCCATTCCGTCCGCAAGGGGGCGGTGGCCCTGTCTTCACGCCGTTTCAGCCGGCAGCTTCTGTGTGGGGTGGCTCTGCTGGGGTTGGGAGGGTGCCTTATGGTCGGCCCGAAATACCATCCCCCCAAGGATTGGGCCCCACCACATTATGATCTGCATAATGGTAGCAATCAGGCTTCTAAAGAGGTCATGAAGGGGAATGGTCGTGGCCCGCATGGGGCCAATGCGGCACCAGAGGATAAGACAAACGAAAAGGCCTCGCCTGCCTCTGTCGTGACGGAACTGCCTATGGCTGATGCGTGGTGGAAGACATTCCATGACCCGGAACTGACCTCTCTAGAAGAGCGTGTAGCCACGCAGAACCTGTCTTTCCTGCTGGCCACGCAGAATCTGGCGCAGAGCCGTGCCCAGATGATTATTGCCGGGGCAGAGCGTTTCCCCAATCTGTCGGCCTATGGAACCTATGTGAGGTCGCAACATAGTTCCAAACAGCTTCAGGAAATCTTCAAGCGTGTGGGGAAGGGCTTCCCTGACCTGCCCTCACAGGAGGCCAATTTCCTTCAGGGGTCTCAGGAGGCTCAGGTTCCGCTGCTGAATCAGTGGCAGGATAAGATTGATGCGACCTATGAGATCGATCTTTGGGGGCGTGTGGCGTACCAGTATCAGGCTGCCAAATATCTGATGAAGATGAGTGAGGAGGAGCGGCGCAGCATCCTCATTGCCCGTCAGGCTGATATGGCCCGTGATTATCTTCAGCTGCGTGGCGACCAGAAGCGTCAACATATTCTGGCAGATAGTCACGCCACGGTGCAGAATCTGCTGTCATTAGCACAGAGCCGTTATAAGAGCGGGTTGGTGACGGAGCTGGATGTGGATAGCATGAAGGCCCGTTTACATGGCATTGAGGCGCAGCAGGCCAATCTTGATGAAACAGTGGCACGGGAGCAGAACGCCATTGCTCTGCTTCTGGGTATGCCGCCGCAGAGCCTGAATGAGGAGCTTGGCCGGACAGCAGACGTGCCTACGGTTCCTCCTTTTGTTCCGGCTGGTCTTCCCTCCGAATTGGCCCATCGCCGCCCGGACATTCGGGAAGCTGAGGAGCATCTGAGGGAAACAGTGGCGGAAGTGGGTGAGGCCACAGCGGACTTTTACCCCAAGGTGACCGTGACGGCGGATTTCGGTTTTCAGACCCTGTCTTTCCGAGACCTTGGCTTTTGGAATGCCCGTGCGTGGAATGTTGGCCCCAGTATTTCTTTGCCTATTTTTCAGGGGGGACGGCTTTACGGGCAGTTGCGGTTGAAAAAGGCCGCACAGCGTGCAGCGGCTGTGGAGTATCGGCAGACGGTTCTTCAGGCGTGGAATGAAGTGGATAACGCTTTGCAGGCCTACCATGATGAGCAGATTCATCATGAGGGGCTGGCAAAAACCGTGGATGATGAGAAACGAGCTTTGTCACTGGCAACCAGCCAGTACCGGGCAGGGTTGGCGACGTATCTGTCTGTTCTGGAGGCGCAGGAGAAATTGCAGGAAGCTCAGCTGGATTTAGCAGCGAGTGACAGTGCCTTTGCGACAGATATGGCCCGTCTTTACAATGCGCTGGGCGGCGGTTGGTCGGAGACTTTGCCTGATGAAGAGCAGGTCAGCCAGACGGTACGGCAGGCTAAGCCGTAATTCGGTCGTCATAGAGGGAGTCCCGGTGAGGGCATGAGAGGTTGCACGAGGCTCTCTTTCATGAGGGGCTGTGAACAGTTTTCTTCTTGCCAACCTGCGACTCCTCGGTCTCGCTACTAGGAATCGTTGTCAATAGGGAGCAGGCATTACTCACAGAGTTTTCCACAGGTGTTAAGCCGCAGAAAATAGCCACCTTCAGTCTATCGTGTGAGTGATTATCCACACATTCTCCGTAAGAGGTGGATTCCACAGAACTTTTATGGATCCTGTCTGGGGTGACTTGGGTGGATATAAGAAAACCGGCACGATGACATGCCGGTTTTCTTTATGTGGACTTCGTCTTTTGTGGGAGACGAGAGGCCGTTTTATTTCTGCTGCTGAGCGGCAGCTGTGGCTTCGGTTATGACGTTTTCAGAGACGAAAACGAGTGTGTTCAACGCATCATTCAGAGCCACATTGGCGGCATCAGGATGATGACCCTGTGCAAAAATCAGCGCACGGTTCACAAAACCCTGAAGCTGGTTCAGCGGGGCCAGAGCAATGATGAAGTCGATGTCCTGCCCGATGACCTGTAGGGTCTGGGCGGCCTGCTGGGTCTGGCCTGCCTTCAGCTGGGCATTGGCTGTTGCCACGGCACTCTTTTTGCTGGGCTCCAGCATGTCTGTGGCGATGACTTCACCACCAACTGGAATCCAGTCTGTCGGGCCGTTTTGGGCTGTGTGGGAGCTGGAGACAGGATGCTGCGGAGCAGGGTGCAGGTCAGCTTCAGCAGCGGTGAACTGTTCACGAGCTTTGGAAGCAGCCTGAAGGTGGGCCAGAGCGGCATTAAGTGCCGGTAAGGCCTGTTCGCTCTGTCCTGCGGCAAGGAGCTGCTGGGCCTGCAGGATGCTTGTCATGGCCTTCTGGCCATGCTCGGACAGGTGATGGAAAGCGCGATGCTCTTTTTTGCGTTCGCTTTTTACATGTTTGCTGGTTTTGGCAGGTGCCTTGTTCTGGGTAGCCGGTGCTGCGTCATCGGCGAAAGCTGGTGCAGTCAGTGCGCCTAGCCCGAAAATGGAGAGGGCAAGGCCCTTGTGCAGTGTCGTGAAGCGCATGGGAATATCCTTTTAAGCCATATGATGGAGGATGGCTTTCACACAGGTAGCCTGCGGCTGTTCCTATCTTGAGTCATCGGCCATCCCGAACATAGTGATAACAGCCTAAAAATACTCTATGTGCAACCGTCATACTCAAGGCAGATTATCTTAGAAAATCTCAATATGGCTCTTAAAACCAAGTAGGGCAGCATCACGAAGATTGCCTTGCCCATTGGGGCGGAAAAAATATTCTAGCAAAGGCTGGAAGATGACCCCTCTATAGACATGGATGGCGTAGTTAACCTCCAGCACGGCAGCGTTGCGTTGTACGCCGGTTGCACGGTTGGGAAGGTGGCTGAATTGCTGGGTATCCAGCATCATGGTTTCCGTTGCCTGCACACCGGGAGCAATTTTTTCATAGGTGAAGGCAAGACCAAATGTATCAAAGGGCCGGGACCGGAAGATGCCACGATCTATGAGGGCACCATAGGCTTCCCATTCCCGCAAGGCGATACGTTTATCGTTATAGAGGAAGCCTCCCAGCAGCGTGATGCCGCGTTTGTTGCTGTTATAATGATTCAATATATGCTGGTCAGCCATGAACCATGCACCATAGCCGTCATGTCGTGTGCGAGGTCTGCCTTGGGTGAGAGCATAGGGTTGGCCTTCTTCATCGAAATAATTGTCGGGGCTGGGGGCGGTCATCATCACCCCACCGATTTTATAGTGCCCGGGATGGTTTTTACCGAAGATTGGCTCCCACCCTATTTCCAGAGGCAGGCGGAACCCATTTATGTTACCGCCGTTGAACTTGAAGCCAGTGCGGTGCTGTTCGTTTTTGTAAATGCCATTTTCACCGGCATAGAGACCGGTCTGTACATAAAGTAAACGCGATGGACGGACACGGATACGCCCTGCCCAGACAGAGGCCGGATAACCGCTGACGAAGCTGCTGTCCGTTGCCGCTTTGGGGCGACCGCAGATGCTGCCATTCTGGAAGTTACAGAAGAAGGGGCTGTTCTGGAAATCCGACATTTCCGCCATACGGCCCGCAGCGATGGAGAGGCGACCGCCGAACAGTGTTTCCTCTCCGTAGGCCATGACTAGATGCACAACCACATTACCACCGCCGCCATAATCCTCCGAAGCGTGGTTTAACCAGTCACCAAACATGCGGTTGGCTGTTGTCCCGTAACGGCCAACAATGATGCTATGGGTGGAGAAGCCACGTAACCCAATGAGTTGCTCCCAGTTGATGTTGAGCGAAGCTGCATATTGTCCAGCATTACTGGCACCTTGCTTGTATGGAGCGAAATGTTGGGAGTTGGGGTAATTCTTTGTGGGGGGCGTGATGGCACCGGCAAACTCGTTCGTATTGTCGAGTAGGAAGGCGATTCCCCGTTGGCGTAGCCAGTCTGTCATGCCGAAGCCATGAGGAAAGAGGGCTTCGGGTCTATCAAAAGGTGGAACGGATGTTGTGTAGCCGCCATGGGCGGGCAGGGGGGTATCGACCCGGAGCAGAGGTTCGTTCCCGATAATTTCGTCAAGTACCTGTGCCTGTGCGAGGGGTATGGAGAAGAAGAAAAAGATTATGGGAAGTATATTGAACCAGTTTTTGGTCAATTTTTTGAAAGGATTAGAAAGACAATAGAGAAAGAATTTCAGAACTAGGGATTTTTTTTTCTGAATGGGGTGGGATGAAAGAGCAGGCATTATGTTCCCCATTTCTTTAAAAAGAACCCTGATGGTGCGGTATTTTCCCACAATGAGACGATATTGACGAATCTGTTAAAGAATTTTGGAGGGAACTTCAAAGTCTATCTTTGGGCCATGGGTATTTTTCAAACCGACTTGTCACCTTGAGATGATTAACACGAAGTAATCTCTTTTCACGCCTTTGGGAGTGTGGGAAAAGCGGGACCATGAGTACCCATATGGAAACCCATACCATCCATCCCGTCCCGCAGGCGCATCGCCACGGGCGTGTAGCCGATCTGTTCTCGGTCTGGTTCAGTGCCAATATGACATTGCTGACAGTTGTCACCGGTGCTTTGGGGCCGGCTGTGTTTGGCTTGTCTTTCATCTGGTCTGTTCTGGCCTTGGTGTTGGGCAATGTAGTCGGGGCGATTTTCATGGCCCTTCATGCCGCACAGGGGCCTCGCCTTGGTGTGCCTCAGATGGTGCAGAGCCGGGGGCAGTTTGGTGTTTATGGGTCGGTACCGATCATCCTTCTTGTTGTACTCATGTATATCGGCTTTGCGGCTTCCAACTGCGTTGTGGGGGGAGAGGCCCTAGCCCATGTCCTGCCTGTATTCCAAGGCAGTAGGGGAGTCTGGCTCATCGCTGTGCTGACACTCCTGCCCTGCATGATGGGGTATAAAGCCATTCATGTTTGTTCCCGTGTGGCCAGCTGGGTGTCTATTGTGGCGGTCATTTATGCCATTGGTTGTGGGCTGGGTGGGTTCTCCCGCACATTGCTGGCGGATATGCACGGCACTGTGGCTGGTTTTTTCGGAGCCTTCTCGGTTTCGGCTCTTTGGCAGATCGCTTATGCTCCTTATGTTTCTGACTCTTCCCGGTATTTGCCAGATGAGGCAGGCTCTGGCCGTCAGGCTTTCTGGGCGACCTACGGAGGGACAGTCATCGGGGCTGTGCTGCCGATGGTGCTGGGTAGCCTTCTGGCACTGAGCTATCCATCTCTACCACTGGCTGGTGCGCTTTCCTTAACAGGCGGACGTATGGGGGACATTGTCCTGCTGGTGCTGGCACTGGCTATTCCGCTGGCTAATGCCATGAGTGTTTATTGCGGGGCATTGTGCAGTCTGACATTGGTGCAGACTTTCTACCCTTCGTGGCGGTCCGGCCTGTGGGGGCGGCTTGTTATGACGGTGCTGCTTCTGGGGGCTGCCCTTGTGATGAGTCTCGGCATGGTGGGAGACTTCCTGAAGGCTTACACGTCGTTTCTGGATATTCTTATGGCCGTACTCGTGCCGTGGACGGCGATTAATCTGTGCGATTATTACCTGCTGCGGCATGGTGAGTATGACGTCATGGCGTTCTTCAGGGCTGATGGCGGGCCGTATGGGCGTTTTAATACACCGGTTGTGCTGATTTATTTCATAGGCGTTCTGGTAGAGCTGCCTTTCATGAAGACAGGTCCTTATACAGGGCCGCTCGTTTCTTCCTTGCATGGTGTAGATATTTCTTGGGTTGTCAGCCTGCTGGTGACGGGTGTGGTCTATTATGTCTGGGCAAAGCGGTGCGAGCGGGTGGGGGGATAACTTTCCCCTCTGCGATATAGGGTAAGTCCGAGTAGAGGCAAAGAAAACTGTACTTATAGAGTACCATTATATTTATAATCGATCTGACTTGTTAAAGTAGAGCGTCCCCTTCTATACAGAGAGAAGCCGTCTTTTGACTGGCCATCCTGTGTTGGATGGCAGCGAATGTGATGCGCCCCCAGTGACGGTCGGGTTTTGCATTGCGTCTGGCTCTGTGGGGAAGGCTTTACATGCTGTGCCTGAGGAGAGTGCGATCACCGGGTGTGCTGTTGCCGAGTGTAGGAGGGGCGGCCCTGTTCTGGCTGTTATCTTCTTCATGTGCGGTGGCTTCCGATATTACATTCGCTGTTATCGGCCCTCATGAATATGACCTGCCGGTGGATTTCAAACCTTTCAATGTGTTTGTTCAATACGGGGTCGGTAATGCAGCTGGCAGTTCTTACAATGGACAAGGTTCCCGGAAGCCAGAAGGCGGGAGCCACACATGGTCCGGTTTGAGCAAGTACGTTCATTTCTGGACGTTTGACTCCATCCCTCATGTTGGTTTTGCTTATGAGGTCATTCAGTCAGAAAGTTGTCGTCTGGCAAATGGGACAAATTACGGGGGGTTAGGCCCAACCATCACGGGGCCTGCTGTGTGGTTTAAGCCTAATAAACATAGTACCTTCGGTATCCAGACCTTCATGCAGACGCCAAGTGCCACTCGGAGAGACCTAAATCCGCAATATTGGTCCAATCTTTCCAGCTTCATGTTTGATTATGAGTGGAAGCATTTCAGCTTCGATGGTGATCTCGGGGCTGTGGTGGCCTCTACCAAGCATGTCCGGGGGGAGCATTCCTATCATCCGGGGACAGCCTTCCATAGCAATTTGCGGTTTAGCTGGAAGGCAAGCCGCATGTGGGAGCCTTTTTTCGCCATGGATTGGCAGAATAATGCCGGATGGCGTGACAATACGCTGGGCCGTTACATAGCAGACAGCAGCAGCCGTGAGGTGACGCTCGGTGTGGGGTTGATGTGGAGAATCAGTTCCAAACTGGATATCACGGCCCGCTATGCGCATTCAGTGGATGGGCGTTACATTCCGGAGACCAATGCCTATTATTTCAAGCTGGTTTACCTGTTTGATGGAGCCTTGTTTTCCCATTACTGACGGTCCGTCCGGTTGTGGGGGCTTTTGCCGCCTTGCGGGGACATGGTGTGGATAGTCGGAGAACGGGATAAGGATGACGATAAAAAGTAGGAACGGACTTTTATCTCCGGAAATAGCTGGCCCCTGTCTCCTTCTGTTCATGGCGATTATTGGTTTTGTTGTGGCTAATTCGCCGTGGCGTTCTTTGTATGCGCTGCTGGAACACCCTTTGGGAAGGTATGCTTTGGTAGCCGGTATGCCCGAGATCAGCTTGCCTAGTTTTGCAGAGATGGTCACCATTGGTCCGATGACGCTGTTTTTTCTCGGCATCACGCTTGAACTGAAAAAGGAATTAATTGCAGGGCATCTTGCAAGTTTCCGGCAGGCCCTTCTTCCCTGTCTTTCGGCTCTAGGAGGTGTGGTTGTTCCTGCCTGCCTTTATACGCTGATTGCCGCACCTGATCCCGCTTTGCGGGCTGGGTGGGCCATTCCTGTTGCGACTGATGCGGCCTTCACATTGCCGGTCATTCTGGCATTGGGGCGGCGTGTGTCGGAAGGGGGAAGAGTCTGGCTGATGGCTCTGGCCATTTTTGATGATGTGCTGGGAATCCTTATCATCGCTCTTTTCTATGGTGGGCCTCTGCATGTCATGCCTCTTCTGTGCAGTTTTGTGCTTATGGGGGCTATGGCACTTGCCGGATGGTGGGGAGTAGAGTGTCTTTGGCTTTATGGTGTTGGAGGATGTCTGCTGTGGGGTTGCATGATGGGGGCAGGGCTGCATCCCACATTAGCAGGGGTTGCGGTTGGACTTTGCTTGCCGACAGTTTGCTCGAAAGGCGACTCAACGGGTCTTTCGCCGTTGGACCGTGTGGAACAGGGCATTTCATCATGGGTTACATGGCTGATTCTTCCGTTATTCGGTTTTGTCACGGTAGGAATACCGCTGATTGATGTCCCTACTACGGCCTTTAATCAGCGTTTGATTTATGCCGTTGCTGCCGGGTTGGTGCTTGGCAAGACAAGCGGCATATTCGGCATGACGTGGCTTGCTATACGGTGTCGTCTGGCTGTTCTTCCCGTAGGGACATCATGGCAGATGCTGTTTGGTCTCTGTCTGCTCTGTGGGCTGGGTTTTACGGTTAGCCTTTTTATGGCGTCACTAGCCTTTCCTGCTTCTATTCTGTTGGTGTCCAGTAAGATTGGTATTCTCACAGGGTCTCTCATTGCCGCCATTTGTGGGTGGTGCTGGTTGAGATATCTGGTGAAAACGCTCTAATGCGGTGTGAGAGATAATTAGGATGGTACTTCTGCTCGACAGGCCTTCATCTCCCCTGTATGGCGGGCAGATATTCCGACCGGAGTGTCGGTTTTGCGCTGATGATCGGACAGAGGAAACCACTAATGAGCCATGAGCGGACAGACCAGCAGGGAGCCCTTCATGATTCGGCCTGTGATGAGGCGCAACGCCCTGTAGCGGAGGAGTCTTCTGGCAGGGAGCGGGGCTATGCAGCCCGTAAGAAACGCCGCAAGGCAGCGCAGCTGACTCCCTCTGGCAGAGCGTTTCTTGAACCACCGGGGGGGCAGAAGAAGGTTTTGCTCCATTCCTGCTGTGCCCCTTGCTCTGGTGAGGTGATGGAAGCGATGACGGAATCTGGCATCGACTACACCATTTTTTTCTACAATCCGAACATTCATCCAGAGCGGGAATATCTTCTGCGTAAGGAAGAGAATGTCCGTTTTGCTGAAGCGAACAATATTCCTTTTGTGGATGCTGATTATGATAAGGATGATTGGTTCGCACGGGCGAAGGGCATGGAGTGGGAGCCAGAACGGGGCATACGCTGCACGATGTGCTTTGATATGCGCTTTGAGCGTACGGCCCTGTATGCGCATGAGCATGGCTTTCCCGTCATGACCAGCTCTCTGGGTATTTCTCGTTGGAAGAACATGGCCCAGATTAATGATTGCGGGGCCCGTGCTGTCGCCCCTTATGAAGGGCTGGCTTACTGGGACTTCAACTGGCGCAAGGGCGGCGGCTCTGCCCGTATGATTGAAATCAGCAAGCGTGAACGGTTCTATAAGCAGGAATATTGTGGTTGTGCCTATTCCTTGCGGGATACGAACAACTTTCGCCGCTCCAAAGGGCGACCAGCCATTGTGCTAGGCGAGGAGTTTTACGGCGAGGAAGACTAGACGTTTTCTTGCCCGCAGCGCATCCTGCCGGGAGGAGGACAGCATGAAAATTGCTATTGTCTGTGACTCTTTCAAAGGGAGTCTGGCCCCGCTGGATGTGGCTGAAGAGATAAAAGCGGGTTTTTCCCGTGTGTTCCCCGAAGCTGACTATCTCTGTCTGCCTATGGCTGATGGCGGGGAAGGCACTGTGGAGGCTCTCGTACAAGGTACGGATGGCGAGCTTGTACATTGTTCCGTTACGGGGCCTTTGGGGACACCGGTTCCAGCCTTTTTCGGGATTAGTGGCAATGGGAAGACGGCCATTATCGAGATGGCGGCTGCGGCTGGTCTCCCATTGCTGAAGCCCGAAGAGTACAATCCGTTACGAACAACGACATATGGCGTTGGAGAGCTTGTCCGTGCCGCTCTGGATAGAGGCTGCACGCATATCATTCTTGGTTTGGGTGGCAGTGCGACCAATGATGGGGGGGCGGGCTTTGCTCAAGCCTTGGGGGCACGGTTTCTAGACCAGAATGGTCAGGAGTTGCCACCCGGCGGTGCTGCCTTGGCCCGTTTGGCAGATGTGGACCTCTCTAGCATAGATAAGCGGTTGTCTGGCGTGACGTTGGAAGGTGCCTGTGACGTAATTAGTCCTTTGACGGGGCCACAGGGTGCTTCTTATGTTTTTGGTCCCCAGAAAGGGGCCAGTCCAGCGGATGTGACCTGTTTGGATGAAGCACTGGCGCATTATGCCCGTATTCTGTTGAAGCGGTGCGGAAAGGATGTGGCGGCGGTGCCCGGTGCTGGTGCGGCAGGCGGGCTGGGTGCTGGTCTTCTGGCTTTTGCGGATGCTCGGTTGCGACCCGGTGTGGAGATTGTGTCAGATCAGCTCCGGTTGGATACCCGTTTTAGGGATGTAGACCTCGTCATTACCGGGGAGGGTCGAATGGATGGGCAGAGCGCACAGGGTAAGGCTCCTATGGGTGTTGCCCAAGTTGCTAAAGCTCATGGGCTGCCAGTCATCGCCATCGTTGGCTCTACAGGGGTAGGTGTGGACAAGATGCATCAGGTCGGGATAGGGGCATTTTTTGATACTGTGCCCCGTCCTGAAGCGTTGCCGGATGTTCTGGCGCAGGCTCGTGAAAATATTCGCCGAACATCGGAGAATGTTGCTGCTGTTATACGGATGGGGATTGAGATGGGACGGAAGCTGACGGACCGGCCTTGAAAGGTAACATAACTCCACCATATTCTCGTGTTTACGTAACCCGGCAGATAAATATCCAGTTATTGGAACTAAGTAGGTTTTATGAAGTGTTATTCTGTGCGTCGGATCATGGCTGGTGTGGGAGCTGGCATAGGGCTGGCTATCCTGTTGGCGGCCCCTGTGCAGGGCCTTGCAGCCTCTGATACTGCCCCAAAAGCTGAGAAGGCGGATTCTGGAGGGGTACCAGCAGGTAGTACACCGGCACCTCTTGTTCTGGGACAACCGGAGGGTGATTTTGGTTGGGCAGGGGTAGCAACTGCGCTGCGAACGCAGCTGGATCAGGATCAGGCCACATTACGAAGTGTCGGCTCTGCGTTAGGTACCTTGAAGGGATTGCCGGTTGGGCGGCTGTTGGATTCCTACACGCAGCAGGTGATGACAGTTCGTCAGCATGTGACGAGCGGAATGGCACAGATTCAGGCCTATGATAGTTCCATCAGTTCTTTGCTGAAGGTTCTAGGTGACAAGGCGGAAGAAGGAGAGGATGCGTCCATAACCCGACAGCGTGTCATGGCTCGCAAGACATCTATGGGGATTGCTGCCCTACAGGTGCGTATGCGTGTTTGTGACCTCCAGACCCGTCAGCTTGAGGGGCAGCTGGATGATTTGCGCCGTAGAGTGCAGCAGGGGGCTTTGGCCCGGCATGTTGAGTCCCCGCTCAGTGTTGGGTTCTGGCGGCGTGCTTTGTCTGATGGCTATGCCACTTTCCGGGATATAGGCCGGGCTGAACTGAATGTCCTGATTGGTGTTTTGGGTATTGGATGTCTGGTCCTGCTGTTTGGCTTTGGGCTGAGGCAGCTGGCAGTGCGTATTCTTACCTCAGCTCGGGGGCAGGCGAGTTGGGGAAGAGGCCTCTGTAGCCAGCAGGCATTGGGCAGTGTGCTGGCGGGTGTGCTGTGCGGTTTGTTGGCGGAATTGCTCTGGCAGGGCTGGCAGCTCGTAGCTTTTGGCGGTGAGGGAGTGCCCGTTGCACAAGGCCAGTACCTGACACAGGCTCTGCCCGTGTGTGGCTTTATTATTGGAGCTGGTGTTTCGCTCAAGCGTTGGCTTCTAGGAAGGACGTGCCTGCCGTGCAGTCTGCTTCTGGGCGGGGGAATTCTGTTTTATGGTGCGTTGCGGACGGCAGAAGTCAGTCGTGATGTTAGCCCGGGTACCGATGCCGTGTTGGAAGGGGCTTTTGCTCTGTCCACGGCTGTTTTGTTGTACCTGACATGTCGTTCCAGCAAACGTGAGCAGCAGGATGGTGCTGCTCTAGGCGATGTCGGGGGTGGCAGTGGCACGGGGCAGGATATTGGTGCCGTGTTGATCCAGCATATACCTTTGCATGGTGTGTCTGCCCTGCTGCTCGGTGTAACGGTTGTTACAGTTCTAAGCGGGTATATTTCTTTTGCCTTTTTGATGAATGACTGGGTGCTGACGCTGCTCTATGCCTTTGGTGCTGTTATGTTGCTCATGCAGGCATGGAGGGATTTTTCCCGGTTTCTTTTTTCGTCCCAGAGCCGCCTTGGCAGGTTGTGGACTGAACTTGAGTTGAGTGCCCGCCGTCTTGCACAGCTGGAGGTTATTACAACGGCACTGGTTGGCCTTAGTCTTGTCATGGTGTTCATTGCTCTGTTGCAGGGGCGGAATGGTGTCTCTTTTATTGGGACATGGCGGCAGTTGCAGCATATCTTTGGAGGCGGGATTTTCTTTGGTGTGCCGTTCTCACCCCGTACGATAGTGGGGGCGGCTCTGCTGCTTGTAGGTGTGTATTACGCTATACGCTTTTTGCAGCAGTGGTTGCAGACACGTCTGTTTCCAGTCACATCATTGGATAATGGAGCGCAGACATCCATCATCAGCATTCTGACCTATATGCTGTGGATTGCTGCTGGACTGAAGCTGTTGGCTATGATCGGCATTTCCGTCCAAAATCTGACATGGGTTGTCAGTGCCCTGTCTGTTGGTGTCGGTTTTGGTTTACAGTCCATCGTCAAGGACTTTATTTCTGGTCTTATCCTGCTTGCTGAGCGGCCAGCACAGGCAGGTGATAAGATTACCATTGGTGGTAATACGGGTGTGATCCAACGTGTGAATGTCCGTGCAACCGATATTCGGTTGAGTGATGGAACAACGCTGATCGTACCGAATTCTCAGTTCATCACGGCGAATGTGCAGAATTATAGCGCAGGCTATAACCCATTGAAGATGAGGCTTGTCTTCTCTGTACCGACGAATGTGAACGTGGAGAAAGTGAAGGCACTCTTCATGCTTGTTGCCGCCGACCAACCGGATGTTCTGCGTGACCCAGCACCGCAGATCTGGTTGGGTGACAGTATAGGGGAGACGGTGGCAGCGACACTGGCGGTCTATATATCTCGCAGCACCAACAGCGATGCTGCCCGTACGGCGGTTGTCTCTGAGCTGCTGAACAAGTTCAGTCAGGAGGGAATCAGCCTCACGGTACCGCGGGTGACACTGACGGCTTCGCCTGATGATGCGTCCTAAATTTTAGGCATGATAAAGGCCAGAGCGACGATCACTCTGGCCTTTATTATACCGCCTTTGCGGGTTGATTTTACTTGCCGTCAACAGAGCGGGCAATTTCTGCCACAAGTTTAAGCAGGTAGGCGCGATCGATCTTGGTATTCGGGCCTTCAATGCGAACCACGTCCTGCACCAGAGCGAAGATCAGGTCCTCGCGGGTCATGCTGCGGGCGATGTTGTTATCTGTCTGAGGCATGCAGGTAAATCCTTCCATGGAATGAAGTGGCAATGCCGGATGGGGTACCATGCTGGCATCTCCTGTAAGCTTTTAGCAGTCTTTGGATATGAAGGTCACGAGGTATGAATGAAAAGATCGGAATTATCCTATTCGGCTGTCGAATATTTCATATCTTCTTTTATGCTGAGACACCGGCAGATTATGGAGAGACTTTTTGTGGTTTTTGAAGATTTTTTATGTGAATTTCGGCTGTCTCTCCCGTAAGGGAGCCAATAGGCAGCACTCTTGTTCAGGACAGGTCATGATAACACGTTTCAGGAATTTGTTTGCTTCAGCTGAGGCTACGACAAGGGCTGCTGTTAGCCCGGTGAGGCCGGTCCTTACGGCTTTAGCTGTGGGGCTACTGCTTTTGGCGGCAGTATGGATCATTCATCCTTTCTTACCCCCGATCATCTGGGGTGCTACGATTTCTGTTACGCTCTGGCCGTTGGTTCTGCGTTTGCAGGCTGTGTGCTTTGGCAGTAGGTCCGCCGCTGTGTTTTTCACCATTCTGGCGGCCATGATTATTTTCTTCCTTCCCGCTGTGTTGGTGATCGTCATTTTCGCACAGCATGTGGATGCCGTATCGCATTTCATTACGATCTTGCCGTCCCTACGGCTCCCAGCAGCCCCGGTGTGGGTAGAGCGTATCCCTTACGTAGGGGGCAGGATTATTCCGTTCTGGGATCATTTGCGGGATAATAGCCTACCAAGTCTGTTGCAACATGTTATTCCTCCGCCGGAGAAGATACTGCATGTCCTTTTGTCTTCAGCCGGCAGTTTTGGGTCTCTTTTGTTGGAGTTCGCCCTGACATTGGTTGTCATGGTGCTTCTTCTGAGCCGTGCAGAGGGTATCATTGTCCTTCTGAAGAAGATCGGTGGTCAGCTGGGAGGTGAGAGAGGGCGTTCCTTTCTAAAACAGGCTGAAATCACGACACGGGGTGTCGCACTGGGTGTTACGCTTACGGCCATTATTGAATCGCTGTTCGGTTGGGTTGGGCTGATGGCCGCCGGTATGCCGATGGGGAGCGTTATAGCCGCCGTCATGTTCATTTCCTGCGTGCTACAGTTTGGTGGTGCGTGGGTATTGCTGCTTAGTACTGTGTGGTTGTATTTCACGGCACCTTTGACGCACGCTGTCATCATGCTTCTGTTTGCTTTGGTGGCGGTAGCTGGGGATAATTTTCTTCAGCCGCTCATCATTCGCCGCTATGTGCGGATTTCTGTCATCGTCATTATGGTGGGAGCCTTTGGTGGACTGGCGACATTTGGGTTCGCAGGTGTCTTTATTGGCCCGACTCTTCTTTATCTGACTGAAACGATGATTAGGGAATGGGTTGGTGTGCCCTCTGAAGAGGAAGAAAAATCGGGAGCTGGCACTGAGTAATCTGGAGAGTAAGGGATACTGGAACGGGTGGCCTTGTCGGCAGGTTTTATCTGCTGTCGAGGCCCTCACGCTTCCAGAATCGAAATGTATGTAAGGCCACTGCCCATAGAGCTAGACTGGCGATGCTGAAGGCGATGGTCAGTGCTGCCGAAAGAGAAGACTGTAATGCCGTGTGGCGCAGGGCTACGATGGTGACTGCCCCGGAAAGGCAGAGGGCCGCTAGAGTCAGAGTCGTCCCTCGGCAGAGTTGTCGAGGGAACAGGCAGTAGCTGATAAGCGTCAACGCCATGATTCCGTAATATGAGATGCTGATATACTGATAGGTGCGCTCCATATCCGGTGGTGTGAGGCCGGAAAGATGGGTAACAGGTATCAGGTCCGTCATGAGGGGGCTGACGGCTATGAGGCCGCAAATGCCCAATAGGCATCCTAGAAGTGTTCCTTCGCTTAGACGGCCGAGCCATAGGGTAGCTGGTGTATCGATGGAGGCTGTTTGCCCCGGGCTTTTACGGCGATGGGTATTGAGCCAGAGTTGATTGGCTGTATGGAAAAAACTAACTCCACACAGACCTAGAGCAACATAAAGCCAGCGAACGAATTCACCGCCAAAACTGCCAAAATGGAGAGCAAGAAACCATGTCAGGGTACGGCGGGCCGGTGTTTGCTGGCTGGGAAGATTCTGGTTATCGATCAGGCTGCCTGTGTGAGGGTCCAGTAGGACAGCTCCTCGATCGCGACCGATGAGCGGGTTGTGAGGGTCTGTTCCCTCTGCCAGTAGGTAAGGTTGTGCTGTCGGGGGCAGGCTCTGGTCTCCATTGGCGTTGTAAAGTGGGGCATGGAGAGAGAGGCGTTCAGCATGGCTGTCTGTGGCGTGGGGAGAGAGGACATAATCCAGCATGAGGGGATGAAACTCTGGAGCCATCTCATGGAGGTACATCAGGGCTCTGTCTGGTGGTAGGAGAGGCGATATGGGGGGTGTTGTTTGGATACCCCGATGCGTTATGGCATCAGACCCCATGCCCGTGGAAAAGGAATGCAGAAGCGGGGAGAAGGCAAAGAGAGCCGTTGTTAGGGCGATGATGAGATGAAACGGCAGAGAGCAGAGGCCAAGCAGACTATGCAGGTCAAGCCAGAGGCGGCGAGCATGGCCTTGTAGGCGAACGGTCATGAGTGTCCGCCACATGCCCGGTAGAAGCAGAATAACGCCAGAGAACAGGGCCAGCCCATAGAGGAAACAGATGATGCCGACAAAAGGCATGGCCTGATTTTCTGGCAGAGGAAGGCCCAGGCGGCGATGTAGCCCCCCGATGAATGTGGGCACCGGCGAGGGGGTGAGCTGATAAAGTGAGGTTTCTTGGGGGCCTGTCCGGCTGACGAGAATGTGGGGAGCGGGCAGGCCGAGGGGAAGGTCTGGCCCCATAGGGAAGCTGAGGCTGGCAGTATCTGGCGTCCTGAGTATCAGCCTATAATGGAGGCCAGCGGAGGGGGCAGCAGTTCTACCGTGTTCTGTTCCAAGCAGTTCATCAAGTACGACGGGTATATCCGTCAGTGGAATGGTACTATGTGCCGGGAGGGACGGCTGGCTCCATTGTTGAAGTGGTGCTGCAAACAGGGTCAGCGTGCCTGCCAGAAAACTTATGGAAAGTAGACTGCCCGTCAAAATACCAATCCAGCCATGCAGGGAGCGGTAGCGGATAGCCAGATGCTGGAGTTTGGGACTATCCCCAATGCCGACAGACAGGGTCAGACCCGTAATTCCTGCGAGGCAGGCACCTGTTATCAGTAGGTAAAGCCCCGTTACGCCAACAGCCTGAAAACAGGCAAATTTTCTATCCGCCCAGCACGATGCCACGACGAAAAGGGCTGCCACAGCACTGCCTATAAGTAATCGCAGCCAGAGCGTGGTGAGAGAGTGAGGGCGTGGAGGGGAAGAGGGCTGGCCTGTTCTGTCTGGGCGGTTGCGCATCAGGATATATGGGAATGACCGGACACCAGCACGGCCCAAAGGATAGGGACGATGCACAGCAGAGCCATGCTCCACCCCCCAAGGCAAAAGAAAGCCGGGATGACGCCGAAGACATGGGCCCACAGCATCCATGCTAATCCACCGGACAGAACGAGGCCGGCTATAGCTGTTGAACGGCTCAGCTTTTCAGGGCGAGGAGTTTGACCTGGGAGCTGCATCCACAGAAGAACGGCCCACACGGCCCCGACCAGCAATCCACTCCAGAAGAAGACGGGCTCTGTTACAGCCTCCGGTCTCATACTCCCCCCTGTTTTGCTTGCATCCGGTCCGCTGATTCCCTTTCGATGGGAGAGACAGATGGTTACCGGATGACCTCAATTACAGGTTGGATTTTACGGGAAGCATTAACGAAGCGTCAAACATGTATAATTTATACAGGATATAGGAGGGCCTGATGAACCGCTTTATTTTAGTGTTCTGTCAGGCCGCATTTACTGCCGCCGAAATGGGTGGCGTTTACGCAAGCTACTAAGCAGCCCCGCTGCTGCAAAGCCGATGAGCAGGGCGGCTGTAATGGCAAGCTGGAAAAGAAAGTGGCAGGAGGACGACATGATTCTGTTCTCCAAGGCGGGGTAACGAGACGTTCATTTTCGACGAGGAGTAATTAATTTTTCGTAATAAAGGAATGGTTTTTTCGGGGTCTCTGTGAAAAATATGAAGAGTGCCGCATTGGCCGCCAGTACTGGAAGAAGACACCCATTCTAAATGTACCTGAATAGTGGCCGAGGTAAGGAAAAGAGAGTGTGATGATGAAAATTCGGCCAGCAGCGGAGAGGGACCTCGCTGTTATCACTGAAATATATAACCATGCTGTCAGCACCACGACGGCCATATGGAATGAACGGGTTGTAGATGTTTCTGACCGTGCTGCGTGGCTGAAGGCTCATGAGGAGGCCAATCTGCCTGTGTTGGTGGCTGTTGATGATGAGGACCAAGTGACCGGTTATGCCACTTTCGGGCCATGGCGTGCATGGGACGGCTATCGTCATACAGTGGAACATTCTGTCTATGTCCATAAGGACAGACAGCGTGCTGGGATTGGGCGAACTCTAATGGTCGCTTTGTTGGAGGAAGCCCGTCAGCGAGGGTATCATGCTATGGTGGCTGGGATTGAATCGGGCAATTCTGGATCTATTCGCCTTCATGAACGGTTGGGTTTTTCGGTTGCTGGGCAGTGCAAGCAGGTCGGATGCAAGTTCGGACGTTGGTTGGATCTGACCTTCATGCAGATTTTGTTGGATAATCGTTCTAGCCCGGAATGATTCGCCACATTCTCTCAGAATCCTGATTTGCATGAACGGCATGATGTGCGAATGTGGATTCCTGTTTCGGGTAAGAAACAAAATTACGGATGCTCATGTAGGGAGCATGGCAGACATGCCGTTCTTTCTCTGGCAGCGAGAGCCGTTAGCGTAGCACCATGGCGTTATGCCTTGCGCTGGTCTGGTAATCGGGAAGGATGTGGAGGATTTGAGACTGATGATGGCACGATATGGGAAAGCTGGCCTGTATGGCGGGATGATGGCTTTGGCTATGAGCGCAATGGCTGGTGTTGCTCAGGCAGAAGGGCTGGACCGTGTGTATGAGGTACAGGCGCAGCTGTCTCCGACAGCTCTTGTGGCGGGCAATGGCTCGACAACGGATGTGTTGAAAACACAACTTGGCCCGAATATCCGGCAGAAACAGGAGCAGAAGACGGTTTCAATCGGGCAGGGCGGTTATAAGCTCAGCCAGTATCGCATGAGAGTGCGCCTGTCCCACGGCAATGGTGGTGGATATGATAACGGCACGCTGAGCTACGTGATTTCTGCCAGTTTGAGCCGGATGTCGCACGACCATACAGCATCCATCTTCACAAGGGTGCGGGGTGTTCTAAAAATGCGTGATGGTCAGGCATCAGGGGTCTTGCCTGCCAACCGCTATTTTACGGGTACGGTACAGATCAACGCCATTGCGGCGAAGCTTTTCTGAAGTCAGGAGGAAGGAAAGCGGGGTATGCGCTGGTTCAGGAAATCTGGGGCGGTATGGTTAGTCTGCTTGGTGGCTCCAGTTGGAGCCGGAGCGGCTGATCTGGTTCTGCCTGCTTCGGGGGTCAAGGCTCCTTATAGCCCTTTGGCTGTGCCGACCCGTATGGCACCGCTCGTGGACTCTCTGGAGACTCTACTGAACCAGCATTACCACGTCATTACGGCGCATCAGGCAGGGGGTGAGGAAGTGTTGGTCCTTTCCCGTGAAGGGAAGAACGCCGCAGCTGGTAGCACGGTCCTTTGTGCCTTGACGATGCCAGATCCGGAAACGGATCAGAATGTGGTGACATCCCGTTGTTGGTCGCTGAACCACCCTGACTGATGCAGGGCATCATGCTGATGTGGGAAAGTCATTCTGTCAGGTAGGCAGATATGTTACTTATTCTGCACTATCATAATATCTGTTACGTCATATCCGCCGGTCGATGGGACGCTATGACGGCTCAGAAGGAAAGCTATCTTTATGGTTGATTCAGTTTACAGTCTGCTCGGCTATGAGGCGGAAGTGCGCCAGTTGGGGAAGAAGATCGGGCGGCTTTCCAAGCATGAACTCTTCTCGCAGGATTTGACACCATTTCCTACCGCTCATCCACGGGTGGAGCCGCGGCATGAGGCGTTTTACAGTGAGATTGAGGCATCTCACCAGTTTTATCGGCAGATGGTTAGCTCAATGGAGAAGGAGTTTCATGCCCTCTGTGAGTGTTTCTCTTCCGAACGGTATTATGCGGTTGATGGCGACTTCAATCGCTTGATGGTGAAGTTTAACGGTGATGCGGCCAATGATACACTGGCTTCTATGCGGTTTATGAACCGCTTCATCCTTTGCCTGAAGAAAGGTACCCCCTTTGGGGAGGATGATGCGCATGTTCTGTTCGCTAATTATAAGCGGCTGGTTGTTCGTTAACCACAAGAACACATTATTTTCTGGTAGAGTGGCGTATGGCAGGTAAATCGGCATGAATTTCGATCTTTATACCACGCTGTATATTATTGCCATCATTGCCGAAGCTATGACCGCTGCTCTACTGGCCGGAAAGCTGGAGATGGACCTTGTCGGGGTGTTTCTGCTGGGGTGGATTACGGCTCTGGGTGGCGGGTCCATTCGTGACGTGCTGCTTAACCATTATCCTCTCTCTTGGGTGAAGCATCCCAGCTATCCGCTGATTACCGGGTTTGCTGCGCTGGCCACCATTATGGTGGCCCAGCACATGCACAGGCTGCGCAAGTTGTTTCTGTTTTTGGATGCCATTGGGCTGGTCGTTTTTACCGTGATGGGCTGTCAGGTCGCCATGACGGAACATCTGTCCGTGGTCTGTGTCATCATTTCTGGCATGATTACAGGGTGCATGGGCGGGGTGCTGCGGGACATACTTTGCAACGATATTCCCTTGCTGTTCCGGTCCGAGCTATATGGCACGGTCTCTGTCAGTACGGGCGTTGTGTTTCTGTGCTGCTCCCACATCGTGGATAACAGCACCATAGAGCTGATTGTCTCTATGGTCTTTGGCATCAGCTTCCGCCTGCTTTCCATTCGGTATAACTGGACGTTGCCACGCTTCAGCTATCGGTCTTAATAGGGCGGGTCAGTTCCGGCCGTGAGGTGCTAGAAGGATGAGCATAGCCCCACTCAGGCATAAAGCTGCTCCGGCTATGTCCCAGATATCTGGAATTGTTCCTTCTATGAGCCAGCCCCATAACAGGCTGATGGCAATATAGATTCCCCCATAAAGGGCATAAGCCCGCCCGGCATGGTCAGCCGGGCTGAAGGTCAGAAGGATGGCGAACAGACCAAGGCAGAGGCTGCCCGGTAATAGCCAGAGCGGTGTCCTGCCTAGCCGTAACCAGGCCCAGGCGGAAAAACAGCCTGCAATTTCGGCAAGGGCTGCGAGGCTGTACAGAAGGCAGGAGGCCAGAAGAGGCTGCATGGCGGGATGACCTGATATGGTAAGTTCAGCCTGGCTATAGCAGGAGATTGTAAAAAATAAGAAGGTACGGGAGAGGGCCGCCCGGGGTAAAGGCGGCAATTTTCTGTTCAGGAAGATGTATGGGATGTCTCATTTTCTGGGTGTCCCGGCTGGAGATGGTTTTTGGCCCAGCCGATATTGAGTGCCAGTATGGAGATGAGCCGATAGGGTAGTATCCACCGTGACCCGGCAGCAGGTGGGCGAATAAAGACGGTCATCAGATTGCAGATAATGATGACAGAAGCGACGTAGGTCTGGATGCTGGTTGGGAGAGACGTGAGGAAAGAGGTGATGTCCATGAATGGTATCTCCAGATGTGGAAAGAGCCACCAGTAAGGCGGCCATAGTAAGGTGAATCGTAAGGTATGAGGCTGGTAGGGGGTCAGGCTGTCGCATCATGGTGAGATGAGGGAGAAGATGCCGCCACCTGTTCAACTAGCCTCCCATAGGGGTTCTGGCCGTTCTCAAAGCGGATGATGGCGTTCATCAGGCCGCCAATGAGATGGGGTGTAGGCTGGCCTAGTTGTGCATCCGGTTCGACATTCAGAGAGTGCGCTACGCCCCGGACATAGGCGGCAGTATCATTCTCGGTTGGTGGTGCCCATTTGCTGATGATGCTCATTACCGTGTCGATGCCATCCTTTAGGATGTAGCGGCAAAGCTGGTCACGCAGGGCGGCAAGCCCGTCTTCCGGCGTGGAGAAACGGGCAAAGCGGGCATTGGGTCCGGGTTCCAGAACAGCGCAGGGTTGATGGACGAAGTTCAAGTTCCCCGGATTGTTATTGCGGATGCCTCGGGGTGTCATATCAGCTTCCGAATAGATGGGGGTTAAGTGTGTGGAGGAGTTGATACAGCCCCACTGCGACACCGCCCCCAAAAGCTGCACTGCCGGTAATGGCAGCGGTAATGAGTTGGGAGCGGGTGGAGATGGTTGAAGCAATCTGATCGCTTAATGCCTCCAATCCAGCACGTTGCTCTCGGGCGAGATTGTCGATTTTGTCGGAAAGCTTCGTGATGTCGTCATCATGACGGGCCTGCACGGCCTCCAACGCTGCAATGCGCTCATTCAGTGGTGTGAAGGGCGGAGGGGTTGGGAATTGGTCAGTCATTGAATTCTCTGGTCACAAAAAAACCGCCTCAAAGGGCGGTTAGTGGTCAGGCTTTGGTGAGGGTCATGGTTTACAGGCGGCTCGCAACTCGTTGCGTTCATTAGCGTAATCGGCGAGGAAGAGCGGCATCTCGGTAAGGTCGGGATGGGTTCGTATTTCTCCAGCGAGAGCGGCTTGCTCTTGTCGGTTATATGTTACCAGCGGTGGGCAAACGGGTCTAAGTGTGGCAGAGGAGCAGCCGGAAAGCAGAGCAGCCAGCATTACCCCGGCAAAGGCTAGCGTGGGGGAGGAGAGGCCGTGCATCAGAACGTCCCTCGGTCCAGCTCTCCCGTCAGCCCAGCAATATTACGCACGCCGTTTGTGCGGGCCTCCAGCATGGCGTGAGTGGCGCAGGCCGTGGCATTGGCGTTGGCAGTATCCCGCTCGCTGGTGGTGACCTCGGCACTATGGCGTCCGGCCTGGTTGGAGAACCAGACCAGACCGCCGAGGAACCCCAGTACGGAGAGCAGGATACCGCCTGCGAAGTACAGGTTCATGATGGGTTCTTTATCATAGAGGGGTAAGAGATATGGCCCTGCCTGTTCAGTGGCAGGGCCAGCCACTGCCTCGGTTGAGGCACTGATAGATTAGCCAGCTCCGATGGCAATAATGTCCATTGTATCGGCGTAATTGTTCCAGCCCGGGTTCGGGCCAGCACTCCATTTGCTTAGCGTAAAGCCGTTGCGGTCAGTCGGTTTCTGGCGGTCTGTCCCACCGAGAACAAAGCTCGTGCCGTCAAAATAGGAGGGCACAATCACTCGCACGGTGTCGCTGCTGAAGGCTTTGGGGAATGCTACATAATCCCCGTTCTTTGCCGTAACACTGAAACGCTGGATCAGGACCGGGGCTGTGGCGGAATCGTTCGCCTCAACCACAGTATTCCCGGTCGGGGTGAAAATGAGATGCTTGCCCGGGCGGAATACCCATGGGGCGTAATTGTCCACCCCGAGCAGGACCTGCAGGTCTCCTTCGCCAGTCATCTGGCCGGAAATATGCGCCTCGTGGTCGCCGACGCGCAGGATGTTTTGCGGGGTAACGCTCCAGGGCGTGGCATCGTTGCCAGCGTCCAGGACCAGGTTTCCGGAGATTGTTCCGCCATTCGGGGAGATACCACCACCAGTCCCTCCTGCGCCGGGGGCACCGGGATTGACTTCAATGTCTGTAGAAAAACGGTTGCCGTTATTATCCACAAAGACGAGTGTTTTCTTGGTGGGAAGGCCAGGCGTAAAGTCGCTCATAATAAACCTCAATAATGATGGATTGTTGCGGTGGCAGAAACCGTTCCGCTCGCTGTCAGGGAGAGACCCTGGCAGGTGTCAGGGGGGAAGATCAGCGCAGCCATGCTGCCTAGTCCCCCATTGATGAATGCCTCGACCGAGCAGCTATCCAGCAGCACGCTCAAGGTAATGGTTTTGCCGCTCGTTACGCCCAGACTGGCTGGCATGGTGTAAGGGCGTGTCCAAGAGGCAGGCACAGGTGCAGCAGGTCCTTCAGAGCCAGCTTTGGAGCGGTCCAGAATGACCGTTCCCGTCGTTCCATTTACGGTTAAGTCGGTATGGAAGGACTGTCCGTTGACCGTTCCTGCACGCAGTTGCAACGTGATGGTTTCTGGCCAGCTTTCGCCAATCCGCTCCAGAGTGATATCCACCCGGGCGCATTTCCCAGTTGGGATGGCCTGGTTTGGCCATGCATACGCCGTTGTGCTGTCCAGAGTCTGGTGACTGCCTGCGTAGCTGGTGCTATAAGCATCCAGATCGGTCTCCAGAGGTGCAGAAAAGAGCCGCACAACGCCGGAGGAATCAGGCTGTAACCAGCACTGGCGTGGTAGGCCCTGAATGTTCTGGAAGCCTTCAAAAGGCATTACCCTGGTGCAATATTCCCAGTTGCCCAGCCAATATCCCATGAAGGGTCGGCCAAGATGGTCCGTGCCGGTCGTGCTGGCATAGCTGTCCGGCCCGTAATCAACAGGCAATGGATATCCTGCATCCGGGGTGAAGGTAGTACCATCCCAGTTACCGACCCAGACAGCACAACATTCAAAACTGTCCGTGGCACCTGACCAGGTCCCCTGCACGGCACCCAGAATCACCCAGCGTGTTTTCCCGGTGGGTGAACCGTTAGCATCGTGCAATGGCACTTGCAGCATGTTCGGACATTCCACTAGTGGGCCGGGGCCGGCCAATGTGGAGAGATACCGCCAGTTGAAGCCGTCCGTTGAGGCGAAAAATATGAATTTTGCCCCGCAGGTGGCCGAGAGCACTAGCTGGTCATGTGCATCGTCCCAGAATACCCGGCAATCACGCAGATCCAGTCCCGGCCCTCGCTGGTCTGGCGGAACGGCATCATTGGGAATGACGATACCTTGTACATGTGGAGTTGTGCCAAGGGCTGGAGCCGTTAGCAGCATGAGTGCCTGTAAATGCTCGGCAGAGAGGGTAGCAACAAAGTACCAAGCGGCTCCGTGGCCTCGCCCTAGCTTGTTGTGCCAATCCACAAAGACAGAACCAGATGTATAAATGTCAGCTGAATAGTCTGCTCTGTCCAGCCGGACCCCTAAGGGTACCATCTGGTCGAGGGCCGGGCCGGCATATTCAATCCAGCTTGTTTGTGGAAACCCGTCAGCTGGCTTCCAATCAGGATTGCCTAGGGCCCAGGTGCGCCATAGGCCAGAATAAGGGTCAAATACAAAATTTTGCCCATCATTCTGCCAGCTGGTTCCTCCCTTCACCGGGTAGGGCGCCATATGGCGGAGCGGGTAATAGCGTGTTGTAGGCAGGACACGCTCTAATGTGTTGGCTTCACTAAGGACTTGTGCAGGCGTCATGATGGTACTCCTGCAGCTTGATGGGACGCACGTTGTGCCTCGCGTGCCCAGTTGCGTAATGTCTGGGACAGAGCGGATAGACGCATCATCTGGCAGGCGCGACCGTAGTCGCTCCAGTCAGTTTCGAACACGTCCACACGCACGATGCCCGTAACCTCACTGTCGGGCAGGGGGGCATTCAGTGCAGAAACCTGCACAAGGTCCCCAGCCCGCACGCCTCCGGCCCCGTTCAGCGAGGCCAGAGCGGTTGGTATGGTGTCAGTCACAAAAATCTCTCGGTATTGTTGGAGAATGGAAGGCATCAGCCTTCCCCTGTGAGGAGTGGTTTGCCCCTCACGGAGGAGGGTTGTGGCCATAAAAAACCCTCCCGATCGGGGGAGGGTTTCAAGGTTAGAGAGCCAGATAATGTCAGGGTGAGATCTCGCCTATGGCCAGGATGGTTACTTTCCCAGCCGGTGCTACATTAGCCCCGCCGCCGCCAACCCAATATTTCCCAAGCGTGAATCCAGACTGAGTAGGGGGTGAGACCGTCGAGGAACCGGCAAGCTGCATGTTGGTTCCATCAAAGGACGGAGCCACGAACACTGACACGTCGTTCGTAGCAAAGGCCCGTGGGAAGGCCACAAAGTCCCCGTGCCCCGCCCGGACTGTGAACCGCTGGGCATAGAGCGGAAGCCCGTTGGCCCCTCTGTCGCCTGCCAGCAATGTGCCAACCGGGCTTGACAGTGCCCCATCGCCGGACATGACAAACTGCCGGTACAGGCCCGCCTTGGTCTGAAGCACGAAGCGGCCCCCTGTCAGGGCGTCCGTGCTGCCTCGCACTGCCTGAAAGGAAAACAGCCCGTCAGATGCTGAAGCTGCAACCGGCTGACTAAGGGTCTGGTTGTTGTAGGTGTATTCGCCACCCACTGTAAGCTGGGTGAGGAGGGACAGGTTATTTCTCTGCCCGCCATTGCCGTCCGGCTGTCCCAGAAATACCGCATCATCAGGCCATTGCAGGGATAGAAGAGAGCCGCTCAGTGGCGTTAATGCGATGTTCCCACCCATAATGCAGCGTGGCCCGAGGATACCACCAATGCCTGCCCGTGTTACACCAGAAGCCCCACCACTATCGGCAATCGTGTTGTTCTGGATGGAACAGCCAGATGCCTTGTTAATGTAAATGGCCGTTCCGGGGTTCGTCTGGCTTCCTACATTTTCGAAGCTGTTATCCGTTATAACGATGTTCTGGCAGCTATCCGACACATAGAGCGAGTAAACGGGCTGCCCGCTGGTTGTGGTTGACCCGTCCTGCGTAACCCTATTCCCTGAAACCCTGACCCCATAGGCAGCTACAATGCCGATGGACCCACCACCATTGCGGCCACCCGTGTTGTTGTTGGTCAGGGTATTGCCGGTAACCAGAATGTTTCGCTGCGTGATGGCGGCGGAAGTCTGCACCATTGTGGTAATGCCGATGCCGTTATCTCGGTTATCGTGGACGTGGTTGCCGGAAATGATGATTCCATCATTAGCCGGCTGGCTGGAGGCGTCGGAATAAACCCCGATCCCGTCATGGTTGCCATAGACACTATTGCCGGATGCCCCGCATTTTCGGCATCCCATGTAGAAGACAAAGCCGCCATCCGTATGGCCAGCCGATACGCTATCATTGAACCAGCAATTATCAGCGGACCAGATGAATTGTGGGGAGTTCCCGCCATTCAGTAGCGTTACCCCGGAAACAAGGCTGTTGCTGATATGACCTAGCGAAATCGGCCAGTTGAAGGTGTCTCTGATCGTAATACCTGAGATCAGAAGGCTGTCGATGAGTGTCGGGGAAGCCGGATCATCCGGTGTGTTGCCTGTATGGCTGAGCGTGTTGGCACAGATGCCGCCCGCTACGGCTGTCTGGCCCCCCTGCTGGTTGGAGCCATTGCCATCAATGACACCCCGCCCCGTGATGGAGATGCGCTCAAGCGTTTTGCCGGGGGCGTAAATGTCCAGACAGTTCGTGTTGCTGTTGGGGGCAAGGGTGAGGCTGCCATCCAGAATCAGGATCGTGTCCGATTTGGTGATCTGGATATTGTGCAGCACAACGGAAAGACCCGCCGGATGCAGAAGCTGATGCTGCCCCGCACAGGCATCAAGGGCGGTCTGGTAGGCGGCTGTATTGTCGTCGACATGCTGGCCGTCCGGGTCATCCACAACGCCGAAATCCGTTACAGGCAGGGTCGAAAACCTGCCTAATACCCGGTCCACTGTCAGGCCGGAGAGGGTCGTGGTGCCATCCAGAGCCAACCCTTCGGCCTGCCCGTTCTGAGCATCAACCTTTTGTCCGATGGCCTTCGCCACGGTAGGGGACGGAACAATATCAACCGGGTTGCCGGTGGTGGTGTAGGAACGCCAATTAGGCGTTGTGTTTTGGGCTGTCATCTTGTCCTCACACAGGCCCCACGGCCATGACGGAAATCTTTTGGGGTCTGCCTGCTGTGTTGGTGGCATAGCTGGTTATGGTGAAGCCATCAGCGGCCCATGTGCCTTCAGCCGCCGCACAGCTCCAGTTAGCTTCAAGCGCATTGACGATGATGCTAACGGGTGTTCCAGAAAACCCTTTCGGAAAGGTCACACGCTGCCCGCTATCGGCAATGGCTGTGAAAGCCTCCATCCGCATGGGTTGGTCGCTGTTCGAGCCGACTTCAAGGAAGGGGTTTCCCCTTACGGACAGGATGTTGCCCCGAGGGGTGACGGTCAGAACGTCATGGTAGCCGCCGCTGCTGTCCCGGAAGGTCAGGGTACCCGAGATCGTATTATCGGTCCCTTTTGCCAGCTGGAGATAGATCTGTGTCTGGTCCATCTGTGCCCCAATGGGAACGGTCGCAAGGCCGCCATTGAGGCTGTAGGTGCCTGTCATGAACAGGCTGCCCGTCATGGTGTCGCCTGTCCGGCTTACCTTGCCAGCGAGGGACTGCGCCACAGAGGTAAGGGTCCCGGCCCCGATGGGCTTCCAGAGGGCTTCTTCTGCATCATCTGCCGGGTCTGTCTGGTTGGCGTCCCGCTGGCTGATGAGAAGAATGGTTGGATCTGTGGCAGAACGCAGGACGGCCCCCAAAGGGTAGCCGCCAACGGCCTGAGCGAAACTCTGATCGAAGGTCAGTGTAGTGCCTGCACACCATGACCGGGCAATGGAGGAAAGCGCATACAGGATGCCATTCATGTCCCGCCCATCCACGGGCGAGCCGCCCGCCCCTGTGGGCTGGAAGGTCAGCGGCGGGAAGCCCAGCATGAAAGAGGCTGCCCCGGCATCGCTGCTTTGCAGGGGAACGTCCCGCCGGTAGGACAAGCCTGCATTCTGGGCGAAGGGGACGGCGATCTTTGTGGGGAGATCAGAACTCTTCATAGGATGTCATTCTCGAAATCATTTTCCGTGGGAGGGATGAAGGCGTAGCGATACTTCACCCCGGAAGGGCGAGGCAGAACGCCGGAGGCGATGAGGGCAACATCCACTGGCGTAGGCTGGAAGGAGAAGACGATCATCATGGTATGGTCGCTCGTATTAGCGACGTAGCAGCGGCCCTTATTGCCAAACAGGATCATGAGAATCCGGTTGATGTCGGCGATGGAGCCATCGGAAATATTGGCCGCCGCCTTGGCGAAGATGAGTTGCCGGTAGGCTTCATCGCTCAAAGCGTAGTTGCTGGCAGCGGCCTGCCCGGAATACCAGATGCCTTCCCCGAAGGTGCGGGATGAAGGGTAGCCCTGTGAGAAACCCCAATAACCAACGGTGTCGATCTTCAGGACACGCCCGGCCCCGACAATCCGGCCCCATACATCCAGACCCCATCCGGTAGCGGTGAGGGGATTCCAGACATCATGCAGAAATAGATCAATGATTCGGCGAGGGTCCGCCGCTGCATTGAACCGCTCGATAATGCCGGTCAGGGCAGGGCTGTTGGCATATTGGGCAAGGATGGTTTCCCGAATGTCGATCATAGAACCACTTTCACGTTGACTGTATCGGGCGTCACGGTGGGAAGCTGGTTGATCGGCAAGGTAAGCCGGTTCTGTCCTGCGCTGCTATCCGTGCCGATGGTCAGTGTCAGCACCTCGGCCCAATCACCCAGACCATCCACCACGGCGGATAAGCGGGAGGCATAGATGGTCTTGCCTAGCCGGATGCGGTTTTCCCCGGTTGTCAGGTAAGAGACAATGGCCTGCTGGATGAGCTGTGCCGCATTGGATGGCACCGTGTCCAAGGCTGCAATCTCCATGACCACATGCACCGCCACAGGCGTCGGTCGGTCATAATTGAAGCTGTAGGATGGCTGGTTCCCGGCATAGACGGGGTTGGTATCCTGCACGGTGATGCTCTGCGCCCCTGTGGTTGGGATGCCGGGTGGCTTCTTATGAAGGATGGCCTGCCCGATGGCTTCTGGGTCGCCCCCTTCGACAAGGACATACTGGCTGTATGCCGGGATGGTGACGCCCTGCTGCACAACATCGGCTGGGGATGGGTTGTCCGTCACAAAGGCATCAGTCACACCGGGCAGCTCCAGCAAAGCCCCCATGAGGGAAGCATTCTGCCCGATGCTGTTGGCCGCCACGCTAGCCTGTCGCCGTGCTTCAAAGTCGGTGCGGTTTTCGGCTTCGGCCCCTGTGGCTCCGGGGGCAGCATTGGCGAGTGAGGCCAGCCCTAACCCGGCCTGATAGAGCGTCAGGCTGTTGGCAGGGCATGTGATGGCCCCCGTTGTCTGACAGGCAAGGTCAAAGTTGGCCGTGCTGGCTTGGGGAAGCGTGACGGCCTGCGGGGCTATGTAGAGGTTCCCATCACTGCCCTGCGCTACGACTGTTCCCGCTGCGATGGTCTGGCCGGGAGCGTTCACGCTGGCCTGCACCGTGACGGTCGTTGCTGTGGCGGCCCTGCGTTCCATGAAGTAGATGCGCCCGATGGCATCTTGCATCCGGCCAGAGGAAGAGGCGGGGTCCACGCCATTGAAGACGGCAATCATCGCCCCCAGAAAGTCACCCAGAATGGCAGTTTCAGAAAGGGCGATCTGCCCCTGTGGTGTGGAAAGGGCCGTGTTGGCACCCCCACCTAGGGCAGCGTTCATGTCGGCCAGAACGCCGGAAAGGATGTCTTGCTCCGAAGGGGCTACAAAGCCTGCCTCGGTAAGGGAGGGAGCCGGGACATTGGTTGTGGCGTCAGAACTGGGCATAGTCCGTGCTTCCATCGCTGAAGGTTACGAGAATGACGCCGGTCAGCTGGCGGTCTTTGGTGGGATTGGCGAGGTGGCAGGTCGCCGCTGCGATACCCGGCACGGACATGGCCGCATCTTCGATCTCCGAGGCATAGAAGGAGAGGTCCACATTCGAGCGGAGAATGTCCGTGTCGTAGGGGATGCCCTGCCCAGTGTCGTAGATGACCTCGCCCAGCCATGTGCGGGCAGCGGAACACACATCCTGAAGCATGGCGGCCTTGTCGCTCAGCACGACGAGATTGCCCGTGCTGTCTACTGTGAGATCCCAGTCGGCGGTAAGGGAGAGGGTTTTCATGGAGGCATCCTCTGGAGTAGCGTGCTGTGGATGGGAGGAATATGAGATGAGGAAACTACTACTCACCGCCGCCGCTATGTTCGGGCTGGCAGGGACGGCTTGGGCGGAAGATGAGTTTGTCACCTTCATGAAAGCTAGGGGCGAGTACCACGAAGTAATGAGCAAAGAGCAGGCACAGATGCTTCAGGACGAGGAAAACGATGAGTCTCTCGTCACCCTGCGCCGTGCTGGCCTGACGCCCGATACCGCCCAGAAGGCCGTATGGGCCTTGAACCACAAGCCGCAGTCCAGTTGCGCCATAAAAGCGGGCGATATCGTGAACCTTACTCAGATGGCACGGGCCGCCCCAGACAATCCGGCAACAGCCTACAGCCCGGATACGGACGTCATCCTGATTGAGCGGAACCATCTGTGCGACAGGAACATGCTGGACAGGTAAGTGTTACCTTGGCGGAGAGGTATTGCTGCCACCAGACTGCACCCCTCCATGCGTGTGTTGCTTGAGCGAGATGCTGCCTGCCTTCACGGTATTATACTACCGTATTATGGTGTTATTTTTTAAAAGGTACCCGCTAAGTGGGGAACACGTGTTGTGAAAAACCGTGCCCCGCTTCATCCTCGTCTGTATGTGGAACCCTTTTTAGGGGGGGGGAAAAAGGAGAAGATACAGTGAGGCTTATCATGACGAAAACAGGGATAACGCTAAGTTTGATACTTGGGTTGTCAGGTGTGCCTTTTGCTGCGCAAGCTGATGAGGTTAACGATCAGATCGAACGTCTTATGCAGGCGATGCAGGCTACAGATCAACAAGAGCATGATATCAATGCCCGCCAAACGAGCCAGATTAACCGTGCTCTCAGCAACAGAGTTGCAGAAATTGTTAGGGTAGAAGGTCCTCAAGCGAGAGCGGCACTTAAGAAGGCTATTGTCGCCTGGATGGCTTATCAGAAAGCTATGAGCGATACTGTTGAAATCTCTTATGAAGAGGGAGGAGGGCAAGGCGGGGGCAGTGCAGCATCTCATTGTGATGTTATGACAGCAGAGGGCCTATTGAAGGTTCTGAATCAGTTTTTCTCTCGGTGACCATGAAACAGTTTCTCTTCATTGTCGCTGCCGGACATAGAGATAATTGCGCAACGCCTATTGCTGAAAGGAGGTAGTAGGAGAGATAGGCTCTTCCGCAGGCTTGTAGAGTGTGGTTTTCATTATGGAGCCTGATGGCGCAGGGTTCAGCTGTTAGATTCGGTAATCGCTTTCAAAGAGGCGGGAGCTGTTATTTTCCATAAAGGAATAAGGGACATGAAACATCTGGTGCTGTTTGTCGTTCTGGCATTGGCTTTTTCCAGCATAGCACGGGCTGAGGCTGTCTATCTGAGGAATGAAGATGGGTCTTTTACGGTTGATCCCTCAAAAGCCGACGAGTTCCTGCATAAGGCTTATTCCAATAAGCGGATTGCCGATAACGCTTATGACGTGTTGATCAATAAAAGACGCGGTAATTGCTACGATGCAGTTATTCACCTTCTGAGATATTTTGATGATGGGCCGGGCAACGTGCCGAAATATTGCTATAAGCCGGATTTGGCCAGTGATGAGGCGGTCACCGAGCATCCGGAAGGGATGAAAATGCCCTGAGGGGAGTACTCAGCCACAAAATTGTCAGGCTGTCAGCTCTACATGCTGGAGCTGGATTGGAGAGAGAGGCGGTATACGCTACCGTTTCCGTCTTATAAGGCATAATGCGGGAATCTTGCTTTATGAAACATGTTCTTTTTGTAGTTGCAGCCTTAGCTGTATGGGGTGGAGTGGCTCATGCCGATGAGCTGAGCCATATGCCTGAAGTTAAAGGAACTTTATCCCAGGCCCTGCATAGTGCCAGAGTGGAGAGCCACCAGCCACAAAGTCATCAGGAGCGGCTGACCGATGAAGAGAATCTGCACCGCATCGGGCTTTCTGACGAAACGGTAAAGGCTGGTTTGTGGGCCGTTGCGCATCGTCCTCACTCCCCTTGTGCCCAGTATATTCGCCAGTTGACAGCAGATGCGAAGGGGAATTCAGCTGCTCTGATGCAGAGTGACCAACGGCTGGTTGTCTATGTTGAAAATTCTGGAATCTGTGAACGGTAAGACCAGACCTCCGGCTTTACCCGGTAGGTATGGCCAGTTACCCTGTCTCCTTATTCTGGCAGTATTGAGGGAAAGGAAAGTGATGATGCGGAAGACATTATGCATGACGGGCCTCAGCCTGATGCTGCTGGGTGGTGGGTTGACCTCAGCATGGGCACAGGCTCCGTTAGAAGTGGCACAGGATGGAACGGTGACAACCAGCGGCGTGGCGGCGGTTGGTGTTTCTCCTAATGGTGGCCAGAGGCTGGGGCAGACCGGTAAATGGCAGATGTTGGAACTGGACCATACGCTGACGGCCCTGCTAGCGGAGAAAGATGTTCTGTTTTCCGTCTCACCACGCCGTGGTGGGGACGTGTTCGTCATGTTCGTTCTCAAGGGGCATGAAGTCTCTCAGCCGGCCCTGGCCATCCGTTTCTCCAACGGGCATGAGGTGAAGGGCTTCCATTATACCGGCATCATCAATCGTGGCACGCAGTGGGGAGGCTATATCTCTGAGGCGGATGGCCGTGCCTTGTTTGATGCTCTGGCAGCCAGTTCTTCCGTGTCCATGTCATGGACGGGAGGGGATGCTCATGTCGATTTCGACCGTGGTGGCGAGTTTGTGCAGGAGCTGGAACAGACGGCCGGGCGTGGGCATATGCCATTCCCGAAATGATGTTTCATTGCGGGGGTGCGCTGGTTCCAGCCCCAGCTTGAACCCCGCCATGTATGTGCTGCTTTAATGAGATGCCATCTGCACGTACATCGCCAGACGTGGTGATGTCGCAGTTGGCTTCAATGTGGCTGGCCTTCAGGGTGAGGGGACCTTGCGCTTCTATGGTGATGGCCCCCGGTGTCACAATTCGCCAGCCTTGATCCGTAGCCTGAATAAACTGATCCGGGCCGTTATTGAGGAACCCTCCCACATATACGCAATCTTGCATGGAAAATTGCCGGAATGAGGCAGGCGGGGCAGGCTTACGGGTTGTGACGGCATGAGTATGGTCTCGCCCTGATATGATGATGAAACCGATATCTCCCGGTTTTGGGTCGATGATGAGAGCTGAGCTTCCACCCTGTATGCGTAGATAAGGCACATTATGGATGAGGTCGTGTGGCATGGAGCGGGAGAGTGCATCCTGTTGCTGTACCATGGGGCGCACAGTGACCTTGCCCGTAAGGGATGCTGCATCGGCAGTTACGGCCTCTACCTGAACCAGCATAGAAGGGCCGAGCTGGTTGATGTGGCTGGCAATCAGTGAATCTAGCGCATCTTTTAGGCTGTTTTTGCCTGTGTTGGAGCGTAGGAGATACGGTGTGGCTGTAGCGGGCATGAAGGGCTTTCCCTATGGGGCTTGTTCAGGCGTGGTTGTGGGAGGGCACCGTTATCGTCGGCCAAGGGTCGTGCGGATGCAGTCCATGTGTGTATGCCAGGGACCGTGCGGGGTCTCGGTGCTTATGTCGTGCCAGACAAACGTAGTCAGCCATAAGCCATTCCAAGGTGGAATGCCGGTCATGGTGGTTTCTGATGAGGATACAGGTAAGTAGGCACTATCCAGCATCAGAGGATGCCAGAAGGTGATGTCTGGTTGTAGAAGTGTGGTCAGGGAAATACCGGAATTACTGTACCGGGGATAGCCGATCATGCCGGTTTCAGCGGATATGACAGGGACTGTTTGTTCTTGCCCGTCTTGTGGAAGGCCGGTGAAGGTCGGTCCCCATATTTCAAGAAGGCCTTTATAAGGAATGGCCTTCTGATTACTGGCTATTGTGGTTCTTTCATTTTCGCCTTTGACAGGAATAAAAGGTGAAAAACTGAAGATTCCTTTCGTAGCTTTTAGGATGGTCTGTATCTGGTCCAGAGCCGTTCCCCATCTGTAATGATTTGTCAGGCTTGTATGACGTTCCCATCCTCCGTGGTCCAGAAGTTGGAATCCCGCTTCCCGGCATATATCTGCCAGTAATGTGGTGACATTCTGAGGCCCATCATAGCCTTTTGCTTGTGGCAGAATGGAGGCCAGAATGGTGCTTGTCATGGCATGAACATGAAAGGGAATATCCAGATCGTCATAATCTGTATAAGCCCTGTCGATCGTGCCTGTGAACAGGTGAGTCAGAGGGGTGCCTTCATCACCGGCTTGAATGGTGATAACGGTCTGGCCTGCCGTTGTCGTATTTAGATTATCCAATGTGGGATGGTCGGGAATGATGGAGAGACTGTCCCTGTCTTTATGGGAAAGTCCCTTGATGCTGACTTCTGCCTCGGAGCCTGTGGTGAAGCCTGCATGTTTTATGATGGCCTGTATGGCGTGTCCCTGACCCACCGTGAAACTGTCGAAAGAACCATCCGCTTTGGGGACAAAGAAGGTGATAGCAATCTGCTTGCGGGTAAAGTCCTGTGTCGCAGTGATATGAGGGTATGTGGTGGCTATCATGATGTATCATCTTCATAATGAAGCAGAAAACGGGACCCAAGCCCGGAGAAAATGGGGTCATCATGGCCTTGTGTATCGGTGAAATACAGGCGGCCAGGTAAGAGGCAGGCGGGATTACGGATGAGGTCGGTCTCGTTCTGGCAGAGTATGCCACGCAGAAGGGGTGTGGTGCTGGCTGTCAGGTCCAGATACAGCCCTGTAGCAAGCTGTCGGAGCCATATTTGGCATTGTAACCCAGCGATTGGGCAGCTCATGCTTTGGGCAGCAGTAGGCTGGAGGGGGATGGTGTAGATCATAGCTGCCCTTTTGGCTGTAGCGAGACAGGGCCAGCATTGCGGGTCTGTGCGCCCTGAGGGTATCGGCTCCCAGCCCAGCGGGACGTGTTGCTCTGTCGGACTTCTTGAATGGTGATATTGGCTGTGATGACATCCACACCATTCTCCGCCGTGCGGGTAAAGCTGTAGCCGGTGATGTTGGCGTTGCGGTAGATTCCTTCCGGTGTAGCAACAAAGTAAAGGTTCGTGTCTTTTACTAGCCGTGAGAGTGTTTCTAGAAAGTCCTTTCGAACCGTATCAGGTCCTAGACCGATGGCACTGCGTACGAAACCCGGCAGCAGGTTTTCCCCTAATGAGCCGGTTTCCGACCCGTCACAAACCATGCGGATCATGGCCCTGTAGGGCAGGAACACCTTGTTATAGCTCGTGAAGGTACCGTTCTCTTGTGGGGCAGTGCAGATGTCGGACTGTTCATCCATCCGCAGGGATTCAACATGGGCGGCGGAGAGAATGCGTTTGGGAGCCTGACCAAAAAGGGTACTGAATGGTTCATCGGAAGATAGATTGAAACTTGATGCTGTGGTGCTGCTGGATTGGTCTGCTGTTGGACGGCGGAAGATACCCCATTGACGGGCAGCCCGTTGCACGGCCCAGTTTTGCAACGCTTCGCCACCAAAGGCGGAGGCTGAAGCCCGGAGAGATGTTAGGGTGGACATGGGGATTCCTTGGGAAAATTATCCGGCCTGGGCGAGTGTCTGACGGGTGAGGGCGTTGATGGTGCTGGCCTCTACTGCACGGGCAATATCCTGCGGTCTGCCGTGACCTGCTTCCATCGTGATGTGAATGGTTGGGCTGTGGGTAGTTGTATTGTGGGTCGTCACCTGTCGTGGCGGGGACGCTGCTTCAACATGTCTGACAAGCTGGGAAAGGGACTGACCGGAGGCGGTTCTGTCTGGGAGAGTAGAAGCAAAAGGTGGGGCTGAGACAGGCATCATCCGGGCGATGACCTGTTCTGTTCGGGAAAGGGTTTGGGACAGGCGTTTCAGCCGGTCGTCCGTCTGTGCTGGTCCCATCCGTACATCATGTGGCACGGTCCTGACGGGTGATGAGGAAAGGGCAGGGCGGGCCGTGGCTGGCTGATGAGGGATGGCGGATGCCTGCTGGATTGCAGTATCGGGTAGCAGGCCTGTCGGTGTATGAAGGTTCAGAATGCTGCGGGCAGTCATGGAGGCGGAGAGGCCCTTTAGGATGGTAGCGGGGTCTGCTCCGGTCTTTCCATCATCGGTCAGTCGTGTCTGAAGATGGGTAAAACGGGTCAGGGACTGTTCGGCATTATGCAGGGTCGGTTCCACCTCGTTCAGGGCCTGTCGGGTTGTATGGTCAGATCGTGCGAGAAGGGTGGACCAGTCCTGTGAGGCCCGTGTCGTCGGGGCAGCAGCCTCTTGTGGGGAATGTTTCTGTCCTGTAGAGCCCGTGTTCTCACGCATGGCTGGTGGGTCTGGTGCCGGGGTCAGGGATGGTGCGGGATTGTCTGCACCATGAAGGTCAAGTCCGTCCGTGTGTTCTTGTCTCGGATTGGCAAGAGAGCGTCCCCCCGTGAAAAGGGCCAGTGCCCCCATGACTTCCTGCCGGAAGGTGGCTGTATTCCGTTCCGGGTAAGGTTGAGAGGGAGGGTTGAACTGTTCCGATTGGGCAATGAGTGTATCAAGAATGGTCATTCATGCGCTCCACAGCCGCAATTTCCCAGAGAAGCCACATGTCCTCGCTGTCATAGAGGGTTTTCAGCTCGTGCAGTGTGGCCAGTCCTGCACCGATGACAAACGCCATCGGGCTGGAGAGATTCACGCAGTGGGCAGGTGGGCCCCGTCTGGCTGCGTCTCCCTCAGAATGGCGATGAGGGGGTATATCTGGTAAATTGCGGCCCTGAAAAAATCCACGTTCAGCCGGAAGGCCTCCGCCCGTAGGGCAGGTAACGTGTTGGGGTCCGTGATATCCGCTTCAATGAGGGGAGCAGGGTCAATGGCCCGGTTGCCGGGGTCACGGCGGATTGTCACGCAGTCCAGAAGCCCCTGGAAAGCTGCATCACAGTCTTCATCGCTCATATGACCAAACAGGGCCATGCTCTGGCCGGAGAGACCGGCAATGCCGCTCTGCAGGGCTTCCCTTGGGGTGTTGGCTCCGGCACGGGCCAGGGCACGGACGACATGCCGCGCCCAGCGGTCTGCCGTGAAGGCCGACATGCGGGTGATGACGAAGCATTTGCCTGCATCAGGGCCGTCATGAGGGGTCCATTCAATGGTTTTCATGGTGGGTCTGCCTTACAGCCCAGCCGGGAGGACATTTTCCCATGTGATGTTCACCGTCCGGTTGCCCAGTGTGGTGTCCCCTGCCGGAACGGGGTCATAATCTGTCAGGCAGCCATTGGTGAAGGTGAAACGCTGCCCCAGCCCGTGCAGGAGCAGTTCTCCATTCAGTTCATACACCGTCCGGGCCTGACGGGAGGCCGTGGCGATGGCATCAAAAACAGGCAGGGACCGGGAGGCCGCCGAAAAATGCAGGGCCATGTGATAGGCGGAGGGGACAAAGCCTTTATTGAGGCGGCCATCAATGGACAGGCTTGTCGTGGCCAGTTTCAGCTTCTGGGAGCCATTCCAGCCATGATCAGTTGCCCAGTTTTCCAGTGTGATGGGGGCGTTGAAGAGGGTTTTGACCGTGAGGGTGAAAACGGCGTCAGCCGAGGTGATGAGTGCATTGCCGGACATGACTTACTGGACCTCGATGGATGAGAGATGAATGGACTGGACGGACTGACCATCCGTGTACCAGAAGCGGCAGGGAGGACTCTTCCGGGCCGCCCGGATGTCCGCTGCTGCGGTGGAGGCGTTGGGCTGGAAGTACCAGCCACGGCTCTGCACCGTGTCGCTGATGGTGGTTCCGGCACTCTGGTCGATCTGCTGCTTCTGAAGGGAGGTGAGCTGGATGCCGGGACGGATGGCCCCGAAGCGCAGGGCCTGATTGATGGTGTCCTGCACGCTGGCTGAAATCAGCCCGTCTCCGATGCTGTCATAAGGAATCTGCCCGGACTGGAGCAGAAGCGTCGTCAGGGCAGACTGGAAGGACGCATTGAGCCATATCTGGTTGATGTAACTGTCCGCCCAGAGAAATGCCCCGGAAACATGCCCGTCTTCTAGCCACTGGAAGCGGCCAAGCCCGTTGGCATAGGCCCCGTAGAAATTATAGCCGTTGCTGCGGAGCGTGGCGGCTGTGGTGGCATCGGTCACGCTGGGGATCAGCAGCCCGCTGCGGCGGAAGCAGAGTGTCGTGCGTCCGGATGTTGCGCTGAAATCAAGCGAGGCCATCCACCCTAGACAGAAGACAGCGGCCAGAGGGTCGTGATAGAGCAGCGTCGTGCCGTCGATGTTCTGGTTTTTCAGCCAAGTGCCAAAGCTGGTGCTGTTCTGGCTGTTGAGGGCCTGCTCATCCGTGTCCCACGGAACATACCAGTAGCGGTCTGACTGATCAGCCACCCATGTAGCGAAGGCCTGCTTCTGTGTCAGTGTCGGTTCCCATGTGGTGGTGAAACCGGTGAACTCCTGATCCTGGCTTGTGATGAGGTCCATCAGGCTGGCCGGGTCCGCTTGATGGGTGGGATCGGCCATATGGATCAGCAGGGTGGACGGTGTCTGGGCCGCATCTTCATGGCTGGTGAAATAGACAGCGGCCATGCGGGCTTCCAGACTGCTGGCAGGGAAATCTCTGGTGACATCTGCCAGTGATTCATACCGTTTCAGCTGGCCCGTATTCAGGGCTGCTGCATCGGAAGGGGTCGTGATGAGCAGTCCGTTCATGAATGGTACGGTGTTCGCCGTGCCAAGCGTGACGGGATTGATGCTAACTGTCTGGGAAAGGGGGATGGTGCCGGTCAGGGAGGCCATGAAAGAATATCCTTGTCTGTAGAGAACAGGGGAAGGTCAGTGGTCGGAGGGGCGAAGGGGTGTGGTCAGTGTGGCTTCCGTCATGGAGGCCAGGCTGAGGGCGGTGGCGGTTTCGACAGGGCGGCGGATGGAGGTCATCAGGACGAGATTCAGTGTCAGCGTGGCGGATGTTTCATACTGCTGCTCGGCACCGGTGAAGTCCTGCTGCGTGAGGGGGCCGGTATTGCTGGGAGCCATGTCATTCCGCCGCTGCCGGAACCAGTGTACGGTCTCTCTGTCCCGCCAGAGCGTACTGACGCTTCCCAGCACCGTCAGGGCATCAGGCCCACGGGCGGTAAGCTGGATGGACATTTCCACAGGCTGGGAAATGGTGACACGGGCTGTGTCATAATCGTGGCTGTTTGTGGCCAGCGGGCGGCGTGATGTCACCTGCATGATCAGATAGCCTGTCTGGGGGAGTGGCAGACGGTTCTGCTGCCCTTGAAACAGGCCCCAGTTGGTGGGCAGGATGGTGGCTTTCAGCCAGTCTCCCAGCATCTGCATGATGGTGCCCGTCGTGGGTGTCAGCTGGTACTCTGCTGGCTGGGTGTCTGGCGTGTGACGATCAGGCGGCACCATTCATTGGCTCCCCATTGTTCAAGAATTTTCGTGACCAGCCATTCCGACCCTTCAAAAAGGAGCGCATCGCCGCCTGTCTGTAACGGGCGGTTGAGTGTATGGGCGCTGCCCTGCATGAAGACGGTCCGGCTTTCTCCCTGCTGGGTGATGTCGCCCGTGAACTGGAGAAGAGCAGCAGGCGCAGGCTGTATGTCGATCATCACCGGGATGTCTTCATAAAGTGGGGTCGTGCTGTAATCGGCTGCCAGTTCTGTGCCTGTCATGCGGCGGAGGATGGCAGGCTGAAGCGGGCTGATGACGGATGTTATGGTACTGGCGAGAGAGAAGAGATTCATGGTGTCAGGCACCTAACAGGCGGAGATAAAGGGTCAGGAATGACCGATTGACGAAAGGGCATGACTGCGCCACTTTACGGTCAACTCTGGCTGGTTGCGGATGCATGTTCAGCCTGTGAGACAGGAGTAAGATCGTATGTATGGTGCTGTAACCGGCAAAGTCGTGCTTTTTGCTGTGGTGCTGATTCTGTGTCTGCTCTCTCTGACACGGACCATTTTCCTGATGATGCGGGCAAGCGATGGGGAAGGCTTCACGTTCGGGACGTTGATCCGCCTCGTGGTGCCGTTCCTCTTTGCCTATGTTGTCTGGTGGCTGCTTTGGCATTGATGCTGCCGAGGTGATGGAAGCCCGCTCTCTGGAGCGGGCTTTTCCATATCAGGGCCAGAGACGGGCAGGATGAGACTGGCCGGGCAGGAAGCGCATCTGACGGTAAGGGGCCGTGGCCTGCCAGAATATCAGCCCGTATTGCGTCTGGCTGAACCACCCGGCCTGACGGGGCAGGGCGCTGCCATCCAGCGTGATGGAGACAGCTCCCTGTGTGGCAGAGGATATCCGCCCGACAGGCGGAGCCGCCGGTGAACCTGTAGCGGAACTGCCAGACTGTACCGTGCCATCTGTGGCGAAGAGCTGTGCCTGATGGGCCACGAGCAGCCAGAGCAGTGTCCTGCGTCTGGTCATGTCCCGGACAGGGGAACTGCCTGTGTTGTTGAGGATGAGTTCAGCCAGCTGGAAGAAGCCTTCTGCCTGTTCCACACTGACACGCCCTGCAAAGGCCGGATAGGCCGCAAGCCAGTTCTGATAGGAAAAAGGGACCTGCCCTGAAGGTGGGGGAGAGTCTGTCATGGGCATTTCCTCCCGGTTGGTATGCCCGTACCATTCCGGCATGTGCCGGGCGGCACGGGCAGGCGATCACGCCGTTTTCTGCATGGGGGTGACCCCGTCCGTCAGGGTGGTGGGGTCGGTTCCTTCCAGCCCTGTGCGTTCTTTAGCCAGCTCAGTCATGGCGTTATCGGCACGGGCGGGTGTGTTTTCGGCAAAGATGATCTTCCGGGTGATGAGGTCGCTCTGCCTGTTCTGTTCCAGCCAGGCCTTCCAGAAGTCCGTTGGCACGGTGGTACGCCCGGCCCGGCCAAGCAGGCGGTTTTCTGCCGGGTGATAGAGCGTGTCCTGCCGGATGCCGTTCAGCAGGATGGAGGACCGGGCCTGTGGAGGGGCCATGATGGGGGCTGTGGCCTGCGTCCGTTCGCTCAGGCTGGAGAGGTCATGCAGATCGAGCCGGATGCCGGAGGGCAGGCGGCAGAGGACAGTAACGGTATCGGCCATGTGTCAGATTCCTGTCATGGTGACGCAGGCCACCGGGTAGAACCAGATGGTCCCCCATGTGCCCTGGGACTTCTTCTGGCGGATATAGGAGCTGTAACGCTCCACGGCATGGGCACGCAGCTTCTCGGTGAAGGCGGTCGTGACACTTTCCTGCCCGTCCACTTCCCGCAGGAAGAGCTGCATCTGAGTGACCTTGCTGAGGCCGCCAGAAAGCGTGCTGCCTGCTTCCGGCAGGGTTTCGATTTTCAGATTGGGCAGGTTTTCCCGCAGCAGGTCCCGCAGGGACGTGCGGAACTGGTTGGTATAGAGCAGGCACTGCTGCCGCTCTGTCGGAATGACGAGAGTCAGCGGGCTTTCCAGCGTGACATTACCACCCATCTGTTCGGAAAGCTGCTGGAAGGCCTTGAGGATATCGGCATAGACCTGCACCGGGTCAGTAATGCTCAGCCAGTCACTGCTGCCTGTTGCCGCTCCGGAAGGGGCAATCTTGGGTGTGGGCTGGATGGCTGGCGGGAGGGCCGTGTCATTGAGGGCACCACGCAGCTGAAGCCCTTCCATCCCGAACAGGCTGATGCGGTTGCTCGTCTTGTTCAGGATGGAGATGGAGGCTTCATTCTTGCGGGAAACCCAGTCCAGACGGGCCGTCCCCATGCGCTCGGCTTCCCGCTCACCCCAGCGTGTCCATGTCTGGAAGTGGAAGGACTGACGCTGCACCCAGTTGGCGTTGACGTCACTGTCCCCGGAGCTGTCATAATCGCCATAGGAGGCTGTCTGGCCGGAGAGTTCGACAAAGGGGAACTGTGCCGTATCCGTCAGCCAGTCACCTTTCTGGCCCTGACCATAAATGGCTTCTGCCCGGATGGGCGTGATGAGTGCCCTGATGGTGCGTGGGTCGGTATAGGTGGAGAAAATGGACGGAATGCCGGAATTGGGAGATGTCACGGCACCGTCAAAAGCCATGGTGTGGTCGATCACGCCATGAATGCCGAAGTCACGTTTCAGCATGGCGGAGGAAATGGAATGGGGCATGGTGATACCTTATGGATGGTCTGGGGCAGAGAAGGGCAGGGCCTGTAATGGGGCGTGCATCAGGCCGTCATGGGGTGCATGGGGCCGGAAATGATGATCGGTTCTCCCGCATTGCCGCCACGGGCAACGGTCCAGCCAGTAGCGACTGTTCCCTGTGGAGCGTTGCCTGCCGGTGCTGTCTGAAGGCTGCCATCGGTTGTGGTGGCATAGACGGCCTGTCCTGCACTGGCCGCTGTGGAGGCGATGGCCCAGAAGTCCCCACCTTCCGCAATGCTGGCCATGAAGCCCTGTGGAAGGGTCATGGTGGCGGACTGGAGATACTGTGTCGTCAGTCCCTGCTGCGTGCGGTAGAGGAACCCTGCTGGAGTGGTGGACCCTGTATTGCTCAGGCTCAGCCCGTCCTCATTGCACCAGACGAAGTGGGCAATGGTCAGGCCGCCTGTTCCGGCGATGAAGCCCCCTTCCGGAGCAATGGCCGTGCGGATGGGATTGGCACTGGCCGGGGCACCGGGAAAGCCCTGTGGCCATGTGTAAGAGACGTTCTGCTGGAAATCGGACATGGAGATGCTTTCTGTAAGGCTGGAACTGTGATGGCAGATCAGTAGCGGCGAGGGGCCGTGTAGGAGGGGGTGCTTGCACCGTCAGCGGCCAGCGGGTGTGGAGCCGGTGAGGTCATGGAGGTCAGACGGGTCTGGACCAGTGCTCGCAGCCCGGCCTGATTGATGTCGGCAAGGCTGTCTGCCGCCATACCGCTGTGCTGGAGCGCATAGCGATAGACGGCCTCGGCACTGTCCATGCCGTGAACATCTCCGACCAGCGGGCGGACAAGGCGGCGGGCATCTTCTGTAGCCTGACGCAGGGCACGATCGGCAGAGAGGGCCTTCTGGATGGCGTCGTTCAGAGCGGCTTCTGCGTTTTCATGGTCGGGTGTTCTGGTCGTGGGTGTTTCGGCTGTCTGTGTCATGGTGGTGGATGTCCCGTTGTCTGTTGAAGAATCATGGACCAGCACATCAGGGCCGGCCCGTCCCTTTGTTACGAGGGCAATATGGTTACCCCGGATATTGATCATGCGTCCGTCATAAGGCTGACCGTCATGGGTTCCCGGTGTCATGTCGGCGTCGTAGGCATAGCCGCAGGAAAGCTCTTTCTGATCGCCGGACTGGATGCGGCTGATGGCAGGGCCATCGAAAATAACCATGCCGACTGTCAGATAGGGGCTTTCAAAACGGGCATTATCCATGGTGGAGCCAACCGTCAGCTCCCGTGGGTGAGCGTTCGCACTGGTGGGGACGTGTTCCTCCAGAACAGGCAGGGAGTTGAAACTGTCTGCCGCCTTTTCCAGTTCTTTTGGGTCCCGCAGGAGGCGGTAGGGCTGGTCCGGTTTCAGGCCGAGCCGGACATGGTCGGGGATTTCCCGGCCCTGATAGATGCAGATGTTGGCCTTGCTGATGGGCGTCCGCTCAACCCGGAGCCGTCCGTTATCATCAAAACTGCGGACGGAGCCGGTACGGTCATAGGCAAGAATGGTCATGGGGCCTCGGAGGACTGTGGGGATGTGGTCTGCTGCCAGAGGGGATTGAAGGTGATCTCCAGCGCAGGGTCGGTCTCACCCCAGAGGTTGAGCTGGATCAGGGTGAGCAGGCGGTTCAGGACCGGCCGCATGTGTGCTTCCTGAAAGGCGGCGATTTCATCGTAGAAGACCCGTATTTCCCCGGCAGAAGAGGCATTCAGCCCGTTCGGTGTGATGCCGAAGAGCTTGACGAGCGGGATGCCAGGGATGGAAGCCATTGCCTCCATGGCCTGGGCCTGAAGGTCGGCAAGTCCTGTCAGGGGGGTTGCCACGACGGACACATCTTCATTCTGATGGTCAGCCACGATGATGTCCTGTCCTTCAGAAATCTTCTGCATGAAGGAGGCACGGCCTGTGATGGAGGTGGTCGGGTCCGCCTCATCGCCCGTGCCGGTAGCCATGAGACCGCCCATGTCGGTCTTTAGAACAAGTCTGGAGAAGTTGGCCGTGATGTTGCTGATGCTGTTGCGTGTCCGCAGGAAGTTGTGGACATAAGGGCGCAGCTGCTGTGTCAGGCTCATGCCACCAAAATTGAATGACGGCTTGAAAAGATCGGAGACACCATAAGGCACCATGCTGATGAGCCTGTCCCGATGGACAAGGCAGCCCTGCACCCACCAGTTGCGGGGCCGGTAATAGTCATCCTGCAAGGGGGAGTCAGCGTTATAGGCGTTGGGTGTGGTCCAGACCGGCTCAATGGTTTTCAGTCCGGCCAGTGTTCCTTTACGGACCCCGTTGGAGGTAAGGGGCAGCGGGAGTGTCTGCCCGTAGGTCGTGCGGGGTGTATCGGCCATGTTGAGCCAGATATGGCCAATGCCGTAGAGCAGACTGTCCAGAATCTGCTGGTGGAGCAGTTCACGGACATTCAGCCGTTTCATTTCCACTTCCAGCGCATGGAGGCGGGCTTTGGGATCGGACGGTATGGATGTGGGGGTATGGCCTGTGGGGTTATGGGTGCTGAGGCTGATCCATTCTCGTGTGGCTTCCCGTGCGATGACATCGCATGGCTTGCGGAATTCTGCCCGCTGGGCCATCTGGGCAAGAGTCGGATAGCCCAGAAAACCGAGACCATCCGCCATCCATGAAGGCTGGGAGGCTGTCTGCGTCATGGCCCAGCTGGCGATATCAGCCATGCCCGTGGAGGCGGAATCTATGCCGAGAGGGGCGGGGCGTTCGTACCCTTCCGGCACGACACCTGGCGGTGGTTGATAGGGAGTGAAGGCTGTGGCAGGTCCGTCGTGAGTAACAGGTGGGTCGTGTGCGGCGGCCCGCCATAGGCGGGTCAGCCAGTGAGGGTTGGTCTTCTTGTTTGAACTGGTGTGACGTGGAGCAGTAGGTTCTTGCCGAGGGCGTGAGGTCGCAGCGTGTTGCCCTTCAAACAGGCGTGAGAGAGAAAAACCGGACATAGGAAGGGCCTATCTGTAACGAAAAGGAAATGATTCATGGGATGGATTGACTGGAAAGCCTCATCGCAGCGTATTGCCGGACGGCTGTTTCTGCTGGCTCTGTTGAGTGGGGGTATATTGGGCGGGATTGTGGGGTTCTGGTTGCTCTGGGCGTTGTGTCATCCCGGATAATCACGTCGCATCAGGTCGGTGGAGCAAAGCGTGAGAAGTCCGGCAGGGAGGAACGGTTGGTGATGAGGCCATCCAGCGCGTAACGCAGGGCATCAATGTAATGATTGTTGGCATCTTCTATCTGCGGGAGGATATCGCCTGTGAGCGGGTCGGATTTATAGCGGTAGAGACGGAACTCACGGGCTGTCTCTATGCAGCGTGAATGAATGCGGATGGCACGGAATGAGCGGAGCCGTTCAATCCCATCCTGTACGCTTCCGGGCCATTTGCGTGCGGCTGTGATGCGGAAATGATGGCGGGTTTTCAGATAATTGATGGTTTCCGGTCGGGCACTGTCGGCCCGGATGGGCCAGCGGCGGATGGCGGGTATCCTGTCGAACAGGGCGGGCAGGGTGTCTAGTGGGATATGGGTCCCTCCTGCTTCATGATCGATATGGAGGACATCATCATGGATGAAGCAGCGTATGATGGCCGTAGGGTCCCGTGAGAAGCCCCAGTCCACACCAAAATAGAAGCGGCTGTTTTCTGGAGTAGAGAACTCTTCAACCGTAATGCGGTCGGGGAAGATGAGAGCGTCATGATGCTGTTGATAGCCACCCTCCCAGATATGGTCATAATCTTGTGGCCTTAGTTTCTGGTCTCGCTTTCGTTCCTGATTCAAAACGTCTGGAAACCACGGATTATCTGACCAGTTGGCGCAAATGGTCATGAAGGAAGGGTCATCTGCTGTGTTAGTTCCCCGCATAAAGGCATCTACAGGGTCGGAGGGATGGTTAGGGTTCCAACTGAACCATATTTCGGAATGAGGCTTGCGGATGGTCGGGCGTAGGAGCTTTAGGGATGTTGCCGAGAGGGACTGAGCTTCTTCCACCCAGGCGATGTCCATGCCTTCCAGAGATTTGATGGTTTCTGCGTTATGGGCCTGCATCCCCTGAAACAGGATGACACCTCCGCCGGGTGTGCGGATTTCTTTATCCAGAACCGTGAAGAGATGGGCTAGATTCAGGCGGGTAATGGTGTCCCGTAGCAGCTGATGAACGGAAACGGTCAGGGATTTCTGGATTTCCCGGATGCAGACAGCCCGTAGACCGGGGCGCAGCGTGGCCTGTTCGATCAGTAGGCCGGCAAAGAAATGCGATTTCCCGGAGCCACGTCCACCCCAGAGGCCTTTATAACGGGCAGGTTGGAGAAGAGGCGCAAAAGCACGGGGCGTCATGATGGTCAGCTGTTTTTTGGTCATGACGTGCCTGTGTCTGATTACTCATGTCTGTGTATCTGGCTGTGTCGTGCCCGGAGCGGCAGGGTCTATGATGAGACGCTGGATGGTATGAACAGGGCCGCCATCCTGCCCGGTATGTTCCACGGTCTGGCGTTCGCCATAGCGTTTCGGGGCACGGCGGGCCATGACCCAGCGCAACATGTCGAAGCGCAGTTTGAAGAGATTGACCGTTGCCGTATCGGCTTTGTCAGGCATGGCCGTGATGTGGGAGAGGATGGTGCTCTCCAGACTGTCAGCAGAGAGGTCTCGTGCTTGAAGGTAACGGGGAAGCAGGTCTGGGTTCTTATGGAGCCAGCGGTAGAAGCTGCGTAGGGTTGGACGTTGTGTGCCAGAGCAGATGTCATGCAGGGGACGGCCCAGCATGAGGTCTTCCATCATTTCATCAAAGAGTTTCTGTGAGAAAGTGATGGGTCTTTTGCGGTCTCTATTATGGGGCATGGCTATGATAGAGGTTGCTGCTGGCATGTCGGCCGGAGAAGAAAGGCAGCCGGGTATTTTCCAAAGCAGTGTTTTGTAATTCCCGGTTTGTTCGTAAACGGAGCTGCGTGAGAGTAAAAGCGGAAAGGCTTGCCTGTTGTGGTGTGACAGCCTTGCGCTGCTTCAGGAAGGGAACGGCCCGCACCACGGCATTATGTTTCAATCCCAGAATGAGTTCATCCCGCCAACTGAGGGGAATATCAGCCCTATGTGTTAGGTTGGGAGCTTCGTAGATGGGGCATAGGACAAGACAGTTATCTTTTTCAGCAAGGATAGTACAAAGGCCACGTTTGGTCATGACAATGCGACCGCATCCGAGCGACGGCTCGACTGTGGGAGAAGGCGTGTAAGCCATGGAATGATGTCCGTTTTCTTATTGAAACGAGAGCCGTGTGTCAGTCATGGCGATATGCCGTGAATTCTAGGTAGGGATGACAGAGACGGCGGAGAAGCTGCGGACCATAGGCCTAACGCTAGGCTGGGGTTGATCCATAATGCAGAAAATAGGGTGTGGCCTCATTGGGGAAGCCATCAAAAAAGCCGTACACCCCTTTGGGCATACGGCTCGTGATGATGTACTTTTTGTATAATAAGGCGGGTGGATTGTCAACAGTAAAATGATGGGAGGAGTGGGTCAGTCAGATACGGAACTCCACAGATGTGAGTTTTTGTGGCTTGTTTAAGATGTTTTCGCCATGTTTTATGATCTTATCAAGGCCATCATGAGCGATGTTGTAGCGTTTTGATAATGTGGCTACGTCTATGCCGCTACGATGCTGACGTGCGATGGAAACGGCCTGTCGGGCTTTTTTACGTCTTTGTTCTTGCCAGAAGGCAGCTAGCATTTCCAATGTAGCGGCGCAGTCTTCCGAGGCTTTTTTACGGGCATTGTCAGGATGAAGGTCAGGATAGAGCTTGGAGCCAAGAGAGGTGAAAGACCATCCTAGTCCCAGCATGTTGACCAGAAGCTGATGCCGTGCCCGCCCTGCGTGACGGCGGAAAGCATTCAGTCGTCCCCAAGCCTTGCCCTGTAAGGCGTTAAAGGTGAAGACATTCCCTGCCAATGCTGGTGCTCCACCATTTTTCATGATGTCGAGATAGCCATGCTCAGCGAGCATCCAGTCCTTGATCCACTGTTCCGCCTCAGAAATGACATCGGCTTTCAAGCGTGAAGCTAAGGCACCGAGTGTATTGGCACGGCGGCGTTTGCGACCAATGGCTTCATAGTCGGCCTTGCGGGTGCGTTCCCGTGTGGGGGAGGTCGTGATGTGGGTGATACGAGACAAAGGAAATCTCCCGAAAAACTGCGTGATAGTCCGTGATGGGAACTAGCCCCATGGCAATAAGTCTTATGGAGAGGATGGCAGCAGTGAGGGTATTCTTCCTAGATAGATAAGTGTCGGAGAGCCTTTCTAAGGAAGCTTCCCAAAAATGCGGGGAAATACCCTTACTGTCAAGAAAAATTAACACAAGATTGATAGGATTTACTCTGGACAACAGAGAGTTGAGAGGGATAATCCCCGTATATGTCTATTGAATCGTTGTTGCTGCGTCTGGATTCCTTGCTGGAGGCTCGGAACCTGTCTGATAGACGGGCCTGTCTGAAAGCGCGAGAGATCAACCCCGCTGTAGGGGTCGATTTTTTGCGAGACATGCGCAGACGTAAACACCTTCCTCGTACGGATAAGTTGGCAGCTCTAGCGCAGGTGCTAGGTGTTCCGGTTGCTACGTTGGTGGCCGAAATTAGCAGCTCTGACAATGAAAAGGCAGAAGAACAGGCTAATGCATCAGTCAGCCTGCCCGTATCGCAAGTGCAGGTTTGCGGGGAAGTACAGGCAGGTGTTTGGAAAGAAGCTCAAGAATGGCCTGTTTCAGATCAGTACGAGATTACCATCCCTTATGATGCTTCCTATCCCGGTCTGAAGCGGTATGGGTTGACAGTAAAGGGACAGTCCATGAACCGGGTCTTTCAGGATGGTTCAGTGGTGATTGTCATCAATTTTGCCGAGTTAGGACGTTTGCCTCGTAATGGGGACTATGTCGTTGCGATGCAGCGTTCCAGAGTCTCGGATAGTTTCGAGGCAACCATAAAGGCCGTTCAGATTAAGGAAAGCGGGCAGATGGTTCTTTGGCCTCAGAGTACTGAGCCGGAGTTCCAATCGCCGATTATTCTGCCTGCACCAGACGATACGGTCTGTCATAGTGCCGCTGAAAGCCCGGATGTGACGATTCTTGCGCTGGTTGTTGGCAGTTATATGCCGATGCCGCGTGCGTCTTTTCAGGGGCGATGACGGGTTTTGAGAGCGTTATCCCATAATGAAGCGGGATTGAATCGTGACAGAAAGCCGAGCTGACGATTCTGTAAGACGGATTCTGCATGTGGATATGGATGCGTTTTATGCGTCTATCGAGCAGCGGGACAATCCCGCATTAAAGGGTAAACCCGTAGCTGTAGGGCGGCGGGCGGGCCGGGGTGTGGTCGCCGCAGCCAGTTATGAGGCCCGTGTCTTTGGTGTACGGTCTGCTCTGCCATCACATAGGGCATTGGAACGCTGTCCAGAGCTGATTTTTGTGCCGCCTCGTTTTGAGGTCTACCGTACTGTTTCGGCACAGATTCACGCTATTTTTCGGCGTTATACGGAGGTCATTCAACCACTTGCGTTGGATGAAGCCTATTTGGATGTGACGGAGCAGTGGCGTTCTTATGGGTCCGCAACAGCTATTGCTGAATCTATCCGGCGGGATATCAGGCAGCAGACAGGTTTAACGGCCTCTGCTGGAGTCTCCTACAATCGCTTTCTGGCCAAGTTGGCTTCAGGGCAGCGTAAGCCTGATGGGCTTTTTGTGATTTCTCCCCGGCAAGGTGCGGCGTTTGTAGCTGATTTGCCTGTGGAAAAGTTCCATGGGGTAGGGCCAGCAACCACGAAGCGGATGCACGCTCTGGGGATTCGGACAGGGGCTGATCTCAAGACATGGACAGTCCCGGAGTTGAAGCGGCATTTTGGCAGTTCTGCACAATTTTATCATGATATCGCCAGAGGGGAGGATCACCGGCCCGTGGAGGCCAACAGGCCGAGAAAGTCGCTGGGAACAGAAACGACGTTTACACATGATGTTGCTGAATGGGACAGGCTGGCTGCCATTCTGAAAGACATTGTCCAGAAATTAGCTGCTGGTTGTGTGCAGAAGCGTATTGCGGGGCGGACTGTAACACTCAAGCTGCGTTATGCTGGATTCCATACGGTAACACGGGCGCGCTCAGCTGCTTTTCCTACGGTTGAGGAGGGGGTTTTGCTCTCTATGGCACTGGAACTGTTACGCAGTTTTTTCCCGTTAGACAGGCCTGTGCGCTTGCTGGGGCTGACTATTTCTTCATTGGTTCCTTATGATGACTGCACCTTGCCCGTACAGATGGGTCTGTTTGAATAGACGGTCTGCCCTCTCAGGATTTCATGGGGAACAGCTTGCCTGTTTCTTCGAGAAGGGACAGGATGAAAGAGAATGTCACCGGCTAGGCAGTAAGGCCGTGTCGTTCTGAAATATGGAGAGGGATATGAGTGATTTTCCCAAAGATGCAGCATCGTGCGTACAGCTGAATGATGGTCATGCCATGCCGTGGATTGGGCTTGGCGTCTGGGAAACACCGCCAGATGAGACGGCCAATGTTGTCAGAACTGCTATCGAACTCGGCTACAGGGCTGTCGATACGGCCCGATTGTACCGTAATGAGGCAGGAGTCGGAGAAGGTCTGAAGGGTCATCCTGCTATGTTCGTCACAACCAAGGTCTGGAATGATGAGCAGGGCTACGATTCCACCTTGAAGGCATTTGATGACAGTGCCCGCCTATTGCAGCGTGATGTTGTGGACCTCTACCTCATTCATTGGGCCATGCCCCAGCAGGGACTTTATGTAGAGACATGGAAGGCCTTGATTGAGTTGCAGAAGCAGGGGCGTGCCCGGTCCATCGGTGTGTCGAACTTCGAGAAGGATCACCTTCAAAGAATCATAGATGAGACAGGGGTTGTCCCTGCAATTAATCAGATTGAGATTCACCCTTTCTTCCAGCAACAGGAGTTGAGGGCTTTTCATAAAAGTGTGGGAATCCAGACCGAGGCATGGCGGCCACTGGGTAAGGGGACTGTGCTGAAAAATGAGCTTATTGGTGAGATTGCCAAACGGCACGGTAAAAGTCCGGCTCAGGTGATTTTACGCTGGCATCTTCAGAATGGTGTGATCGTGATTCCTAAATCGGTTCATCGGGAGCGTATGGCCGAGAATCTGGACTTGTTTGATTTTGTCCTGCCACAACAGGAGATGGACGCTATCGCTACGCTCCACCGTGAGGATGGTCGTATGGGGGAGAATCCAGCCCATCCAGTTTTTGGCTGACGTAAAAAGGCGCATCCTACCTGATGGGATGCGCCTTTCATGAATTCGGTACTCAGAAAATATCAGATGTCGAGCAAATCGACTGAACGGGCCTGCTCTTGAATGAACTGGTAGCGCAGTTCTGGCTTGCGGCCCATGAGGCTTTCGATGCGTCTGCGAGTCAGCAGGTTATCTTCTGCTGGGACCGTTACACGCAGCAACGTGCGACGTGCGGGGGACATGGTGGTTTCCTTGAGGTCGGAAACCGGCATTTCTCCCAGCCCTTTGAAGCGTGAAATCTCGACCTTGGCATTGGGTTTAAAGTCTGTTTTCAGACGGCGATCACGGTCGAGATCATCCATGGCGTACACAGTTTTGCTGCCGTGGGTGAGCCGATAGAGCGGTGGTTGTGCCAGATAGAGATGCCCTTGCCGAACGAGGTCTGGCATTTCCCGGAAGAAGAAGGTCATCAAGAGGGAGGCGATATGGGCACCATCCACGTCAGCATCTGTCATGATGATGATGCGGCCATAGCGTAGTTTCTCAAGGTTTAGAGACTTACCAAAGCCGCAGCCGAGTGCCTCGATGAGGTCCTTTAGCTCCGTATTGGCCAGAAGTTTTTCCTGCGTGGCGGAGGCCACATTGAGAATCTTTCCCCGCAGGGGCAGAACAGCCTGTGTTTCTCTGTCACGGGCCTGACGGGCAGACCCGCCGGCTGATTCACCTTCCACGAGGAAGAGTTCTGTCTCATGGGCATTGCTGCGGGAGCAATCTGTCAGTTTGCCGGGCAGACGTAGGCGTTTCGTAGCCGTTTTACGGGTTGTTTCACGAGTCTCACGACGGCGCAGACGTTCTTCTGCCCGTTCAACGATATAACCGACCAGACTGTCGGCCTGCTGAGGGTTCCCGCCCAGCCAGTGGTCAATACGGTCCCGTAGAGCCCCTTCTACAAGGCGACTGGCCTCCTGTGTGGTCAGTCTGTCCTTGGTTTGGCCCTGAAATTGTGGATTGCGGATGAAGACAGACAGGCGGGCATTGATGGTACCCAGTACGTCTTCAGCTGTGATGGCATTGGCACGGCGGATTTTGCGCTGCTCGCCCCAGTTGCGGAATCCTTTGACCAATGCAGCCCGCAATCCGTTTTCATGCGTGCCGCCCTGTGGTGTGGGAATGGTGTTGCAGTACGAGATGAGGGCACTGCTGCCTTGGTCTAGAAAGGCGACAGCCCATTCCACGCGGCCACCGGGCTGGCCATCCGTTGCGAGGGGCAGTTCAGCATCACCAGCCCAAAGGGGGGTGAGGAGGGCTGGAGTAGGGCCGAGATCGGCGGTTAGTGCGTCTTCTAGCCCGTTGGGATAGGCGATGACAGCCTCAGCTGGTGGCGCATTCTCCCCCTTCAGAAGCTCCGGTGCGCAGGACCATGCAATGCTTACCCCACGGAACAACGCTGCTTTTATCTGGCATTGGCGATAAAGGCGGGCTGGAGAGAAGTGTAGATTACCGAATATCTCACTATCCGGTGTGAAACGAACCATCGTGCCCCGTCGAATAGCGGGTTTTGTGCTTTCTAGCGTGCTGGTGGGCAGCCCACGGGAAAAGGTCTGCCGCCATCCTTTGCGGTTACGGTAAACCTCAACTTCCAGATGGGAGGCCAATGCATTGACGACAGAACTGCCGACCCCGTGCAGACCGCCCGAAGTGGCGTAGGACTTCCCGGAGAATTTTCCACCTGCATGAAGCGTGGTGAAAATGACCTCAAGAGCCGACTTCTTGGGAAAGCGGGGATGAGGGTCTGTCGGGATGCCACGACCATTGTCACGAACCATCAGGGTGTAGGCATCTTCCAGCCGGACTTCGATTGTCGTTGCATGACCGGCCACGGCTTCATCCATGGCGTTATCAATGATTTCGGAGGCCAGATGATGATAGGCGGTATCATCTGTACCGCCGATATACATGCCGGGACGACGGCGAACAGGTTCCAGCCCTTCAAGAACTTCAATAGCCCCGGCGTCATAATGGTCAGTTGGCTGTACATGGGAGGGGGCAGGTGCTGAAGCCTGCTCGAACATATCGGCCATACTGTAATCCTGTCTGTCGGGGCGTAGGAGGGAAGGGAGGGCCAGCCTCAGCGTTTATGGTGGCTCTTGGTCCTGTGCGGCGGCGGGGGAGCTGTGCAGCTTTCGTAGGATGAGGGCTGAACGATATCCTTGGCCTCGGCATAATGGGCGAGGTCGTTGTTCGAATCGTCCAGAGCTTCAATCTCGTCATACATGGGTACGCGTTGGGCACAGAATGCCGTACCGGATTTTAACCCGCCCAGAGACTGCACATCAGCCAGCTGGGTGATGTAGTCATCATGTTTCTTCTGCGCTTGACGGCCAAAGGTACGACGGAAGTAGGCATCAAGTCGCTTCTCGGAATCTGTCAAAATAGGGCGGAAGCGCACGATGAAATGGTTGTAGCGGTCCTGCGTTTGGCAGGAGAGGGCCGTTACCATGAGTTCTGATTTCAGACCGGCCAGATTGAAGGCTGAGTGGTCTTCTGCGGAAGAATGGCAAGCTGCCGCCCATGAGGAAGGGGCGAGGGCAAAAAAAGTTGCAGTGGCAAGAGCCAGCCCAGTTCTGCAAAAGGACAGGCTGGGAAACAGAAGAGACATATGAAAACTCCCGCTGACAGGTTCACTGCCTATATCATGGACATTTAGAAAAGTCTGCCCTGACACGAGCAATTCTTTGGTGGGTATGGCTGCGGGATGATGAAGGAAGCGTTAATCATGATGGGTAGAGAAAGAAATATGGAAGACCTCATTCTCATGTCGGTATTGAAAGCGTATCGTGCGTACGTGTAACTGGCGGATTGCGGGTAGAGCCCGGAGATGCCTTTTGCATCTGTTTTTAGTTTTCTCTGGAGTGGACTGTGCAGCAGAGCAGGTTTCTAGTGCGGGCTGGGGTTGTGGGAGCAACTCTTCTGGCCCTTGGCGGGTGTGTCGGCCAGCAGTCAAAAGGGCCGGATGGCGTTGCGATTTCTCCCAATCCTTTTGCTAATGAGAAGCGGGCTGCTCATTGTGAGGTCTCGCCTGTGCAGACGGACGCCGCAACGGGCCGCATGAGTGTGAGTATGACAGTTAGTGCGGGTGATGGTGGCATGTGCCCGTTTTCCATCAGCAAGGGCGGTGGGGGCAGCTATGTTTCCTTCGGTCTGGTACCGCCTCCTGAAAATGGAAAAGCCTTCCTTTATAACTATAATGGCCGCACTTATGTGGAATACACTCCCGCTGCGGATTATAAAGGGGCAGACGCTTTTACTGTGGAGTTAATTCCCGCTCACGCCCAACCTCGTCGTCAGCTTCAGGTCCGTGTTCAGGTCGAGCAGGCTGCTCTTACAGCGGCACCGGCGGTAGAGTCGGAAAAGAAAACTGTCGAATCTGTTGGGACGAAAGCTACTCACACTGTCCATCATACGGCATCCCGGACGGTGCATCATGCTGCCAGCGTGCATAAAGCGGCAACCAGTACAAAGTAATAAGCTTTACCCCCTGTAAAAGAAGGGCCAGACACTGTTCATCGTGTCTGGCCCTTCTTTATTGTTGGTGTTCCATCACTGCGGTGGAGACTGGCTACTCAGGAGAGTAGGCCAGCCTCGGAAGCTGTCGGGTTACTGGAAGTCAATCTCCACCCGGCGATTCTGAGCTTCTGCCTTGCCGGGGCGGGTGGCAACGAGTGGTCTTGAATCACCAAAGCCGTGAACGTCAATTACGCCAGCCGGCACGCCATCACGGATTAGCTCAGCTTTGACGGCCTGCGCACGGCGGAGAGATAGAGCCATGTTATAGGCTTGCGCCTTTTTGCTGCCCGGATGAGCAGCGGAGGAATCGGCATGACCATTGACCTGGATCCGGGTGAATTGAGCTGATGTAGAGCTACGGGCGGCTGTTTCTACAATCGCACGTGCCCGGTCAGATAAGCTGTCACGATCCCAGTCGAAGAAAACAAGGTAGGTACGGACAGGGGCCGGAGCAGGGGTGGAGAGAGTCGGCTTTGGTGCCGGTGGTGGCGGAGCAGGGTTGAACTCATACCGGAGTCCGAGCATCAGAGAATGGTTGAAGTCTGTCCGGCTTCCCCGTTTGCCACCGACAGGACCACTCTCGGGGTTGGCAATATTATAGGACGCCACGGTGTAATGTCTGTGCCGGCCTGTAATGGTGTAGAAGCGGTATTCCATCGTTGTGGAAAGACCAACAACCCACGGCACGGGCAAGGAAAGCCCGAAGATTCCCTGATAGGCAAACCCACCGGCACTGTCACGTGTCCGCTGTTTATATCCTTTATCGGCTCCGGTTCCCTGAATACGGGTATTGGTGAACTGGTTGCCGTAGCCGATACCCGCACCAAAATAAGGGTAGATCCAGTTCTGGCCGATATCCATGTCGAACAGGGCATTGGCCATACCACCATATTTCTGCTGGTGGCCATGTGCTGTGCTGCTGAAACCGGGGGAATGGAAGCGGGACAGGCGGTTATTGCGGTAGTTGCCTTCTAGCTCCACACGGAAGCCATCTCCCAGCCCCCAACCGATGCTGCCCAGACCGGTAATACCCGTTGCGAAGTCGTCACGCCCATGGGCGAAGAGCTTTGTATGGGGGTTAACGGTTTGAGACTGGTTGAAGCTAGCTCCAGCTGCCCCGGCGACATAAAGGCCACGGACAGGCTGCGCTTTCGCCACACCAAACGCCATGGCTGACAGGCAAGCGACAAAAGCGCTGCGGGTCAGCAGTGATGTAATGGAGGTGCGTGCGATCATGTAATTACTCTCCAGCCAGACAGGTGGTTACCCTTTTCACTGAAAGTTGGAACAAACGCAATGGATTGCCCGGAAATACCTATACCGTCTTCACCTGAATCAGGGGAAGATGTGTCCTATGGGTTACAGGTTAATGAAGCATATATTGAAGGCCGTGGCAGTTTGTGGTTGCTTTAGCGGGAGAAGGGCGTTCCGGCTGGTCAGTCATCATGGCCGAGATGGCGTGTTGGTATCTCATTTTCTAATGGATGGGCACTGTCAGGAACATCCATTTCAATGATCCAGAGGTCGGGATCGTAGCGTTTCTGTCGCTCCAGATAGGCATTTGCCTGCATCATGGCACTTTCTTCATTGGTGTCCTCAAATGACTGGCGGTGCCATGTTGCGCTCTGTTCCCGTAATATGGCGGCTTTCCCTTTTCTGTCATTTAGGAGGATGAAGACACTGCCCGCATCTTCATCGCCTTTATGGGCGATGACAGCGATTAGACCATTTTGGTTGAGGCGTCGGAGAGTTGCCCGGACCCAAAATCCTGTTTTCAGACCATAGACCATAGGGGGGCTCCTTAAGAGGATGATTGAGACGTTGTTAAGGGGTAGCCGGCGTTACTAGGTGGGATGTGGCACTGTCTGGTAGCGGCAGGATAGCTGCGTGGTAGGCGTGAGGCAGGATGAAAAGTGCGAGTGTGGCGGATAGGTCAGCCGAACCAGAAGGTGCGGGGGGGCAGACTTCTCTTAGGGCGAGGCGTGCTTTCTCGGGACTATCTGCATGGATGTGACGGGATTGACGCAGCGCATCGGTCATGAGGGAATGTCCATCCCGAAGAGCCGTTAACTGCTCTTGCAGAGAGAACTGTCCTTGCGGATTTGTACAGAGCTGGGGTAGCACGCCAAGCCCTTGTAAGGCCCACCCCTGAGGGGCTGTGATATGTGCCCATGTCAGGGAGAGGTGGCCACCGTTAGGCATGATGGATGAGACTTGTACCATGCCTTTGCCGAAGGTGCTGCTGCCAGCTACGACTGCCCGTTGCTGGTCGGCCAGTGCTGCCGCTAGAACTTCGGCTGCACTGCCCGTGTTTTGATCAACCAATAGGGCCAGGGGAGTATTATTGGTCAGGTCTCCTCCCTGAATGCTCCAAACGTGATTAGCCTCTGTAGCTCGTCCCTCGGTTGTGGCAACCACGCCATGATCGAGGAAAAGGGCTGCCGTCATGACGGCCTGTTGCAGAATGCCACCGTGATTGCCCCGTAGGTCCAGCACAAGGCCGGGTAAGGTCGGTGCTGGGGATGATTTGGTTGAGCTGCTGTCAAGGGGGGTATCTGGCAGAAGAATGGATAGATACTGGCTGACTTCTTCTGCCGTGCGGCTGGAGAAATGAGTGACCCGTAATATGGGGTAGCGGCCTGCTTGTTCAGGGAAAACGCTTTCATCGGCCATGCGTCCACGGGTGAAGCTCCGTATGAGGTGATGACCATCCTGAGTGCGAAACTCCAATGTTACGGTACTGCCAATAGGGCCGGTTAGCATAGATTGAAGGTCAGGAAGTGCCATCTGGCGAGTGCTTTGATGGTCAAGGCCAGTCAGGCTGTCGCCCGGTGTGATGCCAGCATCCCATAAGGGACTATTGAGGTTGAGTGCTGCAACAATGGGAAAATGGGCTCGTGTCCTGCGGAGAGTTAGACCAACGCTTGCAGGAGGTTCAGGCGGTATCTGATCATGCGTGGCTGTGTCGGACCGGCTTGGCGGCGGCGGCGGCGATTGATAGCGGGAGTAAGGATCCAGTCTGGCCAGCATTCCATTAAGGAAACGGTTCAGGAGGGTTTCATCGCTCATGGTCTGGAACTGGGGCACATCCCGTCGCAGAAGAGCAATGAGCTGGAGGCTCAGATGGCTCCAACCCGCTACATCATCCTTATTGGGCGCAAGGGTGGAGAGCAACGGATGACGGTCGTATAGCAGGCTCACACGGGCTGGGCTGAATATGGTTCCCGGTTGAACTGTAAAGGTGAAACTGACTGATGGAGTCTGACCTTGGTCCGCTGCTTTCAGGGATTGGGGTATTTCTAGTAGGGCCTGCATTCCCCAGAGGCAGAGTTCTTGTGGTGTGTGTGGTGCCAGCGTCCGTGGCAGCATGAATGTGAGGGCAGTGGATAATGTCAGCTCTGCCTGTCGGTCTTCATCGGTAAGCTCGGGGAGTGCAGGGGCTGCGGCTGTGCCAGAGGGTGGGGTGGACTGGGGCAGGGGAGCAGCGTTGCCCATTGTCGTTGGGTGCGCTTCTTTTGTGGGTGGAGCCCCGGCCTGAGACAAGGATACAGCCTGCGAGGAAGTGACGAAATGATGGAGTAGCTGATGCCAGAACGGGTGCGCCTGAACAGGCTGTGCAGTAGCTGGGCCGGATATCAGCATCCCGGAAAGGGTGACCCCGGCAAGGGCTGTGCAGATGGGACGCAAGGGGCGAACTGGCATCATAGATGCGATGGACCGGATTAATGAAGGAAAGGAAGAATGAAAAGACCGGTACATTGCCATACTGTTTCTTTTAGAGGCAGGACCGGGCGGGGCCGAACATACCCGTTATGGGCTGGAGGCGCATCCTTTGTAGAAAGACGTCTCCAACCCATTATGCCGCATTGCTGGAAGAAGGGAAATCAGAAAGGGAGATCATCCTTGCTGACGGTTTTCTGTGAAGCATCCTTCTTGCGGGTACTGGTTTTTGTGGTTTTGGCAGTACTGGCCGTTTTTGTAGAGGTACTTTTTTTCTTCGTGGTGCTAGCAGTTCCGGTTTTCGTGCTGCTTGCTTTTTTCGTAGTGCTTTTGGAGGCTGTACTTTTCTTGGTGGTGGCCTTTTTTGCTGCCGCTTTTTTCGTGGCTGTCTTGCGGCCACCTTTCAGTGGCTTTCCTTTTTCTGCCAGCAGCGTGAGGGCCTCTTCCAGCGTTACATCGTCCATCGAGTCCCCTTTGGGGAGGGTGGCGATGGTCTGACCATGCTGCACATAGGGGCCGAACCGCCCCTTACGGACCATGACGGCCTCGCCATCCTTGGGGTGTGTTCCCAGAGTACGGATGGAGGCGAGCTTCTTGGCCAGCGCATCAACAGCCCGGTTCAGCCCGATGGTCAGGACATCATCATCTTTGCTGAGCGTGCCATAGATGCTGCCCATCTTGACGAACGGCCCGAAGCGGCCAAGGCCGGCGGTAATCATCTCGCCTGTTTCCGGATGCGGGCCGACCTCACGGGGGAGAGAGAGCAGGCCGACAGCTTCTTCCAGGGTCAGTTCTTCCCCATTGCGGTCCTTGGGGATGGTGGCCCGTTTCGGTTTGGCCTTCTTGTCTTCCGGGTCTGGTTCGCCACGCTGGACATACAGCCCGTAAGGTCCACGGCGGAGGGTGATATCCTCACCCGTGGCAGGGTCGTGTCCTAGCAGGCGCATACCGTCCGGCAGGGCCGAATCTTCGCCATTATCGACCGCCAGCGGCCGGGTGACACGGCAGTCCGGATAGTTGGAGCAGCCGAGGAAGGCACCATGACGGCCCAGCTTGAGGCCCAGCCTGCCATCAGAGCAGGAAGGGCAGCTCCTTGGGTCGCTGCCATCCGGGCGGGTGGGGAAGAAATGATTTCCGAGGTCCTGATCCAGAGCATCAATGACATCGGAAATCTTCAGGTCTTTTGTTTTGGCAACCGTGGCAGAGAAGTCATGCCAGAAGGCGGACATGACATCATGCCAGTCAGCCCGTCCGTCAGAAATGTCATCCAGCTGCGTCTCCAGCGAGGCGGTGAAGCCTGTATCCACATAACGCTGGAAGAAGGAGGTCAGGAAGGCCGTGACCAGACGGCCCCGGTCTTCCGGCACGAAACGGCGGGCATCAAGACGCACATAATTGCGGTCCCGCAGGACACTAAGAATGGAAGCATAGGTGGAGGGACGGCCGATGCCGATCTCTTCCATCTTCTTGACCAGTGACGCCTCGGAATAGCGGGGCGGCGGCTGGGTGAAGTGCTGTTCGGCTTTGACGTCCTTTGTGCCCAGACGGTCGCCTTCCTGCATGGCAGGGAGCAGGCGGTTCTGGTCATCGTCGCTGCCTTTTTCCTTATCATCATGCCCTTCAATGTAGAGCTTCAGGAAGCCATCAAAGGCGATGATGGAGCCGGTAGCTCGCAGAAGGGTCTGGTTTTTGTCGTCCCCAATAGTGACGGCGGTCTGGTCCAGCTCGGCAGACTGCATCTGGGAAGCGACGGCCCGTTTCCAGATCAGTTCATAAAGCCGCTTTTGGTCTGTAGTAAGGACAGAAGCCACCGCCGCCGGTGTGCGGGCAACATCGGTTGGACGGATGGCCTCATGGGCCTCCTGCGCATTCTTGGCCTTCGTGGCGTAGGAACGTGGTTTGTCCGGGCAGTATTCCTTGCCGAAGGCGGAGCCGATATGGGAGCGGATGGCCTGCACGGCTTCCGATGCCATGGTGACGCCATCGGTACGCATATAGGTGATAAGACCGACCGTCTCACCATTCAGGTCCACACCCTCATAGAGCTGCTGAGCGGTACGCATGGTGGTCTGGGCACTCATGCCCAGCTTGCGGGAGGCTTCCTGCTGAAGGGTGGAGGTGGTGAAAGGCGGTGCTGGGTTACGGCGTGTCCGCTTGCGTTCAATCTTCCGCACGCTGAGCGCAGAGGAACGGACCAGATCACGGGCCTTATGGGCCGTTTCTTCATTCGGTAGGGCAAACTGGTCGAGCTTCTTGCCTTCAAGATGGGTCAGCTTTGCCGAGAAGTCTGCTTTCGCGGGTGTGGTGAAGAGACCTTCCACACTCCAATATTCTCTGGGTTTGAAGACTTCGATTTCCGCTTCCCGTTCGCAGATCAGGCGCAGGGCAACGGACTGAACACGCCCTGCACTGCGGCTGCCGGGCAGTTTGCGCCAGAGAACGGGGGACAGGGTAAATCCAACCAGATAATCCAGCGCACGGCGAGCCAGATAGGCGTCAATCAGGGGCCGGTCTAGCGTGCGGGGGGCTTTCATGGCCGCAGCGATGGCGTTTTTGGTGATCTCGTTGAAGGTAACCCGCTCGACCTCAATATTCTTCAGGAGGTTCTTTTCCTCAAGGGCACTGCGGACATGCCATGAAATCGCTTCGCCTTCTCTATCCGGGTCGGTGGCGAGAATCAGTTTGCTGGCTCCCTTGAGAGCCTTGGCAATGGTGGTGATTTGTTTTGAGCCACGCTCATCCGTCTGCCATGACATGGCAAAGTTCTCGTCAGGGCGGACACTGCCATCTTTGGGGGGAAGGTCACGCACATGGCCAAAGGAGGCGATAACGGTGTAATCGCTGCCGAGATAACGGTTGATGGTCTTTGCCTTGGCAGGGCTCTCAACAACCACAACATTCTTCACTGCCATGAGTTTTTCCCGGTCTCTGGTGTTCTGACGATAGGTTGCCTATGGCTGATGCCCGCTAGTGGAGACGTGTGATCTGTCCATCTTCATGGCGTTGGACAGTCCCGTTGATCTCCAGTTCGATGAGTATTGCCGCAACTTCTGAGATGGACAACTGACAGCGTGATGCAATCTCGTCAACAGTGGAGGGGGTATGTGCCAGCAGGGAGAGGATATTTTTTTCATCCGATGTCCGGATATCTTCCTCCGTTGCAGGGGCGTTCTGCTGGGCAGGCATGGCTGTTATGGCAGGACGTGATGCCGTCTTCTGCCTGTTGGAGTCGCCTGTATGAGCAAAAAGCGATGGCTGCCGTGGAGGGGGCCTTTCCCATGGTGCTAGCCCCCTATCCGGCAGGGGAGCACCTTCCAACGCTGTGAGAACGTCCTGAAACTGCTCGACTAATATGGCTTGGTTTTGTTTCAGCAGGTCATTCCCTCCGCTGGAGCGTGGGTCTCCGGGAAAGCCGGGCACGGCGAAAAGGAGTCGCCGGAAGCTGAGGGCGAGTCGAGCCGTAATGAGTGTGCCGGAGCGTCTGGCTGCTTCGACAAGCAGACAGCCCCGGGCCAACCCAGCGATGAGATGGTTGCGGCGTGGAAAATGCCGGGCATTGGCAGGCATACCGGGCGGATATTCCGTAATCAGACATCCTTGCTGGGCTATGTCTGCCTGCAGTCGGGCATGTTCGGGTGGGTAGGTGACATCCAGCCCACCGGGCAGGGCAGCGATGGTTCGTCCAAAGGGAAGGGCACTGCGATGGGCGGCACCATCAATCCCACGGGCAAGGCCGGATATGATGGTTAGCCCGGCTTCTGCCAGTCCAGCAGCAAAATTTTCCGTCAGTTTTAGAGCAGGGCTAGAGGCTTTGCGGGCACCGACAATGGCAAGGGATGGAGCAGAGAGCAATGCTGTCTTGCCTTGAGCAAAGAGCAGCACGGGCGCATTAGGCAGGCCAGCAAGCAGGCCTGGGTAGGCTGCATCTGAACGCAGTAGATGGCAGGCTCCTTGCTGTTCCAACCAGGCGATTTCATCCTCCATCTGTGAGGCGGAGGGGATGGCGGGTTCTGGACGGTCAGAAAGGCGGGCACGGACAGGCAGAGCCGTAATGGCCTGTTCTGCCGTTCCATAAAGGCCCATCAGACGGCTGAATGTAGCACTGCCAATGCCTTTTGTCCGGGCCAGCCGTAGGCGGGCTAGACGCTCTGTTGCTGTCAGGCCGGTTTCTGGTAACGCAGCAGGATTACTTCTGCCCGACACGAGGTTCCGTTCCGCTGCAGAGGCGGGCGATATTGCCGTAATGGCGCAGAAGAATCAGCAGAGTAATCAGGGCCGCTGCAATAGGCCGGGCGGACATGATGGGGGCTAAGGAAAAGGCCACCATCAGGAAAGGTGCTGCTAGAAAAGCGAGCAATGCTCCGACAGAGGAAATCTTGCTGAGGCGCACCCCGGCTAGCCAAAGGATTGTGCAGAGCAGCCCGACCGGCCAGCACATACCCCAGAAGACGCCGATTCCCGTAGCGACCCCTTTGCCACCCCGAAAGCCCAGCCAGATAGGGAAGCAGTGCCCCAACACGACGGCACATCCTGCCACGGAGAGGCAGAGAGCCGTGTTGTGCGGTGAGAGAGCCTCTGCCAGTAGGACAGCTAGCAGCCCTTTGAAGGCATCCAGTAGAAGGGTGGCCGCAGCGAGTCCTTTACGACCTGTCCGCAACACATTGGTGGCCCCGATATTGCCGGAGCCAATACGCCGGATGTCACCCTGCCCACTCATCGCCGTGAGTAGGAGGCCAAATGGGATACTGCCCAGAAGATACGCCACAAGAGCGATGACGGGCAGGCTAGGCGGCATGAGGGTCCAGGTCAGGATACCGCTCATGAAGAGAGACCTTCGGCGGTGAAGACTTCTTTCCCATGATGGAAAGTCCGCAGGACACGGCCTTTGAGGGTCTGACCATCAAAGGGGGTGTTCTGTGCCCGACCGGGCAGAGTGCCTGCTGCGACCGTCCATTCTTCTTCAGGGTTGAAGAGGCAGAGGTCGGCTGCTGCACCGATGGCGAGCGTGCCAGCTTCCAGCCCCAACAGACGGGCCGGGGCTACGGTGAGCAGACGCAGCGCATCCAGCAGGGGTAGTCCTGCCCGAAGTGTCACGCCCAACAGGGTGACAAGCCCGGTCCCACCCGCACGGGCCTGTGCGAAGGGGAGACGCTTGTCATCGGCATCAGCCGGACTGTGGTCGGAGGCGATGGCATCAATGGTGCCATCAGCCAGACCGGCCAGCACGGCCTTACGGTCAGCTTCCAGCCGCAGAGGCGGGGAGAGTTTGGCGTAGGTGCGGAAATCGCCAATATCTGCTTCTGTCATGGCGAAATAGGGAGGTGCCGTATCACAGGTGACACGGATTCCTCGCTTCTTGGCATCAGCAATCAGGCCAAGAGCCTCGCCAGTGGAGACATGCCCGAAATGGATGCGTGCCCCGGTTAGTTCGGCAAGGCGGAGGTCACGGGCTACCATCATGGCCTCGGCACAGGCAGGAATCTGCGGCAGGCCCATCTTTACGGCCTGCGGGCTGGCTGTGGCGCAGCCCCCTTTGGCTAGAGACGGGTCTTCTGGGTGTAGAATGATGACCGTATCTAGAAAGCCTGAATAGGCCAGCAGGTTGCGCATCTGCTTGGTGTCGGCAATGGCACGGGCCCCATCGGTGAAGCCAACGGCCCCAGCTTTTTTCAGCAGGCCGATTTCGGCCATTTCCACACCGGCACAGCCTTTTGTCAGCGCACCATAAGGATGGATGGAAACAAGGCCTGTTTCCTCCCCCCGGCGGCGTATGTAGTGGACGAGTGCCGGATTATCGATGGCTGGGTCGGTATCAGGCAGCAGGGCCAGAGAGGTAATTCCGCCTGCCACAGCGGCCTGAATGCCGGAATCGATGCTTTCCCGATATTCAGCCCCCGGTTCGCCAAAACTGGCCCGCATATCCACGAGGCCGGGGCACAGGACAGCCCCTTTGCCATCCACAATGCGGGCGGCTTTCGGTGTTTCCTTGGGGTCGATGGCGGCAATACGGCCTTTTTCGACCAGCAGGCTTCCTTTGCCATCCCGCCCGGAGGCGGGGTCGATCAGGCGGACATTCTCAAAAAGGATACTGCTCATGCGGGATTCTTCATACGGGAGAGACGGTCAAGCACGGCCATGCGGACGGCTACGCCCATCTCGACCTGTTCGGAAATGACGCTCTGGGGCGAATCGGCAACATCGGAGGCAATTTCTACACCTCGGTTCATCGGGCCGGGATGCATCACCAACGCTCCCGGCTTGGCTAATGCGAGGCGGCGGCGGTCCAGCCCGAAGAGGGAGAAATATTCCCGGGCACTGGGAACAAGCCCGCTGCCCATGCGTTCCCGCTGAACACGGAGGCACATGGCGACATCCGCATCCTTCAGGGCGTCATCAATATTGTGATGCAGGGTGACACCGCTCAGAGTGCCGAGGGCACCGGGGAGCAGGGTGGGAGGGCCCGCCAGATGGATGTCATTGCCCATGGCTCGAAGGAGATGGATATCCGAGCGAGCTACACGGCTATGGGCGATGTCCCCGCAGATGGCGATTTTCAGCCCGCTGAGGCGGCCGAAATGCCGCCGTATGGTCAGGCCATCCAGCAGGGCCTGCGTGGGATGTTCATGCATCCCGTCACCGGCATTGACGACACTGGCCTCGACCTTCTGCGAGAGCAGGGCCGGGGCACCGCTCTGGGCATGGCGGACGACCAGAAGGTCGCAATGCATGGCGTTTAGGGTGGAGGCCGTGTCCAGCAGGGTTTCCCCTTTATTGACCGAGCTTGTGGCAACGGTCATGTTCACCACATCGGCACCCAGCCGCTTGGCGGCCAGCTCGAAGCTGGTGCGTGTGCGTGTGCTGTCTTCAAAGAAAAGATTGATGACGGTACGGCCCTGCAGCACGTCCCGCGGTGCATTGCGGGAGCGGCTGAGCAGAGCGTAGCTTTCGGCGAGGTCCAGAAAAGGCGTGATGTCCTTCTCTGTCATGCCCTCAATGCCAAGAAGATGGGGCGTGTGGTGTGTAAGGCTCATGCGGACAGGACACTCCGGATGCGGGCGAGGACCTCATCCCGCCCCAGTGCGGCGAGTGTGAGATCAATGCCGGGAGAAGTGGTCGTGCCTGTCATGGCGGCACGGAGAGGCTGAGCAACGGCACCCAGCTTCAGCTCATGCTCGGCAGCGAAGGCCCGTAGGGTGCTGTCGATTCCTTCAGCGGTGAAGGGTTCCAGCGCAGCGAGTTTCTCCTCCAGTCCGGCGAGGACTTTCTTCCCGTCTTCGCCAAGATGCTTTTCAGCCTTGGGTGTGATGGTTAGTGGAAGGCGCAGCCCGGCAAAAGAGGCATTTTCAGCCAGCTCCACGACTGTCTTGGCTCGTTCTTTCAGCCCCGGCATGAGGGCGAGAACACGGGCACGGACCGTTTCGTCATGGTCCAGGTCGTCACGCTGCTCCAGACGCTGCATGACCAGAGCGGTCAGCCGTTCATCATTGGCACGGCGCATCCAGATGCCATTGAGATGGCCGAGCTTGACGTAATCCATCCGGGAAGGGGAGCGGCCAATGCCGTCCATGTCGAAGAGTTTGATTTGCTCTTCACGGTCCAGCACTTCCGCATCGCCATGTCCCCAGCCGAGGCGCAGCAGATAGTTGCACAGGGCTTCCGGCAGGATGCCTTCCTCACGGAAATCAACGACGGACTGGGCACCATGACGCTTGGAGAGTTTGGCCCCATCCGGCCCATGAATGAGGGGCAGATGGGCGAATTCTGGCAGGTCCCAGCTCATGGCCCGGTAGATCATGGCCTGACGGAAGGTGTTGGTCAGATGGTCATCACCCCGCATGACATGGGTGATGCCCATATCATGGTCATCTACCACCACGGCGAGCAGGTAAGTCGGTGTTCCATCGGAGCGGAGTAGGATGAGGTCATCCATTTCCGCATTGGCGACACGGACCTCTCCCTGCACGAGGTCTTTGATGATAGTTTCACCTTCTTTCGGAGCTTTGAGGCGGATGGCATAGGGCACGCCTTCAGGGGCTTCGGAGGGGTCACGGTCACGCCATGTGCCGTCATAGCGGGGTGGGCGTTTTTCGGCACGGGCCTTTTCACGCATGGCGGCCAGCTCTTCGGGCGTGCAGTAGCAGCGATAGGCCATGCCCTTTTCCATGAGCTGGGCTACGATCTCTGCATGACGTTCCTGCCGGGTGGCCTGAAAAACGGGTTCGCCGTCCCAGTCCAGTCCCATCCATTTCAGGCCATCAAAGATGACATCTACGGCATGTTGGGTAGAGCGTTCCCGGTCCGTATCCTCAATGCGCAGGACAAATTCTCCCCCGTGATGGCGGGCGAAGAGATAGTTGAACAGGGCAGCACGGGCGTTGCCGATATGGAGCAGGCCGGTGGGCGAGGGGGCAAAACGGGTACGGATCTTCATGAGCAGGCCTTATAACATGCCGGGTTGGGTCGGGCTATCCACTTCAATGTGTCATCATGGGCTTTATCACAGGCTGCGGCATTTATGGAATGAGGGTGGCCGTGGTGGTGCAGGGAGCAGATGATGGGGACTGGCATGGTCGGAAGGGTGGCAGGAGGGCTGGCCCAGCAGGGGAGCCGCCTGACCTGCTGGCTGCCCGTTGGTGTTGCTTTGGGCATTGTGGGGTATTTTTTCCTCTTGGCTGAACCTTCGTGTGGGCTCCGTCTGACGATGGGCGTTCTGGCTCTTATGGGGGTGGTATTGCTGATTGGGAGCCGCCAGATGGTAGCTGCAACGGAACGGGCCGCAAATTGGCAGATTCTGGCTTATTGTCTGGGGGGTGGCTTTCTGTCGGTCGGTTCGGGGTTTTTGCTGGCCTATGGGCAGGCTGTCCGGCAGTCTCCCATGCCGCTTCTACCTATGGAATCTGTCTGGCTAGAAGGGCGACTGGCCGTGCTGGAGCCACTTTCCGGTCGGCATGAGGGGCAAAGACCCGGCTGGCACATTGGAGTGGACGGAGCTGTTTTTGATTCTCCTTGGTATGAGGGCATGGCTCCCTTGCAACGGCGTGTAATCGTTACTTTCTTACCAAGAAAGGAGCAGGAGAAGGGTCTCCTCTCAGGGCTGGCGATTGGGCAGGCTGTTCGGCTGCGGGCACTGTTACGCTCGCCTTCTCCGCCGCTCTGGCCGGGGGGATATGATGGGCAGAGGGCGGCTTGGTTCTCAGGGCGTGCCGGGGCAGGCTTGGCTCTTTCACCCCCGCAGCCTGTGACGCTTCCGCATGAAAGTGATTTTGTCACTCGTTTGGGCAGTGGGCTGGCACATCTACGCCAGAGGGTGGCCCAGCTCATTGAAACTACGTTGCCCGGGCAGGAGGGGGCTGTAGCGGCGGCTATATTATGTGGTGAGACGGGTCGTCTTTCCGCGGAGACGCGGCAGAATTATGCGGCATCTGGTCTGGCGCACCTTCTGGCTGTGGCAGGGTTGCATCTGGGGTTTGTCATGGGGCTGGTTTTTACCGTGACCAGACGCTGCATGAGCCTGTCCCAACGTCTGTCCGCTCACTGGCCCTGCCGGGAGGTCGCCATGATGGTCTCCTTTGTCGCCGGGGCAGGTTATGTTGTTTTGACGGGCTTGCATGTGCCGGGATTGCGGGCGTTGGGAATGGCCGGGCTGGCTGTGCTGGCCTTATTGTTGGGAAGGCGGGCTGTCTCCATGCGGGGGCTTGCGCTGATCTGTCTGGCACTGGAGGTCATGTCGCCCTCTCTGGTGCTGGATGTGTCCTTTCAGATGTCTTTTGCGGCTGTGATGGCTCTGATTGCCGGGTATGAAGCATGGCGTGGCGGACTGCTCCGGCTGGGTGGTCATCATGGGCGGCAGCCTCCGGCTCTGTGGCGGCGGGGGGCTGCTCTGTTGGCAACATTGGGCATGACCTCTTTGTTGGCTGGCTTTGCGACCCTCCCGTTGAGCATGGCGTATTTTGGAGTGTTCCAGCCGTGGTTTATCGTGGCGAATCTGTTGGCTGTGCCGTTGATGGGCGTGTGGGTGATGCCCGCTGGGCTGATGGCCCTGCTTTTAATGCCTTTTGGTCTATCTTCTGGTCCGCTGCATGTGATGGGGCTGGGCATAAGGTTTATCGGCTGGCTGGCGGGGAATGTGGCATCGGCACCGTTGGCTTCATGGCCGGTACCATCTTTCCCGGCATGGAGCGTGGGTCTGTTTATGCTGGGGCTGGCAGTGTTGTGTCTGTGGCAGGGCCGGTGTCGTTTGCTCGGTGTTGGAGTGATGGTGGGGGCATTGGTGACGGTCTGGTTGATCGATCGTCCTGTGATGCTTTTGGTGGAGCCGGGGCCTGTTCTGGCCATTCGGCAAGAAGGAGGGATGCGTGTGATGGAGGGACGGCCCAGCTCCGGGCTGGCTCTTCAGGAGATGCAGCGTGCCCTTGGATGGAGAGCGCAGAATATCGGCATACCGGATTGTGCGGCGGGCTTGTGTCGCCTGCGTTTGCGGGCTGGGAGAGTCATTTTGTGGCGTGGTGTGGATGGGCCAGATGAGGTCGAAGGGGTGTCATGCCGGGATGTTGTGCTGGAGGTTCGTTTGGGAGACCAGCATCCGCTTTGTCCATCTGTTCGTCAGCTTAGCGCAGAGGATGGGCGGCGTGAGGGGAGTTGGGCCGTGTATGATACAGGGGCTGGGACCGTTCGGCTTGTGTCGGATAGAATGATGCAGGGGGATCGTCTCTGGGCTGGGGGAGGGCAGTTTCAGCAGGTTACGCCTTTCCCGTTGGCTCAGGCAGAATGATTTGTGGTTAGGCACCGCATAATGTGCGGATTAGCGATGGAGCGATACGGCTGAGGCGTTGCTCCAATGTGGCCGAGAGGCGGCGATAATGGCTGGCACCGGGCAGTGTGGGGTCCTCCCACGGTTTGGCACCTTCGGGAAATTGGATGATGCAGCGTTTCAGTCGTTCACGTTCTCGGTTTTTCTTCCAGTGTTCTGGCAGATGAAGGCAGAGATTTTCTGTCAGCTTGCCGGTCAGGAAATTCCAGCGTTCTGGCAGGAGATGGACATGATCGTGGAAGACCTGATTGAGAATATCGGTCTCGGGGCAGAGATAGGGGCGTGTCGCAAGGGTGAAGCAACGGTTGATTTGTGAAGGTGAGATGAGCCGGGGGCAGAGCAGCATCATGCTGCTGTTGAAGTAGTCTTCCGGTCGGGTAAGAGCCAGGTGATGGCGGGTATAATCGGGTAGGGTGAGGTCAGGCAGGCCAGCGGTGGGGGCATCGCCTAGCAGGGTATGAATAGGCACTTCATGCTGGCGGAGAATCTGGGCTACAGGGTCCGCTACGGCACCAAGTCCGGCCTGTCGGGGGAAGTGGTGCAGGAGAGGGGCCAGAGGCCCGGTGACGAGCAGGGCGTTGTCCAACCAGAGAACGTAGGCAGTATCCCGAAAAAGGACGGGGAGGTAACAACGATAGAAACATTCATTGCGCCATCGCTGATGGGTATGCAGGCGGAGGGCTGCGGCCTTTTGCCCGACATCATGAAAGGTTAGTTGGCTGTGGTCTGTTTGGAACAGTTCGTTGATGATGAGCTGGAGGGCGGGAGCAACATTCGTATGGAGAATATGGAAATCAAGTTTCGTACGGGAGTTGTGAGCCATGACAGACTGGATGGCGCAGAGCGTGGCCCAGAGGTCTTTGCCGTTGGTGCCGAAAACGATGGCCGTCTCTTCCAGTGATGGCGATTTCATGGCTTATCTCATGGTTTAATCATGACTAAAGGAGTAAATTGGTCTTTTATAGAGTTTCCTTACAAAATAAAGGCCTTCATGTTGCGTTTGTCGTAAGGCTCATCTTTTGGGGGGTATTTTGTTCTTTTCCTTAAAGAGGCACCATTCCGTAACGGGGCAACGCCAACATTCTGGTGTGCGGGCCTTGCAGACATAACGACCATGAAGGATAAGCCAGTGATGGGCCGGGCGGAGCATATCCTTGGGGATGCGGCGGACCAGCTCATCCTCCACGGCACGGACGGTCTTGCCCGGTGCAAGCCCTGTACGGTTGCCGAGGCGGAAAATATGAGTATCTACCGCCATTGTTGGTTGGTCAAAGGCGATGTTGAGAACAACATTGGCTGTTTTCCGGCCTACGCCGGGCAGAGCCTCCAGTGCTTCACGGGTATCGGGTACCTGACCATCATGCTTTTCTAGAAGCTGCTGGCAAAGCAGGGCCACATTATGGGCTTTGGACCGCCAAAGCCCTATGGTGCGGATATGCTGGGCGATGCCTTCCTCACCCAGTGCGGCCATGCTGGCAGGGTCGGGGGCTTCTTCATAGAGGGCGCGGGTGGCCTTGTTGACGGAAACATCCGTTGCCTGTGCCGAAAGCACAACGCTGACAAGCAGCTCGAACGTGTTGCGGTAAATGAGTTCGCTGCGGGCATCAGGATGGGCTTTGTCCAACGCACTCAGGAAAGCCCGAATGGCTTTCAGGCTCATGCGGGGCTGGGTTTTTGTCGTGCGTGTGCGGGGCGTGCTGGAAGAAGCCATGAGGTATGGAAGGTCCGGCCATTGTGGGAAAACTCTGTCCGTTCCTAAGGGGAGTCGGGTTTTTCTTCAAGCGGAAGGCCAATGAGGTGTGGTTTGACAGGTCTTGATGGATGGAGAGATAGGCGTGGCAGAGAGTAAGGATGGACAGAGCAGCATGAAGACGCTCGCCTTTGGGGCGATACTGTCTTTTGTGATGGCTCGTTGGGTAAGGCATCCGGCCCTTCTGGCCTGGACGCTGGGCGGTGTGGCTCTGGCAACGGTGGCTGATATCTGCACCCCTCTGCTGGCTGGACGGCTGGTAGGGGATATTTCTAGCTCTCCGGCAGGTGGAGGGCGGGGGCATTTGCTGCATGATGCGCTGCTGATGGTTGGCGGTCTGCTGGTTTTGGGGCTGGTGGGTGTGCTGGGGCGACGTTCATCTTATCTGGGGATTAGCAAACTCAGCCTTGCCGTCATGCGCCGGGTTTTGGATGACGCTTTTGCTCGTGTGCAGCGTTTTTCCTCAGACTGGCACGCCAACAATTTCGCAGGGTCCACCGTGCGGCGCATTACTCGCGGAATCTGGGCCATTGATACGTTGGACGATACGCTGCTTCTGCTGATTCTCCCGGAGGTTCTGGTCCTGCTGGGGACAACGATTGTCCTGTTGGTGAGGGCACCTCTCATGGGATTGGTGCTGGCGGCGATGGTCGTGCTGTTTGCTTGCATCTCTATCTGGTTGGCCCTGCGTTATGTGGCTCCTACGGCCCGGATCTCCAATGAGTGGGATTCCAGAATGGGTGCCGTGTTGGGTGATGCTGTTACCTGCAACTCTGTCGTGAAAAGTTTCGGTGCCGAGGAGCGGGAAGAAGGGCACCTTCATGATGTCGCCCGTACGTGGGCGGAGAAGACCTATTATAGCTGGTACCGGGGCACGAATAGTGCCAATTTTCAGGCCTCTTATACGCTGCTGATGCGTGTGGTGATGATTGGTCTGGCCGTGATTCTCTGGTGGCGAGGCGTGGCCGGGCCGGGGGATGTGGCCTATGTCCTGACGATGATGTTCCTTATTCAGGGTTATCTGCGGGACCTTGGCCAGCAGGTGAGTCAGGTTCAGCGGTCCGTCAATGAGATGGAGGAGCTTGTCGGGCTGTTCTCGACCGAACCGGCCATTCAGGATGCACCGGATGCTGTCCCGCTGGCCGTGAGGGGCGGGGCGATTGATGTGCGGGATGTGACCTTCCGTTACCCGTCTCAGGAAAAGCCAATCTATCAGGGGCTTTCCTTGAAGATTGCAGCGGGGAGTCGTGTGGCGTTGGTTGGTGCTTCTGGGTCAGGCAAGACAACGCTGACACGGCTTCTTCAGCGTCTTTATGACGTGAATGAGGGGACTATTCTGATTGATGATCAGGATATTGCCCATGTTCCTCAACAGAGCCTCCGGCGTCAGATTGCTTTGGTCCCGCAGGAGCCTGTGTTGTTTCACCGTACATTGGCGGAGAACATCGCTTATGGGCGACCTGAGGCTTCTCGTGAGGAGATTGTGAAGGCGGCTCGTCTGGCCAATGCGGATGTGTTCATCACTCGTCTTGCCGAAGGGTACGATACGCTGGTTGGCGAACGTGGCGTGAAGCTCTCTGGTGGGGAGCGTCAGCGTGTGGCGATTGCCCGTGCTTTTCTGGTTGATGCGCCGATCGTGATTTTCGATGAGGCAACAGCAAGCCTTGATTCCGAATCAGAAATGTTGGTGCAGGAGGCTATGGGTCGCCTGATGGAAAAACGTACTGTGCTGGTCGTGGCGCATCGTCTGGCCACCGTGCGGGATCTGGACCGGATTTTAGTCTTCCATCAAGGGCAGATTGTTGAGGATGGCACACATGAGAGCCTGATGGCTCTACAGGATGGTGCCTATCATCGGCTTGTGTCGTTGCAGTCTCTTGAAGCAGCCAGCTAGTAACGGACCAGTTGGATGAAGGGTAGATACCGGATGAAGTGGGATCATCCGGTACCTGCCGGGCTTCTTAGATGTAATGTTCATCCAGCGGTGGGAAACCGTTGAATCCGGTTGAGCAGTATGTGGAGACATAGGCCCCGGTAGCGAGAATGTTGATCTTGTCCCCAGCCTTCAGCTCTTCTGGCAGGGGGATGAGGTTTTTCTCGTACAGCACATCCATACTGTCGCAGGTCGGTCCGGCAAGGATGCAGGGGGAGCGGCCTGTTGTGTTTTCATCATGGGGCGTCTGGAAAGCGTAGCGGATGGATTCACCTTCCGTCTCTGCCAGCCCGCCGAATCGTCCGATATCCAGGTACACCCAGCGGGGGGCGTTGTCTCCGCCGCCTCGTTTGCTGGAGAGGACGACTTCGGTATGCACGACGCCCGCACTGCCAACCATATAACGGCCCGGCTCCAGCAGGATACGGGGTGCCCCCTCTGGGAAGTGGGTTGTCATGGCGTTTGAGATGGCTTTGCCGAATTGGTCAATGCTGGGAATGGGACTGTTGTAGTAGGTCGGAAAGCCTCCGCCCATATTAATGAAGTCCAGCGTGATGCCCTGTTGGCACAGGCGGTGATAGACGTCGGCAGCCTGAGCGATGGCATCGCCATAGGCTTCCGTATTGGTCTGCTGACTGCCGACATGGAAGGAAAGGCCGGCGGGCTTCAGGCCCATATCACGAGCCTGCTGAAGCAGGGCAAAGGCACTTTCTGGTGTGGTGCCGAATTTGCGGGAGAGGGGCCATTGTGCCCCGGTATTGACGACACCAAGGCGGCAGAAAACCTCGCAGCCGGGGGCATGTTCGGCCAGTTTTTCCAGCTCTTCTATGCAGTCGAAAGCGTAGAGTGTCAGGCCCTTCTGATGGGCATAGGCAATGGACCGCACGTTTTTGACGGTATGACCGAAGGACAGCTTCTGCGCCGGAATGCCTGCTTCTATGCAGAGGTCGATTTCGCCGGGGGAGGCGATGTCGAAAAATGATCCGAGAGCGTTCAGCTCTTTCAGGATGGCTGGGGCTGGATTGGCTTTGACGGCGTAATGAATTCGGGAAGAAGGAAGAGCATCATGCAGGGCACGATACTGCCCGCGTACGCAGTCCAAATCTACGACAAGGCAAGGTGTGGCGGGTTTCTGTTCGGTGAGAAAACGGGCGATTTTGGGAGTCATGATACTCACGTCCCCTAAAAGTCTCCCCGGCATGAGGGGGAGATGTTGCGAAACGGTCGAACGGACCGGCGAGATTCCGCCTGCCCCTTGTCGGCAAGGGCGGTACGGGGCCAGAGCGCTTGACGTCGTTGCGTAACCTCATGAGGGCCATTGGCACGTGCGTTGCTGCGTGGAGTGCGTGACAATGCCCAGATTTTCTTTCAATGCAAGGGGAAACTGGAGCGAGGGCGTTGGGGTATGGCTTCTCATCACGGAAAAGTGATAATTGTTCAGCTTTTCGTAGGGTGTGGAGGAAAGTTCTTTTTTCCGTTCTGGCTGATTTTCCTCCGCAATGTTCAGGAGAGTAGTAACGGGTCTATTGAAAGTTACACTTCTTTTGTATGAAATCGGTCTGGCAACAGAATGAGGTCTATACAGGCTGATTTGACGTGTTTTTTTGTAGCTGGAGGATACAATGAAGACGGGTTATCAGGGCAGGATGAAACGGCCCCTCTTTGTACGGGTTGGCAAGGCGTTGCGCCCTTGGTTCAATGAGCTGATCGCCAAAGGGTCCTTGGTTCCTAATGTACCTTTGTTAGATAATGACCTGTTTCCTTGGGTCGCCGCCTTAGAGAAAGCGGCTCCGCTGATGCAGAAGGAGTTTCAGGCTATCATGGCGGAGCGTAACGCCATTCCGCCTCTGCGTGACCTTTCTCCTGACCATAAGCGCATTGCGCCAGATAGCCGTTGGAAGTCATTTTTCCTATATGGGTATGGCATCCCTGTGCCTGAGAATTGTGCCAGAGCCCCCGTTACGGCCCAGCTTGTTGCTGGGATTCCCGGCCTCTGTTCTGCCCTCTTTTCCGTTCTGGAGCCCGGTGGGGAGATTCCCCCCCATAAAGGGGTTACCAAAGGGATGCTGAACGCACATCTAGGGTTGGGGGTTCCACAAGATCGTGATAATTGCTGGATTCGGGTCGCAGATCACACGCTGCACTGGGATAATGGCAGGATGTTTATCTTTGATGATACCTACCAGCATACGGTGCAGAATAACACCGATGAGGTGCGTGGCATATTGTTCATTCAGTTTGAGCGACCTACCCGTGGTTTGGGACGGTTAATGCAGCGTATTTTCCTTGGTGGGGTGAAAAAATCCGCCTTCGTCAAGGATGCCCAGAACAATATTGAACGTTGGAACCGTATTCAGGCTGAACTGGAAAAAGTGTGATGATGGAGCCGTGGCCTGATGTCACGGCGTGATAGGGAGAGGAAGAGCGCACCCCGTGCCCGACAAGACCGAGATGCCATTGGAGCCTCCACCACCACCGAAAGGCTTTATCGCCACCTTCAGGCAGGTCCTCAGCAATAGCGGGGACAGCCAGACGTCCCTCAGTGCGGCGGGATGCGCCTTTTTTGCGACATTGTCATTGTTCCCCGCTCTGACGGCACTGATATCCGTTTATGGGCTGGCTTTTGACGTGCAGACGGCTGAAGAACAGCTGGGTGTTGTCAAACATATCCTCCCGCCTGCGGCTTATGACCTGATCTTCGATAGGGTTCATGCTCTGGTTACCCAGCCTCAGTCTTCTTTGACGTTGGGGCTGGTGTTTTCTTTACTTGTGGCACTCTGGTCGGTCACGGCTAGCAGCAAATCCATCTTGTCCGCTCTAAATATCGTCTATCATGCTAAAGAAACCCGTGGCTTCCTGCATTTTCAGGTGCTGGCTTTCGGGACGACCCTTATGGCCGTAATTGGGGCTTGCCTGACATTGGCACTTATGGTGGCAGCACCGGCTATCGTGGATTATCTGCCACGCTATCTGGGTTATGTGGGTGTGACGATGGATAGTTTCCCCCCATCGCTGCATTTTCTGGTGGAGCAGGGTACGCCGGTACTCGTGCGTTGGCTGGCTCCCGCCATCATGCTCTTTTTTGTCTTTATGGCACTTATCGTGCTGTATCGCATCGCTCCATGCCGGGAGCGTATGACGTCCTGGCGTTGGATATTGCCCGGTGCCTTTTTGGCAACTTTGCTTTGGGTGGGCGTTTCCATTGGTTTTTCATGGTATGTGTCGCACTTCGCCAGTTACGGCACGACTTACGGCCCGTTAGGGGCTGTGGCTGCTGTTATGATGTGGCTGTTTGTCAGTGCCTACGTTGTGCTGTTCGGAGCCGTGCTGAATGCCGAGCTGGAAGAGCGAGGTTACCGGCGGACCGTTCGTAAAGAGATGGGGGTTCCTGTTAAGGGAACGAACCGCTGATGAGTGAGGCTGTTATCTAAGCGGGCTATCCTGTGCCACTTTCTCGGCCTGACGTGCTTCTTCCTGAAGAATGTTGTGCATAGTAGTGGGGTGGCGAAAGCGGGAATGACGGAGGGGCAGCACTGTTGCGGTGATATGGCTAACACCGTGGTTCCTAATCCCGAGGCTGGCTGCTGCCCCTTCTGAGAGGTCAAGGATCCGGTCGCTATCAATGGGACCACGGTCATTGACCCGTACAATGACAGAACGGCCCGTGAGAGGGGAATGGATCAGCAGTTTCGTTCCCATAGGTAAGGAGGGGTGAGCGGCTGTCATGGCGTTGGGTTGGAAGCGTTCACCGCTGGCAGTTCGTTTCCCTGCCAGTTTCTTCCCTCCATACCAGCTGGCCAGTCCGCTTTCAGTGGCGGGTTGATCGGTTGAATCTGCGGTGTTCACCCCTGCATCTTTTTGCTGGATGGTCGAGGCCGCTGCGGGCAGGCAGCCTGTAATGGCGGTCAATACGAGAAGAATAGATAGATATTTCAGAAAGAGCATTGTGGCAGGGGCCTGTCTATTTTCCCAAGAGGTGAAAACAGAGTCCATGGAAGCAGAGAAAGGGGAATGTACCTTCATGTTACCCACGGCGATAATGTTGCTGATTCCAGTGAGTGTGTCACAACTTGGAGAGATGAGCCACCATTGGCCCTGCAGATGATGGTAAAGCATTGGATAATGGACAGAGATTACGGTGCCTGACCGCATAAGAAGTGGCTTTACCTGATGAAGATGAAGATGCTATCAGCCGTCCGGATGAAGCGACCTCTTATTGTTGTCCTGAACGGACCGAACCTGAATATGCTGGGGCTGCGGCAGCCTGAGATTTACGGCGAAGCGACACTGGATGATGTGGAGCAGCTGTGCCTTCAGGCTGCGGAGCGGCTCGATGTGACGATTGATTTCCGCCAGACCAATGGCGAGGGGGAGCTTGTGTCGTGGGTGCAGGAGTGCCGGGGCCGTGCAAGCGGTATCGTCATCAACCCTGCGGCTTATGGTCACACATCAATCGCTTTGCTTGATGCGCTCCTGGCTGTTGAGCTGCCGGTGATTGAGGTGCATATGTCTAACATTCATCGCCGGGAAGCATTTCGTCATCATACGTATGTTTCACAGGCAGCCCGTGGAGTGATTTGCGGGTTGGGGATACGTGGTTATGCCCATGCTCTTCAGGCGGTGGCAGATATGATTGAGGATGAAGGATGAGCCGTATGCTTGTGGACAAGGAGGCCATTCGGGCACTGGCCGATATCCTGACGGATACAGGCCTAACCGAAATTGAAGTTTCCGAAGGCGACAGCCGCCTTCGTGTTGCCCGTAATGTGACCGTACAGGCTGCGGCTGCACCTGTTGCTGCGGCCCCGGCTGCGGCTCCTGCCCCTGTAGCGGATGAAGCTGTGGCTCCAGCAGACCCGTCCTCTCATCCCGGTGCTGTCCCCAGCCCGATGGTGGGTGTGGCTTATCTGACACCGGACCCGTCCTCTCCGCCTTTCGTGCAGGAAGGGGGACAGGTGGCTGCCGGGCAGACCATCATGCTTATCGAGGCGATGAAGACCTTTAACCAGATCAAGGCACCCCGTGCCGGTAAGCTGGTGCGCTATTGCGTGGCTTCAGGCGACCCGGTCGAGTTTGGGGCAGTATTGGCGATCATCGAGTAATGTTTTCCAAAATCCTGATAGCCAACCGTGGCGAAATCGCTCTACGGGTGCTGCGTGCCTGCCGTGAGATGGGTATCAAGACGGTGGCCGTTCATTCCACAGCAGATGCCGATGCCATGCACGTGCGTCTGGCTGATGAAGCTGTCTGCATCGGGCCGCCCAGCTCTCGTGATTCCTATCTGAATGTTGCGGCTATTCTGTCTGCTGCGACCATCACCGGGGCGGAAGCCATTCATCCCGGTTATGGGTTCCTCTCGGAAAATGCAGAATTTGCCGAGACCGTAGAAGAACACGGCATTGCCTTCATCGGTCCGACGGCCGAGCATATCCGTATGATGGGTGACAAAATCACCGCCAAAACCACTATGGAGGCTCTGGGCGTTCCACTGGTGCCCGGTTCTGACGGTGCGTTGCGGAGTCTTGATGAGGCCCGTGAAGTTGCGGCAAAGGTGGGGTATCCCGTCCTCATCAAGGCGGCCGCTGGTGGCGGTGGCCGTGGCATGAAGGTGGCTCAGACAGCTGATGAGCTGGAAGAGGCATGGAGCGTCGCCCGGACAGAAGCCCGCGCTGCCTTTGGTAATGATGAGGTTTATCTGGAGAAATATCTCGATAAGCCCCGTCATATCGAGCTTCAGATTATGGGCGATACGCACGGCAATGTCGTGCATTTCGGGGAGCGTGACTGCTCTCTCCAGCGTCGCCATCAGAAACTTTTGGAGGAGGCCGGGTCTCCCGTCATCACGCCAGAACAGCGTAATGAAATCGGTAAGACGGTCACGGATGCCCTCTCTCGTATGGGCTATCGCAACGCTGGTACGCTCGAGTTCCTGTATCAGGATGGGCAGTTCTGCTTTATCGAGATGAATACCCGCCTTCAGGTGGAACATCCGGTGACGGAAATGGTCTGCGATGTGGACCTCGTGCGGGAGCAGATCCGTGTGGCTGCTGGTGAGAAGTTGAGCTATCAGCAGGACGATATCGTGATGTCCGGCCATGCCATCGAGTGCCGCATCAATGCCGAGGACCCGGAAACCTTTGCTCCTAATCCGGGTACGGTTAAGGTGTTCCACGCTCCGGGCGGTTTGGGCGTCCGTATGGATAGTGCTTTGTTTGCTGGCTATAAGGTTCCCCCTTATTACGACAGCATGATTGCCAAGTTGATCGTCCATGCTCCGACGCGGGAACAGGCCATTACCCGTATGCAGCGGGCCCTGACAGAATGTGTGGTGGAAGGCGTGAAAACGGTTATTCCTCTGCATCAGAAGATTCTGGCAGACCCGGAGTTCCAGAAGGGTGAATACACGATTCACTGGCTGGAGAACTTCGTGGCAAAGTTGCAGGCTGATAAAGGCTGAACTCTGTTCATGCCCGTTTTCTTCAAAAGGCCGTTCCCATTCAGGGGGCGGCCTTTTTTGCAATCAGGATTGCCCTTCTTTCAGGCTGGCTCCAGCAATGAGGGGGCAGCCCGGAAGGGCTAGCAAGAAAATGGCGGCCAGTAGGCTGAGATTGGCCATACAGCTTGGGTCTGTCGGTGTGGCGCAGGCCAGCGTACCAAAAATCAGGGCAGGGACCATCAGTGGCAATGTCAGCACGGGGAGTAGCAAACTGTTACGGCGCGCCCCTAACGTTATGGCCGCTGTCATGCCTCCTATGAGTGAGAGCGTTAGACTTCCTAGTGAGAGACTGACCAGAAGAACTGGCAGAACCGATGTCGGTAGCTGGAAGAACAGAGCCAACAGGGGCGTGGCTAACAGAATGGGTAGGCCACTCGTCATCCAGTGGATGAGTATTTTCCCAAGGGCAATGAGAGCGGGATGGAGGGTGATCTGGAGTATGTCCAGTGAGCCATCCTCGGCATCAGCATTATAGAGTCGTTCTAGCGGTAGCAGGCAGGCTAGCAGGGTGCAGACCCATAAAATGGCCGGTCCAGCCTGTTGGAGAAGAGCCGGAGCAGGACCGAGGGCCAGTGGAAACACGGTACCGCACACTATGAGAAACAGGAGACCCGCTAGAGTTTCAGCACCATTACGGTAGGCAAGATGCAGTTCCCGGCGGAGGTGGTACAGAAACGGATGATGTGTCCGCTCCTGCTGCTTGGGTAGTTGATGATGGTGTGCTGCACTGGTTGACGGGGGTGGGATGTAGGAAAGTGGCGTCGTCCCGAGTGTAAGCTGGTGGCTGTCCGGCAGGGAAAGGGCAGTATGGGAGGCCATGACCAGAACGCCACCACGGGCACGATGCTCCGCCAGTATTGTCTCCAGCAGGGTCAGGCTGGCAGCGTCCAGCGCATTGGCAGGTTCATCCAGTAGCCATAAGTCCGCATCGGCCAGCATGAGGCGGGCCAGCGACACACGGCGTTTTTGCCCCAGTGAGAGCAGGCGGGTGGGGCAGTCCAGTAGATGTGTCAATGATAGACGGTTCAGGGCATCAAAGATGGCGTCTGTTGTGTGAGGGGTGAACAGGCGGAGATTCTGTTCAACTGTAAGGGTGGGTTTCAGGGCATCAAGAGGGCCTAGCCATGCGATGGTGCCTCTGCGTGTCATTGTGCCTTTGGCTGGGTAGCAGAGGCCTGCCATCAGGCGCAGCAGAGATGATTTTCCAGTACCGTTCGGACCTGTGAGGAGGAGAGCGTCACCGGGGGAAAGGCTTAGTGAGAGGTCGGAGAACAGGCAACGGCCAGCCCGTTCCAGCCGGATATGTTCCAGTTGGAGAAGAGGGGGCGGAGAAAGAGGTATGAAGTTTGGGGGAAGGGCCATGCAGATGTTTCATGTGGAGCCGTTGGGCCCGGATGGGTGCGAGGATATTGAAGAAAATTCTGTTCTGTTAGAAGGAAAATAAAGAAATACAGAAAAGGATGTTTTGCTTAAAGGGTGGTTATGGTTAAGAAAGCGCATGGTGAATGACTACAGGGTGCTTGCCACGCTGTAGCGTGCGGGAGGGTATTCGGAACTGACTGACTGGGTGCTGAAGGCGACCGGTATCGCCAAGTCCTTTGCTGGAAATGAGATTCTGCGGGGGATTTCTCTGGATGTGGAACGTGGGGAGCTGATTTCCATCATCGGGCCGTCTGGCTGTGGGAAGTCAACATTTCTGCGTTGTCTCAATTTTCTGGAACGTCCCGATGCCGGTGAAGTGCGGGTGGAGGATGTAACTGTGTCCAGCACGGGCCATTGGCGTCGTGCTGATGAGGTTCAGGCACATCGTCTGCGGGGCCATGTGGGCATGGTCTTTCAGTCCTTCAATCTGTTTCCACATCGTACGGTGCTGGAAAATGTCATGCTGGCCCCCATGCAGGTGAAACGCATGAGCGAGGCACAGGCGCAGCATATTGCCTGCGAATTGCTGGAGAAGGTCGGTCTTGCTGCTGTAAAGAACCGTTATCCGGACAGGCTTTCCGGCGGGCAGCAGCAGCGTGCGGCGATTGCCCGTGCCTTGGCGATGAAACCTTCCGTCATGTTGTATGATGAGCCAACATCCGCTCTGGACCCGGAACTCTCCGAAGAGGTGCTGTCTGTCATGCGGGCATTGGATGCTGAAGGCATGACCCAGCTGGTCGTGACGCATGATATGCGCTTTGCAAGGGCGGCCTCGGATCGTGTGCTGTTCATGGAAGCTGGACAGATTGTTGAGAGCGGCGACCCTGACGTGATGTTCGCCAATCCACGTGAACCGGGAACACGGCGTTTCCTACGAACACTCCTTTGATGAATGAGGGCACGGTGATGAAGCGTGTGATTTTTGCGCTGGTTCTGGCCCTGTGCGGGTTCTGGGGGACAGTCGGTCTGGAGGGCCATGCTCTGGCAGAGGATGTGGCCTCTGTGGAGGTAAAGGCTTCTCCAGCGGTTCCTCTGCGGGTACCCGGTGCTACGGATGATCGAGACCTCCCTTGGGCATCCGATGGCGAAGCCAACGTGCCTTACGTCTTTCACGACCCGGCGCATGAAGGGCGGATGACGGGTTTTGAATATGACCTGATGCAGGCCATAAGTGCCCGGATGGGGCGGCATGGACGCTTCGTGCAGAATGGTTGGGATGGGTTGATTCCTGGTCTTTCCCGGGATTTGTATGCTCTGGTTATTGATGGCATCGAGATGACGCCAGAACATAAGGCTGCTGTGCTGTTTTCACGGCCTTATTATGTGACGGTGGACCGGATCGTTCTGCGGAATGAAGAAAAAGGGCTGGATACGCTTGAAGCTCTAAAAGGTCATGTGGTCGGGACCATCAAGAGTACAGCGGCCGAGCGTCTTTTACTGGATCATGACCCCACTAATGTGCGGTCTTATGATGAAGAGACAAACCTTTTTTCTGATCTGAAAAACGGGCGTCTGGATGCCATCCTGATCGATGAGCCTATCGCTCTTTACTATCTCTCTGATGATCTGAAGCTCGTTGGTCCGCCGATTGGCCGGGTGGCCTATGGTATCGCCTTCCCCAAGAACAATCCCGGCCTGCGTGATGCGGTGGATGCTGTGCTGGGCGACCTCATGAGTGATGGCACCCTGCATCAGATTCTGGCTCGCTGGAACCTCTGGACACCCCAGATGGCGGATTATACGGGGGATCAGACTCCCTCTAAAGTCCCACCGACCGCTTGGACGGATTATCGCCAGACGATGGAGCGGATGTCCGGCAGTAGTGTGCAGGCAATGGTCCATCGGTATATCAGCTTCTTGCCTCTTATCGGCAGTGGAGCGTTGATGACGCTGGGCGTGTCGGCTCTGGCAATGGTGCTGGCTGTGGCAATGGGGCTGGTTCTGGCTCTGGCTCGGGCTTATGGGATGGCACCGCTCCGCTGGCTAGCTGGGCTGTATGTCGAGATTGTGCGGGGGACGCCGCTGCTAATTCAGGTGCTTTTCATTTTCTACGGTCTGCCCGCTTTTGGTTTACGCCTCTCGCCATTTGCCGCCGGTGTGCTGTCCCTAGGGCTGAACTATGCCGCTTATGAGGCCGAGAACTACCGGGCAGGTCTTCTGTCTGTCCCTCGGGGCCAGATGGAAGCAGCCATTGCGTTGAACATGACCCATATGCAGGCCCTTCGGCTGGTGATTGTCCCGCAGGCCTTCCGCACGGTCGTCCCTGTGATGACGAATGATTTCATTGCCCTGCTCAAGGATAGCTCTCTGGTCTCTGTCATCACGCTGACGGAACTGAGCCAGACCTATATCCGTCTGTCATCAACCTATTACGACTATATCGGTACGGGGTTGATGGTTGGTATGGCTTATCTGCTGGTTGGCCTGCCCTTCGTGCGCCTTGCCCGCATGGCGGAGAGGCGCATGGGCCGTGTGGTGGCCAAAGGGCATCATTAAGGTATCAATGGTTCAGGGGACCTGCGGGTCTGGAGCAACGAAGAAGCCCTGTGATTGATTTTCAAAATCGGCTTGCAGGGCTTTTTGCCATTCCAAGGCCCAGTCTCGCATCTGAGCTAGGAATGCTCTGGCTTCAGGGTAGGGGCCAAGATTCCCTTTCCCCCATGCAGGAAGGGGAGCCAGAAGTTGATGGGTCTGTTGGTCCAGCGGAGGAATCAGAGTGTCCATAAGGCCAAGCTGTGCTTGTCCGTCTGGTGCTACGGTAACGTGCCGCCACTGAACCGCCAGAAACAGGGGAGGAATGGGTGTCACGCCGAGGGCTTGCAGACGGGCTATGGCTTGGTTGATCAGTGGATTGGTGCTGACATCATTACCCTGTATCATGACAGTGCCAGAGCCGATGCAATCTTCCCCAGAAGAGGCGACAGGGATGCTGTGATTGAGGAAGTTGCGGTCATCATGGCAGACGCCGGTTGCATTACCGATCCTATCCGGCGGCACGGGCTGCTGTGTTGCCTGAGCAATGATGAGACCTGTAACAGCTCCCTGATATGTGCGGACAAGGGCCAGAAAAGAGAGTGGTGAATCATCACTGATCTGGGCAGATAGAATAGGGTGCCACTCTCCTTTAGGAAGGGGCAGTGTGTGTCCGCCCAATACGATGTGATCCCGCACGATTTCGGACATGCTCGGATATTGCAGATGGACAGGAACTGGCCCGGTAGGTCCGTTTTCGGCACTGTCCTTATCGTCTGTATTACCCGCAGATGTGTGCGGTCCTTTGGCATCAGATAAGGCATGGCCGGGTAGCCAAGGAGCTTCTTTCTTCAGCCACGGCGTCGGGAAAAAGGCGGCTAGTGCCAGCCCCCCGATGCCAAGAATGAAGCAGAACCGCCAGAGCGGTGCCTGCTTCCATAACGAGATGAAGGTGCTGAAGAAGGGTTTCACAGGCTGGCCTTCTTCATGCGTTCCTGCGGTTCTTCGCTTGTTTCTGCCCGGATACGGCCTTCACCTTCCATGACGAGATGAACATGAGTGCGCCCTTGCTGGCGGGCCGTAATTAAGCTGTCGCTGATCATATCCTCAATGGAGCGGAGAATATCTCGGGCACTGGCCATGCTGCCCAGCTTCTGTTGACGCTGGAGGATTTCGAAGAGGAGGGCAGGGTCGATACCGCCTGCTTCAACATTCAGACCATAACCACGGATCATCTGTTCGATTTCAAGAGCGGCCACACGGGCGAGGTCCAACCCACGCAGGGCTCGGAAGACAAAGATGCGGTCCAGTCGGTTCAGAACCTCCGGTGCAAATCCGGCCCGGCGGAGGGCTTCGGTTGATTCGGCTCGCATTTTCTCGGGTTCATCAGCCAGTCGGTCCGCAATGGCACTGAGAGCATCTGTCGCAATGTTGGAGGTCAGAACAAAGATGGCTCGTGTGGTCGGTACCAGCTCGTTGGTAGAGGCCTCCGTTACATGGCCGTCGTTCCACGCCGTAAGGAACTTTTTGAAAACATCCGGATGGGCTTTTTCAATTTCATCCAGCAGGACGACCGCATCAGGATTTTCTTTAAGGCCACCTGTCAGTCGCCCGAACGTATCAGAACCGACATAGCCCTTGGGAGAACCAAAAAGCTGTGTGGCAGCATGGGGGCTGGACATCTGCGTCATATCAAAATGCAGCAGGGGGCGTTCCGTTTGACCTGCGATCTGTTTGGCCAGATAGGTCTTACCCGTACCGGGCGGGCCAGCTAGTAGAAAAACCCCGACAGGTCGGTCACGGTTCTGGAGGGCAAGACGGCGGCGTAGCTGCTGGGCAATATCTTCACAGACCTGATCCTGCCCAATGACACGGGCACGTAGGGCAGCGGCCAGTTCTTCAGCATTGATGGCACTTTCACGCTGCTGTCGGGCCAGCATTTCCTCCAGAGCAGTGCGGTTGGTCAGACGGCTGAGAACATCCATGAGAAAACTCTTTCTATGGCGCAGGCCACGGCGGGCCAAACGGTCGGATGAGAGACAGTAGAACACTCCGGCAAGCGAGAGGGCAAGGCCGATGACGCCAGCCGGAAGATAGCCGGGACGGGCCCAGTCCACAGCCACAAGCAGCCAATGCAGCAGGGCCGTGGGTGAGAGATGGACCATCAGGGCTAGCTGGACAGCTGCCAGGATGAGGAAGGCTGCCATCATTAGGGGCATCATGCGGGACAGCCAGGGGATCAGGGTTTTCATCATGGGCTCCTGCAATCCTGCCGGGTAAAGAAGTTCCTGTTTTCACTATCTGGCCGGGATGGGGTCAAGCCCTTTATCGTAATCCTTACTGGACAATTACCGGAACAGCTAGCGAGGGGCTGGCCTGTGTGAGGGGTGGTAGAACAACGACGTTACGGAATATATTTAATGTGGCAATGGAAAGCGGCCCCAGTCTGGCAGGACCAGTACGGGTCAGTGTGACGATGCCTTCCCGTGCGATAGGAAGCAGAACAGCTTTGGCTTGTGGGCCAAGAACAACCTGCTGGCTGAAACCGGCCCCACTGACGGTCAGAATCTGTCCGGTATGGCCAGAGGCATCGGCTAGAGGCATGGCCGCCAGTCGGATACGGTTCTCTTTCAGAGCAGCAAGAAGGGCGGGTTTCTGCTGGGTTGGAAAATTGCTGCGGGCGATGGCTCGTGCCGCTTCATCAGGTGGCAACATGGAGAGGGACAGTGACCCTTCAACCATAGGAATGGCTTGTTCTGTTGTTTGCGGCTGGAGCTGTGGTCTAGGGTGGGACATGCCCTGATGAGAAGGTGATTGGCTATGCAAGGCCAGCAAAGCCCCACCGAGCCCAACAGCGGAGGCAATCATCGCCGCAGTACGCCAGAGAGGCTGTTTCTGTGGTGCAGGGGATGGTGAAGGCTGTTCCATAACTAATATTTCGCATCATTTTCTATCATGGAACAAGGCAGTAAAAGATGAAGTTCTGCTCATCATTCGCCTGGTGAACCTGATGAGGGAAGTGCTTGCATTGGGGGTGGCTCTGTCGTATCAGGGGAATGTTTTCACTTTCCGCTCTTTTGGGGGGTGGCCCTGACGGGCCGCCTTTTTTGTTTTGGATCATTTTTCCACATCACCGGATCAGTCCGGTCCGTCCGCATCACTTCATGAAGGTGAGAGCTCTCACGGCATCCGCCGTTTGAGTGGGCTGGAAGCACGCATTGCGGATAGGATCGCTCCGACTCTGGCCGATATGGGCTATGAACTGGTGCGTCTTTCCGTTCTTGGGCATGAGACTCCGACCGTTCAGGTCATGGCTGATCGGGCTGATGGGTCACTCATCAGTGTTGAGGATTGCGAGCAGATCAGCCATGCCGTGGGTGCTGTGCTGGATGTGGATGACCCGATACCGGGTGCTTGGATGCTAGAGGTCTCCTCTGCTGGGATCGACCGCCCGCTAACCCGTGCAAAAGACTGGGAGCGTTTTGCTGGGCATTTGGCCAAGGTGGAGCTTGAGGTTCCGCTGGATGGCCGCAAGCGTTTTGCTGGTATCGTTCTCGGGGAGCGGGATGGGCTTGGCCTGCTTCGTCTGGATGACGGGCAGGAAGTGGCCCTGCCGCTGGATGACATGCGTAAGGCACGGCTGGTCCTGACGGATGAGCTGATTGAGGCAAGTGCTGCGCTGGCTGGCGTGGCGCAGGAAGAAGAGGCCGAGGCTGACGGCAAACCCCGTCGTGCGCCAAAGCTGAAACCCAAAAAGCCGGGGAAGAAAAACTGATGACCCGTCTTCTGCTGGTTGGAGGTCCTATCTGATGGACACATCTGTTACCCGTCCTGAGCTGCTTCTGGTTGCTGATGCGGTCTCAAGGGAAAAGAATATTGATCGTGAGCAGGTGCTCGAAGCCATGGAGCAGGCCATACAGAAGGCCGGCCGTGCGAAATACGGGCATGAGAAGGACATCCGTGCCACGATCGACCGCAAGACCGGTGAGGTTCGCCTGAGTCGCTGGACTGAAGTTGTCGAGGTAGCGGAAAATGAGGATATTCAGATTCCGCTGAAGATCGCTCGCAAGTTCAAGCCGGAGATTCAGGCAGGGGAGTTCATTGTTGATCCCCTACCGCCGATCGATTTCGGCCGTATTGCCGCTCAGACAGCCAAGCAGGTGATCGTCCAGCGTGTGCGTGAATATGAGCGCAAGCGTCAGTATGATGAGTTCAAGGACCGTGTGGGTGAAATCATCAACGGGACGCTCAAGCAGACAGAATACGGCAACCTTATGGTGGAGCTGGGCGGCCATGCTGAAGGGCTGCTGCGCCGTGATGAGATGATCCCCCGTGAGGAGTTCCGCAACTCGGACCGCATCCGTGCCTACATCTATGATGTGCGGGATGAGCCTCGTGGCCCGCAGATTTTCCTCTCCCGTACCCATCCGGGTTTCTTGGCCAAGCTGTTTGCTCAGGAAGTGCCGGAAATTTATGACGGGATCATCGAGATTAAGGCCGTGGCCCGTGACCCGGGTTCCCGTGCCAAGATGGCTGTCGAGTCCCGTGATGCCTCCATCGATCCGGTCGGTGCTTGTGTGGGTATGCGTGGCTCTCGTGTGCAGGCTGTCGTCGCTGAGCTTCAGGGCGAAAAGATCGACATCATTCCTTGGAGCCCGCAGGCTGCTACATTCGTGGTGAATGCTCTGGCTCCGGCTGAAGTCACCAAGGTGGTGATGGATGAAGATGCTGGTCGTGTCGAGGTTGTGGTGCCGGATGAGCAGCTGTCTCTGGCCATTGGTCGCCGTGGGCAGAATGTCCGTCTCGCCAGTCAGCTGACTCGTTGGGATATCGACATCCTGACCGAGGCCGAGGAATCTGAACGCCGTCAGGAAGAGTTCCGCAAGCGCACCAGCCAGTTCGTCAATGAGCTGGATGTTGATGATGTGATTGCCGGTCTGCTGGTGACCGAAGGGTATCATAGCATCGAGGACTTGGCTTATGCCGACCCGGCAGAGCTGCACGATATCGAAGGATTCGATGAGAGTGTGGCCGAGGAGTTGATGACCCGCGCCAATAATTATCTGGCAGGTCGTGAGCGTGCGCTCGATGAGCGTCGCCGCGAACTGGGTGTCAGTGATGATCTGGTCGATCTGGGTGTTTTCTCTCTTCAGGTTCTGGTTGAACTGGGGGAAAAAGGCATTAAGACGCTGGATGATCTGGCCGATCTGGCTGCTGATGAGCTGATCGAGCTTCTAGGTGGTGATGAACCACTGGAGGAAGCTGAGGCCAACGAGATTATTATGGCAGCTCGTGCCCACTGGTTTGAGGGTGGCGAGGGAGCTTCTGGTGAGGGAGACTCGGGTCACGACTGAGGATCATATCCCTGATGTAGATGATGGTCCGTCCGGGCGGGGGCGTCGTGTCCCCTCTCAGCGGCGGTGCTTAATCAGCCGGACACATGATGAGCCGTGTCATATGATACGGTTTGTCGTGGGGCCGGAGGGTAGAATTGTGGCGGATCTCGCCGCCCGTCTGCCAGGGCGAGGCATGTGGCTGAGAGCGGACAGGGCCGTTCTGGAGGATAAACAGCTTGCACGTGTTTTCTCTCGGGCAGCACGACAGAAGGTAAATGTGCCAGAGAGGCTTTTGGAGTCTCTCAAGGATGGTTTGGCAAAGCGTCTTCTGGATGGTATCAGTCTGGGCCGACGCGCTGGTGAGGCGGTCTGTGGGTTCCAGAAATGTCGGGAACGGATCGTTGCTGGCAGAGTCGGGGTTGTCATCTGTGCAGCAGGTGCGAGCCAGGATGAGGTGGCCCGTCTGCTGTCAGGCCAGCGGGAATTGCCGGTGGTCTGGGTGCCAGGGGGTATTCTGGCAGCGTCTTTCGGGCGGGAGCGTGCGGTTTATGCCGTGATGTCCCCCGGTGCGCTGGCAGAGCGTCTGAAGGCAGAATATAAGAGATTTGCGGGGGTGGCCGAAGGTACGCTCCCGGGCCCTGATACGGTAGGGCAGTAAGGAACAGGCAGAAATTATGAGCGACGGCAACGAGCGCAACCAGAACGGAACTCCAAAGGGGACAACCCCTAAAGAAGGGCAGAGCAAAAGCTCCGGTCGTCTGTCCCTTCGTCCGGCAGGACGTAAGGAAGTGGGGCGGACTGTGGAGGCTGGCTCTGTAAGACAGAGCTTCAGTCATGGGCGTTCCAAGGAAGTCCGGGTCGAGGTGCGCAAGCCTAAGAGAAGTGGTGCTGCAGGCGGTCGTGGTGGCCGTGCAACAGCTGGTGCCCGTGGTTTGACAGCCTCCGAACAGGAGAAGCGGCAGCGTGTTCTGGCTGAGGCCGCTGCTGCGGCAGCCCGTCGTGAGGCTGAAGAGGCGGCTCGTCAGGAAGCTGAAAAAATTCGCATCCGTTCTGCTGCTGAGGAAGAAGCGCGCAAGCAGGCCGAAGCTGAGAGCCGTCGCGCTCAAGAAGAAGAGGAAGCTCGGACTCGTGCGGCCGAGGAGGAAGTGCGTAAGAAGGCTGAGGTTGCTGCTCGTCGGCAGGAAGCTGAGCGGCGTGTGCCACCACCGCTGACAACGTCCACGGCAGGGGGGGTGCAGCTCGCCGAGCCGACTAAGCGTCTGCGTCCGCTGGCCGAGCGTGCCATTATGCCGAGCCGTCCGTTGAACACAGCAACTTCATCCCGGGCATCTTCTGCTCGTTCTAGTGCTGGCAGCAGTACTGCGAATGAAACATTGCATCTGCGGGGTCGTGTCGGTGGTGCTGATGATGAGGGAGCCGCTCCATCCCGTCGTGGGAGTGGTGGTGCTGGTGGTGCCCGTCGTTCATCAACGCCTTCTCGTCGTCCGTCTTCCCGTCGTGGCGGCGGTGGCGGGCAGGATCGTCGCTCTGGTCGTATCGATGTCCGTGCTGCCATTGAAGGTGATGATGGTAAGACACGGTCGCTGGCTTCCGTCCGGCGTCAGCGTGATCGTGAACGCCGTCAGGCTGAGTTGGAGCGTCTGCGCTCTGATCAGGTCCGGGTCGTGCGTGATGTGATCGTGCCGGAGACCATTACGGTAGGCGAGCTGGCTAACCGTATGGCTGCCCGTCAGGGTGAAGTCATCAAGATGCTGATGAAGATGGGCGTCATGGCGACTGCCGCTCAGAGCATCGATGGTGATACGGCAGAGCTGGTCGTGAGCGAATTCGGTCACCGTATCAAGCGTGTGGCGGATAGTGATGTTGAAGTCGGTATCGAGGGTATCGAGGATAAGCCGGAAGATATGAAGCCCCGTCCGCCGGTTGTGACGGTGATGGGTCATGTTGACCACGGTAAGACCTCTCTGCTGGATGCTTTGCGCACGACAGACGTTGCTCATGGCGAGGCCGGTGGGATTACCCAGCATATCGGTGCCTATCAGGTGACTGTGGCTTCCGGCCAGAAGGTGACCTTCATTGATACGCCGGGTCATGAAGCCTTTACCTCCATGCGTGCCCGTGGTGCTTCCGTGACGGATATCGTTATTCTGGTTGTTGCTGCTGATGATGGTGTCATGCCGCAGACGATCGAAGCCATCAAACACGCCAAAGCAGCGAATGCGCCGATCATTGTGGCCATCAACAAGATGGATAAACCCGGTGCCAATCCGGACCGTGTTCGCAATGAGCTGCTGAACCATGAGATTGTGGTGGAAAGCATGGGCGGCGACACGCAGGAGGTGGAAGTGTCCGCCCTGAAGCGTGATGGTCTTGATCGACTGCTTGAAGCTATCCTGCTTCAGGCTGAAATCCTGGACCTGAAAGCGAATCCGAACCGGATCGCCGAAGGTGCAGTGATCGAGAGCCGTCTGGACCGTGGTCGTGGTTCCGTGGCGACTGTGCTGGTCCAGAAGGGAACACTCAACCGGACAGATATTGTTGTGGCCGGGGCTCATTGGGGCCGTGTCCGTGCCCTGTTGGATGATCACGGTAAGCAGATCAAGAAGGCTGGTCCGTCTGTTCCAGTAGAGATTTTGGGTATGAGTGGTGTGCCGGATGCTGGTGCGCCGTTCGTGGTGGTCGACAGTGAAAACCGTGCCCGTGAAATTAGCGAGTTCCGTCAGCGTAAGGCTCGTGAAAAGGCTACGGCCATGCAGGTTGCTGCTCGTGGAACGCTGGACCAGATGCTGGCCAAGATTCAGGCTGGTGAGCAGAAGGAAGTGGCTCTTATCGTCAAAGCTGACGTGCAGGGGTCTGCTGAGGCTATTCAGGCAACAGTTGAGAAGCTCTCCCATGAGGAAGTGGCCGTTCGTGTTCTGAATGCTACTGTCGGGCAGATTACCGAGAGTGATGTGCAGCTGGCGAAGGCGTCTAATGCTGTTATCATCGCCTTCAATGTGCGTGCCACCGTGCAGGCTCGTGAGCTAGCACAGCGTGATGGCGTGGATATCCGGTATTATTCCATCATCTATCAGGTCTCTGATGATGTGGAGAAGCTGGTCAAGGGTCGTATCGCTCCGAAGCATCGCGAGAAGTTCCTTGGTTATGCAGAGGTCCGTCAGGTCTTCAACATTACCAAGGTGGGCAAGGTCGCTGGTTGTTACGTCACTGAGGGTGTCGTCAAGCGTGGCTGTGGCGTGCGCCTGCTGCGTGAAAACGTCGTCATTCATGAGGGCGAGCTGAGCCAGCTGAAACGCTTCAAGGATGATGTCCGTGAAGTGGCTCATAACTACGAGTGTGGTCTTTCCTTCGCTGGTTATAATGACCTGCGGGAAGGCGATGTTGTTGAATGCTATGAAATGGAAGAGATCCCGGCTTGAAGACACGGCCTTCCTTTGATCTCCTCGGACCGGCAGGTGAAAGCTCTGTCGGTCCGAGTACCCGCCAGCTCCGTGTAGCCGAAGAGGTCCGCCATGTTCTGGCGGAACTTTTTGCCAGAACGGAGTTTCGTGATCCGGAACTTTATGGCGTCACCGTCACAGTGACGGAGGTGCGTGTTTCTCCGGACCTGCGTCATGCAACGGTGTTCGTTACCCGTCTGGGGCGTGACGACATAGAAGCCGTCCTGCCGGCATTGAAGCGTGTTGCTTCCTTCCTGCGTAAACGGCTTTCTTCCGCTCTGCGTCTGCGGACCGTACCAGAGTTGCATTTTCAGCCTGATACATCGCTGGAGCATGCCATGGAGGTGGAGAGTATTCTTCGTTCTCCAGAGGTTCAGCGTGACCTGCATCATCCTTCAACTTCAGATGATGCGGACTAAGGCTAGCTGGGACGCTGATGGCACGTAAAAGCGGCAGGGACATTCACGGCTGGCTGATTCTTGATAAGCCTTTGGGGCCTAGTTCCACGACGATGGTCAACCGGCTGCTGCGTGCCTTTGATGGTCGTAAAGCCGGTCATGGTGGCACGTTAGACCCATTGGCATCGGGGGTTCTGCCAATCGCTTTTGGTAAGGCTACAAGCACGATCCCCTACATTATGGACGCAACCAAGCGTTATCGTTTTACCTTGTCTTTTGGTGAGAGCCGGACAACGGACGATAGGGAAGGGGAGGTTCTCGCAATCTCAGATATACGTCCTTCCGATGAGGAGATCAGGGCAGTGCTGCCTGCCCTGTGTGGAGATGTCATGCAGGTTCCACCTGTTTTCTCGGCTCTGAGAGTTGGGGGGCAGCGGGCTTATGATCTCGCACGAGCAGGCCGTCCGCCAGATTTGCCGCCACGTCCCGCTCGAATCGATTCGATTACTCTGGTGGAACGTCCCGATGCTGATACAGCCGTGTTTGATGTACAGTCTGGCAAGGGTGTTTATATGCGCTCCCTTGCACGGGATATTGCCTTGGCTTGTGGCACTGTGGGGCATATTTCTGTCCTGCGGCGGACGAAGTGTGGGCCGTTTGATCTTTCCCATGCGTATTCGGCAGAACAGTTAGGGCTAGACAAACTGGCTGAAACTAGAGACAAGGCATGTGCCCTTCCGGTTTCTCTGCTGGATGCGGCGACCGCGCTGGTCGACATCCCGGCGTTGGCCGTCACACGAGCGGAAGGAAAGTCCCTGATCTGTGGGCAGGCTGTTATGCTGGCTCACCTTGAGGGGGACGTACCCGATGGGGTGGAGGATGTTCCACTCTGGCGGGTTACGGTTGGGGGGCATGTCATCGGGCTGTGCCGGGCTGCTGAAGGGCGGTTGCGGGCAGTCAGAATGTTGGAAAATCATTTGTTTTTTGGAGAACAAGATGTCGATCACAGCTGAACGTCGCAGCCAGCTTATTGCCGAATATCGTCGCGCTGAAGGTGACACGGGCTCCCCGGAAGTGCAGGTCGCCCTGCTGACCGAGCGTATCGTGAACCTGACTGAGCATATGAAGAGCCACAAGAAGGACTTCCATTCCCGTCGTGGTCTGCTGATGCTGGTTGGCCGTCGTCGTGCCCTGCTGGACTACCTGAAGCGTAAGAGCGAAGAGCGTTACAAGACGCTGATTGAACGTCTCGGCCTGCGCCGCTAATTTTTGACCACTTCCCGGGGAAGGTTTCTTCCCCGGGTCCTGGCCCCTGCTACGTTGCCAGCAAACGCTTTTGTCGGCGTTTCAGGCCACATGGTGTCATGACGTGTTTGATGCGTCATCCTCGCCATGCCGTCCGAAACGCTGTTTATAGTCTGGTACTGGCTGGGCCGTGATTATTTCTTCCGGAGGAAGACAGAATGTTTGATAATTATTTCCGTAAAGAAATTGAATGGGCCGGTCGCCCGCTGGTGCTAGAAACTGGCAAGATTGCCCGTCAGGCCGATGGTGCTGTTGTCATTACCTATGGTGATACGGTCGTGCTGTGTACAGCCGTTGGTGCCAAGACAGTGAAGCCGGGGCAGGATTTCTTCCCCCTGACAGTGAACTATCAGGAAAAGGCTTATGCAGCTGGTAAGATTCCCGGTGGTTTCTTCAAGCGTGAGGGACGTCCGTCCGAGCATGAGGTGCTTTCTTCCCGTCTGATCGACCGGCCAATCCGTCCTCTGTTCCCGGATAATTTTAAGAACGAGGTTCAGGTCGTTGCTACGGTCCTTAGCCACGACATGGAAAATGATCCGGCTCTGGTTGCTCTGATTGGCTGTTCTGCGGCTCTGACACTTTCCGGTATCCCGTTCTTCGGGCCGGTTGGTGCTGCCCGTGTTGGTCGCATTGATGGCAAGTTTGTCGTCAATCCGACACTCAGTGAGGTGAAGGATAGCTCTCTGGACCTCGTGGTGGCTGGTACATCCGAGGGCGTGCTGATGGTTGAGTCCGAAGCACAGGAACTCTCTGAAGATGAGATGCTTGAAGCTGTCATGCTGGGTCATACAGCTTTCCAGCCGGTGATTGATGCGATCATTGATCTGGCTGAATCTGCTGCCCGTGCCCCGTGGGGCCTGCCGGAGGTCTCTAAGGAAGAGGTTGCTCTGCGCAAGCGTGTGGACAAGGTGGGTAATAAGCTGATTGCTGAAGCTTACAAGGAACGCCGCAAGCAGGCTCGCATGGAGAAAGTGGCCGAGGCCCGCGAGAAAATCGTGGCGACCCTTGAGGAAGAAGGCTTTGATGCCGAGCTGGCCAAGCCGATGATCAAGGACCTTGAGGCTCAGGTAGTCCGTGGTGCCATTCTGAAGACGGGCATCCGCATTGATGGTCGTGACACCAAGACGGTCCGCCCTATCGTGGCTGAAGTCGGTGTTCTACCCCGTTCTCATGGTTCTGCTCTGTTCACCCGTGGTGAAACGCAGGCTCTGGTCGTTGCTACGCTGGGAACCGGACAGGATGAGCAGGTGATTGATGCGTTGGAAGGTGAATACCGTTCCCGCTTCATGCTGCACTATAACTTCCCGCCTTTCTCCGTTGGTGAGTGTGGCCGCATGGGGTCTCCGGGCCGTCGTGAGATTGGGCATGGTAAGCTGGCATGGCGTGCCATCAACCCGCTTCTGCCGTCTAAGGAAGAGTTCCCGTACACGCTGCGTGTCGTTTCCGAGATCACGGAAAGCAACGGCTCTTCTTCCATGGCTACAGTCTGCGGGACGTCCCTGTCTCTTATGGATGCTGGTGTGCCTATGCCGCGTCCGGTGGCTGGTATCGCCATGGGTCTCATCAAGGAAGAACGTGGCCATGCTGTCTTGACGGATATTCTTGGTGATGAGGATCACCTCGGGGATATGGACTTCAAGGTGGCTGGTACGTCCGAGGGTGTGACAGCCCTCCAGATGGACATTAAGATTACCTCCATCACGCCAGAAATCATGAAGGTGGCTCTGGAGCAAGCTCGTGAAGGTCGTCTCCATATCCTTGGCGAGATGAGCAAGGCTCTTTCTGAAGGTCGGTCTGACGTGGCAGGCAATGCGCCGAAGATTACGACCATGACGATTCCGCTTGCCAAGATCCGTGATGTGATCGGCTCCGGTGGTAAAGTGATCCGTGAGATTGTTGAATATTCCGGTGCGAAGGTCGATATTGGTGACGATGGTGTTATCAAGATTGCCGCTGCCAACGATGAGCAGGCTCAAAAAGCCATCAGCCGTATTGAAGGCATCGTGGCTGAACCCGAGCTGGGGCGTATCTACGATGGTAAGGTTGTGAAAACAGCCGACTTCGGGGCGTTTGTGAACTTCCTTGGTCCCAAGGATGGTTTGGTTCATATTTCTGAACTGACAGACGGGCGTGTGGCTAAGACAACGGATGTTGTCAAACAGGGTGATGCCGTAAAGGTCAAGGTTATTGGCTTTGATGACCGTGGCAAGGTAAAGCTCTCTATGCGTGTCGTGGACCAGGAGACTGGTGCTGATATTACGGAGAGCGTTGGCGCGAAGCCGGGCCGCTCCCGTCGTGATGCGGAATAAGGATGTGTGAGGGGAGCCTTAGGCTCCCTTTGCATGGGTAAGTTTTGTGATTGAGTAGTGGGGACATCTGGCCTCTATGAAGTCGATCAATGCCGTCCGTTTTGGTGGTCAGGAGGTTCTACCCCTGGTCGAAGGGGGCAAGGGTGTTTCTGTCTCCAATGGTGTGTCTGCAGGTCATTGGGCTGCGGCAGGCGGGGTCGGAACAATCTCCGCTGTCAATGCGGATAGTTATGATGAGCAGGGTAATCCTGTTCCGCAGATTTATCATGGTCGGACACGTCGCGAACGACAGGCCGAGCTGGTGCGTTATGCCATAGAAGGGGGTATCGCACAGGCCCGGATCGCTCATGACATTTCTGGTGGCCGTGGGCGTATACATGCCAATTTCCTGTGGGAAATGGGTGCGGCCGAGGAAGTCATTACTGGAATTCTGGAAGGGGCCCCCGGCCTCATTCAGGGGCTGACCTGCGGTGCAGGGATGCCGTACAGACTGGCTGAAATCGCCGCACAGTTTGGTATTCATTATTATCCCATCGTTTCTTCCGGGCGGGCTTTCAGTGCGTTGTGGAAGCGTTCTTATTCTCGCTTTGCTGAGCTTCTGGGCGGTGTGGTCTATGAGGACCCGTGGCGGGCCGGGGGTCATAATGGCCTCTCCAACACGGAAAATCCCCTGAAGCCGGAAGACCCCTATCATCGTGTAGCGGCTCTGCGCCGTGTCATGAATGGTTTCGGCCTTCAGCACGTGCCTATCATTATGGCTGGTGGTGTCTGGCATCTGGAAGAGTGGAATGACTGGCTGGATAACCCGGAAATCGGTCTGATTGCCTTCCAGTTTGGCACACGTCCACTTCTGACGCAGGAAAGCCCTGTACCTGATGCGTGGAAGCAGCTTTTGCTGACGCTGAAGGAAGGCGATGTTTATCTAAATCGCTTTTCTCCAACGGGCTTTTACTCCTCTGCCGTAAAGAATGGTTTCCTTCGGGAATTGTGTGAACGGTCCGAGCGGCAGATTGCTTTCCGTGCGGAGGCTGAGGCTGGCTTTGATACGCCTATCTGTCTTGGTAATCGGGGACGTGAGGTTTTTGTCAAAGCGGATGATGTCGAGAAGGTGAATCGCTGGAAGGCAGAGGGTTACACCCAGCCCATGCGGACACCGGATGATACGGTCGTGTTCGAGACGTTGGAGAACGCCCGGCAGATTCTGGCAGATCAGGCGGCCTGCATGGGATGCCTTTCCCAGTGTCGCTTCTCCAACTGGAGCCAGAAAGGCCCTGCCTTCAGCACAGGCCAGCGGGCGGATCCTCGGTCCTTCTGTATTCAGAAGACGTTGCAGACCATTTCCCATCTTCAGGATGTTTCTCCAGAAGAACAAAAGAAAATTGTGGATCACAATCTTGTCTTTGGTGGAACAAATGCTTGGCGTTTTGCAACAGATCCGTTCTATGCCAACGGTCATATTCCGACCGTCAAGGAGCTGGTCGATCGTATCATGACAGGGCGGTGACGCTTCTGTCGGAGGCTGACTATGAGAAGGTGCGGGTCTTCGGGTCCGCACCTTTTTTATTACCTGTTTTCAGGGGAACAGGCGTTGTGTTGTCCAGTCCTGACCATCGGATGTTCTAGTGAACAGTACACGGTCATGAAGTCGGAAGGGCTTGTCCATCCAGAACTCCATAGAGAGTGGGGTAACATGATAGCCATTCCAGTATGGAGGCCGGGGAATGGGACCAATGGCGAAGCGGGCTGTTTCTTTCATGACAGCCTGCCAGAGAGCCTTACGGTTGGCGATGGGGCGGGACTGTTGGCTGGCCCAAGCACCGATGCGGCTGGCCCGGGGGCGAGAGTCGAAATAGGTATCAGCATCCACGGCAGGAAGACGTGAGACCCGGCCCCGTATGCGAATTTGCCGTCGTAGGGATTTCCAGTGGAAGAGCAGGGCCGCCTGCATATTGCCTTCCAACTCCCGCCCTTTGGCAGATTCGCTGTTCGTGTAGAAAATGAAGCCGGTATCATCAACGCCCTTCAGCAGGACCATGCGTGCATCGGGCAGCCCGTGTTCATCCACTGTGGCCAGAGTCATGGCGTTGGGATCATTGGGCTCCTTTGTTCCAGCTAGAGCCAGCCATTCATGAAAAAGCAGAAAGGGGTCCTCTCCGCTTATGGTCTGCCCGTCATCCCGGAAGGCGGCTTCAATAGTGTCGTCGGGTGTGTGTGGGGTATCAGTCATGGTAGTGCGCATCCAACCTTTTGTGGGTGTCCTATCCTGGCATCATGAAAGGGCAGGGGGGCTGTGTCCATAGGCTGCTGTAATGCTGGTCTGCTATGGGCAGGAGGGGGTTGGTCAGGTGCTTTTGGCGTTCCATATAGGGGAAACGACCTGACAGGCAGGAATATGAGGGCATTATGGAGAGGTTCCGTTTCATTTTCATGTTGACCCGTGATGACCGCACGGTGGAAACGGCTCTGGAGGCTGCGGAGACCGCTTTGAGGTTGGGAATCCGGCATATTGGGTTCAAGGATATTGGCCTGCCGGTCGAGCAGTTGCGGGCTCTGGCAGCAAAAATCCGCTCCGGTGGGGCGAAGGTCTATCTGGAGATTGTCTCACCAGATCGGGAAAGAGAGCTGGAATCCGTCAGGGCTGGGCTGTCTCTAGGGGTGGATTGCCTGATGGGGGGAACGCATGTGCCAGATGTTCTGCCGTTGCTGACTGGGCATGACGTGGCTTATTACCCGTTTGCCGGGCATGTTGTGGGGCATCCCAGCGTGCTGAAAGGGTCGCCGGAGGAGATTGCCCGTAACGCTGCTGAATGGGCGGCTCATCCAGCCGTGACAGGACTGGACCTGCTGGCCTATCGCAATGATGGGGATGTGCCAGAGGTCATCCGGGCCAGCTGCGCCGCTGTGGAGAAGCCCGTAATTGTGGCCGGTTCCATCAGTACGCCAGAGCAGATTGATATTGTGCGTAAGGCGGGAGCGGCGGGCTTCACCGTGGGGACAGCGGCTTTGGAAGGGACGTTTCCTGCCCGCAGTGCCGCCCTTGAGGACCAGCTGAAAGCCGTGATGGCCTGTTGCGTTTGAGGGCGTTTAGAGTAGCCCGAGTTCGGAAAGCTGATTGCGGAGTGAGGCCGGGAGGGCACTGATGCCATCATCAGTGGTACCGGGAGCGGAGGAGTCGAGATCGGGCGGTGCGTCTTCTGGTTTGAAATAACGCCAGCCCTGAAAAGGCCTCATGGGGCGGGGTTGGGTTGGGATGACGTCATCAGAGACGAGGATTAACGTGCCGGGGTGGCCGTCCTCCCGTGTGTAGCTGTCAAATCCTATGATGGGCTGGCGGCACATGATGAGGCCATTGATGACCCGGTAAATGGACCCGCCCCCTTCCAGAATCTCATCGGCTCGTTTGGGCATGGTCCGGGTGCGTACATAGGCCACACCTTTATGCCGCTCCACAGCAACCCAATCCTGGAGCATCTCGGGTGAAGTGCAGCCTACGATAAGCTTTATCATATGGAGGGGGGGTGTTTTTGGTGCAGGCATGGCAGTCATCATGATGCGGGTGGAAGGGGCTTCCCCATAGATGGGGAAGAGTCCCGGTTTTTTCAAAGGTGTGTGTCAGCGGACAAGCTGACCCAGTAGGGCTTCCAGCCGGAGGCGACCTTCATCCGTGGCTCGGAGGGTCTGGCCATTTTGCTCCAGATAGCCTTCTTCAAGGCAGGCTTCCAGAATGATGGGGTCGAGGCAGTCTTTTAGAGGCAGGCCAGTCCGTCTGGTGAAATGGGCGACATTGATGCCTTCCCGTAGTCTCAGTCCCATGAGGAGGGCTTCATGAGCCTTCATATCGGGGGATAGTGTTTCATCCTCCCGTGTGCCGTGCCCTTGGGTTTCGACAAGCTCTGCCCATGGTTCCGGGGCACGGTGTCGGCGTGTGGCATGGAGCTGCCCTTGGAAGGTTAAGCGGCTATGGGCACCGGGGCCAATCCCCAGATAATCGTCATAATGCCAATAAGTGAGGTTATGGCGGCTCTCCGAACCGGGAAGGGCATAGTTGGAGATTTCGTAATCACGAAGGCCGAAGCGGGCTGCTTCATTACGGGTCATCATGTAGAGGGAGGCGGCGAGATCATCCTCGGGCAGAATGAGGGCACCTCGTCTGTGCTGGGCTTCGAATTTCGTACCGGGTTCTATGGTCAGCTGATAGAGCGAGAGATGGTCCGCCGCTAATGCGAGAGCCTGACGAAGCTCGGCCCGCCATTTTTCTTCTGTCTGGCCGGGGCGGGCATAAATTAGGTCGAAAGACAGGCGGGGGAAAATGCTGCGGCCCAGTTCCAAGGCCGCAATAGCCTGTTGGGCCGAATGTTGCCGCCCCAGAGCGGTAAGGTCGCTCTCATCAAGGCTCTGCACACCCAGCGATAGGCGGTTGACGCCTGTTTCTGCAAAGGCACGGAATTTGTCGGCTTCCACACTGGTGGGGTTGGCCTCCAGCGTGATTTCAAGGTCGTTCACGCTGGGGAAAAGGCGGCGGGCGTCCTCAATGAGGTGATGGACTGTCTCTGGTGTCATGAGGGAGGGAGTTCCCCCCCCGAAAAAGATGGAGACAAGCCGCCGGGGCGCATCCTGCATCAGTCTTGTGGCTTCATGCTTCAGCTCGGCCCTCAGGGCGTTGGCGAAACGCTCCTGAGGGATGGTCTCCCGGACATGGGAGTTGAAGTCACAATACGGACATTTGGCGAGGCAGAAGGGCCAGTGAATGTAAAGAGAAAGCGGGAGAGGTTGGGTCACGATTAGATCGCAACCCGCACCCCGAACTCCATGACACGCTCCGGCGGAATCCGGAAGAACTCGGAAATCGACGTGGCGTTATTCAGCAGATAGAGGAAGACCCACATCCGCCAGAGCGACATTTTTGGCACTTTGGAGCGGAAGACGAGATCATGCGAGGTGAAGTAGGAGGCCTGAATGGGGTCGAACTCCATTTCCGTCATCCCGGCGAGGGTCAGAGGCAGGTTCGGCATCTCCATGAAGCCATAGCGGATGATGACCCGGCGGATGCCCGGTGCCAGTTCCTTGACGGTCATGCGACCATCGGGATCGGCTTCTGGCTGGTCCAGCGTCTGGACGGTGACAAACAGCACTGTTTGATGCAGCACTTTATTGTGCCGCAGGTTATAGAGCAGGGCATCCGGCACCATTTCCGGGTCGGAGGTCAGGAAGACGGCCAGACCGGGGACCCGGATGGTGCGGGACTGGGTGAGCCGGGTGATGAATGACCCCATCGGCACGGCATCACGTTTCTTCGTGTTACGGATGAGCTGACGGCCACGCTGCCATGTGGTCATGATGAGCGTGCTGCCAATGGCGATGCTGAGTGGCACCCAGCCACCATCCGGAATCTTCATCACGTTGGCGGAGAAGAACACACCATCCATGAGGAAGAAGAAGCCGAACACGAGGCCCACGGCATAGCTCTTCCACTGGAAGACACGGCGGAAGACCACCATTGCCAGCACACAGGTGCAGAGGAAGGTTCCCGTCACGGCGATACCGTAGGCGGAGGCCAGAGCCGCCGAGGAGCGGAAGGCGATCACCAGTACGACCGACCCGAAGGCAAGAAGCCAGTTGAGGGAGGGCAGATAAATCTGTGCTTCCTCATGGGGGTTGGTGTGGATGATGCGGGTGCGGGGCAGGTAGCCCAGCTGGATGAGTTGACGGCAGAGGGAGAAGCTACCGGAAATACCGGCCTGACTGGCAATGATGGTGGCCATTGTGGCCAGCAGCAGCATGGGGATCTGCAACCAGTGCGGGGCCAGATAGTAGAAAGGATTGGCCAGCGTGGTTGGGGTGTGAATGATGGATGCGGCCTGACCGAAATAGTTCAGGGTCAGAGCTGGCAACACGAGGAAGAGCCACGCAAAACGGATTGGGGACCGCCCGAAATGCCCCATATCGGCATAGAGGGCCTCCGCACCGGTCACCGACAGCACAACCGACCCCAGTGCGACAAAGGACAGCTTGCCATGTGTGACGATGAAACGGATGGCCTCAAGCGGGGAGAGAGCCATCAGCACGCCCGGATGGAGCATGATGCCCCGTGCGCCTAATATGGCGATGGTGAAGAACCAGATCAGCATGATCGGCCCGAAAGCCCGTCCGATTTTGCCGGTTCCAAGTGCCTGTGCGGCGAACAGGCCCAGCAGGATGATGATGGCCGCTGGAATGATGAAGGGTGAGGCATCAGGGACGGAGACTTCCACCCCTTCCACGGCGGAAAGCACGGAGATGGCGGGGGTAATGATGCCATCACCAAAGAACAAGCAGGCCCCGGCAATCCCAATCAGCCCGAAAACCCAACGGAAATAGTTGGATTTGCAGACACGCTGCGCCAGAGCCATTAGGGCGATGATGCCGCCTTCCTTGTTGTGGTCAGCCCGCATGATGAGAATGACATATTTGATGGTCACCACCAGCATGAGTGCCCAGAAGGTCAGGCTTGTCAGCCCGATGACCTCCCATGCCTGGGCAGGATGTGTCTCTGACCCGACAGTACGGATGGAGGACTGTAGAGCATAGAGAGGGCTGGTCCCGATATCGCCGTAGACGACACCCAGAGCCGCCAGCATAGCCCCAATCCCTTTGGGAGGGGTGTGCCCGCCGGGCTCTACTGGCGGCGGGGCAGCCGTTGGCGTGCCAACGGAGCTGGGATATCGGGCGTCAGAAGAAGATTCCTTGAGGGACATGCTATCCTGTTCAGACATGGAGAAACCATCCTGTGTGACTGATAGACACCCATCCCCCACAGGAAGACAGGCAGGGATGCCCCTTAACAAGAGGGGGCACCGGCTATAGTGATTCAGGTCTCATGACAGTTTTTTCATGTGTAATGCAAGTAGAGAGCCTAAAAAAAAACTGTCGCCGTTTCTAATCAAGCCCGGGGGCGTTCTCCAAATATGGCCGTACCAACACGGACAAGAGTGGCACCTTCTGCAATGGCGGTCTCGAAATCGGATGACATGCCCATGGAAAGAGCAGGCAGACCATGACGACGATTCAGTGCCGCAAGTTTCTGGAAGAATGGGCGAGGGTCTTCATTCAGAGGTGGAATGGCCATCAGTCCTTTTACATGCCCGTTAAAGCGGGTGAGAGCATCTTCAATGAACTGGTCTGCTTCTGCTGTGCTGATGCCCGATTTCTGGGGTTCATCACCAATATTCACCTGCACGAATAAATCCGGCAGACGACCCGTTTTCTGGGCTGCCTTCTCCAATGCTGTGCTGAGGGAAGGGCGGTCCAGACTTTCGATCACATCGGCAAGGGCGCAGGCCTCGGCAGCCTTGTTGCTCTGTAGTGTCCCTATGATATGCAGGCGGAGGTCTGGCCAGTCTTCCCGCAGGGCGGGGAACTTGGCGGCAGCCTCCTGCACACGGTTCTCCCCGAACACACGCTGCCCGGCCTCAAGAGCCTGACGGACAGCAGTTTGTGGGTGAAATTTGCTGACAGCAACAAGACTGACATCATCCGGGGCACGGCCTGCCTGTTGGCAGGCTGTGCTGATGCGGGTTTGGATATTTTGTAGAGCGTGGGCGATGGTGTGATCTGTCATGATGGCTTGATTGCAGCCCCTTTGTGGAGAAGGGTCAAGAGGCCATGCAAAAACCATCTTGACTTTTCTCCCGCTAAATTCTGACAACGGGCGCATGACAAACGCTTCTTCTTCTCGTCCAGCCCGTTCACGCCCTAAGGGTGGACGGGGTCGGCGTACCGTTTCCCGGCCCGCCTCCATTTCTCGCCATGAAGACCCAGTAAGGGATTTGGCCTTTGATATTGTCTGCGGTGTGGTGGAGCATCGCCGGATGCTGGAAACCACGCTGGAGCGTAGCTCCTGCGAAGGGCGGGACCGTGCCGCAGCGCACCGTCTTGCTGCCGCAACTCTGCGCCATCTGGGGAGCATGACCGAGCTGCTTCAGCCGCTCTTGCGCCGTCAGCCGCCAGAGCCGGTCCGCTGTGCCCTGTTGCTGGGTGTGGCGCAGATTCTGCATCTTCAGACACCCCCTCACGCTGCTGTCGGGACGATTGTTGATCTGCTGCACCGGCGTGGTCTGTCACCCTTCGCCGGGCTGGCCAATGCCGTGCTGCGTCGTGTGGTGCGAGAGGCCGAGACGCTGAAAGAAGGGCTTGATGATGCTCGACTGGATGTTCCGCATTGGCTCTGGAGCGCATGGGGGCGGAGGGCACGGTCCATCACACAGGGTTTTTATCAGGAAGCTCCGCTGGACCTGACGGTAAAACCCGGCTGTGAAGCTCCGGAAGGGGGCGAAATCCTTTCAACCGGAACAGTCCGTTACCCGGCAGGGACAAAGATGACGGAGCTGCCCGGTTTTGCGGAAGGGCATTTCTGGGCGCAGGACATGGCAGCCGCCATGCCGGTCCGACTGATGGGCGATATGCGAGGGAAGCGGGTTGCGGACCTCTGCGCTGCACCGGGGGGCAAGACTGCTCAGCTTCTTTGCGGTGGAGCAGAGGTTGTAGCTGTAGAGCGTGAAAAACCCCGTGCCCAGAGGCTGAAAGAGAATCTGGCCCGTCTTCAGCTAAAGGCGGAGATTGTGGTGGGGGATGCTCTGCGTTGGCGTCCGTCTGAACCTCTGGACGCCGTGTTGCTGGATGCGCCCTGCTCGGCCACGGGGACGCTGCGGCGGCACCCGGATGTGCTGTGGATCAAACGGCCCCGTGACATTACCATGCTGGCGGCCGGTCAGGACCGCTTCATTGATGCGGCCTATGAAATGCTCAAGCCGGGTGGAATGCTGCTTTATGCGGTCTGCTCTTTGCAGGATGAGGAAGGTCCGCAGCGTATTGCCCATGCTTTGGAAGATGGCCGGTGGGAGTTGTCGCCCTTCACGGAGGAAGAGCTGGCTGCTCTGCCTCGTACGCGCACGGAGGAAGGTTATTTCCGCACGCATCCGGGCATGAATGTCGCACAAGGCGGTATGGATGGCTTCTTTGCCGCTCGTCTGATTCGCCGCTGAGCATGAGGGCATGAAAAAGGGCGCATCCCTGCTTTATGGGATGCGCCCTTTTTGTATACGCTGGATTACATCCAAGGCGGGGTCGGCAGATTTTTGCTGCGGAGGAATTCAGGATTGAACAGCTTGGATTGATAGCGTGCGCCGCCATCGCTGAGGATGGTGACGATATTATGTCCCGGCCCCAGACGGCGGGCCGTGCGGATGGCGGCGGCAATATTGATGCCGGAAGACCCGCCAACGGAGAGACCTTCCTTCATGGTGAGCTGGTAAATCTGTTCCAGAGCTTCAGCATCGGGGATACGCTCGGCATGGTCTGGAGCGGAACCTTCCAGATTGGCCGTGACACGGGACTGACCAATGCCTTCCGTGATGGAACTGCCGCTTACGCTGAGGTCGTTGGAGGTGACCCAGCCATAGAGGCCGGAGCCTTCCGGGTCGGCAAGGACGATTTCGGGTGTTTTCTGGCCATCCCGCTGGGCCAGTTCCCGTAGGCCCAGAGCCATACCGGCCAGTGTTCCACCGGATCCACAGGAACAGGTGAAGGCATCAACCTTGCCTGTCAGCTGAGACCAGATTTCCGGGGCTGTGGTCGTGCGGTGGGCCTCACGATTGGCCGTGTTGTCGAACTGATTGGCCCAAAAAGCACCGGTTTCTTCAGCCAGACGGCGGGAGACATGCACATAATTGCCGGGGTCCCGGTAGGGCTTTGCCGGAACGAGGCGGAGGTCTGCTCCGATCATGCGGAGGAAGTCCAGCTTCTCTTTACTCTGGGTTTCCGGCACGACAATGACGGCCTTGCAGCCAAGGGCATGGGCCACAAGCGTAATGCCGATGCCAGTATTGCCAGCTGTTCCTTCCACGATGGTGCCACCTTTTTTCAGAACACCACGAGCAAAGCCATCCTGAATGATGGAGAGGGCGGCTCTGTCTTTGACGGACCCACCGGGATTCATGAACTCCGCCTTACCGTAGATGTTGCATCCCGTGATTTCGGAAGCATGTCGCAGGCGGATGAGTGGCGTGTTGCCGATAGCTTCTACGAGGGAGGGGCAGGGTGTGGCGTGATTGACGGGTGATGTGTGTGTCATGAACAGGTCCGGTGGTTATTGGTTAGTGGAATGAATCGTGTTTAACGTGACAGGAAAGGGAGAGCATCTGCATGATATAACCTATCGTGTCGTGGAAGGGGATGAAACCCTATATATGATCGTTGATTGCAAGTTCAACAGAGGAGAATGACATGAAACAGAGTACAGCAAAGGAAAGCTGGCAGAGTCTTCAGTCTGATGGTCAGGCTGTGCTGGTGGATGTCCGTACGCCAGAAGAATGGGCCCAGATTGGGATGCCGGAGCTGGGGAGTATTGGCAAAAAGGTTGTTGCGCTGACATGGGGCGTCGGCAGCGAAGCCGAGTTCATTCATGGCTTGGAGCAGGCCGTGCCAGATAAAGCAACGCCGCTTTTCTTTATTTGTCGTTCAGGTATGCGCTCGCAAAAGGCCGCAGAGCTGGCGGCTCAAGCTGGGTATCAAACGTTGACAAACATTGTCGATGGTTTTGAAGACAAGCACGGCCCCGGCACAGGCTGGAAAGCCTGTGGCCTGCCTGTGAAATGAAGGTGTAAGGCTGCGTTACTGTCCGCTCTGTGGGTCCATATCGGCATCGTAACGGGGGGTCAGGATGGCACACCACGGATAGCGGCTATCATAGCTTTTTCCGCTTGGTGTGCTGACATGGCCGGTGTTGTCGGTTGGCACATGGGTGAGGGAGACGGAATCATCCACATTCCCACCGACGATGCTGATTTCCCGGCCAAAAGGTGGGGCATTCTGGTTTGTGGCAACTACAATGCCACAATGGGCGGGGAAGCCGTAAGATGTAGGCAGCATGGAGAAGGTAATGCTACGGCTTCTACCCCGTCCGACACAGAGTATATCTCCCAGCCGCGGGGCATAATTAGCGGGATTCTGCGCTGAAATGCCGGGATTGTTACCGGAGGCCGCCGCATTGATGTAGGTGGCGTGGTTGGGGGAGTAGGGGAACCGGATATTCGCTCCGCCAATCCGCATGACATAAGAAATGAAGGCGGCAGACCACGCATAGTTGCCATCCCGAAGAGGTGAGAACAGGGTGCCATTACCATTAGTACGGCCTGTCCAGCGGGCTTCATTTTCTTCCGGAGCCTGACCAATCCACCAATATTCGCCAATGCGCTGCCATAGGCCGGGAAGACGCTCCGGTTTCATGGCAGGACTGGTGGGCTCGGGCCTGTCATGTGGGTCAGCGTCGGCAATGGGGCTGCCGAACATACGCCATTCCCGCAAGGCGATGGCGGCGACATCCTGCCGATTGAAGGGTGCAAAATTTTCGCTGGCAAAGGCTGGGACATGCGCATCATAGCCCAGCGGCCCGGTCTGCCCGTTTGCATATTGCGTCATAGGGGTGAGGGCCGGGTTGTGCTGGCTTGAAGTACAACCAGCTAGCAGGATTAGCCCACACAGGGCACTCCAGCCGGCAGAGGTAGGTTTGCAGGAGAACCGCTCTTTCGTTGGTTGTGTCTGCCGATCGCTTTTAGAATGACGAACTGCCTTCATGATGACCCTACGCTTGCCTGCTTGCGCCTGTGAGCATGTCTCATGCCCGAAAAGAGGGCAGAGTAGAATGTTTTCACAGGATTGGGAACGTATTTTGATAAAGTGGCAAGAGAAAGGCGAAAGCCTTGTTACGCAAGGCCCCTCGACAGCCCCTGTGTACGTTTGTTTTTAAGGATGTTGCTACTGGGAAATGGATATTTATTGGTAATATTCAGTATTACTTGGATAGGAAACAAGTAACTTGGATAAATGGGGTTTCAATTATGGATGATACATCATACCCTAATTTTTTGTGGGGAAATATTCCTGTTGAGGATAATGCGGATATCGTGGCGCGGCAGGTTGTTCAGAATGGCAACAAGCGCAAGGACATTGGTATGTTCAAGTTTCGGAATTTTGGAGCGGAAGCGGAGGTCGAGGTGTGGCCTTTGACAGAGAATGATATGAAGGGGCTGGGACTTACAGCACAGGACGCTCCACAAGAGACAGGGATGCAATGAGAGTATCCCGTGTTCACTATTCTACATGGCTTATGATACGGACATTATGGACGTAAGATGAGGTGTGATGCCTCTGAAAGAAGGATTATATCTAATAATGGTCTATGTGAAAAAAAGGCTCTGTACTTTGGTAGGACTTGCGGGGCTATTGGGTCTGGTAAGTGGCTGTTCCGGCTTTGATGATAATTTCAAGGCCAAGCAGTCGGCATGGGCAGAGCAGCCGGGCACTAAAACATTGGCCGTGCAGATTTCTGGGCACGATGGCCTGCATACGCAGCCGCTATCCTGCAAGCTGGTCGATGCAGATGTCATGCTGTTCCCCGATGCGCCATTTTTCCGCAATTATCTGCGTGTTGATATGGCACAGGCTGGTTTCAGGGAGAAGATTGGCAATCAGAAAGCTAAGGCTCTGGTGCGGCAGGCAGCTCGTAATGAAGATTGTCGGCTTGTGTTCAATAATCTTCCGGCTGGTAATTGGCTTCTGGCCACACGGCCGCAATTTTATGTCAATGATGATGCCGCTGCGCAGCAGGGGAAGAATCCACAGCATAATGTGGCACCCCCTATGTTCATGTGGAACATGATCACTGTCAGTACGGATAGTGACGTGACGGCCGTGCATGTTGAAAAAGACCTGAGCCGGATCGTTCGTAAGAAACATCAATATGTGCGTAAACACACACATAAGAAATCGAAGAAGAGGATTCGGGAGTTCCGTGGCGAAGGCTCGCCGGATACACAGCAGGATAGTTGGGTCATGACCCCGGCAGACAAGCAGGTCCTCGGTATTCAGGGAACGACTCAGATGCCAACAGCCATCACCCCAACTGGGCAGCAGGAGCCGTAATCTTTCATAGGTGAGAAAAAAGGCGATCATTCCTGACCGGGTTCTATGCCCTGTGTTAGGAATGGTCGCTTTTTGAGTATAAGAAGTAGGCCCCAGCCTTTTTCATGGCGTCAGGAGGTTTGGTTATCCTGCTATGCTGTGCCCATAGGCCGTTGCTGCCTGTGTCGCTTCTGATGGAAGAGGGTAAGGGCCACTGGCAAGAACCTTGATGGCGAGAAGCCCCATACCTGATATATTTTCATATGTGGAACTGGGGAGAGGCAGCATTGCTGCTCCATCTGTCCAACGCATTGCTTCTTGTTCCAGGTCGAACCAGCCGTCTAGCGTCTCGTTCGTTAAATGGGCATCAACAGTGATGGATTGGCCTGAGTGGAAGTAGAGTATTTCTCCAACCAGCAAGCCTAGTGGTCGTCTGTCATCCACGAAAGGCCCATGTATGTCATAAGGGCGTCCTGTTCTGGAGGTAAGGACAAGGTGTTCTGTTCCGGCAGGAATTGAAAAGATTTTGTAGCCGTTGGTCATGCGCTGCTCATGCAGAACAGTCCCTTTATCCGTAATCAGCTGAAAGGCGGGGTCATCGGATACGGCTTCGGCTTTATAGGAATGTTGGATAGGGAATTGAAGAGCGTCTGCCCGTTCGAGGAGGTTATGATGCAAAGGGGCCACAAAATCCTGAGTTGTGTCCAGTGGTGCCGCTGCATCATTCTGCCAAGATAGAGGTTTGGCGGAGAAGTCATAATCTATGACATTCTTATTAGGATTCTGACCATTCTGCAGGAAGCCATGACGGTTTCCTGTATCGAGGTAGCTTTCTGTCAGGACACCGTTTGAGACGATGATGCTGTGCGTCTCAGTTTCTATGTGGAAGATGTCGTAGCGGCTACCATGTGTTCTTTTCGTACCAGAAGGAGCATGGTCAGCGGTATCGAAATAGATTGAACGTCCGTTCACTATCATACGGGCTGGTACGAAACGTCCCTCAAGAAACAGGCAATGTTCTGCTGTAATCAGCAGGTCCGCAGAAGGAATGCCGTCTGCCAGTGCATCTTTTTTGATGCGTACCGGATAGCCCGCCATGTCCATTGGCAGAGAGGTATTGATTTGCACCTGGTCTTTCCCAGTCCATGTAATGGGCTGCGGTAGTGTCTGGCCTGTTGCAGGATCATAGGTGAGGATCATGTCACCACGTTTTAGATCTTCAACCTTTCTGGGGCCTTCCGGTGTATCGATCAGACTCCCTGCCAGAAAGCAGGTATTGAAGGTAAATTGTTCTATTCGGCCAGAACTAATATTAATAGTATTGGCGGTACCATCATTATTCTGGAGGAAGAAATAGGGGAAAGGGTTATTCCCTGGGAAGCCGCTACTTGGCCTCAAGACAAATGCTTCGCCTTTTATGAGGGGTTGTAGCTGCGGTATGAGGTTGTAATTATATGCTGATTTTTGAGGATCGAGCAGTGCTGCGCCATCAATGGTAGATGAGGAGCTTCCTGCTACGGCAGATGTAACGATGTAATACCCGCCTTTCCTATTATTGATGATGAAGCTATTGGTTAATTTATTCCCCCATGAAATATCATAGCTTCCCGTAATGGTTTCACCCGTTTTGGGGTCTTTAAAGGTGAAGTCCTGAACCGCTGTATCGGAAGAACTGGTGGGGGTATGAGTCGAAAAGGTCGCCTCTATATTATATTTCTGGTCGCTAAGGACAGCAATCTTCCCTAAGCCTACAGACGGAGATGTTAAAGTCAGGGAGGCGATGTTGATCTGGTATGTTCCAGGGGTAACAATCGGTTGGGGATTGCCAGACATCCTGTAGCTCCGGGAAAAGAATAGGGAGATCGTGAAGTTTTATTTAAAAATAAGGAAAAAATTAATTAAATCAATATGTGTTTTCTCTATAAATGAGAATATCAAGTAGAATATTTTTAATCTTTGCGATGTTCATACTCTAAAAGTCATATTTAGATAGAATATACTAATGAATGTAATAGGTAATACCAAAAAACTTCTTCGTATATGCCTCTAACCTGTCAATCAGGCGGTAGGAACCATCGTGTTTCATATGGAAGCGATAAAAGAACAAGGTGGCAGAAAAACCTGCCACCTTGTTCGTTAAGGCTCTAGCTTACTTCTGGTTTTATGCCTTACGTGCAGGCGGAGCCATGAAGGCCGGAGAAATGGGGGTCGGGACATGACGTTCAAGAATAGCGTCAATATCCTTCTTGTCCTGTTCCGTTAGCTGCCAGCCGAAGACATCAGCCACACCGTCAATCTGTTCTGGTTTGCGGGCACCCCAGAGGGCAATGATCGGTCCCTGATCCAGAACCCAGCGGATGGCTAGAACCATCAGAGACTTGCCATGACGGTCCGCAATCTTTTTCAGGTCAGCAACGGCAGCGATATAGTCTTTGAAATGTTCCTTCTGGAACTTGGGGTCGCTAGAGCGCAGGTCACTTTCTGGGAAGGTCGTGTCTGCTGTCATCTTGCCGGTCAGCAGGCCACGGCAGAGCGGGCCATAGGCCAGCGTGACGAGTTTGTGTTTTTTTGCATAGGGCAGCACGTCCTTCTCAATCTCCCGCTCGAAGAGATTGTAAGGGGACTGGACACTGGCCAGCGGGGCAACCTCACGGAAAATATCCATTTGTTCCGGGGAGTAATTGCTCACACCAAGGGCACGGATCTTGCCTTCCTTATGCAGCTTCTGGAGTTCACGGGCTGTCTCATCAATCGGCGTATTGGGGTCCGGCCAGTGAACCTGCTCAAGATCAATGGTTTCGACCCGCAGGCGGCGGAGGGAGTCCTCTACTTCTTTGCGGATACGGGCCGGGCTGGAATTGCGGAAAGGCTTGTGATCGTCATTCCAGTCCAGTGCTAGTTTGGTAGCAACACGGGCTTTGTGGGGTTTCTCTGCCAGAGCGCGGCCCACGACTTCTTCGGAATGACCAAAACCATAGACCGGGGCGGTATCGATCAGGTCCACGCCTTCATCAAGGGCACGGTGAATGGTGCGGACGGCATTGTCGTCATCAGGTCCGCCCCACATCCAGCCGCCAATGGCCCATGTGCCAAGGGCAACGCGGGATACGGGTTTGTCAAAACCGGGAATGAGAATGGTGTTTTCATTCATGGGTTCGTCTCCATCATAAAATGAGGGCGGAGGGCATGGAATGAGTCATGTCTCTGCCCGGACCCGGAGGGCGGCCCCTCGATCACGCGGGGGCGGGCAAGGCCCTTCTGGCCTCTGTACTTATATTGGGATAGGGGCGCACGCTTATGCAACCATCTGTTCTTCTTTTTGGTTTTGAGGAGGGAGAGGAGTATGCTCATCCCAACTCTTAAGGAGACAAGGAAAAGACATTATGGCTGAATCGCAGACCAATAAGATTCCCGTCACCGTCCTCACTGGCTTTTTAGGGGCCGGGAAGACCACACTGCTCAACCATATCCTGACAGCCGATCACGGCCGGAACTACGCCGTTGTCGTCAATGAGTTTGGTGAGCTGGGCATTGATAATGATCTGGTGGTCGATGCCGATGAAGAAATCTTTGAGATGAACAATGGCTGCATCTGCTGCACGGTGCGGGGCGATCTCATCCGGATTCTCAGCCGTCTTCTGCGCCGCCGTGGCAAATTTGACGGTATCATCGTGGAAACGACCGGTCTGGCTGACCCAGCTCCCGTGGCGCAGACCTTCTTTGTGGATGAAGCCATCCGTGAAAAGGCCGAACTGGATGCGGTGGTGACGGTCGTGGACGCCTACAACGTGCTTCAGACTCTTAAGGAAAGTCCGGAAGCCGTGAATCAGGTAGCCTTTGCCGATGTCATCATCCTGAACAAATGTGACCTACTGGATGAAGCAGCACTGGCCGAGGTGGAGCGGAAGCTGCGGGCCATTAATTCTGTCGTGCGCATTCATCGTGCCGAGCGTGGTAAAGTAGCTCTGGATGACATTCTCAATCGTGGCGGGTTCGACCTCAAACGTGCCCTGTCCACCATGCCGGATTTCCTTGAGGAAGACGAGCATGACGATGATCACCACCACCATCATCACGATCACTGCGATTGTCATGACCATGACCATCATCACGAGGCGGCTCATGGGCCGGGGGGGCATCATCATGCCCATAGTGAGGATGTGACGAGCCATTCCTTCACCGTGACGGAACCGCTGGATGAAGAACGCTTTCACGCTTGGATTGGCCTTGTCCTTCAGGAGCAGGGGCCTGACATTTTGCGGGCGAAGGGGATTCTGCATTTTAAGGGTAAAGACGAGCGTTTCGCTTTTCAGGCCGTCCATATGATGGCCGATGGTGATTATATCGGGCCGTTCAAGGCGGGAGAGTCAAAGCAGTCCCGTATTGTCTTCATTGGTCGCAAGCTGGATTGTGCCCAGCTTCAGCGTGGTTTTGAAGGCTGCGTAGCCGTATGAGTACCGCACAGAGCAAGACCCTGTTGCAGACCCGTGGGGCCGAATGTCAGTTTGAGGCCCCGATAACGGGCGTACAGTCCAGCCGGGATGGGAAGAGTTTTGCTGCCCTGACGATGGATGGAGAGATCATCCTCATTCCCCGTGACGGTCTGCGGGCATCTGAAAACTGGAAGGTCGTGCCCGTGCATGATGGGGCCGTTTCCTTCGCACAGGGCTGTGGAAAGGACAGCTTTCTCAGCGGTGGGGAAGATGGGCGTGTTGTGGAAACACGGGCCGATGGCACCATGACGGAACGTCATGCAGGCCGTGGCTGGGTGGATTGTCTGGCCAGCACCTCCACGCATTGGGCCTGTGCTAGCAAGAAGGAGGTTCATCTCTACGCCCACGGCACGGATGAACCCTTGAAGGTTCTGGACCATCCTTCTGCCCTGAGTGGCCTTGCCTTTGATGCCAAGGGCAAGAAGCTGGCCGCTTCGCATTATAATGGCGTGTCCATGTGGTTTGTGCAGGCGAAGGATGCCAATGTTCGCTCTCTGGAATGGAAGGGTAGTCATACCGGGCTGTGTATCCATCCGGGTAGCGAGGCTCTGGTGACGAGCATGCAGGAGAATGAGCTGCATGGCTGGCGTCTGTCGGACGGCCACAACATGCGCATGAGTGGCTACCCCCGCAAGATCGGTTCCATGAGCTTCACCCGTAAGGGTCGCTGGTTGGCGACTTCCGGGGCGGATGCTGCCGTGCTGTGGCCATTCTTTGGTGGTGGCCCTATGGGCAAGCCGCCCATGGAGCTGGCCCGTCTGCCGGGGTTGTTCGTGACCTGCGTCTGCGCTCATCCCACGGATGACATTCTAGCCATCGGGTTCGAGGACGGCACGGTTCTGTTGGCAGAAGTGCCCAGAAGTGCCGATGATGCTGCAGCTGGTGCCGATCGTATCCTGCCACTCTGCAATGGCCAGCGTAGTGGCGGTGCAGCCCGCGGTGCCGTCAATGCCATTGCCTTCACCCCGCAAGGTGGAGCCGTCATTTTCGGGACGGAAGAAGGTTATGTCGGGGTTGTGGACCTGTCCGCTCAGGGCTGATCCGTACCAGAAGGGCCTGCCAGTTGTTACAAATACTGGCAGGCTCTTTTTTTCATTAGTCTTTGGGCTGTTTATTCTCTGCGTGCTTCTTCTGGAGATAGCCTTCCTGTCGGGCCATGAACTGGTCGGCTAGCCGACCATAGAGGGAGTGGGGGCAGACCATGCGGGAGACACCGAAGGCCAGAAAGGCTGTGGCCAGCAGGGCAAGGGTGATTTGCTGGTTGTCGCACATTTCCATGACGATGACGGTCGCTGTCAGCGGGGACTGCACCACGCCAGAGAAATAGCCGACCATGCCCAGCAGCACGACAGCCCCAGGGGCCGTGAGGGGTAGGAACTGAGCGACCCATCCACCAACGGAAGCCCCGATGGAGAGGGATGGTGCAAACAGCCCGCCCGGAATACCAGAGCAGTAAGAGATGATGGTGGCTGCATATTTCATCAGGAAATAGGACATGTGGGGGTGGCGTGACCCATCAATCAGATGGTGAGCCTGTGTATAGCCCGTGCCGAATGTGTCGCCGTGGCTGGCAAAGCCCAGTATGGCAAGGACAACCCCACAGAGAGCCGTAAATAGGATGGGCTGGCTTTTCTGAATATGCCCGATGAATCCCGGCAGACCTTTGCCAACCCGTATGAGGATGGTGGAAAAGAAGCCGCCGCCCAGTCCGCCCAGAATGCCGCAGGCCAGTACGGCAATCCATGCCGTGCCGACGGGAACATCCACCGTGGCATGGCCGAAATAGGTATAGTTCCCACCTGTCAGGACAATGGCTGTCACACCGGCAAGGACAACGCCCGTTAGCATGACGCCAGAGGTTCGCTGCTGGAAGGAGCTGGCAAGTTCCTCAATGGCAAAGACAATCCCTGCCAGCGGCGTGTTGAAGGCCGCCGCCACACCGGCAGCTCCACCGGCAAGGATGATACCCCGGCGGGTTGAGACGTTGGCATGGCCCAGAAAGCGGGCATAGGCGTTCATAATGGCCGCTCCCACCTGCACGGTCGGGCCTTCCCTCCCGATGGAGGCCCCGCAGAGCAGGCCGAGCGTGGTCATGCAGATTTTACCGATAGCAATGCGCAGGCCAAGGATGCGGTTGACGAGGGTAAAGTCCTCAATATGCAGCGTGGCGATGGTCTGTGGGATGCCAGACCCCTGCGCCCCGGGGAAAAACCGTTTTGTCAGCCACATGGAAAGAGCCAGCCCGCTGGGGATGACAGCGAACATGACATAGGGATTCCAGTGATGGAGGCTCATGCAGAGGGAGCTGGCATAGTCCGCCGCCCGGGCGAACAGCCACGCCGCAATACCGACCGTGATGGCCCCGGACCAGAAAATTAGGGTCCGCCGCCACTGAGAGGTCCGCATCCGTGCCGAACGGCGGAAATGCGTGATGCGGTTACGCCGCCTCATGGCATGGGGAGAACTGGGTGCAGGGGCGGGGGAGTTTTGGGAAGAATCGGACACGTTCGGGATGGATCCGCCACGGAGCTAAGGTGAATAGTTTCAACTCTGTTTCGGACGGAGCCTTCCCTGTGGTCAAGGGGAGATATGGTTTTGCATGGCAGTTGTGACATGCAGGCTACATCTCACATAACAAGAACGCCGCTGGCTCCTGGTTTGTGGCGTTTTGCGAGGTCTTCCGGCTCGACATGGATATGGATGGAAGACCGCCCCAGCACGGCCCGTATGGCATTTTCGATGCGGTCGCAGATGTCGTGAGCATCGGTGATGCGCATTTCATCGGGGACGATGAGGTGAAACTCTACGAAATAGAGGGCACCAACCCGTCTCATGCGCAGGTCGTGGGCTTCCAGTGCGCCTTGACCTGCCTGCGTGATGGTCTTGCCGACTTCGTGGACCAGTTCTGGCGGGGGGGCTTCATCCAGCAGGCCAGTCATGGAATGGCGCATCATGCCAAAACCGGTCCAGAGGACATTCAGGGCTACCAGAGTGGAAAGCAGCGGGTCCAGCCAGAGCCAGTGCAGGACAGGAATGAGACAGACACCAACCAGCAGGGCCAGACTGGCCCAGACATCGGACAGCACATGGTCGCCAGCGGAACGTAGGGCCTGAGAATGGTGTTTCTTCCCCATACGCCGCAGGATGAGTGCCCAGATGAGGTTGATGACCCCGGCGGAAGCATTGAGCAGCGCACCGGGCAGAGGGGCTTCCGGTGCCTGAATATGCAGGGCGTCGTGACCGGCAATGGCCAGAATGACCAGAGCTGTAAGAACCACCAGTACCCCTTCAATGACAGCCCAGACATATTCTGCCTTGCCATGCCCGTAAGGGTGGTTGTCATCCGCCGGGCGGGCGGCAAATGCCACGGCCCAGAGCGTACCGACAGAGGCAAGGACGTTCAGAATGGTCTCGATGGCATCGGAGAGCAGGGCCCCAGAGCCGGACACGGCCCATGCTGCATATTTGATGCTCAGCACCACGATGCTGACAAGAATGGACAGGCGAGCCACTCTCAGGCGTAACGGAGTGGCAGAGTTGTCCTTAGGTAATTCGGCGTCAGGCGTGGTGGTGGGCATGGGTGCAGTCCGTCTCTTTCGGGGCGGTGTGGGGTGTGTTGCAATTCGGTGTGGCACAGAGAGTGTTTTCCGGTGCTTCCACCTGGAATGTGGGATGACCGATGGAAAATTTGTCTCGCAGCAGGGTGGTGGCCTGAGCCAGCAGGGCGGCTGTTCTGGCTTGTGCCTCCAGTGCGGAACAGCCCTGTGGGGCAGGATGCAGCACCAGATGGACTGTTAGGGCGGTTTCGGTCGTGCTGATGGGCCAGATATGGAGGTGATGTAGGTCAGCGATTTCCGGCAGGTTCCGTAGGGCGTTTTCCACCGCACGGGGCGCAATAGCCTGAGGAACACCATCCAGTGCCAGACCGAGGGCATGGGTCAGCAGGGACCATGTGCCCCAGATGATAAGCCCTGAGACGAGAAGGCTGGCTAGCGGGTCAATGTAAGAGAGGCCTGTCAGTGTGATGAGTACACCGGCAATGACCACGCCAAGAGCCATGAGCGCATCGGAGGCCATATGAAGGAAAGCCCCCCGCATGTTCAGGTCATGATGTGACCCTTTCATGAGCAGCAGAGCCGTTCCTCCATTGATGAGGATGCCGATGCCTGCCACGATGCTGATGGTCTGCCCCTGCACAGTTTCGGGATGGATGAGGTGCCAGATGGCCTGCCAGATGATTCCACCCGTGACGAGCAGAAGGATGGTGGCATTGAGCAGGGCTGTCAGGATGGTGGCCCGTTTCAGCCCGTAGGTGAAGCGTTCGCTGGGTGTGCGGCGGGCGAGTATCTGGGCACCCCACGCAGCCAGCAGGCTCAACACATCCGAGAGATTATGCCCCGCATCCGCCAGCAGGGAGAGGGAATGGGCCGCAAAGCCCCATCCTGCTTCTCCAACGAGATAAAGCGTGTTGAGAATGATGGCGATGAGGAAGGTGCTACCAAAGGACGTCGGAGCGTGGGTATGTCCGTGCCCGCCATGATGATGGTGTTCATGCCCATGTGTATGATGCTCATGGTCGTAGTGGGAGCAGGCTGTGCCTTTGGCCGGCTCGTGTGAATGATGGGGCATGGTTGTCATGAAACACCCTGATAGGCACGAAGATACATGGGGTGGGTGAGTATAAGCTAAACCTATCCAACTTTCATCACTTTTCTTATCCAGTTTTCATAGGTGGGCAGAGTGTAGCTGGTTGCCTGTCTTCCCTGCTTGCCAGTGCCCCAGTGCTGGCTCTAAAGGAGCAGGCATGACAGCCTTATCTCCCCGTCTCGTTCTTATGCTTCGTCTTAGCAATCTTGCCCTGCCTCTCGACCATACGCCGGAGGAGCTTCAGGCGGCCATCGTGGCCCGTTTGGGCATCAGGGAGGAGGACCTGCTCGCCTATCATGTCTTCCGTCGGGGGCACGATGCCCGGAAGCGGGGGAATATCCAGCTTGTTTATACGCTGGATTGTGAGCTGAGTGATTTGGAAGCTGTGTTGGAGCGTTTCAGTAAGGATCAGCATATCCGGCAGACACCAGATATGCGCTGGGTGCCCCCTGTTTTACCGCCTCATGCGGCAGAACATACGCTGCGCCCTGTCGTGATTGGGGCTGGTCCCTGTGGTCTTATGGCGGCCCTTGTGCTGGCGCAGGCGGGATTGAAACCGATCATCATAGAGCGTGGCCGTGCTGTGAAGGATCGTACGGTTGATACATTCGCCCTCTGGCGGAAGTCTCGCTTTACGGCGGAAAGTAATGTGCAGTTTGGCGAAGGTGGGGCGGGGACGTTCTCCGATGGCAAGCTTTATTCTGGTGTGTCCGATCCCCGCCATTTGGGCCGCAAGGTTCTGGCAGAGTTTGTGAAGGCCGGTGCGCCGGAGGAAATCCTTACCCTTTCTAAACCGCATATTGGAACATTCAGGCTGGTGACGGTCGTGCAGTCCCTACGGGCGCAGATTGAGGCTCTGGGCGGGGAGTACCGTTTCGAAACACGGCTTGAAGGGCTTGAAACAGCCCCTTGTGAAGGGGGAGAGCGGCAGGTGACGGGGCTGCGCCTTTCTACGGGTGAGGTGTTGAAGACAGACCGGGTTATTCTGGCGGTTGGTCATTCGGCACGAGATACGTTTGCCATGCTGCATGAAAGCGGCGTGCCGATGCAGGCCAAGCCTTTCTCCATTGGGGTACGGATAGAGCATCCGCAGGCCGTGATTGACGTGGCCCGTTTTGGTCCGCAGGCGGGGCATCCTCTGCTGGGGGCAGCGGATTATAAGCTGGTGCATCATGCCAGCACGGGGCGGGGTGTTTATTCCTTCTGCATGTGTCCCGGCGGGCAGGTCGTGGCGGCGACCTCGGAGAAAGAGCAGGTCGTCACGAATGGGATGAGCCAGTATTCCCGTGCAGAGCGGAACGCTAATAGTGGCATTGTGGTAGAAGTTCGTCCCGGTGTTGATTTTCCAGATGAACCACTGGCGGGCATTGCTTTTCAGCGGCAGTGGGAGAAGGCGGCCTTCGTGGCAGGGGGTGGGGATTATCGTGCCCCGGCCCAGCGTGTGGGAGACTTCCTCGCCGGGCGGGCTTCCACTTCTCTGGGAACGGTTGTGCCGTCCTATCAGCCGGGTGTTACGCCGACTGATCTTTCTCTCTGCCTGCCGGATTTCGTGGTGGCGTCCATTCGTGAGGCCCTGCCCCGGTTTGAACGGAAGATCAAAGGGTACAGTATGGAGGATGCCGTGATGACGGGTGTAGAAACACGCACATCCTCCCCGCTGCGTATTGAGCGTGATGCTACGGGACAGAGCCCAACCTTGCGGGGACTTTTCCCGGCAGGTGAAGGAGCTGGTTATGCCGGGGGTATCCTCTCGGCGGGGATTGATGGCATTCGTGTGGCAGAGTGGCTGGTTGCTTCCCTGTAATGGGAGCATCAGCCAGACACCTCTAACTTGTTTTAAAATAAAGAGAAAACGGACATCTTTTTCGTATAAAATTAATTAATAAATTATTAAAAATAGAATGTTCACAAATCAGGTTTCTGCCAAAGTTATGCGCTAAATAAACCTAAATCCGGCTTCATCCTCGCCCACGATAGGTGGGGG
>JAFNMF010000028.1 GCA_026537415.1 Acetobacteraceae bacterium B3987 | reverse complement strand
TGGCGGAATTGGTAGACGCGCAGGCTTCAGGTGCCTGTGTCCGCAAGGACGTGGAAGTTCGAGTCTTCTTCTGGGCACCAATATTTTTCCCGAATGCAAACTAAGTGATTTAAATCAAAAATGCTCTCGTTGAGCTGGTATTACTGTTAGATCGCGAGCTGAATATTTAACAGCTGATAAAATCTGCTCTTCTATTTTATGAGGTCAGTAGGCGGCAGAGGGTGTTGTGTCGCTGGATAGTGGATTATTTCTTGTGCAAAAAGAGTGATCACAAAACGGCAGAAAACCGGCATAAAATGAGCAAAAAAGAGAGTACATGATATTTATATCAATAGTTCCTCTTGTATATATGTTAACTTTCCTATATGGGGGAGGGTTATTCTGAAGTGCGTTGACCTATAAGAGTTATTAAAAATAACGATTTACTTGTTTCACCCCCTATCGATAATATAATTCGTGCGATGTGTAGTAGTGGCGTGTGGTACGGCTCCGATCGTATTTCAGTGCGTTGTTGCTATGCAATCTGTCGAGATCTTATCCATGAATGGGGAACTGATCAGGATGAAACTGAAGAATTTCGGGGCTGCTCTGCTGATCGCCAGCACGACCCTGACATCTTTCGCCTCTGCAGCTATGGCTGCCGATGTTCCGAGCCCGAACCAGTATTACTGGCCGAAGGGCATGAATCTGGCCAAGCTGCGCGCTCATGACGCTGAGTCTGACCCGTACGGTGCAGATTATTACACGAACTATCACAAGAAGTTCGAGCAGCTGAACCTTCAGGAAGTTCGCAAGGACATCGAGAAGGTCATGCTGACCTCTCAGCCTTGGTGGCCGGCTGACTACGGCAACTATGGTCCGTTCTTCATCCGTATGGCCTGGCACAATGCTGGTACATACCGTGCCATCGATGGCCGTGGTGGTGAAGAGGGTGCCCAGCAGCGTTTCGCTCAGCTGAACGACTGGCCGGATAACGCCAGCCTGGATAAGGCCAAGCGTCTTCTGTGGCCCGTTAAGAAGAAGTACGGTGAGAAGCTCTCCTGGGGTGACCTTATCGTCCTGACCGGTGACGTTGCTCTGAACCAGATGGGCTTTAAGACCCTCGGTTTCGTCGGTGGTCGTCCGGATGACTGGCAGTCCGAGCTGATCTACTGGGGTCCGGGCACCACGTTCTTCCCGAACAAGGGTTCCTTCCAGGTTGGTCAGAACGGTACTCTGAAGCACCCGCTGGCTGCTACGCACATGGGTCTGATCTATGTGAACCCGGAAGGCCCGAACGGCGATCCTGATCCTGCCAAGTCTGCCCAGATGATCCGTCTGGCATTCGGTCGTATGGCCATGAATGACGAAGAGACTGTGGCTCTGATCGCTGGTGGTCATACCTTCGGTAAGGCTCACGGTGCTCATCCGAACTCCTGCCTGAGCGGCCCGCCGGTTGCTAACGGTGTGGAACAGCAGGGCCTGGGTTGGGTTAACCACTGCGTCAAGGGTCAGCAGACAGCTGACGATGCTTCCACCAGTGGTCTGGAAGGCTCTTGGTCTGCCGATCCGATCCACTTCACCACGCAGTACATTGACAACCTGCTGAACAATGACTGGGTGCTGGGCACAAGCCCGACCGGTGCGCATCAGTGGCACACCAAGACGGATGACAAGATTGCGCCGGATCCGGCCAACCCGAATGATCCGTCCAAGATGCGCCCGATCATGATGTTCACCACGGACATCGCCCTGAAGAATGATCCGGTTTACCATAAGATCCTTGCCCGTTGGGCTGAGCATCCGAACGAATTCGCTGATGCCTTCGCTCGTGCATGGTTCAAGCTGGTTGTCCGCGACATGGGTCCGAAGAGCCGTTACTTCGGTAGCGAAGTTCCGAAGGAAACCTTCGTGTGGCAGGATCCGATCAACATGCCGGCCAAGCCGATCAACCAGGCTGACGTCCGTGAGCTGAAGAAGCTGATCGCTGCAACTGGTCTGTCCGATCGTGAGCTGATTAAGACAGCATGGGCTGCTGCTGCTTCCCATCGTGTGACCGACCACCGTGGTGGTGCTAACGGTGGCCGTCTGGCTCTGATGCCGCAGAACGGCTGGGCTGTGAACGATCCGGAAGACCTGAAGACCATCCTGCCGAAGCTGGAACAGGTCCGCGATAAGTTCAACGCTCACAGTGCCCGCAAGGTTGCTCTGGCTGACATCATCGTTCTCGGCGGTAGCGTCGGTATCGAAGATGCTGCTCAGAAGGCCGGTGTGAAGATTCAGGTGCCGTTTGCTCCGGGCCGTGGCGATGCCACACAGGACCAGACAGACGTCAACTCCTTCAACCTGCTGGAGCCGACAGCTGATGCCTTCCGTAACTACTACCGTGCAGATGCGGATAACACACCGCCTCTGAACGCTCTGGTGGACAAGGCTGACACGCTGGGTCTGACCATCCCTGAGATGACAGTCCTGCTGGGTGGTCTGCGTACTCTGGACATCAACACGGGTCACTCCGCCAACGGTGTGCTGACGAAGAACCCGGGTGTGCTGAGCACGGACTTCTTCACCAACGTGCTGACGATGGACACACGCTGGCAGAAGGTTGCTGGTCAGGAAGACCTCTATGAGGGCTTTGACCGTGCCTCCGGCCAGAAGCAGTGGACAGCCACAGACGTGGACCTGGTCTTCGGTGCTAACCCTGAGCTGCGTGCCGTTGCTGAGGTTTATGCCTCTAACGATGGTAAGGCGAAGTTCTACAGTGACTTCGTGAAGGCCTGGACGAAGGTGATGAACCTGGATCGTTTCGACCTGCAGCGTTAAGGTTCTAGTTCTTCTGAACAGAAGAATCGAACACATTCCGCCGGGGTTCGTCCCCGGCGGTTTGCTAAGAAGTGGAGGATAGTATGTTGAAATTTGCTGGTGGTGCTCTCGCCCTGTTCATGGCAACAGCCCTGTCCGCCACGGCGGCCACGGTTGATGTGAAAATGCTGAACTCTGGCTATCATGGTTATTCTTTCGAGCCAGCCATTGTTTACATTCATTCTGGCGATAGCGTACATTTCGTGCCGACAGATAAGGGCCATAATGCTCAGTCCATCCCTGGCATGACGCCTGATGGCGCAGAGCCTATCAATGTACCTTTCAGCCAGGAAAAGACGGTGCAGTTCACCAAACCTGGTCTGTACGGCTACAAGTGCCTGCCGCATGCCTTTATGGGTATGGTTGGCTTGATTGTGGTCGATAATGCGAATAACGAAGCGCAGGCTCGTAAGGTAAAACTTTACGGGGGGGCTAGACGCCACTTTGAGGAGCTGTTCCAGGAACTGGACAGCAAAAAACAGTAAATAAGAGAGTTCTGGCCTGAGGGCTGGAGAATATTTATTGTTGGGTCGGCCCTTTTCTCTGTTTCTGTGGAGGCAGAGGGGCCGATTTTTTTATTCCATGATCTATGGAGACAATACGTGTCAGAGAAAATGGAAATAGGGGCCGACCAGCCAGCCCGTTACGATGCGGTGACCATCTTCCTCCATTGGGTGATTGCTCTGCTGGTCCTCTTTATGATCGGCCTTGGCCTGTATATGGACCATGTTCCTGTTGATAACCCGGTGCCTATGCATCAGCTCCACAAGTCCGTTGGGATTGTGACTATGCTGTTGATTGTGGTGCGTGTCATCTGGCGTTTGACGCATAAAGCCCCGGCCTTACCGAGGGATATGCTGCCAGCTCAGCGCATGGCAATCGGTGGGATGGAGGGGATTCTTTATCTCTTCCAGATTTTTCTGCCTGCGACAGGTTGGTTGATGGTGTCCTCCATGGCTATGCCGATCGTGCTGTTCGGTCTGGTCTCATGGCCGTTGATCCCTCTGCCGCAAAGTGTGATGGATAGTGGGGCTTTGGCGGATATCATGCCGGGTATCCATAACTGGCTTGCCTGGATATTTGGGGGCTTCATTGCCCTGCATGTGCTGGCAGCCCTGTACCATCGCTTCATTAAGAAGGATCAGATTGTGGATCGCATTCTGCCTCGCCATGGTGCCGGGCGGTAAGGCTGTTCAGAGTGTGGTAGGACTATCTGTTAAGCACCCCTGTCGTTAGATGGGGGTGTTTTTTTATGTCTGTCGGGCTGGTTTCATGCTTCTTTATCCAATTTTGGGGATGTGGTATCAATCAACGTAGCTGAGAAGGATATAAGGGAAAGAACATATCCTTCTTCTGCTTTCCAGATTGGTTGCCATAGTGCTGGAGTGGGCATGTCTGGCGGCCATAAGGCTGGGTAGATGGATCACATACAAGCTAGGTACCTTCTGAAGGAAAATTTCCAATGGTGTCAGATCACAAGAAAACCCATATTGGCAGTCATAAATTGCATCCCGAAACACAGATGCTCAATTATGGCTATGACCCAGCCCTTTCGGAGGGAGCGGTTAAGCCGCCTGTGTTCCTGACATCAACCTTCGTATTCCCTACAGCGGAAGATGGCCGGGATTTCTTTGACTATGTTTCCGGCCGGAAAGAGCCGCCGGAAGGTAAAGGGCAGGGGCTTGTTTATTCCCGCTTTAACCATCCCAATAGCGAGATTGTGGAAGACCGTCTGGCTGTCTATGAAGAGGCAGAGCGTGGCGTGCTGTTTTCTTCCGGCATGTCCGCCATTGCGACCACGCTGCTGGCTTATGTCCGCCCCGGTGATGTAATCCTCCATTCCCAGCCGCTTTATGGTGGAACGGAAACGCTCCTGACCAAGACGATGGCGTCTCTGGGCATCAAGTCCGTAGGGCTGGGAAGCTGCGGTGTGGATGAGACTATCATGCGTGAGGCCGCAGAACAGGCCGTTACAGAAGGTCGTGTGGCCCTCATCCTGATTGAGACACCGGCCAACCCGACCAATGGGCTTGTGGATCTGACGCTGGTACGCCGCATTGCTGAGGAGATCGAGGCGAAGCAGGGTAGCCGCCCTGTCATCGCCTGTGACAATACGCTGCTTGGTCCGCTTTATCAGCACCCGCTGAAACATGGGGCTGATCTCTCCTTGTACTCTCTGACCAAATATGTTGGTGGTCATTCCGACCTCGTAGCTGGGGCTGTGCTGGGCAGTGAGGCCATGACCCGCCCGGTGCGCCAGCTGCGTGGGGCTATTGGAACCCATTTGGACCCGCATAGCTGCTGGATGCTGGGCCGCTCTTTGGAGACGCTGGGGCTGCGCATGGAACGGGCCACGCTCAATGCGCAGCGTGTGGCGGAGTTGCTGCGTGACCATGCCAAGGTCAACAAGGTGCATTTCCCGCCCTTCTATGAGGCTGCTTCAGCGGAAGGGAAGGTTTATGCTCGCCAGTGTAGCGGTGCCGGTTCGACTTTCTCCTTTGATATTGAAGGGGGAGAGCCAGCTGCTTTCCGTTTCCTCAATGCACTGAAGATCATGAAACTGGCTGTCAGTCTAGGCGGTACGGAGTCTCTTGCCAGTCATCCAGCTACGATGACCCATTCCGGTGTGCCGAAAGAGGTGCGGGAGCGTTTCGGTGTCACATCTTCCACCGTGCGCCTTTCCATCGGTGTGGAGCATATTGATGATCTGCTGGTGGATGTAAAACAGGCTCTGGACGTCGCCTGAAGGTTGGTGCTTCTGAGATAAAAAAGCCCGTCTCTTTCTGGGAGACGGGCTTTTTTGATGTTTTACAGGCTGAAGGATTAGTGTTTCAGCCAGCGTGCCAGACTGTTGCCGATGACCTGCATCAAGCTGACCATGATGATGAGGACCACCACGACCCCGAACATGACGGTTGTATTGAAACGCTGATACCCGTAGCGGATGGCCAAATCACCCAATCCACCAGCACCGATGACGCCTGCCATAGCAGAGGCTCCCACCATGGTGATGAGCGTGACGGTCACACCGGTGACCAGTCCCGGCAGGGCCTCGGCGATCAGGACGGAGCGGATGATGGTCATGCGTGTGCCGCCCATGGCCCGGACAGCATCCACAAGGCCGGAATCCACCTCACGTAGAGCCATTTCTGCAATGCGGGCGAAATAGGGGATGCCAGCGATGGAAAGTGGCACGATGGCGGCTTCTGTCCCCAGTGATGTTCCTGCAATGAAGCGTGTAACGGGGATGAGCAGCACCAGCAGGATGATGAACGGCACAGCCCGGACGGCATCTACCACCATACCCATCAGCCGGGCAGCAAAAGGCAGGCGATAAAGCCCCTGCGGGCCAGTGGCGATCATGAATAGGGCTAGAGGCAGGCCCAGAATGACAGAAAGGGCCGTGGAGGCCACGACCATTTCCAGCGTCTGCCATGTGGAATGGAGAATCAGCTTAAGAATGAGAGGGGACATATCCCAGAATCTCCATGTTCTGCGCTGCCATTTTCAGATGGCTCAGGGCCTGTTCCGTTTTGTCTCCCTCCAGACTGAGGATCATGTCGCCGCTCAGATGGTCGCCAATAGTGGTTACCCCGCCCTGAAGCAGAGCCGCCTGAACGCCAAATTGTGCGGATAGTTCGCTAAAGAGGGGCTCGCTGGCACTGTCACTGCTAAGAACCAGTCGAATGATGGTCTTATGGAGCCCCCGTTGCGGGGTCGCTGCCAACGTCCCGGCAAGGAAGGCAGGTAGGGAGGGGCGAATATCGGCCAGAAGTGTCTGGAGTGTCCGGTTATTCTGACCATCCCGGAGGAAGTCCAGCAGGGTGCCGTCTTCGACAAGGCGACCATGGTCAAGGACCAGAATCCGTTGTGCAAAGCGGCGGACCACATCCATCTCATGCGTGATGAGGACGATGGTCAGCCCCAGTTTCCGGTTGATGTCGGCCAGTAGATTGAGGATGGAATTGGTGGATTCCGGGTCCAGCGCAGATGTGGCCTCATCGCAGAGAAGTAGCGTCGGGTTGGCGGCCAGTGCCCGGGCAATGCCGACACGCTGTTTCTGCCCACCGGAAAGCTGGGAAGGATATTTCTTTTCAAAACCCTTCAGCCCTACGAGGTCCAGCAGCTCCGCGATACGACCAGCCTGTTCCTTGCGGGGGCATCCAGCAATCTGGAGAGGCAGGGCGATGTTGCCTGCCACCGTGCGGGATGTCAGCAGGTTGAAATGCTGGAAGACCAGACCAATCCTGCGGCGGATGCGGACAAGCTGACGCTCTGGCTGAGTGGTGAGGTCCACGCCATCAAGCAGGATATGGCCTTGTTGAGGACGCTCCAGCGCACAGAGGCAGCGGAGCAGGGTGGACTTCCCTGCCCCGGAGCGACCGATCAGCCCTACGACTTCCCCCTGTTTCACCGAGAAGGAAATATCCTGTAGGGCCGTATGCTGGCCGAAACTGTGGGTAACGTGCTGGATGTCGAGGATAGGGTTCATGGCCACGCTGGTGTGACTGTGCCGTGATAGATGTCCAGAATAAGTTTATGAACATTCGGCTGATGGTAGCTTTCCACCAGTGGCTTGACCCATTCTGCGTTGGCATCACTCTCATTGACGGAGATGAAGTTGACGTACGGGTTGTTCTTCAGCCCTTCAACGCCAATACGTTCCTGCTCGGTGATGCCTGCTTTGCGTGCCCAGTCCATATTGACAACAGCAGCATCCAGATCAGGCAGAGAGCGGCCAACCACACCGGCATCCAGCTCTTCGATAGAGATGTTGCGGGGGTTGTCGGTGACATCTAGTGCTGTGGGGAAGAGGCCGGCATTGGCGGGCAGATGGATCAGCCCCAGCGTTTCCAGCACATGCAGGGCACGGCCCTCATTGCTGGGGTCGTTGGGGATGCCGATGCGGGCATTTTTCGGAATATCAGCAACGGATTTCCATTTGTGGGAATAAAGGCCAATCGGCTGGAAATATGTGTCGCCGACCGGGACGATCTTATAGCCATGAGCCTTTATCTGGGCATCAAGGAAGGGACGGTGTTGGAAGGCATTGGCGTCCACATCATGCTCGGATAGGGCCTCGTTGGGCGTGTTGTAGTCGGAGAAAGGGACAATCTTCAGTGTCAGGCCGCGCTGTGCGGCGTTCTGGCCGACAAGACGCCAAATGTCTTCATCTTCACCAGACATGATGCCGATTTTTAGTGTGCGGTTTTCGGCATGGGCGATTCCTGGCAAGGCGAGGCCAAGGGCAGCAGCACCGGCCAGCCCTGTTGAAAGGCCAAGAAAACGACGCCGGGAAAGGAAAGAAGACCGGGACATGATAGTACCTTTCGACATTCAGGAGAGGATAAGTACGGTATCATAACAGTTCCACGAAGGTGGAAAAGCACCGTCTGGGCCGCACCACGGCATCCCGCTTAGGCGAAACGCTTTCTTTGGCCGGAAAGGCCGTGCGTGGGAAGAGTTTTTAGCGGGTCACTCCGTTCTGTCAAGGTAAAGAGATGACCATATGAACAGTTAATGATAGAGGAATATAAAGTATGACGCATATACACATCAAACCGTAAAAACTACCCGCTGACTTTGTCTTGCCAGCGGGTAGTTTGGATGCCCCAATAGAGGGAGGATTAGCTGCCCTGTTCTAACAGACAGATGCCTGTCGTGGCTGCTTGCTTTGTAATGAGTCTGGCTTGCCCGCTTTCGAGAATCACTTCCCGGACATAACCACCAAGGTCGCTGACAAAAGCCAGTGTCCCTTTGGTATCAACGGCCAGACCAATGGCTTCCTTCAATCCCCGTAGGATGATCTGATGGTCGTGCAGGCCATGTCCATCCACTTGGGCGACATTGAGGCTGTTACCATCAGGTGGTGCCCCCCGGTCCGTCCACCACAGCTTGCCGAGAGTAGGTGAAACATGCAGGTCGATGGGTTCGGGCAGGCGATCAGCCAGCAGTTCGATGTCGTTACGGCTGGCCGGGTTCATCCCGGCGGGGAGTTCCAGAGGCATACGGAAGATACGACCCCGCCCTCCTTTTGTTGGCCCCTTTTGAGACCAGTAGAGGTAGCCATTTTGCGTATCGATGGCGATGCCGACACAATGACGGGTTTCATCCTTCACATTTGTCGGATAGGTGCCGGTCTGCAAGAGGACTTCCAGATTGGAGCCATCACGCTGACAGCGCATGATGCGCATACCTTCACGGTCGCACCAGTAAAGATGTTTGTTCCCCGGTGTGGAGATGAGCTGTTTGGGGGTTATGACCAGCCCATTTGCTACAAGCACCTTATGGTCGCTACCGTCCAACAGGGCCGACTCAATGCTGCCGTCGGCTGCATTGTCATCGGCACCCATGTTAGTCCAGTAGATGCGCCCCTCAGTTGGATCAATCCATATACCGTCCGGTGTGCCCCAACCGATGTCGATATGGGACAGCGGGCGGCCATCTTGTACGGAGAGGACTGTAATCCGGGCTGGCTCGATCTCAAGTGAATAAAGAGTCAGTTGCTGGGTCATTGAGCTTTATCACTGTAGTCGTAGAAGCCACGCCCGCTTTTTACACCTAGTCGGTCTTCGGCAATCATCTTACGAAGCAGCGTGCGAGGTGCTTCGGGAAGGTGAGGGAAGGCTTTGGCATAATGTTCTTCGATCTGTAGAACGATATCGAGTCCGACTTGATCCATCATCCGGAACGGGCCAGCGGCTGTTCCTTGTGTCTCACAATAGAGCCGATCGATGGTTTCGGGGTCTGACACGCCTTCTGCGGCTACGCAGAGTGCCTCACGCTTAATGGCAGCCCAGATGCGGTTTTCTATGAAGCCCAGACTTTCTTTGCGGGCGATATAGGGGGATAGTCCCACTTCTTTGAAATAGCGGGCCAAATCTTCAATAAGACTTGGATCGGTTTCACCACAGGACATCAGCTCCACGGCCCGCTTGTCGGGGGGCATCATGAAGTGGGTATTTAGAACCCGATTTTTTTTCTTCACCTTGCTGATGATCTGGCTGGACGGAAAAGAGGAAGAGTTGGTTGCCAGAATGGTATCTGCAGGGGCTAGTTGGTCTAGCTGGCCGAAAATATCCGTTTTGAGGTCCCATTTTTCTGGCAGAGCTTCAATAACAAGCCAGCTATCTTCCAGAGCCTCTTCTAGCGTAGCAGCGGTGGTGACATGGCCACTTTTCCCGCCCTGAACAGACGCAACGACGTCAGGCAGGGTCTTTTCAACATAGGCGAGAGCCTTTTTGGCAGTTGCTTCCTGTCTGTCGAACAGGCGGACCGTACCGCCACGTGTCGCTAGCATCAGAGCAATGCGCGAGCCCATTGTCCCAGCACCTAGAACAACGGCGGGGCGTTTCGATGCTTTTTCTTTTAGAAAATCTGACATGGCACTCTCCTTTGATGAAGGGCTAGATATCATCCAGCCTCGAGTTTCCATTCTGTTATATTTAGATATGCTTATATTAACCTTAACATTAAAGAGTAATCATTCTTATCACGCGCAGGTGATGTAGGATACTACCTGAACAGGCAGTATCCGTAGGACGTTTTTACTGAATTGGCCTTAGTGGTTTCCTGTCAGTTCGGGCGCAAGCTGTGCGGTTTTGAACTCGGTGAATGTGTATTGTCCCACACCGGAGGTAACGAAGGGGTCTTCTGCGAGAAGGGTTTCGATTTTTTCTTTTGTGACGCCATCACGAACAATGAGAACTCCCCCATCTCCCGAGAGTTTGGGGCCAGAGGCCAGCAGGATGCGCTGCTCAAAAAGCGTTGCGAGGAAGGCTCTATGTGCAGGACGGTGAGCCTGAACGTCGTCCGGGGAGGCGAGGTAGGACACTTCAGCAATGATCATGATGGAAAATTTCTCCTTAATGGCACAGTCGGGCTTAGCACGGGCCCGGGTTATCCTGATCTTCCAGTAGCGTGATTCGGGAAGAATCAGCCAGCATTCAGAATAACACTTTCATAATATTGGCATTTTTTTTAAGGATGAGGGGGGTGGTTTTCCGTACTGGAAGCCTACTGTTTTTGCAGTCCTTCCCGATTGCATGGAGGAATAATCATGATTCGTATTCTGATCGCCTTTTTCATCCCCTGGCTGACTTTCTTCACCATTGGCCGTCCGATTGCAGGAATTATCTGCCTGCTGCTTCAGATCACTATTCTGGGTTGGGTTCCGGCAAGCATCTGGGCACTGTTTGCTCTGCGCTCCTATGATGAAGCTGCCCGCTGATTCTTTCAGTCAGGTATGAAAAAAAAACCCCTGCCCGAAATGGCAGGGGTTTTTTTGTATGAGCCCTCTCCTGTTGAGCTGGGAAGAGGGCGTTATAGGGCAGGTGGATTAAGCCTTGTCCTGCTCGGCCGCTACAGAAGCGGCATCTTTGCTGTTGATGAAGCGTTCCAGTGCTGGACCCTGAATATCCACCACGTCACGGGGATATTGGATACCAGCTTCCTCGAAGCGTTTCTTCATACGGCGGTTGAACTCCCATTCCACTGTCCAGCGTCCGTCATTGGTTGTGGGATAGACACCCTTTACGGAGACAGAAGAACTCCCGATGGCAGAGACGCCCCACAGGTCAAAGTCGGCGAGGATGAGGTCTTTATAGGCGTCCTCATTGCGCATTTCTTTGCCAATCTCTACCAGAATGGCCGCTACCTGATCCGTGTCGCTGTCAATATCCACTGTGGCGAGGATCATCGCACGGGAGAAGTCACGGTTATAGTTGGTCACTTGGTTGAGGGAGCTGAAGGAGAAGATATTCATCGACCCATCATTGGCACGCACATGGACAGAGCGCAGAGAGAGTCGCTCAATCACACCGTATGTGCCGTTCAGCGTTACGCAGTCGCCAACGGTCAGGGCGTTTTCCAGCAGCAGGAAAATACCGCTGATGAAGTCTTGAACCAACTTCTGAGAACCAAAACCCAGAGCCACACCGAAGATAGAAGCACTGGCAATCAGCGGGCCAGTATCAATCCCTAGTTGGGACAGGACCGTCAACCCGATGACGACAGCCAGAACCAGCAAGAATAGGATGCGGAACATCGGTGTTAGCGTCTGGAGGCGAGCGATGCGGATTTTTACATCATCATTATCCTGCTCACCGAGGCGGCGAATGTGGTGTTCGATGGTCACATTGGCCACTTCCCACGCCAGAATACCGATAATCAGAGCCAGCAGGATAGTTACGGCTGCCTGGAAGATGCGTGGTCCGAGCGTATTATGGCCAAAGAGAACATAAACCGGGGCACCCCACGCCAGAGCAAGGGCCAGAATGGTCAGAACAGCCACAATGATACGGATGACCGTTGTAGCCGCCGGATAATAACGGCGGATACGGAGCAGCGTTTCTTCATTGAGGTTCCAGTGATCCAAAGCCCGCATGAAGCGTTCCAGTCCGCCATAGAACAGGATGCTGACGACACGGACAGCTACCAGCGCAATCAGAGTCCGGATGAATATCTGGAGGATGAGCTGATACCCGCCATTAATGTCAGCGGCCCAGACAAGCCACAAGGCGAAGTCGAAGAAGAGGGCAACAACCCACCAGCTGCTGGCAACCAGCGTCATGATTGAGTGTAAGCGACGGTTATTGGCACCGATATGCTGGCACGCATGCTGCACCCGCTTGCGTGAGCGGATAATCATAACAGCCAGGAAAAGATGAACCACCAGAAGAAGGAGTTTCTGGAGGCCATTGGAGACGGCGGAAGGCATCGCCATGCTATGTAGCACGGCAAGCAGGGAGAAGCCCCATGCCAGAATGACGCCGATCTGGCGGAAATAGCGGAAGATGAAGACAGAAGAACTGTCACGCAGGATGCTCAACCGCAGCCACGGTGTTTGTGGGGCGAGGAAGATGCGCAGGACCAGTGTCCACACACCTAACCCGATACCAATCAGCCAGGAAATGCTCCATACGGCATGGCTCGCCTCTGGGGATATAGAGGGGTCCAGAGTTCCCATCAGCAGGGCGATTAGTGGGAAGGTGACGATGGTAATCAGCTCCAGCAGAGCGCAGGCCAGTGTGTAAGGGGCACGGCGCAGGCAGAGCATGAGTTGGGTCAGAGCCCCCTGATGGCGGAGACTGTCCTGAATGCTGGCCTGTGTAATAGCCACATCCTCTTTGGCCTGTTCATCATGATGGGTAGCAGCCGTACGAGCTGTATCTGCGGCGACTTCCGCTGCCTCGGTACGGGCATGGCGTAGTTTCTCAGCCTCGTTCTGAAAGACTATATGGTCATGCCGTTTCGCCATGTTGCTGATGCGCTGATAGAGAGGGCGCAGAACAATACGCACCCCAAAGAACAGCAGATAGCTGCCAACCAGCATGATGATTACACGCAGGGTAGTATGGGCGATGCTGGTCTGTAGAGCTGTATTGTAAATGAGCGCATGGACCCAAGGAGCGATGGCCCCAAAGTCAATAATGTTCTGATGCAGGATATGTAGCTGCTGGAGTGCCCGATCACCAAAAATGGTAATATTCTCACGGGCTAGATCAATGATGGAGGTGTGCTTTGTCTGCGCCTCTGCCTGAGTTAGATTTTGCAGAGTCGTCAGAAATTGCTGACGCTGGGCATCGTTGCTGAGGACAGAGATGAGTTGTTTGGCTTGATCAGCGGATAGATTGGTCGTGGCGGCTGGTGTTGCTTGTGTGTCTTCAGCAGCCTGGGCAGGGCTGGACAGAGCCAGACAGGCCAGTAGCAAGGCTGGTAGCATGTGGCGTACGAACAGACCGGCAAAATGCCGGTAAGAAGTGGGCCTCCTTGTGGGGTGCGGTATTCTGTCAGTCATGTAGATACGCATCTCCTTTTTAATAAGTGATGGATAAGGCCACGGTGCGGGCCATTTCTGCGTAGGCAGTGAGATTTTAAGACACGATCCCCTGAAAGGATCGTTAATTTTCTTGAATTCCCCGGTCCGTTCTTCGGGAAAAGATCATGATGCACACAAGGCTCCGGTAGTCTGTCCCGGAATTGGGGACCGGCTACCGGAGCGTAAAGGTCTGTGTGAGCGTGTTTAATGGACCTGATGCGAGGCGAGATGCACGGCCCATAGTTGAGCGAGGTTGTTGGCGGTACCATCGCCATCCATGCTGTTGAGGAGCTGGAGAGCTTCGGCGCGGCGTCCGCCATCCATCATGGCCATACCAAGTGTGAGGCGGGCCAGTTCAGGCTGATGAGGGTGTTTTTCCATACCTTGTTGCATGAGTGCAAGCCCCTGATCCACCTGACCGTTGAGAACGAGGTTATAGCCAGCCGTCAAGGAGGGACCAGCCTCCGGGGCGGTTTTGGCCTTTTCCACGGCAGCAGGCAGGTCGGTTCGAGTCTCGGCAGCACGCTGGGCTACGAAGGCCCGGAAATGGGCCTGAGAAGCTGCATCGGCACCCGTACCCAGAAGATGACGGGCATAGCCTTCATCCAGTAGGTTCAGGGCCAGTTGAGGAAGATTCATCTGCACGGCCCGCTCTGCCATGTCTTGAAACTCGGCTGGGTTGGTCAGCAGGCCGGTGACTAGACGCAGCCGTTGCAGATTGAAGACCATACGTGGCGTAAGGGAATGGTCAGTCGTCAGATCGTGAATCAGCATCTGCCAGTATTGCGGGCGGGCATGATACTTCACCAGTTTGACATAGATGCCTGTCTTACCAGCGGAATCATGTAGCTGGTCATAGGCTGTGGCGAGCATCTGAAGATGGTTTTCCGCAGGGGGCTGCCCTGCTTTTTGGTCAGCAGCTAGAATGGCTCGTCCCGCCTCGATAGTGCCCTTCCAGTCCTGCTGGAGGTAGTGGCACTGGAGTAGCAGCGTCTGCATCTGCTGGTTAGGTCCGGCCTCTCTGAGGTAATGGCTGGCAGCATTGGCTGCGGTGGCGTAGTCACGGGTGCTGTAGGCGAGACTAGCTTGTGCCATGAGCATTTGTTGCCGGGCTGCTGGTGCGGTGCGGTTGCTTTTTATGAGAGCGTCATAGGCTTTCAGTGCGACCGGGACATTGCCTGCCTGACTGGCCGCCGCTGCCCGCATCTGGTTGATGACGTAGCTCTCATAGTCGCTTTTTTTCGTCACTGCATCAGCGGCATTGACGAACTCCAACGCTCTGCCCGGCTGATGCGCAGCAAGTGCGGATTGTGCCTGCTGAAGCTGCTTGCCAACATCCGGCCCCAACTCATCATCTGCCTGTGCTGTGCTGACCAGTAGTTGAGCAGGTGAGAGGCTGGACATGGCAGGAATGTAGGCCATAGCGGAAAAGCCAAGCATTCCGGTCAGAAGCCATTTATGCGGGTGTTTCAGGCGCGGCAGGCTCATGATTATTGTCCTTCTACATACTGGTCCAGACCGACAATACCCATTTTTGTGACACCAAGACGCTGGGCATCGGCCATGACATGGGCAACAGTCTTGTAAGTGGCAAGACGGTCGGGACGGATATGTATCTCTGGCTCTTCACCTGTCACGGGATGGGCGGCCTCGTTCAAACGGGACTGGAGGTCCTCCTCGGAGGTGATGGGTGTATCATTCCAGCTCAGCGTGTTGTCGTAATTGATGCCGATGGTAACGACTTGTGGTTGCACCGCAGAGGGTGGTGGGTTCCCCTGAGGCAGGTCAATCGCTACGGAATGGGTCTGGAGGGGAATGGTGATGATGAGCATGATGAGCAGCACCAGCATCACGTCGATCAACGGGGTCGTGTTGATATCGACAATAGCTTCATCTTCGTGTGTGCTGCCCGTGCCAACGTTCATGGCCATGAGGAATCTCCAAAAACTGTCTGCCTCGGACGACACGCCCCGGTAAACCGGACCGGGGGAGCCGGTGAGGAGTACGCACCCCCGCTGCCTTATGGCAGGCAGGGGTAGCTAGACCACAGGTCAGTCGTGTGGCTGCTCTGTGATGAAGTCAACATGCTGGATGCCCGCTTCCTGACAGGCCGCCACGATCTTGCCAATCGGCATGTATTGAGCCGAGCCATCACCGCGGATTTGTATCTGCGGTTGGGGCTGCTGGCGTGCGGCTTCCATAAGGCGGTTGACAAGGTCCTTATGGTCGCTGACGGGAAGGGTGTTCCAGTAGGTCTGCCCATCGGCCGTCACGGCCAGCACGATATTGCCCGGTTTGGTCTGGGTCGGCTGGTTGCGATCCACCGGCAGCTTGACCTTTACGGTATGGGTGGCCACCGGAATGGTGATGAGGAAGATGATGAGCAGCACCAGCATGACGTCAACGAGCGGTGTCGTGTTGATGGCCGATACCACCTCGCCATCATCACCTGTGTCTCCGGTGTTGAATGCCATGATATCAGATCCGCTCGTTGGTTGTTGTTGTGGTCGGGCTGTTGTCCCTTGCTTCGCCATCGAACGTGGCCTCATGGCGATAACCGCCGATCAGGACCGAATGAAGGTCGGACCCGAAGTTGCGGACACGGTCCATAGCACCCTTGTTACGGCGGACGAGCAGGTTGTAGCCCAGCACAGCCGGGACGGCGGTTGCCAGACCGATGGCCGTCATGATGAGGGATTCACCAACCGGACCGGCTACCTTGTCGATGGAAGCCTGACCAGCAATGCCGATGGCTGTCAGGGCGTGGTAGATACCCCAGACCGTACCGAACAGCCCGATGAAGGGAGAGGTGGACCCAACCGTCCCAAGGAAGGCCAGCCCGCTCTGCAGACGTGTATTAATGGTCTCCAGAGCCCGCTGGATGGACATGCTGGTCCATGACTGGAGGTCGATGGAATCCCGCATGGACCCTTCATGATGGCGTGCTGCCACGATGCCGGTCTCAGCAATGTAGCGGAAGGGGGAGTCCGCCTTCAGGGTCTGGGCACCTTCCTGAATGGTCTTCTGTGTCCAGAAGGTCTGGTTGACGGCCTTGGAAGCCCGGAAAAGGCGAGCCTGCTCGATGAATTTGCTAATCATGATGATCCATGTCCCCAGAGACATGAAGGCCATAATGAGTAGAACGCCACGGGCGATGATGTCCCCGTTTTTCCAGAGCGCACCCAGCCCGTAGGGGTTTTCTTTTGGGGCGGCTTCGGCAGGCTTGTCACTTACCGGTGTGGCTGTCACCGGGGTACCACCTTCAGCACTGGCGGGTGGGGCCGCAGGTGTGGTTCCTGCCGGGGGAGCGGCTGGTGTGGTGCCAACAGGTGGCTGGGCACTCATTGTGGCTCCGGCTGGTGGTGCGGCCGGTGCGGCGTCCTGTGCGAAGGCAGCAGAGGCCAACGGCATGGCAGCCAGAGTCAGGGCCAGGGCCGTGCCATAGACAGCGCGCGCCCGGGGCGCAGCAACAGTTACGGGGAGGCGGAACAGTCTGGTCATGAATCCCATATCCTTGTCTAAAAAAGCACCAGTCTGAAGGTGGTGCACCGGTGGGAGAAACCTCCCGTATCGGTCTCCCTGTCATTCCTGCCATTCATGGCAGGCTGGGACAATGTGAAAACTCTTGCTGCCCTGCTTCCGTCAAGGTCCTGCCCATTCCGGGGCAGGGCAGCGTCATGCTGGTCTGTGATGAATCAGTAAGTTCTCATTCATCACCAAGGGTAAAGTCCACATGCAGGACGTGGTTGTGTTCTACGACCGGCTGGCCGCCGGACATGGCTGGCTGATAGCGGACGGGTGAATGTTCCAGGAAGTTCAACGCACTTTCAGCAAAGTCGTGTCCTCCCTTTACCTTCAGCAGCTTGCAGTTGGCAGGCTTGCCATTGGTAAGGATATCGCAGGAGGCCGTGACGGAGCCTTCACGGTTTTCTTCCTGCGCTTCCTCCGGGTATTCCGGCCGCACATTATTGATAGGCATAGCCCCGGCGGAATGATCACTATCGGACGAGCTGGTATCGGAGCTTGTCGAAGATGATGCCGCTGCCGAAGACTGGGCCGGAGCAGAAGGTGCAGGCTGAGGAGCAGCGGCCTTCGTCTTCGGCGCCTTCTGGTGGCTATGCTGGATCGGCGGTTTGGGCGGTGGTGCCACCTTGATTTTTGGCGGAGGAATATAAGGCGGTGGCGGTTGGACCATCACCGGCTGCGGCGGCGGAGGGGGAGGCGGTGGAGGGGGAGCCTCCGTAATGATGCGTGTCTGGATAGGCGGGTGCGAGGGTTCCTGCTTTTCAACTTTGTTGAGAGTCAGGGCATAGACCACCAGACCGATGGCCAGAAAAGCCACGACAACAGCGACGATGTAATCGGTCGGCTTGCGTTGTTGGGCGGCATAGCTTCTCATTCCAAAACCCTTTTACCCTTTTCCACGCCGTAGGTTTGGCGTTTCCTGTAAAGACGCTTGCCCGTTGCGGTATGCGTGCAGTGCCGACTTTCCCTGCTGAAGGGCCACTCCCTCCGGAAGGTTGCCAGCGCACTGGCATGGGATCACTCCCGCGCCGGTCCTCTTTACCAATGGCCTAAGCGGCCCCTGTGATGCAAGGGCTGTTATGCGACTCTTTCGCAGGATCATCTGTGTATAAAAAGGGGTATCTATGTGGATATCTCATAGGATGTTCAAATGTGTGGCGGTTTTCCTAGAGTTTTGAGGGCTATTTTGTGGGGAGAAAATGGGGTGTTTTGTGAATTATTTTGGTTAATCAGCCCTATGGGGAAAACAGATAATTCCAGAAATTGACCTTTTAATAACCATTTTTGATAGTTTAATGCGTTAAATAACGCAAAAAAGGGGCATGACTCCGTAGAGTCAGCCCCTCTTTTCATGTAGGCAACCGCTTACTGAGCCGTGGCACTGGCCTCTGAGCGTGTGGCACTGACACGTTGTGCCAGAGAGGCAGCCATGAACTCATCCAGATCACCATCAAGAACGGCGTCAGGATTGCCCTTCTCAATGTTGGTCCGCAGGTCCTTGACGAGCTGGTACGGAGCCAGAACGTAAGACCGTATCTGGTGGCCCCAGCCAATGTCTGTCTTGGCGGCTTCGGCAGCAGAGGCCTCAGCTTCCCGCTTCTGAAGCTCAGCCTCATAGAGGCGGGCTTTCAGCATCTCCATGGCTGTGGCCCGGTTGCGGTGCTGGGAGCGGTCCGTCTGGCAGGCCACGACAATGCCGGTCGGGATATGGGTGATACGAATGGCGGAGTCCGTCTTGTTGACGTGCTGCCCACCAGCCCCGGAGGCCCGGAACGTATCTACCCGCAGGTCGGAATCGATAATCTCGATTTCGATGGAATCATCCACAACAGGCGAGATGTAGATGGAGGCAAAGGAGGTCTGCCGCCGTGCTGCGGAGTCGAAGGGGGAGATGCGCACAAGGCGATGCACCCCGGCTTCCGTCTTCAGCCAGCCATAGGCGTTGGGACCACTGACGAGGATGGTGGCGGATTTCAGTCCAGCCTGCTCACCTTCGCTGCTTTCCATCAGAGAGACCTTATAGCCGTGCTTCTCGGACCAGCGCGTATACATGCGCAGCAGCATTTCGGCCCAGTCTTGCGCCTCCGTACCACCGGCACCGGCATTGACCTCAAGATAGCAGTCATTGCTGTCAGCTTCGCCAGAGAGCAGGCTTTCCGTCTCACGTTGCTGCGCCTGAGCGGCAAGGCTCCGCAGGGTGGCAAGGCCTTCCTGCACTACGGCGTCATCATTTTCCATCTCGGCTAGCTCAACGAGGTCCAGCGTGTCCTGCACGTCGGCCTCCAGAGCTTCGACCCCTTCAATCTGGTTGGCGAGCATGGTGCGCTCACGCATCAGTTTCTGGGCAGCATCCGGATTGTTCCAGAGGTCCGGGTCTTCAGAGAGATGATTCAGTTCGGCAAGGCGTGTTTTGGCGACATCCCAGTCAAAGATGCCTCCTCAGCAGTGCCACCGACTGCTTGATCTGTTCGGAGAGGGCTTCGGTCTCAGCCGACATCAGGCGTTCTCCTGTTTCCTTTAAGTTAGTGTTGCTGCTTTAGTATAGACCGCCGACGCCAATGTCACCTCCCTCCGCAGGGTTTGCTTTCTCCTGAGGTGAGGTAGAGGTCTGCGGGGGCATGGTCCCATCCAGCGGGCTATCCTTGGCAGGGTTGGTGCTGGACGTGCCAGAGCTGGGCATGTCCGTTTCGGAATTAGGAATCATGTCTGCACCGGTATCGGCAGCGGTGAGAGCCTGTGTTCCGGCACCGAAGCCATGCAGCGGGACGGAAGCTCCCGGAATCTGATCGGTCTTGAAGGCATCAATGGCCCGGATGCGCCCGGTATCATACTCTGCCAGAGTGACACCTTCTGGCACGGGGAACTCCAGCCGGGGATGGGTAGCAAAAACGGCCTTCATAATGCCATTCCAGATGGGACCAGCCAGATGCCCCCCTGTTTCGTTCTTGCCCAGACTGCGGGGCGCATCATAACCAATCCACACCACGGTGACGGTATCGGGTGAGAAACCGGCGAACCAGGCATCATGATAGTCTTGGCTGGTACCGGTTTTCCCGGCGATGGGCCGGTCGATTCCGATCCCGGCCCGGACGCCTGTCCCACGGGCGATGACATCCCGCATCATGGTGGTGATCTGGAAGGCACTCTGTGGTGAAGCCAGAACGGGACGGCCATCATGGATGACGGGCAGGCCGTTTTCAGTCGTCACCGTGCGCTGATTGGCCTGATTGCGCCAGATGATGGTGCCATCCGGGTTCTGGATGTAATCGATCAGGCTGGGGGTAATGCTGTGGCCTCCATTGGCAATGGCCGCATAGGCCCCGGCTTCCCGCAGGACGGTGGTTTCCACGGCACCGAGGGCGGCAGGTAGATAAGGCGGCATGTTATCGACCATACCGGAGCGCACGGCCATGTCGCTGACAGCCTTCATGCCCAGATGGGCGGCCACACGGATGGTCACGAGGTTGCGGCTTTCCCGCAGGGCATCATGCAGGGTGGTGGGACCCCAATTGTCATGTTCGTAATTCTGCGGCTTCCAGTCTCCGAAACTGATGGGGGAATCCTCGAATGTCTCGGAAGGGGAAATGCCCTTCTCCATCGCCGCCAGATAGACGAGCGGTTTGAAGGAAGACCCCGGCTGTCGCTGGGCCTGTGTCACACGGTTGAACTGGCTCTGCTGGAAGGACCAGCCCCCCACGAGGGCAAGGACACGCCCTGTATGAGCATTCAGTGTGACGGTGGCTCCTTCTACCAGCGGAATCTGCTCTAATGCTGCGGAACCATCATCCTGTGGCTCGATCATCACGAGGTCACCCGTCTGGAGCGGATGGGTGCGGTGGCTCCATGTTTCATCGGCTTTGTGGAGCGTAGCCGTATGGGTGTTATGGGCTTTTACCCAGCCAACACGGACCTCTGGCGTTGTGGAGAGGACGACAGCCAGACGCCATGTGGAGAGCATACCTGCTGGGTTTTTCTGCTGGGTTATGCTGCTCTGCCAGTCCTCCATGGCGGCACTGTCCAGACGGCCTACGGCACCATGCCAGCCTTCATGGGTGCGGGCATAGGCCATCAGTCCTTCCCGCAGGAGTTTCGTGCTGACCTGCTGAAGATGTGGGTCCAGACTGGTATGAACATCCAGCCCGCCTTCGGTCGTCTGTTCCTCGCTATAAAGGGAGGTCAGCTGGCGGCGGACCTCCGCAGCGAACCATTCTGAATTGGCAAGGGGGCCAAACCGTACCTGCCCCTGTGGCACAAGCGGATCCTGCTTGGCTTGCTGAGCTTCATCCGCCGGGATGGCGTGGGTTTCGCCCATCCGGTCCAGTACCCAGTTGCGCCGCCACATGGCTGCTTTGGGGTGAAGGAACGGGTTATAGTTGCTGGGGGATTTGGGCATGCTGGCCAGCATGGCGGCCTCAGCATCGCTCAGCTGGTCCAGTGTCTTGTTGAAGTAGGTCTGCGCTGCGGCCTCGACCCCGTAAGCCCCGTTCCCCAGATAGATTCCGTTCAGGTAGATTTCCAGAATCCGGTCCTTGGAGAGCGTATGCTCGATGCGCATGGCGAGCAGGGCTTCCCGGACCTTTCGTTCAATGGTCAGGCTGTTGTTGTTCAGCAGCATGACCTTGGCCACCTGCTGGGTGATGGTTGAGGCCCCAAGGGGCCGTTTCCCCTGATGGGTGAGGATACTGACAATATCCGTCACGCCTGCCCGCAACATGGCCAGAGGGTCCACACCGCCATGGGAATAGAAGTTCTGGTCCTCCGCAGCGATGAAGGCGTTGCGGACGAGCGGCGGAATAGCCCGGATGGGTACATAGATGCGTCGTTCGTGGGACAGCTCGGCCATGAGCTGGTCATCCGACGTATAAAGGCGGCTGACCACGGGTGGTTTGTAATGTTGGAGAGCGTCCACGCTGGGCAGGTTGGCACTGAGATGGGCATACAGCCCCACCCCTGTGAGAATGACGGCAGAAATACCGAACGTGCCGATGCCAAGGGCAGCCCCCAGCAGAAACCGCCAGCGGCGGAAACGGGGCTTCTGGGATGGTGAGGGCGGGCTGTCTGGCAGCATGGAGGAACGCTTCATGCCCTTCCTATAACATGGCCTGCAAAAGAACGGGAAGAAGCAGAGTGTTACCTGTTTTTTGTGGGTAGGTATGGCCGACAGGGCAGGGCGGGCCTATGGTGCTGTCCTGTCATGAGGGGGCTTTGCAGGTCGTCTCATACGGATTTTCAATAAAGATTTAAGGACTATGTCTCATGTCTGCACGTCCCTCTGGCCGCACTGATGATGCTCTTCGCTCGGTTACGATCGAGACTGGTTTTTCTACCCATGCGGAAGGTTCTGCGCTGATTCGTGTGGGAGGGACTGAGGTGCTTTGCACGGCGTCTGTCGAAACACGGGTGCCGCCGTTTCTGCGGGGGCAGGGTCAGGGCTGGGTCACCGCAGAATATGGGATGTTGCCCCGTGCGACCCACACCCGTGGCTCCCGTGAGGCTGCCCGTGGCAAGCAGTCTGGCCGCACGCAGGAGATTCAGCGTCTCATTGGCCGCTCCCTGCGGGCCTGCGTGGACCTTAAGGCTCTGGGTGAGTGCATGATTACGCTGGATTGTGATGTGCTGAATGCCGATGGCGGCACACGCTGTGCGTCCATCACAGGCGCATGGGTGGCTCTGGCCATTGCTCTGGAAGGCATGGGCAAGTCGAAGGCTCTGACAGGGCAGGTTGCTGCCGTATCCTGCGGACTGACAGATGCTGGCCCGGTGCTGGACCTTGATTATGAAGAAGACAGCAGCGCACAGGCTGATACCAATTTTGTCCTGACGGCTGATGGCGGCATCGTGGAGATTCAGGGCACGGCAGAAGATCGCCCTTTCCGTCCTGAGGAGTTCCAGATTCTGTTTGATCTGGCCCAGAAGGGAACGAAGGAGCTGTTTGCCGTACAGAATGAGGCTCTAGCTCGTAAAAAGGGCTGAGCATCAGCGAGATAAAGAAGGAATGCTGAATGAGCGGACAGGATTGCACGCGCCGTCTGGCGCGTGGCAGCGAGATTGTTCTGGCAAGCCACAATGAAGGCAAGCTGCGGGAATTCTCGCTTCTGTTGGCAGAGAGCGGCATTACTGTCCGCTCCGCCGCTGAACTGAACCTGCCGGAACCGGAAGAAACGGCAACCGATTTTGAGGGCAATGCGCTCATCAAGGCGGAAGCAGCAGCTAGGGCAACCGGCCTGCCTGCACTGGCTGATGATTCCGGTTTCTGTGTTGCCGCACTGGGTGGCAGGCCGGGTGTTTACTCTGCCCGCTGGGCAGGCCCGCAGCGGGATATGGCTTTCGCTATGAACCGTGTTCATGAGGAAATGCAGGCCAGCGGGTCAGACGACAGGGCAGCGGCCTTTGTGGTGGTGCTGTGTCTGGCATGGCCGGATGGCACTCACCGTTTCGTGCGGGGAGAGTGCCGGGGGCAGGTCTCATGGCCGCCACGGGGAGAGCATGGGCATGGTTATGACCCGATGTTCATCCCTGAAGGGGAAAGCCGCACCTTTGCCGAGATGGAGGAGACGGAGAAAAACCGTTTCAGCCATCGTGGACAGGCTATGACGCAGTTTCTGAAGGACTGTGTGGGCTGACGCCTCTGAAGAGTAGCAGGTGCAGCGGGTGTGTCATGCTGCTGCACCTGAGATGGTTAGGCGAAGTGTGACAGTTTTTTGATAAAAACAATTCACGTCTTCACAAAGGGAATAAAACGGGATTTAATATTAAATAACTATTATAAAGCGTAGTAAATGGATACTCCATGCAGACAGGCAGGCAGTCTTGGTATGTGACGAGGCAGAAAAAGCCGGACTTGTTTCCCGCGGAGTGTGGAGCTGCGCTGCTGGGGAAGAGACGGCGGGTACCGTGGGTTTCGGTGGCCCTGATGGCGTCAGCCTTTCTGGTGGGGCAGAAGCGGGCAGAGGCCCAGGTTGCTGAAAAAATACCGCCGACCGTGGAGACCATGCCGGGGGCGGGTGTGATCGGCCAGCCCCGTCGTATTCCGGCAGAGCAGAACCGGTCCCGCAAGCGGCATCAGGGGGACTGGGGGGCTTTCAACTGGGGGAATGGTGAGTTTGCCGGGTTCGGGCCGGTCGGCACCTACGGGGCCGCTCCGTGGGCTGAGGATTGGAGTAGCAAGAAAGACCCTAAGAACCGCACCGATTTTCTCGACCCTTTGAAGGCTATCCGCCTAAATGAATCAGGCAGCATCTGGCTCTCTCTTTCCGGCGAATCCCGTATTCGCAATTGGTATGAATCCAATCCTCAGCTGGGGACGGCTGGCAAACGGCATTCCGGGCGTTTTACGGTGCGTAATCTGTTCGGAGCAGACCTTCATTTAGGGCAGCATTGGCGGATATTCGGTCAGCTGAATAATGGTGAGGCCGCAGGCTGGAACTATTATGGCTATAACACCACATGGCGGCGCAGGCTGGGGGTGCAGCAGCTTTTTGTTGGTTATGAACGTAAGCTGTTCGGTGCCAAAACCGGCGTGATGGTTGGGCGGCAGCAGTTTCTTGATGCGCCTTCATGGCTGATCTACATGCGGGAGACACCCAATGTTCCGCTTTCATGGAATGGTGCCCGTGGCTATGCCATGTGGAACCGGGTGCGGCTGGATGTCTATAATTTTGTGGGCACGCAGGTCACAAAAGACACCATCATGGGCGGCGGTTTTGATGATGATACCCGCCTTTATGGAGGGAATATCGGCATTGCTCTGAAGCCGTTTTCCATTGTCGGGGAGCAGGTCCATTCCTTTCTGGACCTGTTCTGGATGGGCTTTCACTATGGTGGAAAGTCTGCCGCCGTGGCTCTGTATAAGGGGTCTCAGGCGGGAACACAGACACGCCAGAATGGTGGTTTCCGTTGGTACGGGTCGGCTCCATCCTTTGAGTATGAGCTGGGTGGTGTATATCAGGGGGGACGGTTCCACCCCGGTAGTTCTTCCGTTGCTAGTCGCCCTGTGAGTGCATGGGCGGTGCGGGGTGTTCTGGGCTGGCGTCATTCGTCATCGTCCCTGCACCCTTTTCTGGGCGTGCAGGCTGAGGCCTATAGCGGGGGTGACAACCGGCGGAGCAAGGGAACGGTCGGGACATTCTCGGCACCATTCTCACCTCGTAATGGTACGTTCGATCTCACCCGGACGATCGCCAGAGCGAACATCATCAGTGCAGGGCCGCTAGTGAGCATTGCGCCTCGGCCTTTCATGAATATCCGCATCAGGGTGCCTTATCTCTGGCGGCAAAGCATGGATGATGGGCTGTATAATTCCTCATCTCCCTTTTCGTTCTTGTCTGGGGCCAAGCTGAGGCAGGCCGGGCGGGCTGTGGGATGGCAGCCGCAGGGGCAGATTCAGTTCCAGATTCAGCAGCACATCAACTGGCAGATTGATGGTGGAGCGATTCTGATGACCCACCGTATGAGACGGGCCGGGGGACAGAACGGCACCTATATGCTTTCGACCATCACGCTCCGTTTTTGATGAAGAAACAACTATATTTTATAGTTTAATATGTAGGGTGAGGTTTTCTGTCATAAGCTATGATTTTCCCGCAGGATAACAGGTGATAGAGCTGACTGTCCTGCATAAATTAAACTTATGGATATATGTTTATGTCATAAAAAAGTGATGTTTTTTCAAAAATCAACATTGAAGCCAGTTAAATATGTAATTAGTTTCTTTTTCATCGTATTTTCTGTCAGGGAGCAGATCACATGGCGATATCGGACGCTGAGTTCCAGGCCCTGCCCCAGCAGGGGGACGTGGCCGCCTCGGAGGAGGAAACAGGCCGTGTGCTGTCTTCCGTGCTGGCCCGGTTTCCGGGGCGTGTGGCGGTGATCTCATCTTTCGGGGCGGAATCCGCCGTGCTGCTGGCGCAGGTTGCGGCACAGGACAAGGCCGTGCCCGTCTTTTTCCTTGATACGGAGCGGCATTTTCCCGAAACGCTGGCCTACCGGGATGAGCTGACCCGTCATCTGGGCCTGAAGGATGTGCGTACCCTGCGTCCTGCCCGTGTCGAGGTGGATTATCGGGACCCAGAAGGTCAGCTTGTGGCGTTCGACCCGGATGCCTGCTGTGCCCTGAGGAAGGTGGAACCGTTGGAAGTGGTGCTGCCGGAATTCGACATCTGGGTGACAGGGCGCAAGCGGATGCAGGCGGCCACCCGGGCGGCTCTGCCCGTAGCGGAACGGCAGGAGGATGGCAGCGTGAAGCTGAATCCTCTGGCAGGCTGGAGTGAGGCACAGATTGCCCGTTTCATGGAGGAAAAGTCCCTGCCGCCGCATCCACTGGTGGCGCAGGGTTATCGCTCTATTGGCTGCGAACCTTGCACAAGACCTGTTGGTGAAGGCGAGGATAGTCGGGCCGGTCGCTGGGCCGGACTGACAAAGACGGAATGTGGGCTGCATCGGCCCGTTCCAGCCCCGCCCGGTGCCAATGCCGAAGAAGTTTCAGCCGCTGCCCTGATTGCAGAGCGGCCCGCACGATGAGACCGGGCCGCATGGCCCATCAGGAAGGAAAGGGAGCAGTCATGGCTCTGGAAGACGCACGTACCATGGATGGTCTGGACCAGCTTGAGGCCCAGAGCATCTTCATCCTGCGGGAGGCCTATCGCAAGCTGAAGCCTATGGCCCTGCTCTGGTCACTGGGCAAGGACAGCAACGTGATGGTCTGGCTGGCCCGCAAGGCCTTCATGGGGCATGTGCCTTTTCCTGTCATGCATGTGGATACGGGCAAGAAGTTTCCGGAGATGTATGATTTCCGGGATGAATATACGAAGAAGTGGAATCTGGACCTTGTTCTTGGGGACTGTCCCCCGGTCGAGGAGATGGACCCCTCCCTGCCACCGGCGGCCCGTTCCGCAGCCCGCAAGACGGTCGGGCTGGCAAATCTGATAGACAAGCACAAGTTCCGGGGCGTTGTGGCCGGTATCCGGCGTGACGAGCAGGCCACCCGTGCCAAGGAGCGTGTCTTCAGCCCTCGTGGGGCGAGCCATCAGTGGGATGTCCGCAACCAGCCGCCGGAATTCTGGGACCAGTATGCCACACCTTACGAGGATGGGATGCATGTCCGTGTCCATCCGCTGCTGGCATGGCGGGAGCTGGATATCTGGCGGTATATCGAGCGTGAGAACATTCCGCTCGTGGACCTCTATTTTGCGAAGGATGGCAAACGGTATCGTTCGCTGGGCGATCAGGACATCACCAGCCCGATCGAGAGCAATGCCTCCACCGTGGCCGAAGTGATTGCAGAGCTGGAGACAAGCCGTACCTCCGAGCGTGCGGGCCGTGCCATGGACCATGAATCAGAAGATGCGTTCGAGCGTCTTCGTGTTGCCGGTTATCTGTGAGGGGACCTATTTCGATGACACAGACTCATTCACCATCATCGCAGGTCCGTCACGGCGTCAGCACGCCGATCGTGATTGTCGGTCATGTGGATCACGGTAAATCCACCCTGATCGGCCGTCTTCTGTATGACACGGACAGCCTGCCGGATGGTCGCCTTGTCCAGATCGTGGAAAGCAGCCGCAAGCGTGGTCTGGCCGTGGAGTGGAGCTTCCTGCTGGATTCCCTCCAGATTGAGCGTGATCAGGGTGTGACGGTGGATTCCACTCGTATCCCCTTCCAGCTGAATGGCCGGGATTTTGTCATTGTGGATGCGCCGGGTCATCGGCAGTTCCTGCGTAACATGATTACCGGTGCTGCTGATGCCGAAGCCGCCGTGCTGGTGGTGGACGCTGCCGAGGGTGTGCGGGAGCAGACACGCCGTCATGCCATGCTGCTGCGGCTTATCGGTATCAATCATGTGATTGTCCTGCTGAACAAGGCCGATAGCATCGGGTTTGACGAAGCGAAGCTGAAGCAGGTGGAGGGTGACATCCGCCAGCTGCTGGGGCGGCTGGAGATCAACGTCAATCAGGTCATTCCGGCCTCGGCACGGGATGGCGACAACATCGCCACACGGTCTGAAAAGGCTGACTGGTACAAAGGCCCGACCCTGCTGGAAGCTCTGTCTCTCATTCAGCCGCCGGCATCCCGCCATGCCCTGCCGTTCCGTATGCCGGTGCAGGATGTGTACCGTTTTGATGGCGTTCGCTATGTGGCAGGGCGCATCGAGCGTGGCACGGTGCGGGAAGGTGACCGGCTGGTGATTGGCGGGCAGGGGCAGGAAGCCACCGTGGCCGAAGTCTGCCGCTGGCACGCTCCGCATTACCCTGTAGCCGGAGCTGGTGAATCCATCGCCTTGCGGCTGGAGCCTGATCTGGTACCGGATCGTGGTGACCTGCTGTTCCCTGCGGGGGATGAGGCGGCAGCTCCGCAGAAGGCGGCACGCCTGAAAACACGGCTGTTCTGGCTGCGTGGTGAACCGCTGCGTGTGGGTGAGAGCTTCCGTCTGCGTCTTGCCACGGCGGAATATGATGTCACCGTGGCGGCCATTGATGCTGTGGTGGACCTTGATGATCTCAGCCTGAGCCCGGCGGATGAGGTGCCACCGGATGGTTTTGCCGAGATCACCCTTGCCGTGGCCCGCAACATTCTGTTCGATCCTTTTGCACCGGGTATGCCGGATGGCCGTGGCGTGCTGGTGGACCGTCACCAGAAGATTGTTGGTGGTGCCCCGCTGATCGGTCCGGCGGCTCTGCCTGAAGGCAGTCATGCCATTCATCCGACAGCCAGCGGCGTGAGCGATGCCGTCCGGGCTGGCCTGCGGGGGCATGGCCGGGCCGTGTTCTGGATGACGGGTCTGCCCGGTGCTGGCAAGAGTACCATTGCCCGTCATGCTGAGGAGGTCCTCAGCCGTGAAGGGCTGCATGTCACCGTGCTGGATGGGGACACGGTCCGCTCCGGCATGTGTAGCGACCTTGGCTTCTCTCCAGAAGACCGGCGGGAGAATATCCGTCGTGTGGCCCATGTGGCTCGTATTTTGGCGGATGCTGGGCAGATTGTGCTGGTCGCTCTGGTGTCTCCGCTTGTCAGGGATCGTGCGATGGCCAAGACGATCATCGGGGAAGACTGGCATGAGGTCTTTGTGGATACGGCACCGGAACTGTGCCGCAGCCGTGACCCGAAAGGGCTTTATGAGCAGGCGGAAAAGGGGCGGATTGCCGAGTTTACCGGTGTATCCTCTGCTTATGAGCCGCCAGAACGGCCGGATGTTGTCGTTCCCGGTGATGGTGACGTGGCCCGGAGTGTGCAGCATCTGACAGACGCCGTGCATAAGGCCGTACGCTGACCGTCTGCTCTGCCGGGTCTTCCTGTGTGAGGTGAGACCCGGTGGGCATCAGTTACTGAAAGAGAATGGAACAGGAACCCGGTTTTTCCAGCAGGAAAATGCCGGAGGGGGAGGCTTTGCCTGAAAAAGGCCCTTTCCGTTTCGAGAAAAGGATAAGGTGATGGGGCATCTGGCTTATGTCATCTCCGGCGCACTGGTCGGGTTTCTGGTAGGGATGACAGGCGTGGGCGGCGGGTCGCTCATGACGCCGCTGCTCATCCTGCTCTGTGGGATTCACCCCAAGGCCGCCGTGGGGACGGATCTGATCTATGCCGCCGTGACGAAGCTGTTCGGCACGGTTCTTCATCGTAAATATGGGCCGGTGCGCTGGTCCATCGTGCTGTGGATGATGGCGGGCAGCCTCCCCGGTGTAGCGGTGGCCCTGCTCTGGCTGCGGCATCTGGGGTCCCCGCAGGAAATGGCTCATGTCATTCGCCTGTCGCTGGGTATCTGCCTGCTGGTGACGGCTCCGGCCATTCTGTTCCGTCCGACACTCAAGGAATGGGTGCTGCGGCATCAGCTGGGCGGGCCAGTGCGGTCACGGGTTCTGACGGTCGTGCTGGGGTTCGTACTGGGTTGCATGGTCAGCCTGTCTTCTGTCGGGGCCGGGGCGATCGGCATGGCGGTGCTGGTGATGCTCTATCCGACCCTTCCTTTGCGGGAGCTTGTGGCCATCGACATCGCCCATGCCATTCCCCTGACACTGATTGCCGGTGCAGGCCATTGGGTGGAAGGTGATGTCATGGTGCCGACCCTGCTGCTTCTGCTTAGCGGGTCATTGCCCGGTATCTGGCTGGGGACGCATTGCGTTGGCCGCTGTCCTGAACGCTGGCAGAGGCTTATTCTGGGAACTCTGCTTTTGCTCATAGGCGTGAAGATGATTTGAGAAAGGCCGGGTTTCTGACCCGGCTTTTTTTATGGTGGTTGGAGAAACCTGCTTTTCAAATGTTATATTATAACATAACATATCTGCATTATCAGAACAGCGCATAAGGGACAGAGGGAGTAGCATGGCGGTGATGGGGCGGGGTGGGGCCGTTTATGTGCTTCTGGCATTGGTGTCTGGCGGGCTGTTCCAGACGGCATGGGCGGATGATGGAGTGGAAAACCGGGAAAAGCCGGTCATCTCCCCAGAAGATCAGGCCAGTGGTGATGATACTGTTCGCCATGAGGATCGCAGGGAAGAGCATATTCATGTCACGGCACGGCGGCTGGATCAGGCCCGTGCGGCTCTACAGCCTGCCATCGGGGCCACGCAGACGAATTTTTCCCGCAAGGCCATAGAAGCCAATCCCGGTGCTGATAATGCCCCGTTGAACAGCATCCTGTTGCAGGCCCCCGGCGTGACGCAGGACAGTTACGGGCAGCTCCACATCCGGGGAGATCATAATAACGTCCAGTTTCGGTTGGATGGCGTGGCCCTGCCAGAAGGGGTGAACGTGTTCGGGCAGGCCCTGATGACCCGCTTTGCCCATTCCATGAGCCTGACAACCGGTGTTCTCCCCGCCGAATATGGGTTTCGACAGGCCGGGGTAATCGACATTCAGACCAAGAACGGCGTGTCTGATGAAGGTGGAACACTCTCCGGCTATGGTGGCGTGCGGGATTATGTGCAGCCTTCCATCCAGTATGGCGGGCACTGGGGACAGTGGGATGGGTTCATCACAGCCGATGCCATTCATAACCGGGTGGGCATCGAGAATACGACACCCAGTTACAATGCCATTCATGACCTTTCCAACCAGTATCATGTGTTGGGGCATCTGCGGTACACGCTGCGGCCGGAGACACGTTTCAGCCTGACGGCGGGTGTGTCCAATGCGTGGTATCAGCTGCCCAACAATCCCGGTCAGCAGCATCAGTTCGCCACGCCGCTTTTCAGGGCGGATAACCGGCCCGTTCAGGATGATGCGCCGGACAGTGCCCATCTGGATGAACATCAGCAGCAGATCACGGATTTCGCCATTCTTTCCTGGCAGGAAGATCACGAGAAGATCAGTGCCCAGACATCCGCCATTCTGCGTTACAGTTCCATGCGTTACTCGCCCGACTGGCTGGGGGACCTCGTCTATAACGGCATTGCGCAGCAGGCGGCCCGGTCGGTTTTTTCCAGCGGTGTGCAGAGTGATGTGACGTGGCGGGTCAGCCGGACACATACCGTGCGGGGTGGTGTGCAGGCTTATGGTGAGCGGGCCGTGAGCAAGAGCAGTTCGCTGGTCTATCCGGTTGATGAAGAGGGAGAGATCACCCCTCATCCCATGACGGTCCATGATTCAGCCGGGAAGACGGGGGTACTATACGGGGTCTATCTTCAGGATGAATGGCATCTGACCCGCTCTCTGGTTCTGAATGGCGGGGTGAGGTTTGATGGGGTGGAAGAATATGTTCATGCCCATCAGCTCAGCCCCCGTGTTTCGCTGGTCTGGAAACCGTGGCATGGGGGAATGTTTCACGTGGGTTATGCCCGCTATCTGACACCACCGCCTTTCGAGACGATCGGGACCACATCGCTGACCCGCTTTGCGGATACCTCCGCAGCTCCAGCCAGTTATCAGAATGACCGTGTGAAGGCGGAACGGGACAATTATTATGATGTCGGCTTCATGCAGCAGCTTACCCGACACTGGCATGTCGGGCTGGATGCGTACTGGAAGCAGGCGAAGAACCTGATTGATGAAGGGCAGTTCGGGGCACCTGTCATTCTGACGGCCTATAATTACCGTCGGGGGCGTGTCCGTGGTGTGGAGCTGACGACGGATTACAGCGCAGGACCTCTGACCCTTTATGGAAATCTGGCTGTCTCACGGGCCATGGGGAAGGACATCAGTTCCGCCCAGTGGAATTTTGATACGGACGATCTCCAGTATATGCGGAATCACTGGGTGCATCTGGATCATGACCAGCTGATAACGGCTTCTGCCGGTGGGTCTTACAGGTTTTTTCATAAGACCGATCATCCGCTCCAGCTTTCAGGTACCATGATCTATGGTAGTGGCCTGCGGAAGGATAAGGAGATTGGGGAAGAATCCATCCCCAACGGGACGCATGTACCGCAATATGTCACGTTCAATCTGGGGCTGGTGCAGACGCTGCGGCATAAGGCGTGGCTGGGGGGGCACACCATGCAGCTCAGGCTGGATGTCATTAATCTGTTTGACCGGCGTTACATGCTGCGGGATGGCAGTGGCATCGGGGTTGGTGCGCCGCAATACGGGCTGCGGCGTAGCGTGATGGGCGGTGTCGCCTTGTCCCTGTGATGATAAAACATCATCACAAGGCTGCCATCTTGTGGAGATGTGGTTGAGCGGTTTCTTTTTGATGGGTTAGCCCTTACCCTTGGAGCAACGCAGTAGCGGTAATGTATCAGGGACAGGGATTACATGAAGAAGATACTTTTTACGTCGGGCATTGTGCTTGCCTTCATGGGCTATGCGTTCTTTTCCATCAGTGATGCCTGTTCCAAGGGGTTGGCTGGCCGACTGGACCCGTTTGAAGTCGCTTTCTTTGGGGGTGTGTTCGGGCTGTTGATCGTCCCGCTGTTGAAGCGGCCGAATGAGTCTTACAAAGTGCTGGTTCTGTCCAGCCATCCGTGGCTCTGGCTTGTGCGGGCAGCGGCGGTGTTCGTGGCGACGGCGGGGAGTGTGGAGGCCTTCATGCTTCTGCCCATGCCGGAAGCTCTCTCCCTGATGTTCCTGATGCCGTTTTTCGTCACCATCGTGTCAGTTCTGTTCCTCAAGGAGCAGGTAACGGGCTGGGCGTGGCTGTCCGTTCTAATGGGCTTTGCTGGTGTGATGATCGTGCTGCGTCCCGGTGTGAAGGCTCTTCAGTTTGGGCATCTTTGTGCCATTGTGGTGGCCATGGCTTCGGCAGTCAGCGTGATTGCCTACCGTTTTGCAGGTAAGGAAACATCCCGCCTGACACTTTATGGGTCCAGCTTGTTTGGGCCTTTGGTAGGTGATGGCCTCTTGATGGTGCAGCATTTCGTCATGCCGCATGGGGCGGGGGAATGGTTGCTGCTGTTCGGTTATGGCTTTCTGGCTGCGGCAGGGCAGCTTCTGCTTATGTTGGCAGCATCCATCGCCCCGGCGAACCGTGTGGCCTTGCCGCAATATAGCCAGATGGTCTGGATTGTGGCCTTCAGCTATTTCATCTTTAACCAGCCCGTGGATATGTGGGATGGGATAGGGATTTGTGTTGTCACCCTCTCCGGGATGTTGAACTGGCTGCGCCAGAAAATCCGTTTCGAGAAGATGCTGCATCGTGGCTGGTGGTGGCGGCGTAAACCCACACCGGAAGTCATTGCGGCCACTCCGTCTGCCGTTATCACCCCGCCGTTGGAAGAAAAGCCTCACGAGTGAGGGAGGGGGCTTTTGTAGCCCCCACGGCCTCATTATTCGTGGAACGTATCCAGATCGCCGAAGCGGGTGAACTCGCCCTCAAAGTATAGATGAACGGTGCCAGTAGGTCCGTGGCGTTGTTTTTCTAGAATCAGCTCGGCCTTGTTATGGACGAGCGACATTTTCCGCTGCCATTCCTCAAGAGCAATCTGGTACTTGTCCGCACCGGGGAAGGAGGCTTCCTTGGGTTTACGCTGTTGCAGGTAATATTCGTCACGATAAACGAACATGACGGCATCGGCATCCTGCTCAATGGAGCCGGACTCACGCAGGTCGGAGAGCATCGGGCGTTTATCGTCACGGGACTCGACCTGACGGGAGAGCTGGGAAAGCGCAATGACGGGTACTTCCAGCTCTTTGGCGATGGCTTTGAGGCCCTGTGTAATCATCGAGATTTCTTGCACACGGCTGTCCGGCCTTGTCCCTACTGCGGGGCGCATGAGCTGGAGATAGTCCACCACCACGAGGCTCAGCCCCTGTGTGCGGGCCAGACGGCGGCAGCGTGTCCGCATGGCAGAGAGAGAGATGGCGGGCGTGTCATCAATATGCAGGGGCAAGCGTTGCAGCTCTGTGGCGACACGGACAAAGCGGTCAAACTCCTTTGGTCCGACATCACCACGGCGGATGCGCTCGCCGGAGACCTCGGCCTGTTCGGAGAGGATACGGGTGGCAAGCTGCTCGGCGGACATTTCCAGTGAGAAAATGGCCACACTGCCATGGGGTGGCACCCCTTTTTCTTCGGCCTCTCTCATTATGGACTGAGCAGCCGAGAAGGCAATTTTCGTGGCGAGGGCTGTTTTCCCCATAGCGGGACGGCCAGCGAGAATCAGCAGGTCAGATGGGTGCAGACCACCGGTTTTCTTGTCGAAATCCCGCAGGCCGGAGGTTAGACCTACAATATCACCCGTGTGCTGATAGGCCTGATCGGCAATATCAAGGGCCTTTTTCAGGGCTTTTGAGAAGACGAGAAATCCGCCCTCTTGCCCCTTGTCTGTAGCCAGACTGAAGAGGGCTTCTTCTGAGGCTTCAATCTGTTCTGGTCCATCCAGATCGGGGCGGGCACCGTGGGCGTTATTGACGATGTCTGTGCCAATGCCAATCAGTTGGCGGCGGACCCAGCAGTCATGAATGACTTTGCCGTAATCACGGGCATTGACGATGCCCACCATGGCATTGAGCAGCTTGGCGACATAGTCTGCCCCCCCGGCGGCGGCCAGTATCGGGCTGGCTTCGAAGTCGCCTTGCATCGTAATAATGTCAACATTGCCTTTCCCGCCGCTGCGTTCAATGCGTCTGGTAATCATCTCATAGAGATGAGCATTGACGGCATCGGCAAAATGGGAGGAGTGCAGGAAGTCCGATACACTCTCATAAGCCTTGTTGTTGGTCAGGATGGCCCCAAGCAAAGCCTGTTCTGCCCGCAGGTTGGCGGGGGGAACACGCTGGAGCAGTTCTTGAAGGCTCCCGCTAGTTTCTGTTGTGGGGGCAGGCTGAGGGGCAGATGTCGGGTCGCTCATGCTGGTCTGTTTCACTCCGTTATGGGTGGGCGGTCCGCACATGGGCAGAGTGCAGATGAAGGGCCGGTTTGGAGGCTCGGTCAGTGAGGGGAAACGCCATCCAGTGCCAGAGCGCAGCCTGCCAGATAGAGGCTGCCGCAGATCAGGACTCGTGCCGGTTTGGCATTGGCTCCGGCTTCATCATGCAGGCGTTTTAGAGCGGTGCGGATGTCTGGTCCGGGCTGGGCTGTTCCACCGGCTGTTTTGGCGGCCTCCAGAATGGTTTGAACGGGCATGGCCAGATGCTGCCCTTCTTCCGCTACGGCTTGTATGGTGGTGGCGTAGGGAATCAGCGGGCGGAGGAAGCCTTGCACGTCCTTGCTGTCCTTCAGCCCGACAATGAGATGGAGAGGCCGATCCTGCCATGTTTTGAGAACATCGGCCAGAACGGTGCCTGCACCGGGGTTATGGCCACCATCAAGAAGCAGTTCCCAGTTGGCAGGAATATTCTGTGTAAGAACGCCACTCAGGGTCTGGAGGCGTGCGGGCCACTGCGTTTTGGCAATACCGGCAAAGGCACTATCCGGCAGGTCGAGTCCGGCATGGCGCAGGGCCGCCACGGCGAGAGCGGAGTTCTGTGCCTGATGGGGACCGTGCAGGGCCGGGGCTGGCAGGGTCAGGCTCCCGGATTCATCTTGATAGAGCAGACCATTATCTTGCGGCGTGATGGTGAATTCATGCCCTAACCGATAGAGAGGAGCCTTATGGGCTTGGGCAATCTCTGTGATGGCTGCCATGACATTAGCAGGCTGGGGGGCCACGAAAACCGGCACATTCTGTTTGATGATGCCTGCTTTTTCTCGGGCGATGCCTGCCAGGTCGTCCCCCAGGAACCCCTGATGATCCAGACTGATGGAGGTGATGACACAGGCCTGTGCGGTGGGAATCACATTGGTGGCATCAAACCGCCCGCCAAGTCCGACTTCCAGAATTAGAAGGTCAGCCGGGATGCGGGAAAAGAGGAGGAAGCCAGCCGCTGTCAGGACTTCAAAAACAGTGATGGGGGCTCCATCATTGATTTGCTCAATCTCTTCCAGAGTGGCAACGAGCTGGTTTTCGCTGACAAGTTGCCCGGCCAGACGAAAGCGTTCTGTCACATCCAGCAGATGCGGGCTGGTCATGACATGGACCTTAAGCCCCGCTGCTTCTCCGATGGCCCGCAGATTGGCACAGGTGCTGCCTTTGCCGTTGGTCCCGGCCACATGGATGGTGGGGGGAAGGGAACGTTCAGGGTGGCCAAGGAGGGTGAGCAGGATTTCCAGCCGGTCCAGCGAGAGGTCGATCAGTTTGGGATGCAGCTCTTGCAGGCGGCGCACGACCGCCCCCGTCCGCCCGTGGAATTCACTTTGCGGGGCACTGGTATGCTGGCCTGTTGCCATGATTATAAATCCGGTTGTCTCAGAGGGAGCGACAGAAAAAAGAGGTCGTCTGTCCTGCTGCCGGGGTAATGGCGGCAGGACAGGGAGAGGTCAGGATGCGTGGCTTGCTACTGGCTCGGCATCCGCATTCGTGGCAGCTGCGGGAGACAGCATCCCCACCAGACGGCCTAGGAGAGCGGGAAGCTCATTACGGTTGGCGATGATATCCACCATACCGTGGTCTTTCAGATATTCAGACCGCTGGAAGCCCTCTGGTAGTTCCTCACGCACGGTATCACGGATGACACGAGGACCAGCAAAGGCGATCAGCGCATTAGGCTCGGCGATATGGATGTCGCCCAGCATGGCGAAGGAGGCAGAGACGCCGCCTGTGGTCGGGTTGGTAAAGACAACCAGATAGGGCAGACCGGCTTCACGCAGCATTTCCACGCCGATGGTCGTGCGGGGCATCTGCATCAGGCTGACAACGCCTTCCTGCATACGGGCACCGCCAGAGGCTGTGAAGATGACGAGAGGGGCTTTCCGGCGGATGGCTTCCTGACAAGCGGCCAGAAAGGCTTCACCCAGGGCACTGCCCATCGTTCCAGCCATGAACTCAAAGGCCATGACAGCCACAACCGTTTCCCTCCCGGCGATTGTGCCGTGGGCAACAAGCAAGGAATCATCAAGGTTGGATTTGGAGCGGGCAGCCTTCAGCCGGTCTGTGTAGCGTTTGGAATCCCGGAAATGCAGCGGGTCCGTCGGGACGGTGGGCAGATCGATGGTGGTGTAATGCCCATCATCAAAGGTCCATTTCATCCGTTCATGGGCTGTGGCACGCATATGGTGTCCGCAATGAGGGCAGACCTTCTTTTTACGGACCAGCTCTTTGGTAAGCATCATCTGCGAGCAGGATTCACAGTTGGTCCAGAGATTGTCTGGCACATCCCTCTGTAACAGGCTCCGCAGTTTGGGACGGACATGTTCGGTCAGCCAGCTCATGGTGTTCTGTTCACTCTCCAGCAGTGGTGCATCATCAGGTGGGCCGGACCTGCCGGAGGGCCACGGAAACAGTGCTTCCCGCTAGGGGGTAAGCACCATGGCTCTGGCCGGAAGGGGGCTTCATGGTCGGGCGACTTTATCCGGGCTTGCCTGAAGATGCCAGCTTTCTCTTTGCCGGGAGGTGTCACTTCCTGTCTTCTGGCTGCTTTTCAGGGCTGGAATGGCGGAAGAGGGCCATTTGTTTTTAGGGGACGGAGGGCAATATGGGATTTGACATGGCCGATTGTGTCGTTTGCCAGCAATCGGTCTGTAACGAAAGCGGACAGGCTGGGCAGGTCCTTTGTTACAATCTTGAGGATATAATCCGCATCCCCGCTGACAGCATAAGCTTCCTGCACCATGGGGATATTGCCTATGAGGGCCTGAAAGCGTTCAAAGGACCCAGCGGTGTGATCCTTTATGATGACCTGAACAAAGGCCACGACATTCAGCCCCATGGCCTGAGGGTCCAGCAGGGCACCATAGCCCCGGATGATGCCAGCCTTCTCCAGCATGAGGCGGCGGCGGGAACATTGGGAGGGGGAGAGACCGATGGTATCCCCCAGCTCTTTATTGGTCAGCCGCCCGTTACGGTGAAGGGCTGTGAGAAGTTTCCAGTCGAGATGATCCAAAGTGGGCACTCCTGTGCGTAATCTGTGCATAATTTCATGTAATTCATGAATGATCTGCACACTAGCAGCATGGAAAACACTTTATGCTCAGTCTTGAAAGGGGAGCGTTTGTAGCAGGGTAAGCAATCCTTCTGCTCCGGGCTTGTTCAGTTCGGGTTGTCTCCTCCAGCGTTTTATCAGGAGTCATCCATGCGTATGCAGATCGGGGCCTATCTGGCCCGTCGCCTTGTTGAGGCAGGAATCAGCCATCTTTTTGGTGTTCCGGGGGATTTCAATCTGTCTTTTCTGGAACAGGTGGAAGCTGATGCGTCTCTGACATTCGTAGGGAACTGCAATGAGCTGAATGCTGCTTATGCCGCCGATGGTTACGCCCGTACTTCCGGCCTGTGCGGCTTGCTGACAACCTTTGGCGTGGGAGACCTTGGTGCCATCAGTGGCATTGCCGGTGCCTATGCCGAGCGTGTGCCGTTTGTGCATATTACCGGGATTCCGCCGCTTCATGCTGTTGAGGGGCGTGCCCTTCTTCATCATACGTTGGGTGATGGTGGCTATGGTAACATCGGGCGGTGCATGGCCGAATATACGGTTGCTCAGGCCCGCCTGACCCCGGAGAATGCTGTTGAGGAGATTGACCGGGTTCTTCAGGCCTGCTGGCGGGAGCGGCGGCCTGTTCACCTTCAGCTGCCATCCGACATTACCCATCTGCATATTGAAGTCCCCAGCGAGCCTTTTGCCTTTGTGGTGTCGCAGGGTGATGCGGAGCAGGTTGCTCTGGCGGCCCGTCATATTGCCACCCGTCTGGCAGCGGCCCGGTCGCCGGTCCTGATTCTCGATTCTGACGCAGATCGTTTCGGTGTTGCCAGTAAGATTGCGGAGCTGGCAGAGCGTTGCGCCATCCCCTGTCTGGCCACCGCCCCGGCCAAGGCCGTGCTGGATGAAACTGCCCCGTACTATCTGGGGGGCTATGTCGGCGGTGCCAGCCGCCCGGACATCAAGGAGCTGGTCAGCCAGTCCGATTGCGTGATTGGTGTTGGTCTGCGTTTTACGGAGATTAATACGGGTTTCTTTACGCATGATATCCGCTCCGAATCGTTCATCAATTTGCTCGCTTATGAGGTCAGCCTTGCGGGCAGCTCCATTCCTGCGGCCCCTGTCGGAGCGGTGCTGGAGGCTCTTCTGGCGCAGGTGAAGCCTTCTTCTCGTACGCTACCTACTCGCCCGGCGACTGCTGGTGAGACGTTGCCCGGTGAGAATGGGGATCGGCTGACTCATGAGGCACTCTGGCCCCGTGTGGCCCGGTTCCTGAAGGAAGGGGATGTCGTGATTGGTGAGGCTGGGACGAGCAACACGGCCCTATTGGGCACGCCGTTCCCCAAGGGGACGCATTATATTGCCCAGCCCATTTGGGGGGCGATTGGCTACACATTGCCGGCTCTTTTCGGTTCCCAGCTTGGTAGCCCGCAGCGGCGGCATCTGCTCTTCATCGGGGATGGGTCTTTCCAGCTGACGGCGCAGGAGCTGTCCTCCATTCTGCGGCACGATCAGAAGCCCATCATCTTCCTGCTCAATAACAGAGGGTACACGATTGAACGTCTGATTCTGGGTGAACGGTCCCGGTATAACGACATTGCCAACTGGCGTTATGCTGATCTGCCCCGTGTTTTCGACCGTGACGATAAGGCACTTTCCCTCGTGGTGGAGACTGTCAGCGATCTGGATAAGGCCCTGAAGCAGGCGGAGCTGGCAGATCGTGCCGTTTTCATTGAGGTTCTTCTTCCCGAGATGGATGCACCGGAGGCCCTGAAGAAATTTGGTATGGTTGTGGCAGATTATGATTACGGCCCACAGGGGCCACGCAACGGCAGCGTGAAGAAAGGATAAAGAGGTTCATGTTCCAGTCTGTTGAACTGTCTCCGGGGGATCCAATCCTTTCATTGGTGGAGGATTTTAAGCGGGATGACCGGGCAGAGAAGGTCAATCTCAGCATTGGTCTATATTACAATGCAGCGGGTCATGTTCCGCAGCTTGCTTGTATTCGCAAGGCTTATGAAAAGCTGGCTGGGCATCAGGATAAGCCAGACCTGTATCTGCCGATGGAAGGGTTGGCCTCTTACCGGCAAGCTGTCCAGCATCTGCTTTTTGGGCGTGAGAGTGAGCCGGTACAGGCGGCCCGTATCGCTACGGTGCAGACTCTTGGCGGGTCCGGGGCACTGAAGGTCGGGGCGGATTTTCTGCACCGTTACTTCCCGCAGGCCGAATTGTGGGTCAGCAACCCGACATGGGAAAACCATATTTCCATCTTTGAGGGTGCCGGTTTCAAAACCCACACTTATCCTTATTTTGACCCGGCAACGGGTGGTGTGGATTTTGAGGCCATGATGGCCTGTATCCGCCAGATTCCAGCGGGGCATGTCGTCCTGTTGCATCCTTGCTGCCACAATCCGACAGGAGCAGACCTGACAGATGAGCAGTGGGATGCGCTTGTGCTTGTCCTGAAGGAACGGAACCTGATTCCGTTTCTGGACCTCGCTTATCAGGGGCTGGGGCGTGGGCTGGAGGAGGACGTTTATGCCGTCCGGGCGATGGTTGCAGCGGGGCTTGAGTTCCTGCTCAGCAGTTCCTTTTCCAAGATATTTTCCCTTTATGGGGACCGTATCGGGGCACTCTCAGTCGTCTGTCCGGATAAGGTGACGGCAGAACGTGTGTTGAGCCAGCTCAAAGTGACGGTACGGCGGAATTATTCCAGCCCGCCGGTTCGTGGGGCGCAGCTTGTGGATGCTGTTCTGGGGGACCAGGTTCTGTCACGTCTCTGGCAGGATGAGGTAGCAGCTATGGGGGCACGCATTCGGGAGATGCGGCAGGAGCTGCATGAGCAGCTTTCCGCGCGTCTGCCGGGGCAGGATTTCCGCTATTTGCTGGAACAGCGAGGCATGTTCAGCATGATGAAACTCTCTCCCGTTCAGGTGGACAGGCTACGGGAGGAGCATGGTGTTTATGTTCTTCGCAGTGGCCGGGTCTGCATGGCGGGGCTGAATGAACGCAACCTGCCGCCTGTTGTGGAAGCATTGGCTGCTGTTCTGGCTTCAGCATGATGTGAAGACCTGATGAATTTAGGGCGGGCTGTGTGTTGGCCCGCCCCGGATTCGTCTTAGGAAGCTGTGGCTGTTTCGGCCTCCACTACAGTACGCAGACGCCGTAGTCTGAGCGTGTTGCTCAGTACAAAGATGCTGGAAAGAGCCATGGCCCCCGCTGCGAAGGAGGGGGATAGCAGAGTGCCGGTAAAGGGATAGAGGATGCCTGCGGCAATTGGGATCAGCACGATATTATAGGCGAAAGCCCAGAAGAGATTTTGCTTGATGATGGTCATGCTGGCCCGGGAGAGGGCAATGGCATTGGGGACGGCCATTAGGTTCTCGCCTGTCAGGACGAGGTCTGCGGCCTCTATGGCGATATCTGTCCCGTGGCTGACGGCCAGCCCTGTATCAGCCTGAGCCAGAGCAGGCGCATCATTGATGCCATCCCCCACGAACGCCACAGAACCGTGAATCTTTTGGAGATTCTGGACGGTCTGGCTTTTCTCATGGGGCATTACCTGTGCAATGACATCTTCGATTCCTACCATACGGGCAATGTGGAGGGCTGTGGGTTCGACATCACCGGTAATCATGACCGTCCGGACATTCTGTGCCCGTAGGGCAGCAATGGCCTTCATAGCGGAAGGGCGGACAGGGTCGGCAACACCCATGAGGGCCACGATGTGCCCCTTATGGGCCATGAAGAGGGGGGACGTGCCTTTCTGGCTCAGACTATCGGCAAGCCGGATGGCCTCGCTATTATAAAGGCCTAGTGTTTTCATGAAGGCCTGACTGCCAAGATGAACGTCCTGCCCGTCTTCATCCTGTGCAGTAATGCCCAGCCCGGCGATAATGTGGGCGTGGCTTGTTTTTGCGGTAGGTAGCTCGCGTTTTTGTGCAGCTGCGACAACGGCCCGACTGACAGGATGGTCAGACTGTTCCTCCACAGAGGCGGCAAGAGCCAGAAGGGTCTTTTCGGTCTGTTCAGGGGCGTGGGAGGATTCCTTATCCAGCAGATAGAATTCTGTTAGCTGAGGCTGGCCGGATGTCAGGGTGCCGGTTTTGTCAAAGGCGACCAGTTTTGTGGATTCCAGTGTTTGTAAGGCTTCCCCTTTGCGGAAGAGGATGCCCATTTCTGCCGCCTTGCCTGTCCCGACCATGATGGCTGTTGGCGTGGCGAGGCCCATGGCGCAGGGGCAGGCGGCAATCAGAACGGCAATAGCATTGACGACCGCATAGCCCAGCGCAGGGGATGGACCCAGACTCATCCAGACGATGAATATCAGTACGGCCAGCAGGATGATGGCCGGAACGAACCATAGTGTTACCTTGTCCACAAGGGATTGGATAGGCAGTTTACCGCCCTGCGCCTGTGCTACCATATCGATGATACGGGCAAGCACGGTGTCGGCCCCTGTTGCCGTGGCTTGAATGGTCAGGGTGCCTTCCTGATTGATGGTACCTCCGATGACGCTATCCCCTACCTGACGGAACGCAGGCATGGGTTCCCCTGTAAGCAGGGATTCATCCAGATGGCTCTTTCCTTCCAGAATCAAGCCGTCCAGCGGAATACGCTCGCCGGGCCGGACGAGGAGATGATCCCCTGGCTGTATCTGAGCAATGGGGACGATGTGGCATTGGCCCTCTGTTAGGAGATGGGCTTTCTGCGGTTGCAGATGGGTCAGCCTCTCCAGTGCGGCGGATGTGCGGCCCTTTGCTCTGGCCTCCATCACACGGCCCAGCAGAACGAGCGTCAGAATACCAAGTACGGTATCAAAATAGAGATGCTGCGTTCCCTCAGGCAGAAGGGAGGGGCAGAAAACCACAAGGCTGGAGTACAGATAGGCGGCCCCGGTCCCCAGTGCGACAAGGGAATTCATGTTGGGTGCCCGGCGTAGCAGGGCCGGGAGGCCTGCCCGATAGAACCGCCGCCCCGGTCCTAGAAGGGCAATACTGGCCAGTACCCATTGTGTCAGGGGTTGGATGCCGGGTGGAATGACGCCCAGTCCATGACCCATTGTTATCAGCAGGATGAGTAGCCAGAGCATGGCGGCGATTATCAGGTCACGCCATTGGCTCTTTGTGGCCTGTTTGATGCGCTGCTGCTGTTCCTGGGCAACGTCCTGGTTGCTTTCATGCTCCAGCAGCGAGGCCGCAAAGCCCATTTCCTTGATGGCACTGATGAGCTTTTGATGTGTGGCTGTGCCTGTGATCTGTGCTGTACCGGCGGCCAGATTGACACTGGCTTCTCTCACGCCGATGACATCCTGTAGGGTCTTTTCTATCCGTGTGGAGCAGGAAGCGCAGCTCATCCCTTCGATGCGTAATCTGATTGGCGGCGATGGCACGATATATCCGGCTTGTTCCACAGCGAGGATGAGGTCTGTGCGTGAGGCCGTACCTTTAATCTGAGCCATGCCGGTGGCCAGATTAACGCTGGCTGTCTCGACACCCGGCACGTCCTGTAGGGCCTTTTCCACCCGTGCGGAGCAGGAGGCGCAGCTCATTCCTTCTACAGGGAAGGTCTGTAAGGATGGTGAAGCAGGCATGAAAGGCTCCCCGTATGTGGATGAATGGGCGGATGTGTTGTGGAACAGCATGTAGGAAGAAAATAGCATTTGCCGGGCAGGGAAGAAGAAAAAATGTTTTTTGCATAGCGTGAAGCCGACATATGCAGAAAAGACGAGGCTCCCATGAAAGAAATTTGCTGATTGGTAAAATCATCGGTGTTACACTTATCGGTAGTCAGTATTTTTCTGACAAAAGTGTAATATTTAATCTGCCGGACCAGTCATTCAAATGTAATGGCGGGGGCGGTGGGTTTAGGGAGGAATGACCATGGCAGACGCTATCAATATTGATGAGCTCAAGTCTAAGGCTGAGGAAGTTATCAACACCGATGAGCTTAAAGCCAAGGCTGAGGAGTACGCTAAGCGCGCTCAGGAGACACTCCAGTCTGTCAGCGAAGAGCTGAAAGAGCCGAAGAGCCGTTGCCAGTGCGTTGGTCATACCCTGCTGTGGGGTGGTGTCATCGTGGCTGCTCTGGCAGGTCTCTGCGCCATTGCTCGTTGGCTGAAGTCCTGATCTTTCAGGGCGAATCCTGAAAAGAGACGCAGTATAGGGAAACCCCCGGTCAAGTAGGCCGGGGGTTTTTCTTTGCTATTTTTATTTCCGCACGGCCTTGGCCAGAGAGCGGATTTTTTCCAGCGCAGCAGAGAGACTCCTGTCAGTGGCGTGGCCGTGTTCATCGTAGGTGGCGGCCATGTCCTTGATGATGGCGGAGGCCACAACGGCCCCATTGCTGATGCGGGAGGCGATGCGGGCCTGCTCCGGTGTGCTGATACCAAAACCGGCTACGACGGGGAGGTCCGTTGCAGCTTTTAGGCGGGTCATGGCGGCTTTCAGCTGCTCTTCCGTGGCACTGCGTGTGCCGGTAATGCCCGTGATGCTCACGTAATAGACGAAGCCGCTGGCATCCTTGAGGATGGCTTTTAGCCGGTCATCCGGTGTGGTGGGGGCGGTGAGGGTAATCATGTCCAGCCCTTCCGCTCTGGCATAAGGGGCCAGTTCCTCGGATTCCTCAGGTGGCAGGTCCACCACGATCAGCCCATCCACACCGGCGGCACGGGCATCTTTGCAGAAACGTTCCACACCGTAACGGTCGATCGGGTTGTAATAGCCCATCAGGATGATGGGTGTGTGGTCGTTTTCTTTCCGGAACTCATGGATGAGGTCCAGAACACCCTTCAGTGTGGCACCGGCCTTCAGGCCCCGCTGGGCGGCAAGCTGGATGGTCGGGCCGTCGGCGGAGGGGTCGGAGAAGGGCACGCCGACTTCGATGAGATCGGCCCCGGCTTCAGGCATCTGGCGCAGCAGGGCCAGAGAGGTCTCCCGGTCCGGGTCGAAAGCTTCCAGATAGGGGAGCAGGGCACCACGCTCCTCTTTTTTCAGGCGGTCGAAACAGGCCTTGATGCGGCTCATGGTGGCTCTCCTTACAGTTTCACGCCCAGATGGGCCGCAACGGTGGGGACATCCTTGTCCCCCCGGCCAGACAGATTGACGATGATGGTCTGGTTTTTTTCCATGGTCGGGGCCATCACGATGGCATGGGCCACGGCATGGGCACTTTCCAGTGCCGGGATGATGCCTTCCAGCTTCGTGAGGGTCTGGAAGGCTTCAAGGGCCTGCTGGTCTGTGGCACTGACGTATTTCACCCGGCCAATGTCGTTGAGCCATGAATGTTCCGGCCCGATGCCGGGATAGTCCAGTCCGGCACTGATGGAATGGGCTTCCGTGATCTGCCCGTGGTCATCCTGAAGCAGGTAGGTGCGGTTGCCGTGCAGGACGCCGGGTCTGCCACGGGCGATGGAGGCTGCTGTCTTGCCACTATCCAGCCCTAGCCCGGCGGCTTCCACGCCGTAAAGTGGAACTTCGGTATCATCAAGGAAGGGGTGGAATATTCCCATGGCGTTGGACCCGCCCCCGATGGCAGCAATGACGGCATCGGGCAGGCGGCCTGTCTGTTCCTGTATCTGCTCACGGGCTTCCGTCCCGATAACGGACTGGAAGTCCCTCACCATGGCCGGGTAAGGATGCGGCCCTGCCACCGTGCCGACGAGGAAGTAGGTGTTCTCCACATTGGCAACCCAGTCCCGCATGGCCTCATTCATGGCATCCTTCAGTGTGCCGGCACCCGCCGTGACGGGATGGACCTTGGCCCCCAGCAGATGCATACGGAAGACATTGGGCTTCTGCCGTTCCACATCGGTGGCACCCATGTAGATTTCACATTCCAGCCCGAAAAGGGCGCAGACGGTGGCGGTGGCTACGCCATGCTGTCCGGCTCCGGTCTCGGCCACGATGCGGGTCTTGCCCATGCGGCGGGCCAGCAGAATCTGGCCCATCACGTTGTTCAGCTTGTGGGAGCCTGTATGATTCAGTTCTTCCCGCTTGAGGTAAATCTGCGCTCCGCCGAGCGTTTCACTCAGTCTTCTTGCGTGCCAGAGCGGGCTGGGGCGGCCGACATAATGGCGGAGGTAGTAATCCAGCTCTTCCTGAAACTGTGGGTCGGTCTTGGCGTGGTTATAGGCCTTTTCCAGTTCCAGCATCAGGGGCATGAGGGTTTCGGCCACGAAGCGGCCCCCGTGAATTCCGAAATGCCCCCGTTCATCCGGCCCGGTGCGGAGGGAATTGAGCTGGCTGGTGATGGATGTATCTGCTGGCATGATGTGTGTCTTTACGTTCTGAATGAAGGATCAGTCGATGGTTGTGCGAGCCGCTTCCAGTCCCAGAGCCTGCCGGACGAGTGTTTCCTGTTCCGCCTGATGGATGCTGGGCAGTCCGGTCGCTGGGGAGGCAGAGGCTCTGCGGCCGGCATAATGCGGGCGGGTGCAGGCATGACCCGCCTCACGCAGGCAGGCTTCAATGCGTCGGTCCACGAACTGCCATGCCCCGCCATTTTCCGGCTCTTCCTGACACCAGATGATGTCCTGTGCCTGCGGGTGATGGCCCAGCTCTTCAGCAAGGGCGTGATGGGGGAAGGGGTAGAGCTGTTCCAGCCGGATGATGGCGCAGTGCTTCAGTCCGGCTTCGTCCCGTTTCTGGATCAGGTCGTAATAGACCTTGCCGCTGCACAATATGACCCGTTTTGCGCCACCCGTGCAGGTGGCATCGGCAATGACGGGGATGAAGCGTGTCTGTGGTCCCATCTCGCTGAGCAGGGAGACGGCCTGTTTGTGCCGCAGGAGCGATTTGGGGCTGAAGACGACCAGCGGCTTGCGGCAGCGGCGGACGATCTGCCGCCGGAGCAGATGGAAGAAGCTCGCCGGGCTGGAAGGCATGCAGACCCGCATGTTGTTCTCGGCACAGAGCTGGAGGAACCGTTCCGGTCGGGCGGAGGAATGTTCCGGCCCTGCGCCTTCATAGCCGTGGGGCAGGAGCAGGGTCAGGCCGGATGTCCGCAGCCATTTTGTTTCCCCGGCAGCGAGGAACTGGTCGATGATGATCTGCGCCCCATTAGCGAAGTCGCCAAACTGCCCTTCCCACAGCACCAGCGCATCGGGGTTGCCCAGTGAATAGCCATATTCAAACCCCATCACGCCATATTCGGAGAGGGGCGAGTTCCAGACATTCACGGGGGCCTGATGGGGTGCGATATGGGCCAGTGGCGTGTAGTGATGGCCTGTATGCTGGTCTGTCAGCACGGCGTGACGCTGGCTGAAGGTTCCCCGGCCACAATCCTGCCCGGAGAGACGGATGGCATGGCCATCAAGGGCCAGCGTGCCGAAAGCGAGGGCTTCTGCCGTGGCCCAGTCCACAGGGCCCCCGGCGGTTAGTGTGGCTTGTTTTGCTTTGAGCAACCGTGCCAGACGGGGATGAACCGTGAAATCTGCTGGAATGGTCGTTATGGCTTCGCCAACCTGCTGGAGCCGAGGCAGGGGCACGCCTGTCATGGGCTGGATGCGTTCTGGCGTGTCCAGCAGGCGGGTGGGGTCCTGTGGGCTGTAATCCAGCCAATCGGTCGGGTCCGGCTGATAGGTGTCGGCTTCCTCAAAGGCCCGGTGAAGCTGGGACTGCACATCATCCCACAGCGCATCAACCTCGGCAGGGTGAATGTCCGTTTCGGTCAGAATTTTCTTGGCGTAGAGGGTCCGCAATGTCGGATGCTGGCTGATGGTCTGCACCATCGCAGGCTGCGTGAAAGCGGGATCGTCCGTCTCGTTATGGCCGTGACGGCGATAGCTGATGATATCCACCACGATGTCGCTGGTGAAGGTTTTCCGCCATTCATGCGCCAGAGCGGCACAGCGTGCCACGGCTTCCGGGTTGTCGCCATTCACATGCAGGATGGGAGCCTGCACCGTCTTGGCGACATCGGTGTTCCAAATGCCGGAATGGGCGGCGTCCGGGCTGGTGGTGAAACCGACCTGATTGTTGATGATGAGATGCACCGTTCCGCCAGTGCGGTAGCCTTCCAGTCTGGAGAGCTGGAGCGTCTCATACACCACGCCCTGACCGGCGAAGGCGGCATCACCGTGAACGAGAATCCCCAGATGTTTCTGACGGTCTTCGTCCTTATCTTTATCTTGATCGGCCCGGACACGACCCAGTACGACTGGGTCCACGGCTTCCAGATGGGAGGGGTTGGGCAGGAGGGAGATGCGGATTTCGTGGCGGCCCTGACGGATGGTGGTCGTAGTGCCGAGGTGATATTTCACATCGCCGGAGACTCGGATGCCTTCTGGGTAGAAGGCTTTGCCTGCAAACTCGCTGAAGATGGCGGCATAGGGCTTGCGCAGGATGTTGGCCATGACATTCAGCCGCCCCCGATGGGGCATACCGAGCGAAATGGAGCGTACGCCATCCCGTGCCGCTTCATTCAGCAGGGCCTGAAGGGCGACGATCAGGCTTTCCCCGCCTTCGAGGCCAAAACGGCGCATCCCGGTGAAACGCTGCTGGCAGAAGGTTTCGAATCCTTCTGCATGGGTCAGAAGGCTCAGGATGCGCTCTTGCGAGAGAGGCAGGGCTGTTGTCGGGCTGTCTTCCAGCCGGTCGATCCACCATTGCCGCTGCTGGCTGTCCTGAAGGTGCATGAATTCGGCCCCGATTGGCCCGCAATAGGCCCGTTTCAGGCGGGCCAGTAGGGCGGGGTCTGTCCGGCTGTCGGGGGTGAGGGCGTCAATTTGGCGGGCAGGGCGCAGACCCAGCGGGTCCAGCTCCGCCTGAAGATGACCGCAGAGGCGGAAGGCTTCCTTCAGCCGTTCATCTCGTAGGTCTTCTTCCAAGGCAGGGGCCTGTAGGCCTGTCTCGCCGCCCGTGGGGTCGCCTAGTGTGGCAAACAGGGTGTCATAATCGGGATGGACGGTAGAGGGGTCTTCCAGCCACTGGGTGTACAGCTCACCGAGATAGGCAATATTCTCGCCGTTGATCGCATTCTGATGGTTCGGTGAGCCCGTCATGCTGGTCTCTTTCTCTTTTGCCTCGTTGGGGCCGTATTTTTAACCGATCGTGGCGTGAAGGCAAAATCTTCCCTCATTATGTTGGCTGACGATATCGGGATGGCTTGCTTGCCCTGCCGGGGAGCGGTAGCGTGGTGGCCGTTATGAGTGTGATTTCTCTCAATCATGAAGCTGTAAGGCAAGCTACGGTCAATCAGGCACCATGCCCTCATATCGTGGTGCCGGATTTCCTCGCTGGGTCATCCCTTGCTCGGGCGGTTTCGCTGTTGCCGGAGATACGGGCAGGCGGGTCTTTCCCTCTCGGTGCCCTGAAGCTGCATCCGGAACTGAAAGCCATGATGGAGGAATTTGCCGGGCCGCGGTTGAAAGACATCGTTTCGGAAAAATTCGGTCTGGATGTCCGGTCTGCGCCCAGCATGGTGACCATGCGGGGCCAGACACGGGCTAAGGATGGGCGCATCCACAGGGACAGTGCCTCCAAGCGTGTGACAATCCTGCTTTATCTGAATGACCCAGCGCAGGATTGGGGCCATAAGGGAGGCTGTTTGCGCTTTCTGAATGGGCCGGATGATGTGGAGGACTATGCCAGCGAGATTCCACCCGCCGGGGGGACGTTGGTCATTTTTCCGAACGGGCCGAATACATGGCATGGGCACCGCCCTTATGTGGGGCCACGTTATACGGTTCAGCTTAATTACATGGCGCAGGATGGTCGTGCCCGCCGTGAGGTACAGCGTCACCGTTTTTCCGCCTTTTTCAAGCGGTTGCCCTTCATCGGGTAAAGACAATCCTTATAATGGGGCCCGGATGGGTTTCTGAATGAAACAGGGCAGGGTTGGACCCTGCCTGAGGGAGAATGAGAGAATGGGTTACAGGGTTGCCGTTGTTGGGGCTACAGGGGCTGTCGGGCGTGAAATTCTGAAGACGCTGGCAGAACGTCAGTTTCCGGTTGATGAGATTGTAGCACTGGCTTCTGCCCGGTCTGCTGGGCGGGAAGTGTCTTTTGGCGAGAAGAAGGTTCTGAAAATCCAGAATCTGGAGACGTTCGATTTCACGGGCTGGGATATTGCGCTGTTCTCCCCCGGTGGGGCGGTGTCTGCCAAATATGCGCCTAAGGCTGCGGCAGCGAAATGTCTGGTCGTGGACAATACCTCCCACTTCCGTATGGAGCCGGGCGTGCCGCTCGTGGTGCCGGAGGTCAATGCCGCTGCCCTGAAGAAGGCTCGCAAGGGCATCATCGCCAACCCCAACTGTTCCACGGCCCAGATGATGGTGGCCCTGAAGCCGCTGCATGATCTGTTCCGCATCAAACGTGTGGTGGTGTCCACCTATCAGGCTGTGTCCGGGGCTGGGAAGTCCGGCATGGATGAGCTGTTCAGCCAGACGAAGGGCAGCTTCGTAAATGACCCGCCGACCGTTGCCCAGTTCACCAAGCAGATTGCCTTCAACTTGATTCCGCATATCGACCGCTTCATGGAAGACGGCTCCACCAAGGAAGAATGGAAGATGGCGGTCGAGACTCGTAAGATTCTGGATCCGGACATCAAGGTTTTTGCTACCTGCGTGCGTGTGCCGGTCTTCATCGGTCATTCTGAGGCCATCAGCATTGAGTGTGAGAAGCCGGTTGATCTAGAAAAGGCCCGTGCCGCCCTTCGGAAGGCTCCGGGTGTTGTGCTGCGTGATGAGCGGGAAGATGGTGGCTATGTCACCCCGATCGAGTGCGTGGGTGAGGATGACACCTATGTGTCCCGCCTGCGTATTGACCCGACTGTGGAGAATGGTCTGGCCTTCTGGTGTGTGTCGGACAATCTCCGCAAGGGGGCGGCCCTCAATGCCGTGCAGATTGCTGAGAGCCTCGATGAGCAGCATCTGATCGGTAAGGATTCTCCGCTTTGGCAGCCGGTTCCCCGTGCGGAAGAGCCGGCATAAGCAGCGTTACTTTTTGGAAAGGCTCTCCCTTATGAGGATGGTCTTTTCATAAATGATGCCTGTAAAAGAGTGTAAGTGAAATCCTCTTTCCAAAAGGCGGTGCTATCTCCATAGTGGAGGAGCTATGTCTTATTTCACTTACACGCCTCCTCGCACGCCTGTTCCCTCCGGGGGGCGGGTTGGTGTTCTCCTCGTCAATCTCGGTACGCCGGATGATACGGGTTATTTCTCTGTCCGCCGCTATCTGAAAGAATTTCTTTCAGACCGCCGGGTGATTGAAGCCCATCCGCTCATCTGGCAGCCGATTCTCAACACGCTGGTGCTGGCCCGTAGACCTTTTGCCAGCGGGGCCAATTACGCCCGTATTTGGGACAAAGAGGAGAATGCGTCTCCTCTGCGTGTCTTTACTCGCAAGCAGGCGGAAGGCTTGGCGGAGCGTTTGGCACCGGATGGGATTCCGGTGGCGTGGGGGATGCGCTATGGCCAGCCCTCCGTAAAACAAGCTCTGACGGAGCTGATGGATCAGGGCTGTGACCGTATCGTCAGCATTCCGCTTTATCCGCAATATTCAGCAACAACGACCGCTACAGCCAATGACCAGCTTTTTCGTGCGCTGATGCGCCTGCGGCGGCAGCCTGCGGTGCTGACAGTACCGTCCTTCCCCGATCATCCACAGTTCATTGAGGCTCTGGCAGTGTCTGTCCGCCGGGTTTATGAAGGGCTGTCCTTTAAGCCGCAGCGTCTTGTGGCGTCCTATCATGGCCTGCCGAAGGAGTTTGTCGAGAAAGGCGATTCCTATCGGGATGAATGTATCCGCACGACCAAAGCACTGGCTGCCGCACTGGGTATGAGTGAGGACGAGGTGCCGTTGACATTCCAATCTCGTTTTGGCCCGATGGAATGGTTGCAGCCCTACACGGCTCCCTACATTTCCGCTTTGCCGAAGCAGGGAATCACGAAGATTGCTGTTATCATGCCCGGTTTTATGGCGGATTGTATCGAAACTCTGGATGAAATTGGCCGTGAGGTTCGTGAAGAGTTCATGGAGGCCGGTGGTGAAGAGTTTGCCTTCGTTCCCTGCCTGAATGATGCACCGGAAGCCGTCACGCTGCTGGAAGTACTGTCCCGTCAGGCGATGAAGGGATTTCAGTTCTGATAGGCGTTGAAATCCAACCTAATGATAAAAAAACCCGGCCAGAGATGGCCGGGTTTTTCATACGGGCAGGCTCAAGCCTTAGTGGGCAGCCGGAGCATTGCTTTCGGGATGCTCAGCATCGTACCACTGGGCCTTCTGGTTAAGAGCAGCGGCGGAATGGTTGTTCTGCCACCAGCCGGAACCAGTCTGCTTGCTATCGACAGGGTGTTCCTTGTCCCACTGCGCTGCTTTCTCAGCGATGCTCTTGCGGTATTTGTGACGCTGATACATGCCAACGGCGCAACCGCCAACAGCACCCATCACGCTGTGCTTATTGGCGATATGGCCAGCAACGGCACCAGCGGCACCATATTTCAGGCAGCCACCCGGTTCAGCCATAGCCGGAGCAGCGGAACCCACCAGCATGGCAGCAGCAATGAGAGAATAAATCTTGCGGGTCATGATATGATCCTTGCAGAAAAGTATAACTGACTTCTTTTTCATGGAGGAGGGACCGGTGTTCCGCTTTACCATGACAAAAAGCACGTTCCCTTATTACCTATAATGGGGGGAGCGTCTATCGTCCCTTGCGATATGGTGAATAGGCGAAAGGCATAACACCCATAGTGCGTAATTTTATTTTAATGATTTAATTGCGTTAATGTGTGTATGCTTACTGCACGGCAAACCCGAAAGGGCATTCCAGTTGCTATTAGATGAAGTTTTTAGGGGAATTAATGGTCGGAGTGAGAGGATTCGAACCTCCGGCCCCTGCGTCCCGAACACAGTGCTCTACCAGGCTGAGCTACACTCCGACTTTGTGGGGCTATTCCTACCCCTCCTTAGGTAAAGGTGCAAGGGGCAAACGGACTGTTTTTATAGAAAAATGAAGCCTTCTTTACAGGTTTCTGCACTTCACACAGAAAACCCGCCCCTGAGGTAAGACAGGGGCGGGTTTTCTGAAGGGACGGAGTGAGCAGGAAAGCTCCTCCTGTTCTCCGGTTTTTTAGAGGGCTTTTGCCAGAGCCGGGAGAAGCTCGAAGAGGTCGCCTACCATACCATAATCGGCCACTTTGAAGATCGGTGCTTCCGGGTCGATGTTGATGGCCACAATCACACGGCTATCCTTCATCCCGGCAAGATGCTGGATGGCACCGGAAAGACCGGTAGCAATGTAAAGTTCAGGCGCCACAACCTTGCCGGTCTGTCCGACCTGCATTTCGTTCGGTGCAAAGCCGGAATCGACAGCCGCACGGGAAGCCCCGATGGCAGCACCCAGCTTGTCAGCCACTGGCTCGAGCAGGGTGTGGAAGTTGTTGGCGTCCTTCAGGCCTTTACCACCAGAGATGACCACACGGGCAACTTCGAGTTCCGGACGGTCAGACTGGCTCTGCTCCAGCTTTACGAAGCTGCTTTTCCCATCCTCCGCGGGAGCATCCAGAACCTCGACCGGTGCGCTGCCACCGTCTTCGCCCACGGGGTCGAAGCTGGAGGAGCGGATGGTCATGATCTTGACGCTATCGCTGGACTGCACGGTGGCCAGCGCATTGCCTGCATAGATGGGCCGCACGAAGGTGGCGTCATCCTGAATGGCCACAACATCGGAGATCGGCTGTGCATCCAGCAGACCAGCCAGACGAGGCAGGATATTCTTGCCGGTGGATGATGTTGCAGACAGGATGTGGCTGTAGGAGCTGGCAAGACCAGCCAGCAGAGCAGCAGCGGGTTCGGCCAGAGCATGTTTCAGAGCAGGGACATGCAGCACTTTGCGGATGCCGGGCAGCTTGCTGGCGGCTTCGGCACCGGCTTCGCCCAGAAGCAGGGCGTCAACATCGCCAAAGCGGGAAGCCGCTGCAATGGCAGACCGGGAAGCCTGACGGATTACGCCGTTTTCGGCTTCAATCAGAACAAGTGCGGTCATCAGATCACCTTCGCTTCTGTCTTGAGCTTTTTGACCAGCTCTTCCACTGTTTCCACAATGACACCGGCTTTACGTTCTGGCGGTTCAGCCACGCTGACGATTTTTAGATGCGGTGTCAGGTCCACACCGAGGGAATCGGCTGCAATCGTTTCCAGCGGTTTCTTGCGGGCCTTCATGATGTTGGGCAGGGAAGCGTAGCGTGGCTCATTGAGGCGCAGGTCTGCCGTGATGACAGCCGGGAGTGTGAGGGAAACAGTTTCCGTCCCACCATCGACCTCACGGGCGACACTGACCTTACCGTCCGCAATCTCCACCTTGCTGGCGAAGGTTCCCTGTGGCCAGCCCAGACGGGCCGCCAGCATCTGGCCGGTGGCGTTCATGTCATCATCAATGGCCTGTTTGCCCATAGAGACAAGACCCGGCTGTTCTTTCTCCACAATAGCTTTGAGAAGGCTGGAGACGACACGAGGTTCAATCTCGGCATCCGTCTGGACGAGGATGGCCCGATCTGCCCCCATGGCCATGGCCGTACGCAGAACATCCTGAGCCACCTGCGGACCGATGGAGACAGCAATCACCTCGTCAGCCTGACCCTTCTCACGAAGGCGCAGAGCCTCTTCCAGCGCAATTTCGTCGAACGGATTCATGGACATTTTCACGCCCTGCGTTTCGACACCACTACCATCAGCCGCGACACGCGGCTTGATGTTGTAATCAACAACCCGTTTGACGGGGACAAGAACCTTCATGGTCATCCTTTGTTGCTGTCGCGGCTCAACGTAAAACTGTAGTCAGACTATCCGCTTTTCTTTCAAAAGTCACATCCCGGAAGGATAGTTAGGCCCACTGCTGCCCTCTGGTGTACACCAGTTGATGTTCTGTTCCGGGTCCTTGATGTCGCAGCTTTTGCAATGCACGCAGTTTTGCGCATTGATGACCAACTCATCCGCTTCGCTGGCCTCATAGACACCAGCAGGACAGTAACGGCTTTCTGGTGCGGCAAAGCGGGCGAGATTGGTGGCTTTCCACGTGGCCATGTCCTGCACTTTCAGATGCACGGGCTGGTCTTCATCATGGCTGAGATTGCTGAGGAAGACAGACTCGGCACGGTTGAATGTCAGCTTGCCATCAGCTTTGGGGTAGCTGATTTTCGGGGCTTTTTCAGCAGGGATGAGGGTATCGTTGTCAGCATGGCGATGCCGCAGGGTCCACGGGGCCTGACCACGGAAGATCATGCTGTCGATACCGCTATAGAGGGCACCGCCCAGCATTCCCCAGTGGGAGAAAGCCGGACGGATGTTGCGGGCGGCATGCAGTTCCTTCCAGAGCCATGAGCTTTTGAGACGTTCCATGTAGGAGGCGGCTTCATTCTGCTCATTCTGGATGGCTTCCATCACGGCTTCGGCAGCGATGATGCCGGACTTCATGGAGGTATGGATGCCCTTGATTTTGGGCATGTTGAGGAAGCCGGCGCAGTCGCCTGTCAGCACCCCACCGGGGAAGACCGGGTGAGGCAGGGATTGCACGCCGCCCTCAGAGATAGCCCGTGCCCCATAAATAATGCGCCGTCCGCCCTCAAAATGCTCCCGGAAGGCCGGATGCTGCTTGGTGCGCTGCATTTCCTCGAAAGGGGACAGCCACGGATTGCGGTAATCCAGAGCGGTGATGAAGCCGTATGACACGAGATTCTTACCGAAATGGTAGAGGAAGGCCCCGCCATAAGTGTGCGTATCCAGCGGCCAGCCGAAGCTGTGCTGCACGAAACCAGGACGGTGCTTCTCTGCCGGGATTTCCCAGACTTCTTTAATGCCGAGGCCGAAGGTCTGCGGGTCGGCATTTTTGCGGAGGTCGTAAGCTGCCATGGCCTTCTTGCTGAGGGAGCCTCGTGCGCCTTCGGCAAGAATGGTTTGTTTGGCCCGCAGAATCATGCCCGGCATGTAGTCCGGTTTTTCTTCTCCGTTACGGCCAACGCCCATGTCCCCGGTGATGACGCCGCAGACCTTACCGTCCTCAATAAAGAGGTCAGCCCCGGCAAAACCGGGATAAATTTCCACACCCAGAGCCTCGGCTTGTTCGCCCAGCCAACGGCAGAAGGCTCCAAGGGAAATGACATAATTCCCCCGGTTGTCCATCTGCGGCATGAGGAGATGGAGAGCAGGGACGGGAAGAGCGGCTTTTTCGGTCAGGAAGAGCAGTTTCTCGCTGCTGACGGGGGTATCTAGCGGGGCCCCCCGTTCTTTCCAGTCCGGGAAAAGCTCAGCCAGTGTTGTGGGTTCCAGCACCGCACCGGAAACGATATGGGCACCGACTTCACTTCCCTTCTCCAGCAGGCAGACGGAGAGTTCCGGGTTTTTCTGGCGCAGCCGGATGGCGGCGGTCAGTCCCGCAGGTCCTCCACCCACGATGACGACATCAAAGGCCATTTCTTCCCGTTCGATGGCGGCATTATCGCTCTGTGGCTGTGTCATGGGGTACTCTCCTGCGGGTTGCCTGAAACATGAAGGGGTGTACGGGGGTGAGGTATCTCACCCTTTTCGTGTGAAGGTCCAGTAAAAAGGCTGCCGCCCTTCACGGAAAGCCTTGGCCTCGTAACGGGTGGGGGACCAGCCTTCGGGCCGTTCCAGTGCGGGGGCGGGAGCTTCGAAAAGGTCCTGCTGGCCCATCACTTCTGTGACCCATTCTTGATAGACGGGATGGTCACTGGCAACACGCCAATGGGCACCGGGTTTCAGGAGGCGGGCCATCTGCTGGATGTTTTCAGGATGGATGAAACGCCGCTTGGCATGGCGGGCTTTCGGCCACGGGTCCGGGAACATGAGATAGGCTCGATCCAGACAGCCGTCAGGCAGGCCCTTCAGTAGCTGGCGGCCATCTTCTGCCCAGAGGCGCAGATTATCCGGGCCGAGGGCAGTGGCTTCCTCACCTTCCGGAATGATGCGGGAGAGGAGGGAGCAGATGCCGTTATCGAACACCTCCGAGGCGATATAGCCGGTATCGGGGTTTCGGGCGGCCTGATCGAAAGCATGTTCGCCACCGCCGAAGCCGATTTCCAGAAAGAGTTTGGAAACGGGCTTGCCGAAGCCTTTTAGTGGCTCAGCGATGTTACGGAAATGCACACGGGGCAAGGCTTCATCTAAAAGGCGTTGCTGGCGGGGGCGCAGAGGATGGCCACGCTGGCGGCCGTAGAGACGTTCGGGCTGGGGTTTGATGTCGTCAGGCAATGGTCGATACGCAGTCTGAAAATGGCAAAAAGCCCCGCCCTTGGCGCATGGTCATGCGGGCAGGGAAGGGGCTTACAGGCGGGAGGGGGTCAGAAACCCCCTCCACGGGGAGGGACTTAGCGGTTGAGCGCACTCTTGAGCTGCTCGGCCAGGTCGGTGTTCTCCCATGTGAAGTTGTCCAGAGCCGGGTCCGGAACACGGCCAAAATGTCCGTAAGCGGACGTCTTGGTGTAGATCGGGCGGTTCAGGCGCAGGCGTTCACGGATGCCGCGAGGGGAGAGGTCAACCATCTCGTTCAGCAGGGAGCCGAGACGGACCTCATCCACATCCTTACCGGAGCCATCCAGATCGACATAGACGGACAGCGGACGGGACACACCGATGGCGTAGCTGAGCTGGATGGTGCAGCGGTCTGCCAGACCAGCAGCGACCACGTTCTTGGCGAGGTAGCGGGCTGCATAGGCAGCGGAACGGTCCACCTTGGTCGGGTCTTTACCGGAGAAGGCACCACCACCATGAGGAGCGGCACCGCCGTAAGTGTCCACGATAATCTTGCGGCCTGTCAGACCGGCGTCACCATCCGGCCCACCAATGACGAAGTTACCGGTCGGGTTGACGTAGAATTCATGCTCAGGGCACATCCAGCCTTCTGGCAGGACTTCACGGACGGTCTCACGGACCATCTCACGGATGGTGTTCTGCCGCATACCCTCGACATGCTGAGTGGAGACAACGATGGAGGTGGCTCCGATGGGCTTACCATCCACATAGCGCAATGTGACCTGACTCTTTGCATCTGGCAGCAGCCCAACGCCACGGGCATCATCCTGCTTGCGGTAGTCACGGATGCGCTCCAAAATGCTCTGGGCGTAGAAGAGAGGGGCAGGCATCAGCTCGTCTGTTTCACGTGTAGCGAACCCGAACATGATACCCTGATCGCCTGCGCCTTCATCCTTGTCGCCAGCACTGTCCACACCGACAGCAATGTCAGCAGATTGGGCGTGGAGGAAGGAGGTGATCTCAGCCTTCTTCCAGGAGAAGCCTTCCTGATCGTAGCCAATATCTTTGATGGCCTGTCGGGCACGGTCAATCAGGGTGTCTTCCACGGCCTTGGGGCCACGGACCTCACCAGCAAGAATGACCCGATTGGTGGTAACCAGCGTTTCACAGGCTACACGGGCTTCTGGGTCGGCTTCAAGATAGGCATCAAGAACTGTATCGGAGATACGGTCTGCCACCTTGTCGGGATGACCTTCGGAAACGGATTCAGACGTAAAGAGAAAATCGCCGTGATTGCGCACTCAGGGACCTCGCAGGGAATGAGTGGTGAAAAGAGGCTGCCCCTGCCCCTCGAAAGGCACAAGTGACAGGCATTGAGAGTCTTATCGCTTGGCTGAAAATACCCTCGAGGTCAAGAGAAAGCTGCCTGATGGTTGGGGATGGTAGAGGCATCGAATGGCTGAAAATATCGAGAGTTAGCATCAGCTGGAATGTGTTGTATGGGGGAGGGCTATGGATATGGAGGGTGTGTTTTTAGATGGCTGAACATATGGGAGAGCAAGGAAGTCTTTTTCAGGAAGAGACGGAGTTTCTGAAAACTCAGCTGATTACATATCTGGGAAATAAGAGGGCTCTTCTGGGGTTTATTGAGACAGCCATTATTGATGTGAAAGCTAGGCTGGGGAAAGAACGCATCGATTTTCTGGACCTGTTTTCCGGCACGGGCGTTGTGGCCCGCATGGCTAGACGCCATGCCCGTTCTATTCATTGTAATGATCTTGAAGACTATAGTTTCGTAACGAATAGTTGTTACCAAACAAATAGGGCGGATATCGATTTTCGTGAGTTGAAGCACGAAATAAAGAGAGTCAGAATGGCCATTGAAGACTCCTTTTCTCCGGGGTTCATTGCCGCTCTCTATGCCCCTCAGGATGACGACAATATCAGACATGGGGAGCGGGTTTTCTATACGAGACGAAATGCCATATTTCTGGATAGTTTCTGTAGGGCACTTACCCAGACGCCGGACCATTTGAGGCCGTACCTTCTTGCGCCTGTCATTGCTCAGGCTTCGGTGCATACAAATACATCTGGTGTTTTTAAGGGATTTTATAAGAATCGGGCCGGGGTAGGTCAGTTCGGTGGTGATTCACGCAATGCCCTTTCCCGGATTATGCGTAATATCGAAGTGATTGAACCGGTTTTTAGTAATTTTAATTGTGACTCATTTATTTATAAATCAGATGCAAATGATATCGTGAATGGGTTGGAGAAGGTAGATATTGCTTATTTCGACCCGCCGTATAATCAGCATCCTTATGGGTCGAACTATTTCATGCTGAATCTTCTTTGTGATTACAAAGAGCCGCATGATATCAGCAGAGTGTCCGGTATACCGAAATCATGGAATCGTTCCCTCTATAATAAGGAACGCTCTGCAGAAAAGAGTCTGTTTGATGCCATTGAACAGGTGAAGGCTAATTTTGTGCTGATTTCCTACAATTCGGAAGGGTTCATAAAACAGGACCGTTTCATGTCGGAGCTGTCTTCATTGGGCGAGGTGAGTGTCATGGATAGACAGTATAATACATTTCGAGGATGTCGTAATCTTTCTGATAGAGAGATATATGTAACGGAGAATTTGTATCTAGTTGATAAAAGGTAAGGCATGCCTAAAAAGAATGAGCTTCGGGTTCAGCATTTAGGAACAATACTTAATGCGAGGTCTAAGATACAGGAAAAGTCTTTAATGACAGCTGTGCTTGATGTCGTTGAGAAATTGGGAGAGCAGTTTCCTTTTATTGAGCTTGATCATGTTTCTGAATGGAAATTGAAATCTATAGTAGAAAACCTTGCATCTTTATTTCCTGGTATAGATTTTGGTTGCTACTTTGGTACGTCATCAATGCGGCCTGACGGAGGGATTCTATCGTTAAAGTCGAACGATGGCAGCCTGTACCCGATTCTGATTTCGGAGAAGAAGAATCAGGGGACAAATGATCTTCGTCTGGCTGAAGGAAAGAGCAAACAGGCTAAGGGAAATGCCATAGAGCGTTTGGGTAAGAACGTCATTGGTTTTAGAACAGCCATGAAGATGGAGGCAATTTTTCCGTTTGTCTGTTTTGGTGATGGCTGTGACTTTGATGAGCAGTCTAGTATTCTGGATAGGGTCGTTACGATTGCCCAATTCGGTAAGTTAAATCATGAGCATTTATATAATCAGGGTACACGAGGAGAGTTCGACAGAGGGACTTTCTACTTCAGAGTTGAAGAATGGAGTGAAAGTGAAATGGCAGAGAGGATGTATAGCATCGCCGAGAAAAGTATTTATTACTACTTCTCTCGCTATGGAAAAGAGAAATTCCATTTAAGAGGAAATTGACTACATTTTGTCTTATCGATAGGCGAGAGCATGATATTGGTTGCTCCCGCCTATTCGTAGAGTGGCTCAGGGTGTGTTTAGTACGTCCTGCATCCCGTAAAGGCCGGGTGTGCGGCGAGCATTGGCCAGCCACAAAGCGGCCTTCAGTGCCCCACGGGCGAAGACTCGGCGGTCTAGTGCCCGATGGGAGAGGGAGATTTCCTCATCGGCGGCGAAGAAGCGCAGGTCATGTTCACCCACGACCTGCCCGCCCCGCAGGGAGGCAAAGCCGATGGCTCTATCAGGACGTTTGCCATTCTGATCCAGCCGTTTGACAGCTTCGAACTCATCGTCTCGTCCAGCAGCAACGGCCCGACCAATGGCCAGAGCGGTACCGGAAGGCGCATCCAGCTTCTGGCGGTGATGGACCTCCAGAATTTCGGCATCATAATCCGGCAGGGCCGCCCCAAGCTGACGGGCCAGAGAGAGCAGCATTGTCAGGGCCGGGGAGAAATTGGCCGCCTGTAGCACGGCGATCTGGTTGGCGGCTTCTTGCACGGCTTGCTGGGCAGTGTTGTCCAGCCCTGTGGTGCCTAGAACCCATGCACAGCCTGCTTTGGCAAAGGCATGGGCATGGGCAGGAACAAGGTTGGCATGGCTGACATCAATAATGACATCACATTTATCGGCTAGCTCGGCTGCATCTGTGACGATGTTGCGGGCCGGGTCTGCCGTGCGGGACAGGCCCCCGACTAGAAGGGAGCCTGCTTCCTCGGCGCAGAGATGGCCGAGGCGGCCCGTAATGCCCGCAATCCCGATGCGGGGAGAGGTGCTGCTCATCTCCGATGTCCTTTATCGATCGAGGAATTTCTTAACACGGGCGAAGAAGCCATCATGCTCAGGGCTGCCCTTGCTGTGGTCACCGCTTTCGGCTTCAAACTCTTCCAGCAGTTCCCGTTGGCGTTTGGTCAGATGGCTAGGGGTTTCCACCGTGATGCGGATATACATGTCGCCCCGTGCCTTGGAGTGCAGGACGGAGAAGCCCTTGCCACGCAGGCGGAAATTATCGCCTGTTTGTGTTCCGGCAGGGATTTTGACCATGGTCCGGCCACCATCAATCAGCGGCACTTCAATTTCATCACCCAAAGCGGCCTGTGTCATGCGCAAGGGCACACGGCAATGGATGTTGGCACCGTCACGTTCAAAGAGGCTGTGACTGTCCACGGTGACCAGTACATACAGGTCACCCGGCTGGACACCTTCGCCCCCGGCCTCACCTTTACCGGCCACACGGATGCGTGTGCCATCTTCGATACCAGCCGGGATGTCAATTTTGACGGTTTCCCGAGCGGCCTCGGTGCCGCTGCCGTGGCAGCTATGGCAGGGGTTGCTGACTGTCTGGCCAGCCCCGTTACAGGTCGGGCAGGGGCGTTCCACCACAAAGAAGCCCTGTTGCACCCGTACGGCACCCTGACCATGACAGGTCTGGCAGGTTTGTTTGCTGGCATTGGGGTCGGCAGAGCCGGAACCGTTACAGCTGGAGCAGGTCTTACGGGTCGGTATTTCGACCTCTTTGCTGACACCAGAGAAGGCTTCCGTCAGGGTAATATCAATCTGAACTTGTATATCTTCACCCTGACGCTGCTGACGGCCACGGCGTCCGCCCATATTGAACATCTGTTCAAAAATGTCGCCCAGCCCACCGGCATCGAACCCGCCAAAGCCTCCACCGAAGCCACTAGCTCCGCCGCCGCCCATGCCGTTTTGGAAGGCGTCGTGGCCGAAGCGGTCATAAGCAGCCCGTTTCTGCTCGTCTTTCAATACCTCATAGGCGGCATTGACCTCTTTGAATTTCAGCTCGGCCGTTTCGTCACCCGGGTTACGGTCGGGGTGATAGCGCATGGCCAGTTTGCGGTAGGCCTTCTTAATCTCTTCACCGCTCGCTGAGCGGGAGACACTGAGTGTCTCGTAATAATCCATCTGTGTAGCCATAGTAATCCTCAGTCACGCAAGAGAGCGGACACCCGGACAAGGCGTGCGGGGTGCCTCTGCCAGTGGGACAGGCGCAGGGGCCCTCAATGTAAAAAAGCGTCTGTTCCCCGCAGTGAGAGGGAAACAGACGCCAACCGCAGGAAAGAAGCCCGGTCTGCGGGTGCCGGGCTTCGTTTCGCTTCTCAGCGATTATTTCTTTTTCTTGTCGTCAACGTCTTCGAACTCGGCGTCTACGACCTCTTCATCGGCCTTGCCACCAGCCTGATGCTCTTCACCACCGGCAGAAGCACCGGCCTGATGGACAGCCTGACCGACCTTCATGGCAACCTGTGTCAGATGCTCACTGGCACTCTTGATGGTCTCGGCATTGTCGCTTTCCAGAGCTTCACGGGCCTTCTTGATGGCATCTTCCGCTTCGGTCTTGTCCGCAGCCGGAACTTTGTCACCATTTTCAGAGAGGGTCTTCTCTGTCTGATGGATCATGGCTTCCGTGTTGTTGCGCAGGTCAACTAGCTCACGGCGGGCCTTGTCGGCTGTGGCGTTTTCCTCAGCTTCCTTGACCATGCGATCAATGTCAGCATCGGAGAGACCACCATCGCTCTTGATGGAGATGTTCTGCTCCTTGCCGGTGGCCTTGTCCTTGGCGGAGACATTCACGATACCGTTGGCATCGATGTCGAAGGTCACTTCAATCTGAGGCACGCCACGGGGAGCCGGAGCAATGCCGGTCAGGTCGAAGTTGCCGAGCAGCTTGTTGTCCGCAGCCATCTCGCGCTCACCCTGGAAGACCTTGATGGTCACGGCAGGCTGGTTGTCTTCGGCTGTGGAGAAGGTCTGGCTCTTCTTGGTCGGGATCGTCGTGTTACGGTCGATCAAACGTGTGAAGACGCCACCCAGTGTCTCGATACCGAGGGACAGCGGGGTCACATCCAGCAGCAGGACGTCCTTCACGTCACCCTGAAGCACGCCACCCTGCACGGCGGCACCGATGGCGACCACTTCGTCCGGGTTCACGTTACGGGCGGGTTCCTTGCCGAAGAACTCCTTCACGCTCTCCACGACCTTCGGCATACGGGTCTGACCACCAACGAGGATGACTTCCTTGATGTCAGCCGGTGTCAGGTCAGCATCCTTGAGGGCCTTGCGGCAGGGTTCCAGAGACCGCTTGATGAGGTCATCAACGAGGCTTTCCAGCTTCGCACGGGTCACCTTGACGACCAGATGCTTCGGACCGGAAGCGTCAGCCGTGATGAAGGGCAGGTTGACCTCTGTTTCCTTGGCGGATGACAGCTCGATCTTGGCCTTCTCGGCAGCTTCTTTCAGACGCTGGAGAGCCATCTTGTCGGTGCGCAGATCCAGACCCTGCTCACGCTTGAATTCGTCAGCCAGATAGTCGATCAGCTTGTTGTCGAAGTCTTCACCACCGAGGAAGGTGTCACCATTGGTGGACTTCACTTCGATCACGCCATCGGAGATTTCCAGAATGGAGATGTCGAAGGTACCACCACCAAGGTCATACACGGCCACGTTGCCGGAATCACCCTTTTCCAGCCCGTAGGCGAGGGCAGCAGCGGTCGGCTCGTTGATGATGCGCTTGACGTCCAGACCGGCGATGCGGCCAGCATCACGGGTGGCCTGACGCTGTGCGTCATTGAAGTAGGCCGGAACGGTGATGACGGCTTCCGTCACCTTCTCGCCCAGATAGGCTTCAGCCGTTTCCTTCATCTTGCCCAGTACGAAGGCGGAAATCTGGGACGGAGCGTAGTTCTCGCCACGGGCACGCACCCATGCGTCACCATTGTCACCCTTTACGATTTCGTAGGGAACGGTCTTCTGGTCTTTGGCGACGGTCGGATCGTCATAACGACGGCCAATCAGACGCTTGACGGCATACAGCGTGTTGGCGGGGTTGGTGACGGCCTGACGCTTGGCAGCCTGACCGACCAGACGCTCACCGCTTTCTGTAAAGGCAACAACGGACGGCGTGGTGCGGGCACCCTCGCTGTTTTCGATGACCTTGTTTTCGTTACCTTCGCGGACTGCAACGCAGGAGTTGGTTGTCCCGAGGTCAATACCAATAATCTTACCCATGGATATCTGTCCCTCTTCAGCGGCTTCCCACGACCCCCTCAAGGCATCATAGGGAAACCCTATTGTGACGTTATCATGTTTGGGGTGCAGGGTTGGCCGCTCCCCTTGTCCTTCGATTTGGGGAGAGGAACTTACGGTTTCAAGGGAATGGATGGAAAAGATTTACTAATTTCTGTCAGTGCTGTTCAGTGCTGTGAGGTGTTTATTTTTGGTCAGGACCTCTTTTTTAAGGTAAGGTCTTTCCACCGTTCTGCAACCGGCGTTTTTCATGGGAGCCCGCCTTCTGTCTTGTCTTTTTTCCCTGTTCCGCAAGGCGGGCTATCCGCTCCCCCCGTTTTCCAAGCTAGGACGGGGGCAGGTTTTGTTCCGGCTTCCGGCTTTTACTCTGCTGTCTGCCATTTTTCTGCTGCTGGGAGGGTGTCAGCCCATAGGGCCGGAGCATCTTCAGAATGACCAGCTTGCCTATTCTCGGGCGTTGGGGGAGGTGCAGAAGCGTGAGATGCTGCTGAACATTGTTCGCTTGCGCTATGGTGAGCCCCCGGCGTTTCTGGATACGACACAGGTTATTGCGGGCTATAATTTTTCCCGTAGTTTTTCAGGGGGTTATTATGGTTATCCTGCCTCTGCTGTAAGCAATTATCTCTTTGGTAGCGGTACATTGTCTCAGGCGGAAAATCCGACCATCACCTACCAGCCTCTGACAGGCGAGCAATATGCCGAGAATGTGGTCCGGCCCATTTCTCCCACAGCTATCATGCCGCTTAGTCTGGGTGGGATGGCCATTGATACCCTGCTACGGCTGACGGCTCAGTCCATTGATGGCCTTTCTAATGTTCGTGGCGTGGGGCCTTTCGGGGGTGGGTCCGTGCGCTTCTATCTTTTGCTGCACGATCTTCGTCAGCTACAGCTTGCTGGAGCGATGACGGTCCGTATTGCTACGGATGACCCATCTACTTTGGGTAAAGGGGGAAAATCAGGCGGCGGCAGTAATGGTCAGGGGAATGGTAATGCTGGGTCTGGTGCGAATGGGAATGGCTCTGGAGGGCCATCTGGCGAGCATATCTATCTTGTGCTGACGACAACGGCAGATAGTAATCTTCAGGCCATTCAGGGGGAGGTGCGCCGCCTTCTGCATCTGGACCCCAATGCGGCAGAGGCAGAAATTGTTTATGGGCCTTACCCCAAGAAACAGGGGCAAATTGCCATTCTCACACGTTCCATGTTAGCAATGCTGACCCAACTTTCCTATGAAATGGACGTGCCAGAAAGGGATGTTCGTTCTGGCCGGACGCTGCCAACTATCGGGCAGGTTGGTATTGAGAGCCGCCCCGAAGTGGCCATTCATTCTGGTGCCAGTGCGCCAGATGAAAGTTATGTTTCCGTTTTTTACAAGAAATGCTGGTATTGGATTTCCGATACGGATTTCCGCAGCAAGGAAGCTTTTACCATGGTTCAGGTACTGAGTAATCTTGCGGCGACCAGTCATAGTGGCGGGGCCGTTGTGACAATTCCGGCAGGATGACTGAACGCTGGATGGGTGTGGATATAGCGGAAAAATGGCGATGAAGCAGAAACCGGTGATCCTTCAGATTCTGCCGGCACTGGGTGTTGGCGGGTTGGAGCGTGGAGCGATCGACATGGCTGAGGCCATTCATCAGGCCGGTGGGCGGGCTTTGGTGGCAGCAGAGAGTGGCTCGCTGGTTTCCCGCCTGCGTTATGTCGGTGGTGAGCATGTGGAGCTGGAATTCCGTAAGAAGGTCTCTCCTTGGTACTTCTTCAGCCGGGTGAGAGCCGTGCAGCGGCTCATCCGGCAAGAAGGTGTCAGCCTTGTTCATGCCCGTTCCCGCTATCCGGCTCTTGTGGCCTCTGTGGCGTGTCGTTGGGAAAAAGTGCCGTTGGTGACGACATGGCATGGAGACCATAAGACACGTTTCTGGCTCAAGAAGCTTTATAATTCCGGTCTGGTGCGGGGACAGCGTGTTATAGCCGTGTCCGAACATATCGGGGAAAGGCTACGGCAGGATTATCGGGTCGGGGAAGAGCGGTTGCGCATCATCCCTCGTGGCAGTGACCCGGCGGTATTTTCGCCCGAGGCTGTGAGGGGCCTCCAGATGCAGACTCTATTAGAGCGGTGGCGGATTGGCGAAGAAAGCCGCATCATTCTTATGCCCGGTCGTATGACACGTTGGAAAGGGCAGGAATGTCTGATTGAGGCTCTGGGGTATCTGGCCACTCATCATCCGAGGCTGGACTGGGTCTGTGTCATGGTGGGGCCGGGAGAGGATAATAGTTATACCCAGATGCTACACAGGATGGCCGAAGAGCGTGGCATTGCGAATCGTCTGCGTTTTGCCGGAGTGTGTCAGGACATGGCGGCCGCTTACAGGCTGGCCCATGTTGTAACGGTTCCCTCCCTGCGTCCCGAGCCATTCGGACGGGTCCCAGTGGAAGCCCAGATGATGGGCTGTTGGGTCATCGGTTCGGCCCGTGGCGGGTTGAAGGAAACTATACAGCATGGTGAAAGTGGGACGCTTGTTCCGGCGGGTGATTATAGGGCACTCGCTGGTGCCTTGAGGGAAGTGCTGGACGTGCCACCGGAACTTATGGCAGAGCGGCAGGACGAGATACGCGCTTATGCCCTTGCCCGCTACACGAAGCAGCACATGCAGCGGGCAACATTGGGTGTTTATGATGAACTGCTTTCTACCGGATTGCGGGATATGTTTGTGCGCTTTCATGAGGAAAGGGATGCAGGCTCATGAAGTCTGAACAGGAGCGGAAGACTAGCGAAACCCCTATGACGGCACGGCAGGAGCGTCAGTTGCGGGAGGCGCAGGCTTTGAGAGCTAATCTTCTGCGGCGCAAACAGCAGCAGCGTAGCCGCCCAACAGGGACTGACCGCATGACGGTATCCGCCGCCAGCCAAGAGGATCGCTGAGTGATCAGACCACGTCTGCCTCTGCCATCACGGCAGGAAGTCGCCCTTGGCATCATTACGGTGCTGTGGGGGGGAACCTATTACATCATCCAGATGGCGTTGAAGACGAGTGGCCCTCTGTTCTTCATCGGGGTTCGTTTTCTCATCGCTGCCTTATTCGTCGTCTGCTTTGTCGGGCGTAAGCGCATCATGGCGGGTATCCCTCGTGCTGAAATCTGGCGCGGCGGATTGATCGGTGTTGTGCTGGCTTTTGGCTATATCTGCCAAACGATCGGACTGATGACGATTACCAGCAGCCGCTCTGCTTTTCTGACGGCCCTTTATGTCCCGCTGGTTCCGCTGCTTCAGTGGATCATTCTGCGTAAGGCCCCCAGCAAGAGCGGGATAGCAGGTATTTTTCTTGCATTTGTGGGGCTGGTGCTTCTGGCCGAACCGTGGAAGAGCGGCCTGACCATGAGTACAGGGGATGGCCTGACCCTGCTGGGCACGTTCTCCTATGCGTTCGAAATCATATGTGTTGGGTTGTTCGCCCTTCAGACAGATAGCCGCCGTATGGCGTTCGTGCAGCTTGTGGCAGGGGGGCTTTTTGCGTTCTGTGCCATGCCGGTCATGGGGGAGCATATTCCGCCATTTAGCTGGGGCTGGATGGGCTGTGCGTTGGTGATGGGTGTGGTGAGTGCCGCTACCCAGCTGGTACTCAACTGGGCGCAGAAGACGGTGTCCCCCACCAAGGCGACGATCATTTATTCCAGTGAACCCATCTGGGGCGGGTTGGTTGGCTGGTGTACGGGTGATGTCCTGACAACAAGCACGTTGGTTGGGGCGGGCTTCATTGTGGCTGGCGTGTTGGCCAGTGAGGTGAAACCCCGTTGGCCTCGTTTCCGTCGTACCCTGCGAGGTGGTGCAGTGCGTGAGACACCTCTGGAACGGAAGCGTCGCCGCAGGCCCAGCATGTCCGATCTGGTTATTCGTAGTTCATCAGGGAACTGATTTCGGTCTCATTCGTACCCTGCTTTGCTCTGACGCAGACAGATGATATGACAGGGTTGGCCTGATAGACACAGCCTGCTTTTTAGGGCGGGCTTGTTTATGGCGGGTTTTTATTGGTTCAGAAAGAGCATCATCCATAAGGGAGAGCGGCTATGTCGATCATGCCTGACCACTGGATACGCCAAATGGCGCAGGAACACGGCATGATAGAGCCGTTTGTTGAGGCACAGAAGCGTGAGAAGGTTATTTCTTACGGGCTTTCCTCCTATGGGTATGATGCCCGTGTTGCTGATGAGTTTCACATTTTTACAGATGTGGACAGTGCTGTGGTGGACCCCAAGAACTTCTCTGCCGACAGTTTTGTGACCCGCCGTGGCGACATCATCATTCCACCCAACAGCTTTGCGTTGGCGCATACGGTGGAATATTTCCGTATCCCTCGTGATACGCTGGTCGTCTGTCTTGGTAAGTCCACCTATGCCCGCTGTGGCATTATCGTCAATGTCACACCGCTGGAACCAGAATGGGAAGGGCAGGTGACGATTGAGATCAGCAACACTACCCCGCTGCCAGCTCGTATCTATGCCAATGAGGGAATTTGCCAGTTCCTGTTTTTCCAAGGGGCAAGCCCTTGTGAGGTCAGCTATGCCGACCGTGCTGGGAAATATATGCGTCAGTCTGGTGTAACACCCCCACGGCTTTAAGTTTCAGAAAATCAGAAAGTTCCATCCGGTCTGGGATGGCGGGATGAGGATGGAGAGAAGCAGATGGATTATTTCCTGATCGAAGGTGGCCGCCGTCTCGAGGGGCGTATTTCTGTTGGTGGGGCCAAGAATTCGGGCCTGAAACTGATGGTCGCTGCCTTGCTTTCTGAAGGGCCGCTGATTCTCTCCAATGTCCCCGATATTGCTGATATCCGCACTATGCGGACCCTGCTCGGGCAGCTTGGTTATGATGTGAAGGAACTTGATGGCTCCCGTCAGCTCAGTCTTGGCGGGACTATCAGCTCCATAGAAGCCCCGTATGACATCGTATCCCGGATGCGGGCTTCCATTCTGGTTTTGGGACCGTTGTTGGCCCGCATGGGAGAAGCCCGTGTTTCTCTGCCGGGTGGATGCGCTATTGGAACCCGCCCGGTAGACCTTCATCTTAAAGGATTGGAGGCGTTGGGAGCCGAGATCACGCTGGAAGGTGGTTATATCAATGCCCGTGCCCCCAATGGCTTGAAGGGGGGGCGGGTCGTACTGCCATTCCCCAGTGTCGGAGCTACCGAGAATGTCCTCATGGCTGCAACGCTGGCTCACGGAACGACAGAAATTGTCAATGCTGCCAGAGAGCCGGAGATTCTGGACCTTGCCAATTGTCTGAATGCTATGGGGGCGCGGATTAGTGGAGCCCATTCTGGCACCATCACAGTGGAAGGTGTCGATCAGTTACATGGTGCTAATTATTCCGTCATGCCAGACCGGATCGAATGTGGCACCTATGCGTGTGCCGTGGGCATGGCTGGTGGTGATGTCCTTCTTGAGGGCGGACGAATGGCCGATCAGGAAGCTGTCATTTATGCCCTTCGGCAGGCGGGCGTTGAGGTTGAGGAAGAGGCCGATGGCCTGCGTGTTCAGAGTGATGGGAAGCTGCGTGGGATTGACTTGACGACAGAGCCTTATCCCGGTTTCCCGACAGATATGCAGGCGCAGTTCATGGCTATGCTTTCTGTAGCGGATGGGGCCTCCATGATTACAGAAACGATTTTCGAGAATCGTTTCATGCATGTGCCAGAGCTGAACCGCATGGGGGCAAATATTGCCATTCAGGGGCGTTCAGCCGTGATCCGTGGTGTGGAACGTCTTTCCGGTGCCAAGGTGATGGCAACGGATTTGAGAGCGTCTTTCTCGCTGATTCTGGCAGGCCTTGTGGCCGAGGGAGAGACTGAGCTTAGCCGTGTTTATCACCTCGACCGTGGTTATGAGCATGTGGAAAAGAAACTGTCTGCCTGTGGGGCGAAGATCAGACGGGTGAAGGTTTCTTCAGGCGCAGCATGACGTCTGCGACGTCATTTACGACCTCATAGAGAGTTTGTGCCCCTTTATCGGCAAAGCCCTGTTCCTGCGTGGCTGCTAGCAAGGCGAGGAGGGGATTGGCCCAGCCATCCGTATTGAGGATGATGATGGGCCGGTGGCTTAGCCCTAGCTGGCGGTTTACGAGAACTTCCATGAATTCATCAAAGGTGCCGAAGCCGCCAGGCAGAATGATATAAGCATCGGCTTCTTCAAAGAGTCTGGCTTTGCGGCTGGGCATGTCTTCTGTCACTTCAAGGTCCGTGACGCCTTCATGCAGGGTCTCTCGTGCTTCCAGAAAGCGGGGAATGATGCCTTTCACCGTACCACCTGCCCGTAAGGTGGCGTCAGCCACGGCCCCCATCAGTCCAGCCTTGCCACCACCATAAATCAGCATGATGCCTGCTTCTCCTAAAGCGGAGCCAAGGGCACGGGCTGTCTGCATATGAGCAGGGTTGTGCCCGGGGCGGGAGCCACAGAAAACGGAACAGGAACGGATGGTCATGGCTGGCTACCTCCTCTGAACAGAAAAAATGCCGGGCAAATCATGCCCGGCATTTTGAAGAAAGAACAGTCCCGCAGGGGAGAGGAAGATATTTGATATCCCTCACCCCCCTGCGATAGAGGCTGTCTGTTATTTGGCCTCTTTTGGCACGCCGCAGCCCGGAATGCGGGAGAAAGCGGCACTGAAGGCAATACCACTGACGCACAGGATACCAGCAACGGCAAACATGGTACCCCAACCCATATGGTCACGCAGGCTCCCCATGAACCAGCTGGACACCACAATGGTCAGGTCTGTGAAGATGGAATAGGCAGCGATCAGGATACCGTTATATTCCGGCCCATCGGTTTTAACGGCCATGGTGCCCATAGCGGGGAAGAGCAGGGAGAAACCGGCACCTGTCAGAGCTGCACCGATAAGACCGCCCGTGTTGTTATGCACCAAGCAGAAGACGAGCATGGCGATGGCTTCTGTCACCAGAGACATGTAGGCGATTGGCACACCGCCACGTTTGTCGATCTGACCGGAGACGAAGATACGCATGAAGATGAAGCAGGCAGCGAAGACACCAAAGGCAATGCCCAGACCTGTCCAGTGGTTTTCCGTGTAGTACAGGGCGAGGAAGCTGTTGACCGTACCGAAGCCGACAGAACCGGCAGCCAGACCTGCACCGTAAGGCAGAACCTTCTTGACGGCGAGACCGAAGGACATCGGCTTGCCTTTGCCAGCCAGCGGCTTGATGGCTTTATAGAAGGTTAGCAGAATGAAACCGCCGACACCCAGAGCGACTTCCAGAAAACCAACCGGCAGCAGCGGGATATTCGGCAGAAGCGTGCTGAGGAGCTGACCGACGGTTACACCAATGGCGATACCGCCGTAGGATGTGACGCCATTCCATGAAATGGCCACAGAGGAGTGAGCCTGACCAACACGGCGCAGGTTCCACGCTGTAACGGACGTGGATGTGCAGCTCTCTGACCAGCCGATGAAAAGACGGCTGATGAGGGCAATGCCCAGAGCAATATAACGGGATGTGTCATTTAACCCCATGAAGGTAGGGATCAGAGCAGCAAGACACACAAGCAGGCCGGAAATGGCGCAGAAAATGAGACCGTAGCGCAGCACAGCTTTGGGGCCATAGACGTCAATGCGGTGCCCGACGATCATGCGCCCCATGGCCGTGCCGATATATTGCAGGGAGATGGTACTGGCTGCGATGGCCGTTGTGAAACCCAGCGTATTATGGACAAACTGGGCACCGATGACAGCATTGGGCAGCCCGATGACGAAATAGACGAGAAGATTGAATAGGACCACAGGCATGACTCGCATAGTCGGCGAGCATGTATAGGTTGCGTCTTCATCAGACATGGAGCGTCCCCTTGTACAGTTTTCTGCAGCCGTGCCTGCCTGTTTCTGTAACCGGCACAGCCTGTTATGACTACTGACCATAGGTGAGAAAAACTGTTCCGTCACGGGGCAATGGTTTGCTCAGCTTGCATAGTTGTGAATGGCAGCCATGCAGCTGTGTCAGTAGGTTTGCTGCTTGGTAGGCGAGGCACAGCAAAGCGTTTCACTTTCCGTCATCTTCCATGATACGCAGATGTAACCATGATGACGGCCAGCCATTTATTACGGGGGATAAGCTGATGATGGATGATGACGTTAGAAAGGCTTGCGAGGAAGCAGGTTATCAGATTCTTTCTTCCGAGATGGTGTACGAAAATCCTTGGACAGCCGTGCGGGAGGACAGGATCATTCATCCCGGTGGCAAAAAGGGTCTGTATGGCGTTGTGGAGCGGGGAACCTTTGCCGTTATCATGCCCGTGCATGGGGATGGGCGTATCACACTTGTTCAGCAATTTCGCTACCCGGTGGGTAAGCGTCTTTGGGAGTTTCCTATGGGCATGTGGGAGACACGGCCTGATGCGGATGCCACGGAGCTTGCTCTAGGGGAGTTGAGGGAAGAAACCGGCCTTCGGGCTGGTGAGTTGATTCACGCAGGTACCCTCTATCAAGGGGCGGGTTATTCTACCCAGATGGGCCATGTCTTTCTTGCCAAGAATCTTGTTCGTGGGGAGGCAGAGCGGGAAGCGACAGAGGCCGACATGAAGGTGAAAGACATTTCGCTCGCCGAGTTTGACCGTATGATCGTTGATGGTGAGCTGACCTGCATGGTCACGCTAGCCGCCTATGCCCAGATAAAGGTACGGGGTCTGCTCTGAAAGATTCAGTCTGGTTGCGCGCGGTATTTCGTTCGGTTCTCTTGATTTTCGTGCTGGTGGGTGGCCCCGTGTTGTTATGGCAGAGTCCAGTCATTCAACATGGATTGGCACTCATGCAGCATTGGGCCGGGCGGCCTTATGCGGCGTTGCGTGTTCTGCCCTTGGCCGTCCTGTATTGCGCCTTTGGCCTGCCCCGGCAGGCACTCTGCTTTGCGTTGGGGGCGGGATTTGGGGTGGGTATTGGCCTTGTTGAGGCCAGTGTGGCTTATGGTGCCGGTGCCCTGTTGGGATATGGCTGGGGGTGGCTTTGGCGATGGAAACGTCCATTGCAGATGGAAACGGTGCCGTGGTTCATTCTGGCGGGGCAGCGGGCTCCCTTTCGCATGGTACTTTGTGCAAGGCTATTGCCGGTAGGGTCGGCTCTGCTGGTCTCGGTTTCATCAGGGATGGCGGGCCTAGCAGTGGGGCGGTTCATACTGGCGACTATGCTGGGAGGATTGCCCCAGAATCTGGTTTTTCTTCTGGCAGGTAGGGGTGTAGAACTTCGCCACGGATGGGCGTTGCTGGCTGCTGCCGTGCTGGCACTTCTTTCAGCAGGGCTTGGAGTTTGGGTCTTGCGGGGCTTCCGTAAGGAGATGGGAAAGGCAGAGTAACGGAGTATGACGACGTCACAGCGTGGCTTTTTTGAACAGGCTTTGCTCAGCAGGCCTCTGGTCAAAGGCGGGAAAATGCCGTTCTGGCTGCCGCTTCTTCTAGGGACACTGACGGCTGTTGGCCCTGTTTCAACGGATATTTACTTGCCCGCCCTGCCAGAGATGGAGCATCAGCTCGGTTCTGCCCCGGGGACGGGCAGCCTGACAATGGCGGCATGGGTTGCTGGTCTGGCTATCGGGCAGATCATGGTCGGGCCACTGACGGACCGCTTCGGTCGCCGTCGCCCCCTGTTGGTGGGGACGTTATTCTATGCGCTGGCAGCAGCGGGCTGCGCCCTGTCCACCTCCATGCCCATGCTCTGTTTTTTTCGGGCTTTTGCCGCCTTGATGGGGGCTGCTAGCCTTGTTGTGCCTAATGCCTGCGTTCGAGATGTGACGGTTGGTGATGCGACAGCGAAGATGATGTCTCGGCTCATCCTGATTCAGGGTGTGGTGCCGATTTTGGCCCCTGCACTGGGTGGATTTGCCCTTCAGTTCATCACATGGCGGGATATTTTCTGGGCGACATCCCTTTATGGTGTGATTGGCCTGCTGGTCGTTTTTCTCTTTCTACCGGAAACATTGGATGATGGAGACCGCCATCCTATGCGGCTCTGGGCCATCATGACCCGTTACGGACAGACATTGAAGGATAGGAATTACCGTTTCAATGCGCTTATTTGGATGGTGCAGGGTTTTGCCGTATTCACTTACCTGACGGCAGCACCGTTTCTTTTCGAGAGTGTCTATGCCTTCACACCGTTTCAGTATGGTGTTCTGTTTGGTGTGATGGCGGTGTGTATGATCGGTTCTTCTCAGATCAATGCGTGGTTGCTGAATTATTATCATAGCCGGACCTTGCTACGGGCCGGGCTGGCCATAAGCTGTTTTGGAGCGGCTATCCTGCTAGGGCTGGCTGTCTGGTCTGCTCTGGATGTTGATGCCGCAGGGCATCTCAAGCATGTGTATCTCTGGCCGCTCTTCGGGGCGATGCTCTGTGCGCTCGGACCGGGGGGGTGCATTGGCCCGAATGCTATGGCTGGTGCCCTGTTGACGCAGGGGCGTAATGCCGGTGTGGCAACGGCTCTGGCAGGGACGGGGCAGTATGTGTTCGGTATTCTGGCTAGTGTCATGTTTTCATGGCTGCCGGTGGGGACGGCTATCCCGATGGGGGGTATGTTGCTGGCGGCTTTCCTCGTCATGGCCGTTTTTGCCCGTATGGCCCCGTGAGGCTCCCTTTTAAAACAGACGCATAAGGGCCTATAAAGGGCCTTTGTGCCAATCATGAACCCGATATGAAGGCTTGCCATGTCCTTTAAAGACCCTGCCCCGCTGGATCTGAAACAGTATATCCGTGAAGTTCCCGATTTTCCGAAACCGGGTATCCTGTTTTACGATATCTCCACCCTCATCCGGAATCCGGAGGCATGGCAGGTGGCAACGGGGCGTCTGGCTCAGGATGTGGCCCGTTTCCAGCCGGATATTCTGGCAGGGATCGAGAGCCGTGGCTTTCTGACGGCCGCTCCGCTGGCAACCCGTCTGGGCTGTGGTTTCACCATGCTGCGCAAGCCGGGAAAGCTGCCGGGCAAGACCATTTCCCATAGATACAGCCTCGAATATGGTGAAGATGAGCTGCATATTCAGGCAGATGCTGTCCGTCCCGGTCAGCGGGTGGTGGTGCTGGATGATCTTCTGGCAACGGGTGGTACGCTTGCGGCTTCCATTGATCTTCTGCGTAAGGCAGGGGCTGAAGTCGTGGGAGCATCCGTGATGATTGAGCTTCTGGCTCTGGGCGGGCGTAAGAAGGTTGATGTACCTGTCACCTCCCTGCTGACATATGAAGACTGAAGCCTGATACAGGGCGCAGAGGTGGCATGACGGATTCCCTTCCTGTAACGGCGGTTCTGCCTGCCCTGCATGAGGCTCTGGCGGCAGGGCCGAATGTCGTGCTGGTGGCCCCGCCGGGGGCAGGGAAGACGACGGCTGTTCCACCTTCCCTGCTGGAGGCCGCTCCGGACTGGCTGGGGGATGGCCGTATTCTGCTTGTGGAGCCACGGCGTGTGGCCGTGCGGGCGGCGGCCCAGCGTATGGCGGCTTTGCGTGGTGAAAAGCCCGGTGGGGTGATCGGCTATCGTACCCGTATTGACAGTGCCGTTTCGGCCCAGACACGCATTGAGGTCGTGACGGAGGGGCTGCTTCTCCGCCGTCTGCTTGCTGATCCGTTACTGGATGGTGTGTCAGCCGTCCTGTTTGATGAAGTGCATGAGCGGTCTCTTGATGGGGATACGGCCCTAGGGTTCTGCCGTGACGTGCAGCAGAGCCTGAGGCCGGAGCTGCGGCTTGTAGCCATGTCCGCCACGCTGGATGCCGGGATTTTCACGACCGCCCTGCAGGCTCCCCTGATTGAGAGTGACGGCCGTCAGTATCCGGTGGAGGTCCGTTACAGGCGGGACATAGCCCATCTGCGTGATTTGCCGGAAAGCTGCGCGCAGGCTGTGGCGCAGGCATGGCGGGAGGAGGAAGGGTCCATTCTGGCATTTCTGCCCGGAGTGGGGGAAATCCGCAGGGTGCAGGCCAGTCTTCAGGCTCTGCTGGGTGAGCAGGCTCCCATCTATCCGCTTTATGGTGAACAGTCGGTTGAGGATCAGGCCCGTGCGCTGGACCCGGACTCCGGGCGGCGTATCGTGCTGGCAACCTCCATTGCCGAGACATCCGTGACGGTTCCCGGTGTACGGGTCGTGGTAGATGGTGGCTGGCGGCGTCTGCCCCAGCGTGATGCGGGCACAGGCCTGCCCCGCCTGCATACACGACGCATCTCCCGTGCCACGGCAGAGCAGCGGGCGGGTCGTGCGGGGCGTCAGGCTCCCGGTATTGCCATCCGTCTCTGGTCGGAGATGACCCAGCGCAGTCTGATCGTGCAGGAGGTCCCGGCTATCAGGGAAGCTGATCTGTGTGATTTTGCGCTTGTTACGGCGGCATGGCGGCAGGCGATGGGGACGGTTCCTGCGGCTCTTCCTCTGATCGAACCGGCTCCAGAAGGCGGACTGGCGGCGGCGCAGGCTCTTCTCCAGTTTCTGGGGGCGTTGGACGGTCAGCAGGGTCTGACGGTTCTGGGGCAGAAGATGGTCGGGTTTGGCACGCATCCCCGGCTGGCAGCGATGCTCTGTGCTGCCCGGACTGAGGAAGAACTGGCCGTGGCGGTCTGTCTGGCGGCCCTTCTGGAAGAGCGTGACCCGCTGGGTGGGCGAGGAGGTAGGGCTGGGGAGGCCTCGGCTGATCTCAGGCTGCGTCTGAAACTCTTCATGCAGGATGATGCCCGTGTGCCCCGCCATGTCGTGCGGCAGCTCCGTCAGGCGGCAGTGCGGTTTCTCCGGCGGGCCGGGCAGACCGTGAATCAGGATGGTCTGGCTGATCTGGTGAGTGCAGGGCTGACAGGTCATGGCGCAGGGCGGCTGGTTGCGGCGGGGTTCCCTGACCGTCTGGCGCAGCGGACCAGTGCGGATGGGCGTTATCGTCTGGCAGGTGGTGGCAGTGCCCGCATAGGGGCGACTGACCCGCTGGTGCAGGATGACCTTCTGGCAGGGGCGGCCTTCCATGTCCGCAAGGGGACGGACATGACCCTTGCGGCCCCGGTAACGCTGGAGAGCCTGCCTGACTCTGTGCAGGCCAGCCTGAAGGAACAGCGGGAGCCCGCTCTTGACGGCACATCAGGCAAGGTGATTGTCCGGCAGAGGCTGCGGCTGGGTAATCTGGTTCTGAAGGACCGGAACGTACCGGCTGAGCCGGAAGATGTGACGGCGGCTCTTCTGGCGAAGGTGCAGGGTGATCTGTCCCGTCATCTGGACTGGTCAGAGTCGGCACAGCAGTTGCAGGCCCGTGTAGCATTGGCCCGGACACATTATGCGCCTCATCTGCCGGACCTGTCCGATGAAGCACTGGTCCAGTCCATGGACTGGCTGGAGCCGTGGTTGGCTGGACTGGACAGGCTCGTGCAGCTCAGAGAGCTGGACCTTGCTGCCATTCTGACAAGTCTTCTGGCTTATGAAGACCAACAGGAGTTAGACCGCCAGCTGCCTGCTTATGTTACGCTGAAGGTCGGGCGCAGGCGGATTGATTATACGACTGTTGTGCCGTCCCTCTCGGCCAGAGCGCAGGATTTTTACGGCACAATGGCTCTACCTCAGTTGGCGGGGGGTAAGGTAGTGTTACATGCTACGCTGCTTTCCCCCGCTGGCCGTCCGCAGGCCGTGACGGCGGATTTGGAACAGTTCTGGAAGTCTGGTTGGCTAGACATGCGGAAGGACATGCGGGGGCGTTACCCTAAGCATAACTGGCCAGAAAATCCTGCTTATGAATCATGAGTCCGGACGTGATGTTCGGATAGTACTGATTATTTGGAGCGGGTGATTATACTGTGTCTCCGATGTGAACGGACTGTATGACGAGCGGTAGGATCTGCCCGTGATACTGGTTCTTACGGACGATATTCTCTACCATGTGGGGGTTGAGGCCCTTGTGTAGTATGTCTTCTTTCTTCACGTCGTATTTATGAAGGTTGTTGAAGACGACCCGTGTAAACATGATGGGGCCGGTGACTTTCAATGTTGCTACACTACCCGTGCCATGTAGGGCGGGCGTGTAGAAAAAGATGTTGGCAATCATCTGGTTAATGACCTTGGCCATGAGAGGATGGCCCGGTGAGCAGATGAGGCACCAGATGGGGTATTCCCCCCCTTCAATGTGGGAGAGTTCAGCCTTTTTGCCCCATTCAAAATAACGGGGAATGCTCCAGTCCCATTGAGAAATGATGAACTGGTCGTCTTCATGAAGGATGGATGAAATGGGCTTGGTTCCTCCCGATTTCATATCCAGATAAACGCCGCCATGTTGGTACACGCAGAGATATCTAAAAAAGTCAGCCTGTGCCGCACCGTAGAGGCGGTTCAGCCGCAGGTAGATGCTCAGCATCTCCCAGCCATAATAGGTATAAATAAAGTCAATACGATCTTTTTCTGAATAATACCTGTAATCCCAGCCTTTATTCAGGGTTTTCAGGGATTTGATGTTCTCTAGGTAGATGTCCTGAGGCTGAAGGGGATTATCAGTCTGGTGGATGATGTGGGGGATGCGAGGTGAAAAGGGCTTTTCTGGAACGAATCGGAATGGAATAGCCGATATTCTTCTGAATTCTTCCCAACCATGCGCTTTGTTGGTTAGGTCGAACGTACCGTTAGGTCGAGCGGACAGGAAATAATTGTGCTGCAACAGCAGGAATGTGTCATCGGATGGGTTAAGGACAGAGATGCCATGCGCACTTAGCTGCTCATCTGTCGGAAGATAATCCATGTATTCTTTGATGTCGCAGAAATCGATTTGCTTGATTTCGTTATCTTTTATTATAAGAACTGTAAAGAAGTATGTCAGAAAAATGGGGCAGGGTAAGGTGATGATATTACTTTCGTTGTAATAATGCATCGCATTCATCCTTTAGGATAACCTATTGAAAATATTGATTTTACATAGCCAGCACGACAGATCGTGAGCCCATTCCCAATATATGAGAGGCCGCCACATATCTGCCTTGAAAGTTACGATATGGTAAAATGCCATGATGAATAGTTTTTTGCAAGCATGCACCCTGAAGGAAGGGAGGGTGTTGTTCATCAGATTAAGGTGAGGATGCGGGCCATCGGGGGAAGCAGGAATGTGCTTTCAAAAGGGATGGAGTGTGGTAGGGAGGAAGGACGTAAAAACATTGCGGCAGGCTTACCGCAGTGAGGGGAGCTTCATTCTTCATGCAGCCGGTTATGAGGCACTTGGTCTGGTCCGTCTTGCTGCCGGCAGCCGTGGGGAGTATGGCTGCCGCAGGCGTATGCCTGTGGTGGGTGCCCGGCGGGGAGAAGGTGCCTGAGCCGATAAAGAACACTAGTCTGTATAAGGCCGTTCATCGTCCCCCTGTTCCGGTCTCTTCCCCTTTGGTGTTACCGCCTGCGGCAACATCGGTAGGGAGTGCCCCGGCGGGAGCCGCCCATGAGGCTCCGCCGCTGCGGGAAGCCTTGAATTTGCCCAGTTTTGCCCCGCTTGTGCATCAGGTTATCCCGGCGGTGGTGAATATCTCTATCTCTCACGCTTCATCTTCCTCGGATGATGAGGATGATGATTCTGATGCAGCATCTCAGCCTTCTACCCGTGAACAGCGACATTCGGTCCCGGCTACTCCTAGAAAGAAGCGGCATCTCCGGCATCATGGGGCCGGCAAGGTCCGGCGTATGTTACATCCTGCTGATGATGAGCTGACGGGGGCTGGCTCTGGTTTCGTTGTGGATGCTTCCGGTATTATTGTGACGAACCGGCACGTCATCGGGCAGGCTACGCGTATCATGGTGTCCCTTTCGGATGGTCGGTCTCTGCCTGCCCATAGTCTGGGAGATGACCCCATGACGGATATTGCCGTCATCAAGGTAGATAGCCCAACGCCGTTGCCATGCGTGTCTTGGGGGGATAGCCGACAGGTGGAAATCGGGGACTGGATACTGGTTGCCGGTAACCCGTTCGGTTTTGGCTCGTCAGTGACGGCGGGCATTGTCTCGGCTGTCGGGCGTGATTTGGGTAGTGGTGCGTTGGATGATTTCATGCAGCTTGATGCGCCAATCAATCCGGGTAACTCTGGTGGGCCTGCGTTTAATCTTCAGGGGCAGGTCGTAGCGATGAATGCGGCAATCGCATCCCCCAGTGATGGTTCAGTGGGCATCGGCTTTGGCATTCCTTCGGAAATTGTGGCTCCGGTTGTGGAGTCCATCCGCAAGACTGGCCATGTGGAACATGGTTGGCTGGGTGTAACGCTGAATGATGCCAGCTTCCCTATGTGGGTAGAGGATGTGGACCCTCACGGGGCGGCTTGGCAGGGTGGCTTGCGGAAAAAGGATGCCATTCTGGCAATCGGGAATGTTCCGGTTCATGATGCCCGCACGGTACTGCGTAGCGTGGCTGCTGCTCATCCCGGTACTGTCTTCAATTTTACCATCAGGCGGGAGGGTAAGGTCATTACCCTCCCGGTTGCGCTCGGCAAACGGCCTACAGCGGCTTTCTAGGCGTTCAGGGTGTCTGGTCCTGCTGTGCCAGACGGGCTTGCGCACTGACCGTTACACGTACCGTCTGCATCTCTGCTGTGCTTTCAGGTGGTGGTGTAGCGGCACTGCGGGCCTCGGCCATCATAAGCATGGGGCTCATGCGGGGGTGCGGCTCAAAGTCATCCATGCTTTGGCTGCCGATATGTATGCGCTCAAGACCAAGTAGGGTCTGACCCAGAGCAGTCGCATCTTCTTCAGCTTGCTGGCGGAGTTTCTTTAAGGCACCAAGACGGGCCTGCTGTTCCAGTTTGGCATAGGCTTCGGGGTTAAGGCTCCACTGCATGTCATCAATGCTGAGGCCCAACTTCTGGAGCTTTTCAGCCAGAGCGAGCAAGCCATCGCGGTTCTGGCTGCTCAGAACCAGAGTTTGCCGGGCAATCCAGTTGCGTTTGTCATGGGGGGCGTATTCTTGCCCGACAGCGTAGCTCTCTGCTGTACTTTTCACATCTGGCTGGTCTTTCAGAATGGCCATAGCATTGCTGACAAGCTGGTTGAGATGCTGCTGAACAATAGTAGGTGACGCACCCTCCGATCTGGCAGAGAGGTGGATGGAAAGTGTATCAGCCTTTGCCTGCGCTTCATCGCAGACGGAGAAGGACAGCACCGTACCACGTGGGTGAGGGGGAAGGGGTGCTTCTGCCGGTGTTGTAACAACCGGCCCACCATCTGGAGTTGCCAGTGCCTGAGGGGCAGAAAGGGCGATGCTGCCGAGTAGGCATCCGGTGGCTAACACTGTCAGACCAGAGAGTGACAAGGAACGCTGGAGGCTCATTGATGGGGCCTTTCTTGATTTTTTAGTATAACAAGTGCGCGCCGTAAGCGGCCTATGCCTGCCCGTATGTGGTTCTGCTGGCAAAGTTCCTGCCCTTCTTCCTGAAGATGTCGTGCATCATCCATGGCACCGACGGGAACATCGTGGGGCAGACGCATCTTTGCTGCTAGATGTTCATTCAGCTGGGCGCAATAGGCTTGACTGTCACTGGTAATGACGAGGTCCTGAGCAGGTTGGGAGGTTTCCTTCTCATGCAGCAGCGACCCCCAGGCATGCCCCGGTCGGAGAGGCATTTGGGCCAATAAGAGAATGACAGTGAGGAAGAAGACGGTACGCATGGACATAGGACTATCATAGCTCATATGCCCTGAAGATGGGCAGGGCATGAATATTCAGTAACGGATAAGGTGCGTTGGGCCTCATGATGTATTTTCTGTTGGGGTAGTGCTTCTGCCGGTTTGCTCTGCTTCGGGTGTCAGGGGGAGAAAGAGAGTAACCTTCAGGCCCGGATTGGCCTGCGTGAGGATTAGCCGACCATGATGCAGGCTGGTGACAGCCTGTACCAAAGAAAGCCCAAGGCCGGAGCCGGGTGTGTTGCGTGCGCTTTCGGCCCGGAAGAAGCGTTCATGGGCACGGAGTATGTCTGCATCATTCATACCCGGCCCCTGATCCTGCACGCTGATCTCGAGTCCGAGGGGCCGTTGTTTCTCGTTGGCATTGCTGGAGGCTGTCATGGCCATGACAGGATGGGCACTGAGGGTCAGTGTGCTGTCTGGTGGGGAGAATTTGATGGCATTATCTAGTAGATTGGCGAGCGCCTGTTGCAGCATGCGTTCATCGCCGAACAGAGCGGGAAGTGTCTTGATATTCAGCTTCAGTTTTAACCCGGCATCTTCGGCGGAGGCTTCATAGAGTTCTGCCATATTGGCCAGAAGCTGGTTGAGATCGACATTCGTAAAGGCTGAGCGGCGTGAGCCTGCTTCAATCTGGGCGATCCGGAGGAGAGCTTCAAAAATGCCGGTTATATGGTCAAGGTCTCCAATGGCTTTGTCCACGGCCACACGTAGCTCATCAGGCGATGAGGCGGAGAAGAGGGCTTCTTCCAGCTGGTTGCGGGCACGGGTGATGGGTGTCCGCAGGTCATGGGCAATGGCGTTGGAGACCTGCCGGACCCCTTCCATCAGTCGGTTGATCCTGTCCAGCATGGTGTTGACTGTTTCGGCGACGAGGTCAGTTTCGCTACCTGTCAGGGTGATGCGGTGGTTGAGGTCACCATTGGCGACGGCAGAAGCCGTGCGAGCGATGGAGCCAACCATACGGCGAAAGAGGTCTCGCACCACCAGTGCCCCTCCCACGGCCAGTAGGGAGATCATGACCGCACACCAGATGACCGTGCGTGTGATGACCGTGCTGAGAAGGGTACGGCCTCGTATGTCATGCCCCACAATCATTTTGAACCCATGAGGCAGGGCATAGGCCTTGAACTGGGCTGGTGTAGTGAAGGTGTAACGGCGGATGGTTAGCTCATAAAAATGATTCATCTTTTCGATGGCGACGGGCCAGCCCGGCAGGTTTCCGGCCAGTCGTCTGCCGTGGCGGTCCATCAGCAGATAAAGGGCATCATCATCAATGTTCTGTTCCAGCCTATCATTGATGGCATCACTTAGAGCGGCGGCACCGCCGTGACTCCAGCGGTGTCGAAGCTCCTGAGCATCGGTTTCGATGAAGGCTCGTACATGGTCATTCAGCAGGCTTGTGCTGCTCCACCAGATGAAGGACAGAAACAGCGTGGCCGAAATGAGGAACAGGACACCATAGCCCAGCGCAAAGTTGATCCCTGCCGACCGGATGGGCCAACGCCGCTTCCCGTTTCCATTGCGGATGGTAAGGCGGCGGAACCATCGGCGGCGTAGGGGTGTTCTGTCCTCTGCCATAGTGTTTGGTCTGTCAGTCCTGCGTAGGGCGGAGGATGTAGCCTGCATTGCGGACCGTATGGATGATGGCCGTCTCAAACGGTTTGTCCACCTTCTGGCGCAGGCGGGAGACATGGACGTCAATCACGTTTGTCTGTGGGTCGAAGTGATAGTCCCAAACCTTTTCCAGCAACATCGTCCGGGTGACGACTTGCCCGGCATGGCGGACAAGGAACTCCAGCAAGCGGAATTCACGGGGCTGGAGGTCGATTTTCTGCCCATCACGGCGGACCTCTCGGGAGAGGAGGTCTAGCTTCAGGTCGCCCACAGTCAGGGATGTCTCCGGGGCGGACTCATTGTGCCCCCGGCGTCCCAGTGCTTCCACACGGGCGAGCAGCTCGGAAAAGGCGAAAGGCTTTGTGACATAATCATCCCCGCCAGCACGTAGCCCGTCCACTCTGTCATCCACGTCGGAAAGGGCAGAGAGCAGCAGCACAGGGGTGTTATTCTTCTGGCCCCGCAGGGTCTCTAGGATATTCAGCCCATCAATACCGCCGGGGAGCATCCTATCAAGGATGATGATGTCGTATTTCTCGCCGATGGCCAGATACAGCCCGTCTTTGCCATTATCGGCCTGATCCACATTGTGACCTGCTTCCTTTAATCCTTTGAGGACAAAGGAGCGGACAGTCGGATCATCCTCAACCAGTAGAATACGCATTGGCCCTGCCTGTTTTCCTGATATGCTGCGTTGTGCATTTTTATGGAGGCAGGATAGCGGCAAGCCGGGGCAAAAGGGAAGTATGCCTGTTTCCGGTAGCTTCGCCTTACATTACGGGTATGTCAGGGATGAGTGATCCCGACAGGCCTCGATCACAGACAGGGAGAAACGGCCATGCAGTACAGAACACTGGGGCGGACTGATCTCAAGGTAAGTGAACTATGCCTTGGGACCATGACATTCGGCCAGCAGAATACGGAAGCCGAGGGCCACGCCCAACTCGATATGGCCCTTGAACATGGCGTAAATTTCATCGACACGGCAGAACTTTATTCTATTCCCCCACGGGCAGAGACGCAGGGTTCGACTGAGCGGATTGTGGGAAGCTGGTTGAAGGCTCGTGGCAATCGGGAGAAGGTCATCCTTGCCAGCAAGGTTGTCGGACGCAGCCAGAATGATTGGTTCCGGCCCGGTGGGGAGAAGCCCCGTCTGACACCGAAGCAGATACGCTATGCCATTGATGAATCTCTCAAGAGGCTGAATACGGACTATCTGGACCTTTACCAGCTGCATTGGCCGGACCGGGTGGTGAATATCTTTGGTGAGGGCGGTACAACCTTCCGCACGCTCTCCGATGCCGATGAAGTGCCAATTGCCGAGACGCTGGGTGCCTTAGGTGAGCTGGTGAAGGCAGGCAAGGTCCGCCATGTGGGCTTGTCCAATGAAACCGCATGGGGTGTTTCGGAGTTCCTGCGTGTGTCCCGAGAGGAAAAGCAGCCTCGTATCGCTTCCATTCAGAATGCCTATAACCTTCTGAATCGGACTTATGAGATTGGCTTGGCGGAAATGGGTCTGCGGGAAGATGTTAGCCTGCTGGCTTATTCACCTTTGGCGCAGGGCTATCTGACAGGTAAGTATCTGGATGGTGCCCGCCCGCCGGGGGCACGGACGACCCTGTTCAATCGTGGCCAGCGTTATGAAAAGCCGGGCGTGGATGACGCTATCCGGGCTTATCAGGCACTGGCGAAGGAATCTGGGCTTGATTTTGCGCAGATGGCCATAGCGTTTGTTACGTCCCGCCCGTTTGTGACATCCAACATCATCGGTGCCACAACGATGGAACAGCTTGAAACGGCCCTGACGTCCATTCAAGTGGAGATCACGCCGGAGCTGGAAGAGAAGATCAACGCTATTCATCAGCTGAATGCCAACCCGGCCCCCTGAAAATTCTTTAGTGGCCTATGACCGGAACTGACGTCCCCAGCTAGTAACAGGTTGTTAAGTGAAGCAGGGCAGCCCATGTCTATTCTGTAAAGACATGGGCCGCCGTGAAGGGAGACGCTCGTATGGTGATTGGTACGCCTGATAGATACATGAAGCAGACCTGCACAGCCTGCGGTGCTGTTTATGTGTCGCATCAGCCTTCAGATGCGATCTGGCCCATGGTGATGCGGTGTAAGAAATGTGGTCATGCCGGTTTGGAACATTCATTCTTCACCCGTCCCCGGTCGTCTGTTGCAGGCTGGGTCAGGCGTTTTCTCTCATTCGGGCCGAGGAGGCGCCTATAGGTCGGTATAAGAAAACTATTTCCCTTGAGACTTGAAGAAACCCCGCCTGAGGAGTTCTCGGCGGGGTTTCTTTTGTTCAGGTGGTCCGTTTCAGCAGCCGCCAGAGGGCGAGCAACACCCCGCCAAGCAGGGCCAGGTAGAGCAGCACCGCCGTACCGATGAACTGACGGGTATGGCGGTGGGAATCATCAGCCCATTGGAGGAAGGCCGTTACATCGTTTGCCATCTGGGGAATGGTGGCTTTCGTGCCATCAGGAAAGGCAATCATCCCTTCGTGTAGCGGCGGGCGCATTTTGAACTTGTGGTGATGCGTTAGGGCGATGGGGTTGTAATAGGTGTTCGGGGCTAGTGTGACGCCGGGCGGGACAGGGCGATAGCCTGCCAGCATCTGGCGGATATAATCCGGCCCGCCCCGGATAGTCCGGGCAATGTGGGAGAGGTCCGGCGGATAGTCGCCTCCATTATTGGCCTTGCCCACGGCAACGCTCGGATAGGGGGATGCAATAGGGCTTTCCAGCCCGGCATGACGCTGTTGTGCCCAGTGCTGGAGAGCCGTGGCGGAGGGTTGAAGGGCGATCATGTCTCCATAATGGGCACGCTCCATGCTGTGGCAGGAGCTGCAAACCTGCTGGAAGATCATCAGTCCCCGTTCTTCCGGGCGCATGATGGGCAGAGGGTCAGCCGTGGGAGCCGTTGTCTGTGTGGCGGGTGCCTGCTCTGGGGCAGGGCTTTCCGCTCTGGTCGTGATGGAGATACTGGTTAGGGACAGGGCGGCTAGAAAGGCTATGCCCGTTTGGCGGAAGCATGAGCGCATCATGGTGTTTCTCCCTGTGTGGAGGCGTCACGCGTTTGTCGCTCCCTGTAGGCGGCCAGAGGGAGCAGCACCAGAAAGGTGAGGAACCAGACCAGCATACTTCCCCGGCTGAGCCAGACCCAAAGAGGTGTGGCCCCGTGCATCCCTGCTAGAATGAGGGTGATGAAGGCGATGAAGAACAGCCCCATGCCCAGCCGGACCAGTGGCCGGTAGGTGGCATTATGGCGGGGGGACCGGTCCAGCCATGGCAGGAGGAAGAGGACCAGCAGGCTGGAGGCTGCCGCAATCAGTCCACCCAGACGGGAGGGAATGGCCCGCAGCATGGCAAACCATGGGGCCAGATACCATTCTGGTGTGATGTCCGCTGGTGTTTTGAGGGGATTGGCCGGGATGATGTTATCCAGCTTGCCCAGCAGCTCCGGTAAGAAGAAAATCAGTACGGCAAAAAGGGCCAGAAACACGCAGACAGCCAGACAGTCCTTCACAACATAAAATGGGGCAAAGGGACGGGTCGAGCGGTCAGGGTGGGGACTGTCCAGCGTGGGATTGCTGGAGCCTGTTCCATGTAGGCAGAGTATGTGGAGCCCAATTATCGCAGCGATGATGAAGCCAAGCGTGAAATGCAGGATGAAGAAGCGGTGCAGGGCGATGCCTCCCAGCGTATCCTCACCAAGCAGATAGACAAGCAGCCCGTGCCCGATGCCCGGTATGGCCTCCACGGCATGGGTGATGACGGTAGCCCCCCAATAGGACATTTGCCCCCACGGTAGGACATACCCTGCAAAGGCGGTCGTCATGAACAGGAGCATTAGCAGCAGGCCGGAGAGCCAGACTATTTCCCGTGGGGCTTTGTAAGACCCGTACCAGAGGCCCCGCCCGACATGGAGATAGAGCGCAGCGAACAGCATACTGACACCACCCGTATGGATGCTGCGGATGAGCCAGCCTGAGGGAACACGCCGCTCTATGGCTTCCACACTGTCAAAGGCTAGAGAGAGGTCAGGTTGATAATGCAGGGATAGGAACAGCCCGCTGACGAACATCAGCCCGAAAGCGACTATCAAGCAAGCACCAATTGTCCAGAGCAGATTGACCGGCGGCATGGGGAAGTGGGCCATATGCTGCCAGAAAGGCCGGAGAAAGGGCAGGCGGGTGTCGAGCCAGTTTCTGGTTGGGGGTATGCTGTCTTTCATCGTGTGGATTGTCCCTCAGAGCTGCTGGATGCTGTTCATGCTGTAATGTGGTGAGAGCGTGCTTTCACCCAGCCTGATTGTATGGTCATCCACGAAATGAAGCGGAGGGACCGGCAGGTTGTAGGGAGCGGGCATGTTGCGGAGAACTCGGCCAGCACCATCAAATTGTGACCCGTGGCAGGGGCAGAAGAACCCTCCAGATGCTGGTAGGCTGGCGATGTTTTTGTAGTCTGGCACGCAGCCCAGATGGGTGCAGATGGTGACATACACGCCATAGTCTGGCCGGAGGGACCGGTGGGCATTTTCGGCTTCACGAGGTTGCTGCCGTATGCGGGATTGCGGGTCCAGCAGTTGGGCGAGCAGGGCGGGGTCTTCCAACGCACGAATCATCTCCGGCGTGCGACGTTGGATAGCAACAGGCATCCCTTGCCAGACAACGACCTTATGTGCGCCGGGCTCCAGGTCCTGCACAGAAACATCCATGATGGCTTGTTCTTGCGTGCTAGAGGCAGAGCTGGCTTGTGTACGGCGGAGACTGTCCAGAAACGGCACAGCAAGTGTGCAGGCTCCAGCACCCCCCAGAGCGAGAGACCCGGCTGTCAGGACGGTACGGCGGGTCGGACGGGGTAGAAGGGAATCTTCATCATTAAGGGATGGATGGGCCGGGTTGGCATCGTGTTTCTGGGTCATGGGCGGGCGTCCTCCTCAGGGCTCCCATTTATAGAAAGAGCGGTAGAGTGGTGCAATCGGCCCGGGCATGGCGGGGCTGACCGTTTTTCCCTGTCTGGTTCATAGGGGGGGCTTACAGGGCGGCCCGCATCCTGTTCATCAGGGTTAAGCTGCGGTGTTTCAGCCTTTCCAGCAGTAGATAGACCGTTGGTGTCGTGTAGAAAGTGAGGAGCTGGCTGACAGCCATCCCCCCTAGAATGGCTACACCAAGCGGGTGGCGTAGCTCGCAGCCATAGCCTTGGCTCATCAGCAGCGGGATACCGCCGAGGGCTGCGGCCAGTGTGGTCATCAGGATAGGGCGGAAGCGTGTGACGGAGGCCTGACGGATGGTTTCTTCCGCTGTCATGTCTGGTTGATTCTGGCGGATGTATAGGGCGAAGTCGATCACCAGAATGGCATTCTTCTTTACAAGCCCTGTTAGCAGGATGACACCGATGATGGCTACGAGGCTGAATTGCTCTCCAGATAGCCAGAGGCCCAGAACACCACCAACGCCAGCAGATGGCAAAGTGGAGAGAATGGTAAGGGGGTGGAGGAGGCTTTCGTAGAGGATGCCGAGAGTGATGTACATGATGGCAACGGCGGCCAGAAAGGCGAGTAGGGCATTGAGCATCAGGTCGGTCGTCTCGCCAGTTGTTCCTGTGAATTCCCCATGAATTTTGTCTGAAACGTGCAGATTAACCAGTGCCCTGTGTATCAATGCGATGGCACCATCATAACTTATGCCGTCTGCCAGATCGAAAGAGAGCGTTGTGGCGTAATAGCCATTATGATGGGTAATGCTGAGGGGCATGGGTGTTTTGATAATGCTGGCGACATTATCCAACGGGATCATGGTTTCCCGGGATGAGGATACGGCAGCCCCATTTGAACTATTGCCCGATAGTTTATTGGCTAGTGAGTTGGTGACGGAATCCCGTGCGAGGGATGCTTGCGTGCTGAGTGTTCCTTTAGACCGAACACGGATGAGGTTGGAGGCAATACCCCCCGCTGCTGTTCCGGCCGAGGTGGAAAGCCAGAGATGATGCAGCGTGTTGGGATATTCACGGAATGGCTCAGCGACCACCATGACAACCCGGTGATTGGTGAGAGGGAGATGAATGGTGGAGACAATGCTCTGCCCGTAGGCATCAAAGAGAGCATTTTGCACCAGCTGGGGTGTGATGTTGTAACGGGCCTCAAGGTCACGATGAATGAGGATATTCGCAAAGAAGCTTAAATCCTCTGCATCAGTGGAGAGGTTGCGGAATTTTCCGCTGGCTCGCAGCTGTGCCAGTAGGGGCGGTATGGTGGCATAAAGAGGGCCGTTGCTGTCGCTGTGGAGGACATAACGATAATTGCCGGTGGTGTTACTGTCGCCACCACCCTGTCGGCCATTGTTCAGTGCCCAGAAGAAGGCTTCTGCTCCGGCTTGCTGGGGAATGGCCTTCCGCAGCCTCGCCAGTACAACGGGGATGCTGTCACGCAGGCTTTTATCCTTGAGCGTGACGAAGATGCGGCCTGTATAGCTGGTGCGGTTGAAGGTCACGACTGTCTGGACAGCCGGGTCTTTCTGGATGATGGCTTCTACCTGATGCATCCTGCGGGTCAGGGCCTTGAAGGAGAGGCTTGGTTCGCCATTGATGCTGCCTTGAAGAATGGCAAGGTCCATCCGAGGAATGGCAGTCTTGGGCATGATGACGATGATGCCGACCATGAGCAGGAAGCTGCCGGGCAGGGTCAGCCCGATGAGCAGAGGGTGACGCAGGCTCCATTGTATCGAGCGGTCATAAAGTGAGGTCAGGTAGGAAAGACCTGTTTCTACACTCTGGATGGCCCGTTGCCCTCCGTAGAAAGCCCAAGAGATGGGTGCTGCCAGAAGAGAAGATTGGGGTTTGCGAAGGAGTTCTGGTGTGCTGCCTGCTGGTTCGATCGTCAGGAATTTGGCACAGAGCATGGGTGTCAGGGTCAGTGACAGGATCATGGAAATGGTGATGGTTGCTGCCATTGTCAGGGCGAATTCATGCAGGGCAGAACCAAGCGTGCCGGGGATGCTGAGCAGGGGAATGAAGATGGCGATAAGAGACAGGCTGATGGAGACGATCGTAAAGGCGATCTCCGAGGTACCACGGATACTAGCCTGATAGCGGTCCATGCCGTTTTCCATGTGTCGGGCGATGTTCTCCAGCACGACAATGGCATCATCAATGACAAAGCCAACCGCAATGGTCAGGGCCATGAGAGAGAGAATATCCAGTGAGAAACTGAACCATGCCATGACTGTCAACGTCCCGGCGAGAGCGATAGGAATTGTGATGGCCGGGATGAGTGTACTGGCTGGATGACGGAAGAATAGGGTGATGACCAGCACGACCAGAAAGATGGAAATGACCAGCGTCTGTTTGGCGTCTATCAGGGAGGCACGGATGGTCAGGGACAGGTCTAGCCCTGTACGGAGTTCCGCACTGGCGGGGAGCGTTTCTTGGAGCCGTGGAATGCGTTTTACGATGTCATCCACAATTTCCACCGCATTGGCATGTGGCTGTGGAATGACAGCAATAGTAATGGCGGTTTTCCCGTTGAGTGTGCTGTTCTGGTACACATCCTGCACATCGTCCCGCACGGTGGCGATGTCTCTCAGATGGATGGGGTTGTACCCATTACGATAGGCGACAATGAGGTCTTTATAATGAGCAGCGTCAACGGCCTGATCGTTGGTCTGTAGTTGGATGCGCTGATTGCCTGAGGTAATGAATCCCTTTGGGGTGAAGGCATTGGCCGAGGCCAATGCGGAACGGACATCCTCGGGATTCAGGCCCCAGCGATAGAGGGGGTAGGGATTCAATTCGACCCGGACAGCGGGGTTGGAAGCCCCGAACAACTCAACCCGTCCCACACCGGCTATCTGGGCCAGAACGGGACGGACCCTGATGGTAGCAAGGTCGTAAAGCTGCGCTCTGGGAAGCTGGTCTGATGTTAAATGGAGCAGATAAATTGGCTTGTCGCCATCCAGTTTGAAGGCCTGCGGGTCGGCGGCCAGCGTGCTGGTTGGCAGGTCGCTTCGGGCGGCATGAAGGGCTGCCTGAACATCCCGTAAGGCACCGTTGATGTCGCGGGAGGAGGAGAAGTCCAGAAAGATGGAGGTCTGCCCGCTGCTGGTGACGGATTCCAGCGTTTGTATGTCTGCAATGGCCGCCAGCCGCCGCTCCAGTGGGGTGGAGACAGAGGTGGCCATTTGCTGTGGGTCTGACCCTGGCTGATTGGCGATCACCATGATGGAGGTCGCCGTCATATCCGGCATGGTGGATATGGGAAGGAAGGGCAGAGCAATCAGTCCGGATAGAAAGATAGCGAGCGCAAGCAGTGTTGTCGCTACGGGGCGGTCAATGAAAAGGCGACAGAAGACCATCCCTAGCTATTAACTCTTTCTTACCTTGTTATTGCAGAAGCTCTGCCTCCATAAAGATATTACCCTACCTAAATCAACCTGTTTTTACTGGTTGTTTAAGTAATATCCGTTTGAGAATGAGAGGTTAAAACCTTTCTTGTTATCTGGCTCATGGGGTCATCGGTTGGGGTTGAGGGGGAACGTAGCCATATCCCTGAACATAGGTGGTCGTCTGGGCAACATATCCCTGACCGGGCTGATAATGGGTATAGCCGGGTACGGGATAAGGATAGCCGGGCATGGGTGGTGGAGCTGCTGGCGGTTGTACGACGATGACATTCGTGCTGGGCGGTGGTGGCGGGGCGTAGCTTGGTGCCATGTAGGGCATAGCGTAGCCGCCGCTATAACCGCCGTAGTCGCCATAATAGCCGCCGCCGAAGCCATTGAATACACGGTCGATCGTATTGTAACCAATACCAGACCCGACACCAAAGCCTAACCCTCTGGCGAAGCTATGGCCGAAACTGTGGTGATGGTGTGCTTCTGCCGGGGTGGCGGCCAGCCCACAGGCCAGTGTGGCCAAAGCGAGGCCTGTTGCCACCTGCTTCAGTATTCTGGGGACATGGATCATTTCGGTTTTCCTTGTTCCAGTTCTGTCAGGCTGCTGCCCGACTGCCCCCTTCCATGTGGAGGCATCGTGACAGCAGAATACAGGAGGCAATTCGCAAAATGTTAGTGAAATCAGTGTTACGAAACGGTCATCTCCATGGGTGCTGGTCCGTTCTTTGTTCGATCATTCGGTAATACTGGCGAAAAGACCTTGCGTTACTGTCTGTACGTCCTGCGGTGTTAGGCAGGCTAGAAAACCCCGGGCACCAGCATTGATCCATATGGTCTTATGTTTCTGTGCGCTGCGGTCGATGACGGTAGGGAGCGTCTGGCGGGAGCCGAAAGGGGTTGTTCCACCAGAGACGAATCCTGTGCGGTTATGGGCTTCATCCGGCTGCATCATCTTGGCATTCCGTCCACCCAGAGCGATGGCTAGTGCTTTGAAATTGACCCGCTTATCCACCGGAATGACTGCAAAGGCAGGCTGTTGACGGTCAACTTTCACAGCGAGTGTCTTGAAGACGGCTGAAGGCTTTGCCCCGATGGCACTGGCGGCTTGCTCACCGATATGGCCTTTCTGTGGAGCGTAATCATAATGGCAGGTTCTGTAAGCAACGCCTGCACTGTCGAGAAAACGGGTGGCAGCGGTATCCTGCTGGTCAGTCATGGGGGTTCCCTGTTGCCTATAGGGGTAAGAACTCACTATGCATCAGACCGTGCCCGTTTCTCTCTGGCAAGGGGTGTTGCTACAGCCCTGCTTTGTTGCTGCTTCACGGCATAATGGTTGCGTCTGGCGTGGTTGTGGGTCCATCCTGCTGGAAGAGACGGATTAGCCGTCCATTACCTGTCATGCAGGGAGGAGTTTCATGTCTAATCCACTGGTTGTTCTGGCAGAGTTTGAGGCCAAGGAAGAGACGCTGGAGGCGTTTCTTGAGGTTTGTCGCTATGATGCGGCTCGCTCAACGGCTGATGAACCGGGCTGTTTGGAATTTACCATACAATGCAGTGAGGATGAGCCGTCACTTGTCGTGCTGCATGAGGTCTATAAGAACCGGGCTGCCTTTCAGGCGCATGAGGCAGCTCCGCATTTCGCGGTCTTTTCCAATGCCTTGAAGGAGCTGGGAATCATCACGAGGCAGATACGCTTTTTCCAGCGGCAGTAAGGGCGGTGATCGTTCTTGATGGATGATCTTTTTCCAGAGACCAGAGAGCGATTGATTCTGTCTCCGGGTGCGGTGTTGCTGGGTGGTTTTGCCAAAGCGGAGGCGCAGGCGTTGCTTCATGCTGTGGAGGCCATCACGCAGCAGGCCCCTTTTCGTCATTACAGAGTAGCGGGTGGTGGTCGGATGGCTGCTGCTATGACAGCCTGTGGTGATTATGGCTGGATAAGTGATGGGCAAGGTTACCGCTATGTGCGGACTGATCCGCTGACACGCAAGCCGTGGCCTGCTCTACCTTCTCTGTTTCTGGCACTGGCTGGTCGTGCAGCGCAGGCAGCTGGTTATGAGGAGTTCGTCCCGCAATGCGGGCTTATCAACCGTTATGCACCCGGTGCCGGGATGGGGCTGCATCAGGATCGTGATGAGCGTACCATGAAGGCCCCGGTCGTGTCGGTTTCACTGGGGCTTTCGGCTCTTTTTCAGTGGGGTGGTGCGAGGCGGGGGGATACTTGCCGCAAAGTACCGTTACATCATGGCGATGTGGTGGTTTGGGGTGGCCCAAGCCGGAGTCATTTTCATGGTGTTTTGCCCGTACGCTCTGCCTCGGCTGGAACAAGGCCGGATTGCCGCTATAACCTCACCTTTCGGGTGGTGGACTGACTCGCCTCGTTATTTTGAGGCAGACACGTCATCCAGATTAATCAGGCTTGTGGCAGGCTGGAAGCGGTTGGGAGAATGGGCGGCTTTGTCCAGATTGTTTTCTTCCGCCGTTACGGGCGGAATGTGGGTAAAGCTTAGCTTCAGCGTGACGGCTCTGTTATGAAGGAAAACGGCTCCGACGGTTTCATCCTGCGCTTTGCTGATTCCATGGGCGAGTTGTGTTCCACGCCACGGGACAATCAGGCGGGACGACCACGCATCTTCACTGGAGATAGCATCAGGCTGGTCGGTCTGTTCATCTGAGAAATAGGGCGTCAGCTGGCTGTCTGCAAAGCAGGCATGGCTCATATAGGCTGCCACGGCTTCCCGGTAGGGATGCGTCTTATGGTGACGGGGCATGTAAAACCCGTTCCATTTGGAGTCGTATGTGCAGGATTTGGCTCGCCAGAGATTATCCGGCCCTTTCTCCATGGCGCACTGCACATGGACATGCAGTGAATCATCACTGCCAGTGGAGGCATAGGTGAGGGGCGTGCTGGCCAGTTTCTGGCAAGGTAGGGTGGGGATGAGAAGAGCCGGTGCCGCAGGGCGGGCACTTGCCGGAAGGGGATCGCCCGGCTCCGCTCGAGCGGTGGAGACGGTAGCCAGCATAGAGGCGGCAAGCAGCAAAACGGGCAAATGATGGCGTGTCATGGGGCGAACGTACCGCAGCACAGGGGGAAAAAGGATTCACAATATCGTATGGGTTGCAGCAGTTTCAGGCAAGCGGTCCTGAAGGGATGTCAGCAGGCCGGTACGTTGACGGCCAGCCCTCCCAGTGCTGTTTCCTTGTAACGGTGATTCATGTCCCGGCCTGTTTCCGCCATCGTCTTTATGACATGGTCCAGCGAGACATAATGCGCCCCACTATCATCGCTCATGGCCAGCGAGGACGCATTGATGGCTTTGACGGCCCCAAAGGCGTTCCGCTCGATGCAGGGGATTTGCACAAGGCCAGCCACCGGGTCGCAGGTCATGCCCAGATGGTGTTCCATGGCGATTTCTGCAGCATGTTCGCATTGTTCTGGCGTGCCACCCAGTGCGGCCGTAAGTCCCGCTGCGGCCATGGAGGACGCCACACCAACCTCTCCCTGGCAGCCCACTTCTGCCCCAGAGATGGAGGCATTGAGTTTGAAAAGTCCCCCGATAGCGGCAGCGGTCAGCAGGAAGGTTCGCAGGCCGTTTTGTGAATATTCGGGGCAGAAGTCCCGATAATAACGCATAACGGCTGGAATGACGCCTGCTGCCCCGTTTGTGGGGGCGGTCACGACTCGCCCGCCTGCTGCATTTTCCTCATTCACGGCAATGGCGAAGAGGCTGATCCAGTTCATCACACCATGAGGGGAAGGGGCAGCATTGGTTTTGGCCTGAAGGCGGGCATAGAGTTTTGCAGCCCGTCTCTGCACTTTCAGTGGGCCGGGAAGCGTGTCCGTATTATGTAATCCGGCCTCGATGCAGGCCAACATTGTCTCGGCAATGCGATCCATGCCTCGCTCCACATCCCAGAGGGGGCGGGTGGCGGTTTCATTGGCCATCATGATGCTGGCAATGTCGGTATTCTGTTGTTTGGTATGGGCCAGCAGTGCTTTACCACTACGGAAGGGGAAAGGCACTTCGGGCAGGGAGTAGGACATTGTCCGTGCCTGGTCCTCTGGTGTGATGAACCCCCCGCCAACGGAGCAGAAACGTTGGCGTGTGATGAGGGTTCCATCCCGTGCGAAGGCTTCAAACTGCATGGTGTTGGGGTGGATGGGGGGAATGGTGCCTGTGTCTAGACAGATGTCCTTTTGGTAGTCGAAGGAGAAACTGGTCCCGTTGAGGTTCAGCAGATGTGTGCTTTCAATATGTTGGACCAGTTTCTTGGCGGTTTCTGGATCAACATGCTCCGGTGTTTCCCCGGCCAGCCCGAGGAGGACGGCTTTTATGGTGCCGTGGCCTTCGGCTGTCAGGGCTAGTGAGCCATAGAGGGTAACAACAATGCGGGCTGGGTCTTTTTCCAGCGGGCCATCGGGTAGGTCTGCCAGTACATCGGCAAAACGCTGGGCAGCGCGCATGGGGCCAACAGTATGGGAGGAGGAAGGGCCAATCCCTATCTTGAACAGATCAAACAGGCTGAGCATGGAAAATATAAGGCCCTTGTTGCGTGAATCTCTTTGTCTTTTATGGGCTAAAATGTGCCCTGTTATAAGCCTTAAAAAAATAAATTATTCTGATTATGAAACAAAGAAGAAGCCCTGTTATGCAGGATGCTGCCCGGTTTGCCCTTTGTATGAAAAAGCCATGAATCGAGGTCTCGGTTGTCCCACATGGTCTTCCTATTTCTGTGTGATTGCACAGCCTATAGCTAAGGGGTGGGTATTGCCCCTGTGGCTCGGTTTTGTGGGGTGTGAGCGGCGGGTAGCCAGATAAAGCAGGTCGTGCCTTGTCCCGGTGTGCTGGCAAAACGTATCTGCCCGCCATGTCTTTCTAAAATCTGGCGGACGATGGCCAGTCCCAGCCCTGTGCCTTGTTCGCTCTCGGTGTGGCTCTCTGGTTGGTTTGTGATGCGGTAGAAGCGTTCGGTCAGTCGAGGAATATGATGGGCAGCGATGCCGGGGCCATTATCTTCAACCGTGATTAGGATTCCGGGCATGGCGGAGGATGGCCCTTCGTCAGGGGTGGCCTGTCTGGCATGAAGGCGAACATGCAAGGGATGGTCTGGCCTTGTGCCATAGCGGATGGCATTTTCAATGAGATTGAGGAGAACCTGCACCATTTCATCACTGTCTGCCAGTAGGATCAGGTTTTCCTCATGATCGACAGTCAGTGTGCGGCTGGAATCGTGAAAACGTGGTGTGACCTCACCAAGAACAAGGGCGAAGAGTTCATCTACGTCCAGCTGTTCATGAGGGCGGTGATGCCCTTTCAGTTCAAGCTGGGAGAGATAGAGTAGCCGGTCGATCAGACGCTGCATCCGTGTGGCTTGCTGGTTCATGATGTCCAGATACAGGGTGCGGGAAGATGGGTCTGTCGTGTCGCCACCCTCCCGCATCAAATCAATGAAGCCACTCAGAGAAGCTAGAGGCGTGCGCAGTTCGTGGCTGGCATGGGCTACAAAGTCGGCCCGCATACGGTCCACGGCCTGCATGATGCTGCGGTCATGCAGGAGGACAAGGACGAGACTGTCCCGCTCTGATGAGCCTACAATGCGGCGCATAGCGAGATGGACGGAGCATTTTACCGGCACATCCAGCTGGACAGTGGTTGAGCAGGCTGCGGGAAGAGTGGCATCCGTCACTGACGGCGCATGAAGGGCCGTCTTGAGTGTGTCTCGTGCATTAGGATGGCGAAGTAGGGCCCCGAGGCTGTTTCCATAATGGGTTTGGGCGTCCTCGTTGCAGGCCAGAATCTGTCCCATGGACCCGAGAATGAGAGCCATGCCGGGAATGGCCTCTACCAGCAATGGGGCGGCATTGGCGAGCAGAGTGTTATTGCTCGGGGTGGGTTTGCGATCCGGTTTGTGGTGTCGTGTCTCGTGTTCAGAGAGACGGGCATGGCGGGACAGGTGCCAGACCATTCCCCAACCTGTCAGGGCCAAGCAGGCGCAGGCCCCTGCAATGAGGTCCGGCAGGAGGAGTGATGCGGCCATAAGATTTTAGTCGGAGATTTTGCCGACTGCTGGGCTGGCTGGACCATTATCTAGAGCATAGCCAGCAGCGCGCACGGTCCTGATGAGGTCTTTTTCGTCCCCTTCATTTAGAGCTTTGCGGAGACGGCGGATATGCACATCTACGGTGCGTAACTCCACATGGACATGGGGGCCCCAAAGGCGTTTTAACAGGTCTTCTCGAGAGAAGACCTTGCGGGGATGGTGGATAAAAAGCTCCAGCAGGCGGTATTCGGTTGGTCCCAGAGCGATGGGACGTCCGGACCGGGTGACCTGATGGTTTTCTGGTTCTAGAGTGAGGGGGCCGAATGTTATGATATCTTGCACAGGGCGTGTGCGGCGTAGCAGGGCCCGCAGGCGGGCATCTAGTTTATCGGCACTGCATGGTTTGGTCAGATAGTCGTCAGCACCGTTATCCAGACCCGCTATGACATCTTGTTCGTCAGTGCGGGCGGTCAGGAAAAGAACGGGAAGGTCCTTCAGACCCGGTTTTTGCCGGATGATGCGGCATAGTTCCAATCCGGAGATACCGGGTAGCATCCAATCCAGCAGGGCAAGGTCGGGCCGTTTTGTCTCAAGGAATGACAGAGCCTGCTCGCCATCCATAACAGTGCTGACTTGATAGCCACGTTGGCGCAAGCTGTGTTCCAGTAAAACCCGCAGGGCGGGTTCGTCTTCTACAACGAGAACGGAGCCTTTGTGAGGTGTGGAGGCTGTCATGGGTTGGAAGGTTCCTGTCTGGGTAGGCTGTGTTGGCTGTCATGGCCATGTGGGCGGGATGGGGGCAGCATGGACCCTGTGACCATGAAGACCACACGTTCGGCTATGTTGGTCGTGTGGTCGCCAATTCGTTCCAGATTTCTGATGATGAAAAGCAGGGCGATATGGAGGCGGATGGTATGGGGATGACGGGTCATCTGCTCCAGTGAATCAGCGGTCATGGCCTCGCAATATTGGTCCACCAGCTGGTCGGCGGCCCAGATGGCATGGGCGGCGTCGGCGTCTTTGTGTTCCAGTGCATCCATGATGCGGCGGAGATGTTCCAACACCAGCCGACCCATTTCACTTAGGGCAAGGCGGGCGGGGCGGGGAATGGGTTGCTCCATTTGGCTGAGGCGGCGGGCAATGGAGCTGGCATAGTCGCCCATACGCTCCAGTGCGCCAGCCATGGGAATACAGGCCACGATTTCCCGCAGGTCTGCGGCCATAGGGCCACGCAGAGCTAGAAGGCGAATGGCTAATGTCTCCACCTTGTGTTCTAGCGCATCCACGTTCCTGTCTTGCTGTGCGGCCTGAAGGGCGGCTTGCCCATCATTTTCGGCAATAGCTGCCAGCACGAGAGAAAGCTGGTGTTCCACCAGCCCGCCCATCTGTTCCATTAGGGACCGTAAATGGAGCAGCTCATCTTCATAACGCTGCACAATATGCTGCTTCTGGTGCATCACGCTTCTGTCCCCTTTCAGGCGGCTCACTCTACTGCAATTCATCAGGAGCGGAAACAGCACCACATAATAGGGCCAAAAGCAGCATAAAAGCGGCCTTTTTGCTGCTTTTATGAGGGGTATTTCTCCGCATTTTACGGAGATGTCATGAATATTTCATGTTTCTGCGTGGTGAGTGGTTCTAGGCAGGATTGTTGCGTCATTACCGGAAAGAAGAGAGGCAGATAGATGAAGACCCGTCGCCAATTTTTGAAGGGGTGTGCTGTTCTTTCCATGGCGGCGTTTTCAGGGGGAGTAAGGTATGGTCTGGCCCGAGAGACGTACTCTGTGAAGACGATGTTGCATGACATGCCCGATTTTTATCCACTTTGGCCGGAGGATGGTGCTGTGGAGCCGCCTCGTGTTGCACAAGGAGGGAGGGTTTCACGTATTTATGCGCCGGGTCTTCATATCATACGGCCTGCTCGCCCGAATGGAGCTGCGGTCATCATCGCCGCAGGTGGTGGCTATGGGCATATTGCTGTCGGGCATGAAGCTCTACCTGTAGCCCGGTGGCTGGTCTCGTTGGGTGTGACGGCTGCCATCCTTTTATACCGTCTGCCACGAGAGGGATGGGCCGAGGGCATGGAGGCCCCGTTGGCAGATGCCAGACAGGCATTGAAGATGGTGCAGGCTGGAAAGATTGGTGGAACGATTGATGCGCAGCGTGTGGCCCTCATGGGGTTTTCTGCGGGAGGGCACCTGATGGGTCTGACGGCTTTGCAGGAACATGATGTGCCTCCGGCCCTGCTCATGCTGCTTTATCCAGTTGTCAGCGTTGCACCGCCCTTTACCAGAAGCCGCACCAGCCGGATATGTCTGGGGGATGACCCCACGCCGGAGCGGGCTGCCCGCTGGTCTTTGTCGCCGCATGTTCGGGATGATGCGCCGCCCTTGTTCATGGCTCATGCGTTGGATGATCCGATTGTGTCGCCGGCGCAGGAAAAGCAGCTGTTGCGGGCCTATCAGCAGCATCGACGGCCTTGTGAAGAGCATTGTTTTTCAACAGGCGGCCACGGTTTTGGTCTGGGATGTAAAGGCGGCCCTACAGAACAGTGGCCTGCTCTGGCCGAACTCTGGATGAAACAGCGGGGATTTATCTGAACAGGAAGTATGTTTCCGTTGGCACTGGCGTCCCGTACGGGATTCGAACCCGTGTTGCCGCCGTGAAAGGGCGGTGTCCTAGGCCTCTAGACGAACGGGACTAAAG
>JAFNMF010000027.1 GCA_026537415.1 Acetobacteraceae bacterium B3987 | reverse complement strand
CCTAACCCGATTCCCCTAAACAAGAATCGGCATAACCTCAGACATAAAAAAAACCGGCCCCTAAAAAGAGGCCGGTCTTTTCTGAAACAGCACAGACTATAATGGTCGCCCTTAAAGCGACTTAAGGTCGTTCTGCTTCACCTTCTCAGCAACTTCAATCTCTGCACGAGCAGCCTGAATCTGGCGACTCAAGCTTTCCTGAAGTTCGATTTCATCAGGCCCAACAGATGTCCACTGCTGTTTCAGCTCATCCAGTGTCTGGCTGGCATCATCAATAGAGAGGTCTTCAAGCGCCCGCACCGAATCGGCAAGAACCGTGCAGTGATCCGCTGTCATATCGACAAAACCACCTGTGACGAAGCAACGTTCCAGAACCTGATCACCCTTATACAGGGTAATCACCCCACCACGCAGCTGCAACAGCAACGGGGAGCGACCAGGCATGGCCGCAATGTCCCCTTCTGTCCCCGGAACAACAGCCATATCAACCTCACGGTCGGTATAACGCCTTTCCGGGCTGACGATCTCGATGCGAAGCGGCATGGATCAGCCCTCCTGCTTCATCTTCTCGGCTTTCGCCTGAGCTTCCTCGATAGCACCAACCATATAGAAGGCACCTTCAGGCAGGTCATCACACTCACCATTCACCACAGCCTTGAAGGACCGCACGGTGTCTTCCAGAGATACCAGCTTACCCGGTGCCCCCGTGAAGACCTCAGCCACATGGAAAGGCTGGGACAGGAAACGCTGAATACGGCGAGCACGGCCAACCACCAGCTTATCTTCCTCAGACAGCTCATCCATACCAAGAATGGCGATGATGTCCTGAAGCTCCTTGTAGTTCTGGAGCGTACTCTGGACAGCACGAGCCACTTCGTAATGCTCCTGACCCACAATCTTCGGGTCGAGAGAACGAGAGGTAGAATCAAGTGGATCCACAGCCGGATAGATGCCCATTTCTGCGATGGAACGATTCAGCACCGTTGTCGCATCAAGATGGGCAAAGGTTGCAGCCGGGGCCGGATCGGTAAGGTCGTCAGCAGGCACATACACGGCCTGAACGGACGTAATGGAACCTTTCTTCGTGGAGGTAATACGCTCCTGAAGGGCACCCATTTCTGTTGCCAGTGTCGGCTGATAACCCACGGCGGAAGGAATACGACCGAGCAGAGCGGACACCTCGGAACCGGCCTGCGTGAAACGGAAGATGTTATCCACGAAGAAGAGAACGTCCTGACCTTCCACGTCACGGAAATATTCCGCAACGGAAAGACCTGTCAGGGCCACACGGGCGCGGGCACCCGGCGGCTCATTCATCTGGCCATAGACCAGTGCCACCTTGGAGCCTTCCGTATGGCCGTTCTCATCAATCTTGATAACACCAGCACCCTGCATTTCGTAATACAGGTCATTACCCTCACGGGTACGCTCACCCACACCAGCGAACACGGACACACCACCGTGCGCCTTGGCGATGTTGTTGATCAGCTCCTGAATGATGACGGTCTTACCCACACCGGCACCACCGAAGAGACCAATCTTACCACCCTTCAGATACGGGCAAAGCAGGTCGATGACCTTAATACCCGTTACCAGAATCTCGGTATTAGCGGCCTGCTCCTCGAAGGAAGGAGCCGGACGGTGAATCGGGAAGCGAGTCTCGCTCTGGATCGGCCCCTTCTCATCAACCGGCTCACCGATAACGTTGATGATACGTCCCAGCGTTGCAGGACCAACCGGAACGGTGATCTGGCTGCCCGTATCTGTCACCTCTGCACCACGAACGAGACCATCGGTCCCTTCCATGGCGATGCAGCGGACCTGACGTTCACCAATTTCCTGCGCAACTTCCAGCACGACCGTCTGATCGCCATTCTTGACGTGAAGGGCGTTCAAAATATGCGGCAGCTTGTCCGTAAACTGGACATCCACCACCGGACCACGAATCTGGGTGATCCGTCCAACACCAACACCGGCATTTTCAGCAGAGCGGTTGAGTTCCTCAGACATCAGATTTCTCTCCTGCATGATCTCAGACGGCTTCTGCGCCGGAAATGATTTCGATCAGCTCGTTAGTAATATTGGCCTGTCGTGTCCGGTTATAGCGGAGTGACAGACGTTCAATGGCCTTGCTCGCATTGCGGCTGGCATTATCCATGGCCGTCATACGGGCACCCTGCTCACCAGCAGCACTTTCCAGAACAGCGGCATAAAACTGCACCAGCAGATTGCGCGGCAAAAGCTGTGCCAAAAGGTGGCCCTCGTCAGGCTCAAACTCATAGACAGCACCATCCGTCCTGCCATGCTCTGCCTTATCATCTGCCTCTACAGGCAGAGGAACGAGACCAATAGCCTGCGGCACCTGGGTCATCGCATTGACAAAGCGGCTACGCAGCAAGGTGCAGGCGTCTATCTCACCATTTTCAACCAGATCAGCGACACGCTTGGCCAGGTCTTGGGCAAGAGCATAGGCATCTTGCTGGGAACCGGATTTATTGTGGAGCGAATCCACAACCATATCCGGATAGTAGCGTTTGAAGATTTCAGCACCCTTGCGACCAACCGGCAGAAGACGCACAGTGCGCCCCTGTGAGCGCAACTCCTCAATCTTCTGACGGGCCGTACGGATCATGTTGGCATTGAAGCCACCAGCCAACCCACGGTCAGACGTCAGAATGATGAGAAGATGCACATTATCCCGGCCTGTGCCAGCCAGAAGCGGCGGCAGAGTGGAAGGGTCCATCCCTTGCGATGCCGCAGCCAGCTCGCTCATCATACGCCGCATAGTCTCAGCATAAGGGCGGGCTGCCTCGGCCTGATTCTGGGCGCGCCTCAATTTTGAGGCGGCGACCATTTTCATTGCGCTTGTGATTTTGCGGGTCGATTTGACCCCCGCAATCCTTCCGCGCAGTTCTTTCAATGAAGGCATGAGCTACAACCCTCAGGCTGAAAAACGTTTGCCGAAGGCCTCAAGCAGAGACTTGAGCTCACCCTCGATCTCCGGTGTCAGCTTCTGCTCTGTGCGAATCTTCTCCAGGAGAGGCTTACCAGCATTGCGAAGCTCTTCCAGCAGAGCGGCCTCGTAAGAGGTCACCTGATTGACAGCCACAGAGTCCAGATAGCCACGGGTCCCGGCGTACAAAACAGCCACCTGCTCCTCAACGGCCAGCGGAGATGTTTCCGGCTGCTTCAGCAGCTCGACCAGACGGGCACCACGATCCAGCTGACGGCGTGTGGCCGGGTCGAGATCGGAAGCGAACTGGGCGAAGGAAGCCATTTCACGATACTGGGCCAGCTCCAGCTTGATGCTACCGGCAACCTGCTTCATGGCCTTGATCTGCGCCGCAGAACCCACACGGGACACGGAACCACCAACATTCACAGCCGGGCGGATGCCCTTATAGAACAGATCTGTCTCAAGGAAGATCTGCCCATCTGTAATGGAGATGACGTTGGTCGGAATGTAGGCGGATGTATCACCAGCCTGCGTCTCGATCACTGGCAGAGCCGTCATGGAGCCAGCACCGAACTCATCGGACATCTTGGCGGAACGTTCCAGCAGACGGGAGTGCAGGTAGAACACATCACCCGGGAAAGCTTCACGCCCCGGCGGACGACGCAGCAGCAGGGACATCTGACGATAAGCCACAGCCTGCTTGGACAGGTCATCATAGCAAAGCAGGGAGTGCATACCGTTATCACGGAAATACTCACCCATCGCAGAAGCGGCATAAGGAGCCAGATACTGCATCGGTGCCGCATCGGAAGCCGTAGCAGCCACAACGATGGAATAATCCATCGCACCAGCCTCTGTCAGCTTACGCACGAGGTTGGCAACGGTGGAACGCTTCTGCCCAACAGCCACATAGATACAATAAAGGGACTTCTTAGGGTCACCCTCTGCATTGACGCCCTTCTGAGCAACGATGGTATCAACCAGAATGGCGGTCTTACCCGTCTGGCGGTCACCAATCACCAGCTCACGCTGGCCACGCCCAACCGGCACGAGCGCATCAATAGCCTTGATACCGGTCTGCATCGGCTCGCTGACGGACTGACGAGGCATAATGCCCGGAGCCCGAACATCGGCACGGCGGTACTCAACATTCTCAAGCGGGCCACGACCATCAATCGGGTCACCCAGAGCATCGACAACACGCCCCAGAAGTCCCTTACCAACGGGCACTTCCACGACCTTACCGGTACGCAGAACCGTATCACCTTCACTGATGCGGTCACCTTCACCGAAGATAACGACACCAACGCTGTCGCTCTCGAGGTTGAGCGCCATGCCACGCACGCCGCCACTCCCTTCGAATTCGACCATTTCACCAGCCTGAACGTTGCTCAGACCGTAAACGCGGGCAATCCCATCCCCAATAGACAGAACGGTGCCTGTCTCTGAAACAGCGGCAGGCTGATCGAAAGACGCGATCTGCTGCTTGAGAATTTCTGAAATCTCGGCGGGACGGATCTCCATCACGCGGCTCCCTTCATGGCGTTCTGCAGACGGGCCAGACGCCCGGCGATCGATGTATCAAAAAGAACTGAACCAACACGCACGACCATACCCCCAAGAAGGGCCTGATCCACATGCTCGGTCATAGCAATATTAGCAAATCCGGCCTGCTGTAGGCTGGCACGGAGGCTTTCACGCTGCCCATCTTCCATGGGACGGGCGGTTGTCACTTCCACACGCACCTCGCCACGCTGGCGGGCGTCCAGAAGAAGAACGGCTGACAGGATCTCATCTAGACCGGACAGACGGCGTTGATGGGCAATGAAACCAATAAAACGCTGCATGGCATCACCAAGCCCAAGGGCTGAACCAAGAGCTTTTACCAATTTCTCCGTCTGGCTGATGTCAAACCGGGGGTCTGCCAGAGCGGTGCGCAGGTCTGGTAGCTGGGCAATCGCCTCACGCAGCACCCGCACCTGCTCCAGAACGGGAGCTTTATCCTGTTTGCTGTCCGAGAGATACTCTTCAAAGGCCCGAGCATAACGCTGCGCCACTTCACCTGGCGCCCTGATCTGCTTTTCCTGTGCAACCGTCACGGGTTCATTCCGTCTTCATGAGGTTCTGCTTTCACGACCGGTTTCCCGATCCTAACCTAACCGGCATGCTCTGGAACCTCCTGCATAGCAGGAATACCAGAGCCAGAACCCGGCCAGTGTTTCGTCCACGTCACTAACACGGGCAACGCCTCCAGCGCAACCGGAAGGCCGATTAGACCGGGCCTCTACAATGTCAGCGTTTCCACTCATATCTCATTGAGAATCCAGCCTAATACGGCAGGACGTGACCCCTCTCCACCACCTGAACGGCAGGAAAAAGAATTACGGAATGATGAATTTTAAGGAAATCTTGGAGCGGGCGAAGGGAATCGAACCCTCATCAGAAGCTTGGAAGGCTACTGCATTAGCCATTATGCTACGCCCGCTCTGTTCGGGCTGGAGATATAGCCGCTCTCATGCAGCAAGACAAGAGGCGATTCCACTCCAGTGTTGGATGAGAAAGGTTTTTTCATTTTCTTGGAGATAGTGCTTGACTTTATGGCTCTGTCGTTATCTTTTCCTGCCCATCGTCGGCCCCTGATGGACCGGCGGTTACAGGTCGATTCGACCCTGAAGGGGTGTAGCTCAATTGGCTAGAGCGCCGGTCTCCAAAACCGGAGGTTGGGGGTTCGAGACCCTCCACCCCTGCCACGTCATACCCTGCCCGCCTGACTGCCTTACCCGGGTGACAGGGCTCGGGCCGAGATAGATTTGAGGATAATGGTGTCGGTCACAAAGCCGAAAGGCAATTCACCGAAGATGCCTCCGGCCCAGAAAGGCCCAGGATTCAGCCTTCGCAGATATTTCTCAGATGTGTGTGCCGAGGCCAAACGTGTCACATGGCCGACACGCCGTAATACTATCATTACGACAGGTGCCGTGCTGGCTATGGTCGTCGCCACCTGTATTTTCTTCTTTATCGTCGATCAGATAATCGGCTTTGGCATTAGCAGAATTTTGGGCATCGGAGGCTAAAGCAGCATCATGGCAAAACGCTGGTACGTTGTGCATGTCTATTCAGGCTTCGAAAAAAAGATTGCCGAGCATATCCGCGAGCAGGCCGAGAAAAAAGGGCTGAGCGATCAGTTCGAAGAAATTCTGGTTCCTTCTGAGGAAGTGACTGAAGTTCGCCGTGGCCGCAAGGTGAATACCGAGCGCAAGTTCTTCCCCGGCTACGTGCTGGTAAAGATGGAACTGACGGACCGTGCTTGGCATCTTGTTAAAGATACGCCAAAGGTGACCGGTTTTCTGGGCACACGCAACAACCAGCCGACCCCTATCAGCAATGCTGAAGCAAAGCGTATTCTTCAGCAGGCTCAGGAAGGTGTCGAACGTCCCCGCTCTGGCCTCTCCTTCGAGATTGGCGAGCAGGTGCGTGTTTCCGATGGTCCTTTCACGTCCTTCAATGGCAGTGTCGAGGAAATCGATACGGAGAACCAACGCCTCAAGGTCAGCGTCTCCATCTTCGGTCGCTCCACGCCGGTTGATCTGGATTACAATCAGGTCGAGAAGCTCTAAAAGAAGCCGCTTCGTCCCTTTCCTCAAAGAACCACCCCTTCATGCTTGTGGAGCGGGTGGTTTTTTATGGCCATGAAAAACCCCGCAGGCCCATTCAGACCATACGGGGCTTTTTCTAAGCCATGAAGGCAAACACACCGTTCCCTTACAGGTCAGAAGAGGCCTCTTCATGAACGGGCAGAGCTGGCAAGGACAGTAGAAGTTGAATTGCCTGATCGGACAAGGCTCCAACCCCTTCTGCTAGCACTCGGACCATGTCAGCCGGCTGCGCACCAACAGGTTGCGGGGACACCCACTGTATATTCACAGCACGAGCCTGTGAATCTGGGGCTCCAGCCCGATGGGCAGATAGCACGCCGGTAATAACCGCATGCCCGGATACATCCTGTTCAAAGCGTGAAAGGCTCAGCTCCAGATAAGCCCCAGCCGTAACGGCCACAGAATCATTCTGAGAGAACAACACATGCCCAGGCAGACGCTCTCTCAGATTACCTGCCAGAGTATGACCGATCATCTCATCAAGCGGCTCACTCCATGCTGCGGCGGGGACCATATGGTCCTGAGAATCACGCATCACACGCAATAGGCCATCCCTATCTAGCCGAGACGTAATCGACGGCTTTAGAACCTCAATTGCCTGCGGTAGGGCCGCTCCCACACTAGGGGAGACCACCGTGCCCGGCTGTGGTGCCAGAACATAATAGGTGGTGGGTGTACTGCTACACCCGCTCAACATCCCTCCACCCAGACAAGCGATCCCCAGAAGGCCCACATATCCCAGATGTTTCAGCGACAGGCTGTGTGAAGACGAACAAGCAGGACGAAAAAAACGCATCATGGATCAGGGCCCCCGACCAGTAATGAAAGATGATGGATGGTGATCCAGATAATCAGCCAACAGATGGAAAGAACGGGACATCCGGGTCAGCTGGACGATCAGCTCCTCGAGATTCCTGCGGAAGTCAGGGTTCCCCCCATAAGAAGACAGCATCTTACGAGCCTGCGCCAATGTGCCATTCAGGTTCGTCAGCAGTTCTGGAAGATGCTCATCCGCATGATCCAAAAGGCGATTCAACGCTACCAGAGATCCGCTCAGAGCAGAGAGGGAACGTGTAATCTCCGGGCTTCTAAGCCGTTCATCACCATGCATCAGTATATCATTCAGGTGATCGCCAATCTGGGTCAGCGGCATTGCTGAAATCTTATCCGTAATGGTGGAAACCGACTGAAGGATACTATCCATACCCCCCGGCTGGCTTGGAATCACAGCTACGCCATTCTCAAACTGCATCTTCAATGGCTCATGTCCTGTCTCATGAACAAAAGAGAGAGCAATCATGGCTTCCCCTGTTAAGAAACTGACATTCTGAACAGAGGCACGCATACCCTCTGCTACAAAAGTACCGAGCAAATTGCTTTTATGAGCACTCGCCAGCTCATTATCAGCAATGACACGCTCAGGCTCCAACTGCATCTCTACCCGAACACGAGGATTATGCTGTTTGTCTCCCAGCTCCAGATGCACACCTGTCACCTGACCAACCTGAAGGCCGAACATCGTCACTTTACTGCCTTCCGTCAGCCCAGCTACGGCCGTATCAACATAGGTCAAGACAGGAACCTTATGCCGATAACGGGCATTATCCGCATCCTCCTTCGTCGTGTAGAGATGAAAGACGGAATTAGGCAATGCTGGCGGTGTATCCTCCACCTGCACCTTGTCAGGGCGACCAAAGGCAACACCACCAGACAAAAGAGCTTGGAATGACTGGAGACGAATATCCATGCCTCCAGCCCCAAAGCCTATCTGCATACCAGATACATTCCAGAACCGGCTATCTTGCCTCAGATAATGATCATAAGGAGCCTTCACGAAGGCCTTGATGAGGAGAGGGCCTTCCCCGCCCGGAGGCATAGTGTACCCCAAAATCTCGCCCACCTGCACATCCCGGTAGAAAATAGGCGCACCAGCCCCAAGAGATTCCAGACTTGGTGAAACCAGCCAATAGGTACTACCCGGCTTATCTGAACGGATACCGGGAGGGGCTTCTAACCCTCTGAAATGGTCCTGATACTGGCCTTCTCCCGGCTTTCCCGGATCCATGGCGATATAAGCACCGGAAAAGAGCGTATCCAGCCCGGTAATGCTGGCCCCATTGATGCGCGGGCTTACCACCCAAAAACGGGTGTGTTCATTCAGTATATGGGGATCAATCCCACTCATCTGAATGGTTACATCAGCATGGGTCATGTCTGGGCTTAGTGATACACTCTGTACCACACCGAGAGTGACCGCCTTGTTCTTGACCTGTGTCTGACCCGGAACAATTCCATCGGCTGCATCAAACGACACAACGATACGCGGCCCCATAGTGGCAAAATGTCGCCATGCCAACCACCCTGCGATCAGCAGGGCAAGAACGGGAATGATCCAGAGTACAGAAAAACGTGGCAGCCGGGTATTGGCCTCCACACCACGCCTGTCTTCCTGATGTCGCTTCAAATGCTCATCTCTCACGCTTTTTCAGGCTCCATATCCTGTAATTCAATCCCATCCTCTTCTCTGCCCTGAACAGAGACTTCCAGACCCTGCTGGTTATACCCGGCGGCATCCCACATACGCCGAGGATCATACAAGTCCGCAGCAAAAATAGTTAACACCACCACAAGAGCAAAAAAGACAACGCCCAGTTCGGCCGTCACACTCGCCATGAAACCAAACCGGACCACAGCGGCCAATATGGAAATCATAAACACATCAATCATCGACCAACGACCGATGAAAACCACAACCTTATAAAGGCCTGTCAACCGCCTCAGCGATTTCTGCGACGCTCTTCCTCGACATTCACAGCCGATCATCATAGCCAACAGGAAGACCTTGAGTACCGGCACAGTGATACTGGCAAAAAGCACCAGAAAAGCGAGGAAGTAAAGGCCCGCCTCCCAGAGCTGAATCACCCCGGAGATAATGGTGCTGGGATGCCCATGCCCAACCTTTATGAAAGACATGACCGGCAACAGATTGGCCGGAATATAGAAAATAAAGGCAGCAATCAGAAAACACATTGTGGCCTGAAGGCTGTTCCGTTTGCGACGCCGCAAAATCTGCCCGCAACGAGGGCAATCCCCCATGTCCTGCTCATTATCCACCGGGCCACGGGCCACAAAGACCAACCCACAAGCATGACAAGACAGCATATGCTTTTCCGGCGGCAGGCGACGCCCTTCTGCAATGTAAACCCCCAGACCACGGCGGCGTCTGACAGAACGGTGCTTCCAGATCATGTCTGCATCAAAGGCCGAATCCATAGCGGCCATCATCACCATCAATCCGCCAAGCAGATAAACACCCGGCTGTAGAACGACCAAAGCCATATCCACCAGCTTGGTATAGGCCACCAGCAGACCAATGACATAAACCTCGACCATGGACCACGGGCGCAGCCGCTCGTACCATGTCAGCAAAGGACGCACCCAGCGGGGCATCTCATCACGGGATGCCCCGTAGAGAATCAGAGCCATGCAGATAAGGACGATACCCGGCATGAGCACACTGGCCAGTGCAACCAGTATGGCAATCTCGCCAAAACCCTGCCGCGCCATTTCCATCGGGCCACTCATGAGGGAGACCATGTTCTCCCGGCCATAGACATTCAGCGTCATGAGTGGGCTGACCAGCAACACAATATACAGAGCCAGCGATGAAAGGCAGAATACCAGCGGTCCTACGATCTCTGATGTCCTACGCCGGCGAGCCATGTGCCCCCCACAACGGGCGCAGGTCTGCACATATCCCGGCCGGAGATGGGGAACATGCTGAAAGAGGCCGCAGACATCACACTCATCCACCCCTGCCACAACCTTAAGGGCAGGTTGGTCCATGTCATGCCGCAGAATGGAGCAGGCCCCACCCTGACTCCACAACCCTTTGTGAAAACGGTCTTTCCTGAACATTCATCCCTCTTGCGCCGCCACACAGGGGTCTGCAACCCCCTTTTGAGCTTTTATCCATAAATATTCCATACATCCCATTGCCTGCCCGCTCCTTTTTCGGTATAGGCTCGACCGGACGCCGACATAGCTCAGGGGTAGAGCAACTGATTCGTAATCAGTAGGTCCTCGGTTCAATTCCGAGTGTCGGCACCAGTCCTCTTCCCCCACAGGATATAAGGTAGGCATGGCGGGAAAACCGAATGGCGGTTCTTTTTCCCATCCGGGCCCATTGTCTCACGCCATCCACCACAAAATCGGTGCTATTACACCGTCCTTTCTCCCCGGACATGGTATCGCCATTCTTCCGGCGGACTTTCTTCTCCTCGTCTTCTTCCTAATTCTATGGCTTCAGTACCGTCACCGGGTGAAGCGTAGACGCAAAGCGTGGCAACTCCTTTGCCATCTTATTGCCCGGCACCAATATACCCTTGTCCAACGTCAGCAGACCTGCCTGACAGAAGACCATTACGGGATAGTAGACCAGAAACGCTGGCAAAAAGAACTAGATTATTTCTGCCAGAGCATCCTGCTCACCTGCCTAATGCAAGAAAATCTAGCGGAGTTCTGGCCATCCTTACGGCAACGAACGCTTCAGCGCATCAAGCGTGTAGTGAAAATCCTCCTCAAGCAGAGCCAGACCCCGCCCCACTTGCCCCCCACCAACACCGTAGAGGGCAACACGATACGGCGGTTCAGTGCTAATATGAACCCATTGGATTACGAACGCTTCTGCGCCAGCCTGTTACGTCAGGCAGGATGGCAAGCACGTTCCACACCACCGGGGGCCGACCAAGGAACAGATATTATCGCCGAACAAGGCGGCATTCGGCTTGTCGTGCAGTGCAAACTGTACAGCCGCCCCGTAGGGAACAAGGCCGTTCAGGAAATTTTCACAGCCCGACAGCATCGTCATGCCCATTATGCGGCTGTTGTCTCCAATGCAGGCTATACCCGCCCAGCCCGACAGCTTGCCCATGCCACTGGTGTGCATCTGCTCCATCATAGCCAGCTTTCAACACTGAGCATCACGGACCTACAGCCCCAGCCGGACCTTTTCCAGTCATAACTCATAAAAAAGACCGACCTGAAACAACAGGCCGGTCTTCTTCGTCAAACCATTCATCCAAACCGCCTCATCAGAGGCGGTCTAGCCGTCTCAACTCCTTAGGAAGCAGCCGGGACACGGATGAGGTGATCGAAAGCAGACAGAGCTGCCTTAGCACCTTCACCCATAGCGACAATGATCTGCTTATAAGGCACCGTTGTGGCATCACCCGCAGCGAACACGCCGGGGATGGATGTACGGCAACGCTCATCAATACCGATCTCACCGATACGGGACATCTCGATGCTGCCGCCCTTCAGCCAATCCGTGTTCGGCAACAGACCGATCTGGACGAAGATACCATCCACATCAATGCTGTGTTCGCTACCATCCTTGACATCCTGCCAGCTCAGGCCGGTCATCTTACGACCATCACCACGGATTTCAGTCGTACGAGCATTCACCACAATATCGACATTCGGCAAGCTGCGGACCTTGTTCTGAAGAACTTCATCAGCCGTCAGGACCGGGTCATACTGAAGCAGCGTCACGCGGGAAACGATGCCGGCGAGGTCAATAGCAGCTTCAACACCACTGTTACCACCACCAGCAACAGCAACCGGACGCCCCTTGAAGAACGGACCATCACAGTGCGGGCAGTAAGCAACGCCACGTGTACGATATTCTTCCTCACCCGGCACGTTCAGCTGACGCCAGCGGGCACCTGTTGCCACGATGACGGTACGGGCCTTCAGATGAGCACCGCTCTCCAGAACGATCTCATGCAGACCACCTTCATTCTCGGCCGGGATCAGCTTGGCAGCACGCTGCGCCGTGATGACACGGACATCATAGCTGCGGACGTGCTGTTCCAGATTCTTGGCCAGAGCCGGACCTTCCGTCTCCGGTACGGAGATGAAGTTCTCAATGCCTGCCGTATCCATGACCTGACCGCCGAAACGTTCAGCCAGCAGACCTGTGCGCACACCCTTACGGGCCGTGTAGATAGCAGCCGCACAGCCAGCCGGACCGGAACCAATCACCAGCGTGTCGAACGGAGCTTCATCATTCAGCTTCTCGGAAGCCTTGGCAGCACCTTCCGTATCGATCTTGGCCAGAATTTCCGGCAATTCCATACGACCCGTGGAGAAACGCTCACCATTCAGGAAGACCTGCGGAACGGAACGCACATCACGCTCGTTCACTTCATCCTGGAACAGGGCACCATCAATGGCCGTGTGACGAATGTTCGGGTTCAGAACGCTCAGCGTGTTCAGAGCCTGCACGACATCCGGGCAGTTGTGGCAGGACAGGGAGAAATAGGTCTCGAAGTGGAACTCACCCTTCAGAGCCTTGATCTGCGCAACCTGTTCAGCCTCAACCTTCGGCGGGTGACCACCGACCTGAAGCAGGGCCAGAACCAGAGACGTGAACTCATGGCCCATCGGGATCCCAGCGAAGCAAACCTGCACATCGGAGTTTGCAGCCCGGATCAGGAAGGACGGACGGCGGGAATCATTGCCACCTTCCTGATAGGAAACCTTGTCAGAGAGTTCGGAAATTTCGTTAAGAAATTCTTTCATCTCACGGGACTTGTCACCCTCATCAAGGCTGGCAACAAGAATAATATCGTGGCGCAGATGCTGGAGGTACCCTCTCAGCTGGCCTTTGAGTTCGTCGTTCAGCATGAATTCTCTCTCCAGAATCTCTGATGCTCAGGGCAGGACAGGCCGGGGATTGACCTTATAAAAAAAGAGGCGCACCGCAGCACAGCACGCCTCCCCTCAAAGGTGGGGAGAGGCCCCACCAGAGTTCCCGTTTTCAGGGCGTGATCAGATCTTGCCAACCAGGTCCAGGGACGGGTTCAGGGTTGCTGTGTCGCCACCCTCTTTCCACTTGGCCGGGCAAACTTCACCCGGGTGAGCGGCGATGTACTGGGCAGCACGGATCTTGTCGAGCAGCTCGGCAGCACTACGGCCCACACCCTCGGAGGTGATCTCGATGTACTGGATCTTGCCTTCCGGGTCGATCAGGAACGTAGCGCGATCAGCTGTGTGGCTACCGTCTGCACGCAGAGCATCGAAGTTACGAGCGATATCACCAGACGGGTCACCGATCATGGTGTACTGCACCTTGCCGATAGCCGGGGATGTGTCGTGCCATGCCTTGTGAGTGAAGTGCTTGTCTGTGGAAACACCAAAGACTTCAACACCCATCTTCTGGAAGGTTTCATAGTTCTCGGCGAGGTCTTCCAGCTCCGTCGGGCAGACGAAAGTGAAGTCAGCCGGATAGAAGAACACGACGGACCACTTGCCACGCAGGTCTGCATCGGAGACCTGAAGGAACTTGCCATCACGGAAAGCCTGTGCGGTAAAAGGCTTAATTTCGGAACCAATAGCAGGCATGAAAACCTCCTCATTCACTATCAGAGTTCTAGACTTCCGCAGGACTTGCGAATGCCCCTTTTAGGGAGCAACCTGGCCTTTGGAATGTCAAGTATGTTTACCTTCTAGCGACCACTGACAAAACCGTCTAATTGAGGGTTGTTATCAGTATAATTAAGAATCATTATCAGTACCTATGCGATTTCAGTCTTTTTCCCTTGGCCCTGCCCTCAACTCAGCTTATTGGTACTATCATGTCCTATGTTCCTCTCTCCGGTCTGTCCCTCCGGGACATCGAATACGTCGTTGCAGTTGATGACCTGCGCAATTTCTCCCGTGCGGCTGAGCGTTGCGGCGTCAGTCAGGCTGGGCTTTCCGAGCAGGTAAGAAAGCTGGAACAGCTCCTTAATGTTACCCTGTTCGAGCGTTCCCGCCGGCATGTGGCCCCTACTCCAGAAGGAGAACGCCTCATCGCACTCGGGCGGGATGTGCTGGCCTCAGCCCGTAACCTGCTAGAAGTTGCCCGTGCCCATACTGGCCCGCTGGATGGCCTGCTGCATATCGGTGTGATTCCCACCCTTGGGCCATATTACATCCCCGGCCTGCTGCCACGCCTGCGCCAGAAATACCCTCAGTTGGGCCTCCGGCTGAATGAGAACACCACGCCCAATCTGGTACAGTCACTTCGACAAGGTGATTTGGACGTCGCCTTCATGGCACCTACGGCAGCCACCGAATCACTGGAACATGCACCGCTCTTTCAGGAACCCTTTCTAGCGGTGTTCCCCAAGGATCATGAGCTGGCAAACAAGAAGCATCTTTCTATTTCCGATCTAGCTCGGCCGGACCTGCTGTTGCTGGAAGATGGACACTGCCTGAGAGATCAAGCCCTGTCCCTCTGCCCTAGCAATTTCCGTTCGCAGGATCAGCGTCTAGCCACCAGTCTGGAGATGCTCTGGCACATGATCGGTGCTGGAGAGGGTTTCTCCCTCATTCCCCGTCTAGCCCTGAATAACCGTCAGGAGTTCGATGATCTCGTAACTGTCCGGGAACTAAGCGAAACTGAAGCACGACGGACCATTAGCCTTGTCTGGCGTCCTTCCGACCCACGAGCCACCTCCTTCCGGGAACTGGCCAACTTCCTCCGGGTTGCTACACCGGACGGCTGCCTCCCTTTGCCTAAAACGAAAATACCAAACTGAAAAAATAATTCGGAACAGGGTCAATCCCTGTCACCACAATGAGAAACGGGTGGAAGAGCCAAGCTGCTCTCCCACCCGTTTTTATTTCACCCTAATGGGGTGGAAAGACCCGCCTCAGACGAGGGTCAGATCGACCAGCAACCTGACCCTTTTGGGCCAATCTCTCAGCTCAGTGTCATCAGCTCAGCATTACCACCAGCGGCAGCCGTGTTGATGCTAACCAGCTTCTCCTGAAGCAGAGCTTCCGGCTGAAGCGTCTCTTCATCAGCCCAATAAACCAGCGGCACAGGAGCATCCGGATTCTTCAGATGGTCACTGACGATCTGCCACAGACCCTCATTGATGGTTTCCGTCAGGATGAGGGAGCAGCTGCCCACATCTTCCAGAGAATCCGCCGGATGAATCACATTCCGCAACACGTCTGGCAGCGTATCCAGAGACTTAATCACTGCCGGAGCAGCCAAGGCCACAACCTCATTACCACAGCTAACAGCATAGCTAATCATGCGCTTCAGACCACGGACGGTCTCAGCCACGATCAACACACGGCCACGGGGTTCCAGCGTGTAAGTGTTGCTTTCACCCACTGGAGACGGCAGCTCCAAACGGCAATCCAGCAGACCATGATCCATCCACGGCGCTACCTCACGGGACAGCTCACGATCATCCGTGCCCAGCCACAACAGCCATGAACGGGCCATAGCAGGCATAGCATCAGCCTTAACCAGCGGTGTACGCGGTGCATAAGCCAGCTGACGACGCAGAGCCAGCGGACCACCAGCCTTTGGCCCTGTACCGGAAAGACCATGCCCACCGAACGGCTGAACACCCACAATGGCTCCAACGATGTTACGGTTGACGTAGATATTCCCTGCTTCGACCCGCTCAACCAGATACTCAATCCGGGACGGCACACGGCTATGCACACCAAAGGTCAGACCATAACCACCAGCATTGCTGCGGGTAATCAGGGCCTCAAGTTCTTCACGCCGATACCGCAGCACATGCAGCACCGGCCCGAAAATCTCACCACCCACATCGGCGATGGAGTTGACCTCAATCAGGGTCGGCGGAACGAAGGTTCCACCCTTGGTTTCATCTTCCACAACCGGGGCTTGGAAGATCGGATGATTCCGGGCACGCAGAGCCTCGATATGGTCCACAATCCCTTTACGGGCCACTTCACTAATGACCGGCCCGACATCCGTAGCCAACTTAGCAGGGATACCGATACGCAGCTCTTCCATCGCCCCCTTTAGAAGGGAAATGATGCGGTCGGCTGCATCGTCCTGAACACAGAGGACACGCAGAGCCGAACAACGCTGACCAGCACTGTCGAATGCGGAGGATACGATGTCTTTGACCACCTGCTCCGGCAGAGCAGAGGAATCAACCACCATCGCATTCAGCCCGCCTGTCTCCGCCACGAGCGGCACAGGCTGACCATTCCGACCCAGACGGCCCGTAAGCTGACGAGCAATGATCTGCGCCACGACTGTGGAGCCAGTGAACATCACCCCGGCAACACGCTCATCGGCCACCATGGCGGCACCGACATCACCTTCACCGGGAAGGAACTGGAGAACCTCTTTCGGCACACCAGCTTCGTGCAGAAGCTTGACGGCCTCCATAGCAATCAGCGGTGTTTCCTCGGCTGGCTTGGCTAGAACGGTATTCCCAGCGGCCAAAGCTGCGGAGACCTGTCCGAGGAAGATAGCCAGCGGGAAGTTCCACGGGCTAATGCAGACGACCGTCCCCAGCGGAAGATGTGTCTTGTTGCTGAATTCCCGCCGGACCATACCGCCGTAATAGCGCAGGAAGTCGATTGCTTCACGCACCTCTGCCACAGCGTTGGGGTAAGACTTACCAGCCTCACGCACGGCCAGACCCATATAGGCAATGTAACGTTCTTCAAGCAGATCAGCAGCCCGCTCAAGAATCTCACCACGCTCATCGGAAGAGCGTGCGGCCCATTCCTCAAAGGCCCCTTCCGCCACATCCACAGCGTGAGGGATATCCGCTGGAATGGCAAAGGTTACCTGACCAACCTGATCGCTACGTTCTGCCGGGTTGGTTACCGGATGAACAGGACGCTCTGCCTGACCAAGACCCGGTACGAGCGGCACAGCCTCATAGGTCTCTGGCAGGGTGTCCAGCTCTTTTCCGAGATGGGCCAGAACGAAATCATCATTCAGGTCCAGACCCTTTGAGTTCCGCCGCTCTGGCTCGAACATGTCCAGCGGCTTTTTAATCTCACGATGCGGCGCACCGACCGGGCTGTAGGAACGTGTAACCTGAACCGGATCTTCCACCAGTTTCTCAAGAGAGATGTTCGGGTCGCCCAGCAGATTGATGAAGGAGGAGTTAGCCCCGTTCTCCAGCAGACGACGGACCAGATAGGCCAGCAACGTGTCATATGTTCCAACCGGAGCATAGATACGGCACGGACGGTCCAGATTCTTCGGGCCTACGACACGTTCAAAAAGAGCCTCGCCCATGCCATGCAGACACTGGAACTCGTACTGCCCTTCCTGGAAGTCCTGCCCAGCCATCGCATAGATAGAAGCCACCGTACGGGCATTATGCGTAGCAAACTGTGGGAAGACAGCATCCGTCGCACCCAGCAACTTGCGGGCACAGGCGATGTAGCTGACATCTGTATGACATTTGCGGGTGAAAACCGGGAAGTCCGGCACCCCATCAATTTGAGCCTTCTTCAGCTCGGTATCCCAATAGGCACCCTTGACGAGACGGACCATGATGCGGTGCCCGGTCTCACGCCCAAGAGCAATGATGTAATCCAGCACAGTAGCAGCACGGCGGCCATAGGCCTGCACAACAAAGCCAATACCATCCCAGTTAGCCAGCTCAGGGTCGTGGCAGAGGGATTCCAGAATATCCAGAGAGATATCCAGCCGCTCACTTTCTTCGGCATCAATGTTCAGGCCGATATTGTAATGCTTGGCACGCACGGCCAAAGCCTTGACGGTCGGCAGCAGTTCACCCAGCACACGCTCGCGCTTAGCACGCTCATAACGAGGATGCAGAGCAGACAGCTTGATGGAAAGACCGGGCCGATCATAGACCGCATCACCCTTGGCACGGCTACCGATAGCTTCCAGAGCGGCATGGTAGGAGGCCTGATAACGCTCGGCATCGGCACGGTCCAATGCGGCCTCACCCAGCATATCGTAAGAATAGGTGAAACCCTGTGCCTGACGCTTGCTGGAATCCTTCAGGGCTCCCTCGATGGTCTGACCAAGCACGAACTGCTGGCCCATCATCTGCATGGCAAACTGCACCGCCTTGCGGACGACCGGCTCACCACGTTTGCGCAGCATACCATGAATCACGCTCATGCGCTTCTGGGGAGCAATCAGGCGACTTGTAATATCCAGCCCCCATGAGGCGGCATTGATAATCAGGCCACTATCCCGCCCCATATGGGAGAGCCAGTCACCTACACCGACCTGATCCCGTATCAAAGCATCGCGTGTTTCGTGGTCGGGGGTCCGCAGCAGGGCTTCTGCCATGCTCATCAGGGCTACACCCTCGGCAGAACCCAGGCTGAATTCCTGCACCAGCGTTTCCACCAGGCCGGGCTTGCGATGATCCCGCAAGGCACGAGCCAGTGCCAAGCTGATTCTTCCGGCAACCCGTTCTTCATCGAACTTCAGTTCGGCATCAGGAAGCAGAGCTTCCACACAAGCCTGCTCCGGGTACCGTATCTTCTCGGCAATGGCCTTCCGCAGGGCAGAACGTTCCGGCAATGAACCAAAATGACGTGCAAAATAAGCCATACCAAACCTTCAAGCTGAGAGCGTGACAATCACTTCCTGTTGTTGTGGAGAAAGAACTTCTCTGCGCCCAGCCAGACCATGAAACATGGGGCTTTGTCCATATCCAAAAACAGGATTCCTGCAAAATATATTTGGAAGTCGAAACATTCCTAAAAGCCAGCCTTCTCCCAAGATAAGGAATACCCATTCCTCACCTTGGAAGGCTCAACAAAAAATGGCGGAAAAACGTCACTTTTTAATCAGATGTAAAGAATGCGTGATAAAAGTGGAACCAGCCGCTCCTTTTTAAGGCATTTTCTTCACCGATCGGCGAGAATAAAGCCCCCACCCAGCACACGGTCACCATCATACATCACGCAGGCCTGCCCCGGAGCTGGCAAAGCCGGTTCCTCCAACCGTACTTCAGCCTGTCCTCCTTCCAGAGGGCGCACAAGAGCCTGACGCAGCCCCTCCCGTGCCCGAAGCTGCACGCCACAACGCACACCCTCTGCCGGGGCATCAATCAGCCAGTTCATGTCCCGCAAGCGGACAGTCCGCCGGCTCTCATCGCTGCTCAATGTCTGGCGAGGGCCAACGATAATGCGGCGGGAGGGGACATCAATGGCCGTGACCATCTGCCGCTCACCCGTACCGGTATGAATATCCCCCAGACGGCGACTCTGCCCGACCGTATAACGGGCAATGCCCTCATGACGGCCCAACACACGACCTTCTTCATCTACAATGTCGCCCGGCCCCTGAATCTCCGGCCGCATCTTCTCCACGAGCCCTGCATAAGAGCCGTTGGTTACGAAACAGATATCCTGACTATCCCGCTTCGTCGCTACATCCAGCCCCAGCTCCTCCGCCAAGGCCCGCACATGAGCTTTGTCTGGCATCTCGCCCAGCGGGAAACGCAGAAATTCAAGCTGCTCACGGGTAGTAGCGAACAAGAACCAGCTCTGATCCCGCTCCCGGTCCACAGGACGGTGCATCTCCACCCCCTCTGGACCTTCCACCCGGCGCACATAATGGCCGGTCGCCATGGCCTCACAGCCAAGGTCCCGTGCCATGTTCAGAAGGTCCGTGAATTTGACCCCCTGATTGCAGGCCACACAGGGAACCGGTGTCTCCCCTCTGGCGTAAGAATCGGCAAAACTCTCGATCACGCTTTCCCGAAAGCGATTTTCGGCATCAATGACATAATGCGGAAAACCGATACGCTCGGCGACCATGCGGGCATCCATGATGTCCCGTCCAGCGCAACAGGCACCAGGTTTAGCCGGGCCGCTATGATCGTAGAGCTGAAGCGTTGCCCCAATAACCTCATGGCCCTGCTGTTTCAGCAGTGCTGCCACGACGGAACTATCCACCCCACCGGACATAGCCACAAGGATACGCATGGTCAGACGCCTCAGCCAGCCTTGGGAAGATGGACGACAAGACCATCCAGCTCGTCCGTCATGACGATCTGACAGCCAAGCCGGGATGTCTTTTCCAGACCGAAAGCGAGGTCAAGCATATCTTCCTCATCATCGGTCGGGCTTTTCAGCTTGTCCGCCCAGGCCGGGTCCACAATCACATGGCAGGTCGCACAAGCAAGTGACCCTTCGCAGGCACCCTCGAGATCAATATTATTCTCATGGGCGATTTCCAGTACGGAAAGACCAGACTGTGCCTCCACCTCATGGCGGCTACCATCACGCTCAACAAAAACCATCCGAGGCATAAATCCCTCACTCCCTGTATCCATGCAGCAGCCTTACCTCCCGGCAAAGCCCTGCCCAAAACGGGCCACTGCGCACTCCACATCACCTGCCGAGGTAAAACGTCCCACCGACAGGCGCAAGCTCCTGCGTGCCTCTGCATCCGTCAGCCCCATCGCTTTCAGAACGTAGGACGAAGCCCCGGATGCTGCCGAACAGGCCGAACCTGATGAAAAAGCAACCCCCGGCACGGTGGCCAGAACCTGCCGTGCCTCTGGCCCGGTGGGCAGGCATATATTCAAGACGCCCGGTAGCCGCAGGGCCGATGCACCATTAAGACGCACCACCGGGAACAGCTGCCGCATACCCTGCCACAGCCTATCCCGCAAGCCCGCAAGGCGGGTTGCTTCGGTAGGCTGCTGCTCTACAGCGAGGCGAGCAGCCATCCCCATGCCGACAATCAGCGGCACAGGCAACGTGCCAGAACGCACGCCACGCTCCTGCCCACCTCCCGAAAACAGAGGCATAAGCCGCACACGGGGTCGCCGCCGGACATATAGGGCACCGACTCCCTTAGGGCCGTATATCTTATGTGCCGAGACTGAAGCGAGATCGACACCCTCTAGCGTGCAAGGCAGCTTGCCGAACATCTGGGCCATATCCACATGCAACAAGGCACCGGCCTGCTTTACCAATGGCATGAGATGGGCAAGGTCCTGCACAACGCCCGTCTCATTATTCGCTGCCATGATGCTAACCAATAAAGTAGGAGTCTTCAGAGCATCTTCCAAACAATCCAGCGACAAGCGGCCATCCGACTCCACTGGCAGAATGACAGGCTCAAACCCCTCATCCGCCAGAGAGAGAACACTCTCCAGCACGCATTTATGTTCCGTAGCCACAGTAATGATGCGTCGCCGTCTGTCACCCTGCTCCTTCAGGAAACGGGCTACTCCCTTGATGGCCAGATTGTTGGATTCCGTCGCCCCGGAAGTCCAGATCAATTCCTGCGGGCTAATTCCCAGAGCATCGGCAAGCTCCGCCCGAGCCTGCTCCACCGCTTCTTCCGCCTTCCGCCCCGGTAAGTGCAGACTCCCCGCATTGGCAGGATAGTGCGTGAACCACGGCAACATCGCCTCCACGACGGCAGGGTCGCATGGCGTCGTAGCAAGATAATCCAGATAGATTACATCACCTGCTGGATTTCCCACAGTATCAACCATGCGTTCCTCCTGATGAGGCGAGCCTCCTTAACAGGCCACGTTCGGCAAAACGCTGCGCCATGCGTGCATAGGCCTCTCCAAACGCCCTGACATCAGTAGCCCTGACATTCCACGGCAAGGAAACACGGATAGCCTGCCCAGCCCCCTCGCCCTGCCCCATGGCCTCCAGCACATGAGACCGAGTCACTTTACCAGATGAACAGGCTGAACCAGCGGACACGCAATAACCCTCAATATCCAACGCCATAAGCTGCATCTGGGCCGTCACACCGGGCAAAACGGCACTGACGGTATTAGGCAAACGGGCCACACCATGCCCCATAATGATGGCCCCGGCCTGCACCATGACGGACTCCAGTTCGTCCCGAAGGGCTTCCAACATAGCCCAATCCTGTTTCTGGCTTTCCTCAAAAGCGACGGCCATGCCTCTATGGAGAGCAAGAGCGGGTGTACCACCCCGCCGCCCCCGCTCCTGCCCACCACCGGGCAACAGAGGAGACAAGGGTCTATCTTCTGGCAGAAGCAATGCCCCTGCTCCCTTGGGACCACCCATCTTATGGGCAGACAAGACTAGACTGGCCCTTGCCAGCGAACCATCCTTCAATGCCTGTGAGAACTCATCCTGTTCCCGCATTCTCCCTGCGGCCTGTACGGCATCGACGTGAAGGAACGCACCATAACGGCGACAAAGAGCAGCCACGTCCCGCAAGGGAGCATAAACCCCTGTCTCGTTATTCGCTGCCATGACGCAGACCAGTGGCCCCGGCTTATCCCCCGACCCGGCGATGTGGGTCACCAACATCTCTTCCAATAGCGTGCAGTCAATCACACCTTGCCCATCCACTGGGATAAGGGCCGCATCAGGAGCAGCTTTACGAATGGCATCATGCTCAGTAGCACCAATAAAAATGGTACGGCCTTCCATGCGTCCAAAGCCATGCAAGGCAAGCGTATCCGCCTCTGTTCCCCCTGACGTAAAAATGCAGCAATCGGCCTCCCTGCCGAAAGCAGCAGCCATCTGCCTGCGGGCTTCTTCCAGCATGATACGGGCCTTTCGCCCCGCCGCATGAACAGAAGCCGGATTCCCTGTCTGCTCCAATCCGGCCAATACAGCCTCCCGAGCCGCAGGGCGCAGAGGCTCGGTTGCATTGGCATCAAGATAGACAGGACTCTGCTGCAAGATGGTCTTCTGAACCATGGAAAAACCCTTCTGCTCTGCCCGACACGCATGGAGCCATGCCCCGCCCGAACACTCTACGACAAGCCATGCCCATGAAGGACGATAGATACAACCTTCTTTACTATTTTGAAAAAACCAAAGCAGAAGAGTCGAATTTGGTAGAAATTACGAGGGTGGAACCGATATACAACGCCGGTATGTTCCTCCCGGACTGGGGCTGTGCCTTCTGACCGGGGCGTTAAATTATGCCCGGGCCCGGACAGGACCCGGGCATTGTCGGTTTGCACAACCACTCCGGGCCTCCAATGGGCAATGGGTGGACAAGAAGGTGAGAGACGCATGCCTGAAGTCATGTTTGCCGGCCCGGACGGGCGGCTAGAAGGCCATTACCATCATTCTGAAGACCCAAACGCCCCTCTCGCTCTTATCATCCATCCACATCCGCTGCATGGCGGGACGATGAACAACCGCATCGCCTACACCATGTATCGACGCTTCCAGACAATGGGTTTTTCTGTTCTGCGTTACAACTCCCGTGGGGTAGGTCGCTCCCAAGGGCGTTATGATGGTGGGATTGGGGAAATCTCCGATGCCGCTGCTGCGCTGGACTGGATGCAGATGATTAACCCCAACTCCTCCGAATTGTGGATTGCCGGTTATTCCTTCGGTGCCTTTGTGGGGATGCAGCTGCTCATGCGCCGCCCGGAAATCCGTGGCTGGATCAGCGTTGCCCCTCCGGCTGATGATTATGACTTCAACTTCCTTGCTCCCTGCCCATGCAGCGGCCTGATGATTGCCGGTGGAAAAGACAGCATGGCCCCTGAGCCTGTCATCCGCAAGCTGGTGGACAAGCTCAACACACAGAAGAATGTCACAGTCGATTATCGTGTCTTCGACAATGCCGACCACATCTTCTCCCAGCAGGCCGAACTGATTGCCGATGCGCTGGAAGACCATGTGACAACCCGGCAGCGGAACCACTTCGCCCCCGAAGACACCCTGATGCCCGAACCCGCCGCAGAAGCAGTCGGCTGACCATCACCCTGCTGACAGGACATCCAAATTCAGGAAGAAGGCCCTTCATGACCGATACATCACTTAAAAGCCCATTCCTGCGGGAAGCCAAAGCCCGTGGCATGATCTTCCAATGTACGGATTTCGAAGCGCTGGACGAACTGATGCTAGCAGGCCCCATCACGGCCTATATTGGTTTCGACCCCACGGCGGACTCCCTGCATGTGGGTAATGCCATGTCAATCATGATGCTGCGCCTACTCCAGAAACACGGTCATAATCCCATCGCCCTGATCGGTGGGGGGACGGCAAAGATCGGTGATCCGTCCTTCCGTGATGAAGCCCGGTCCCTAATGACAGATGAGACCATCACCCACAATCTCGCCGGTCTACGGGCCTCGCTGGGACAGTTCCTGAACTTTGATAATGGCAAATGCCGCCTCGTCAATAATGCGGACTGGCTGGACAAGCTCTCTTACATCAACCTGCTTCAGGATGTCGGAGTGCAGTTCTCTGTCAGCCGGATGCTATCTTTCGAGAGCGTGAAGCAGCGTCTGGACCGTGAACAGGGCCTGACCTTTCTAGAGTTCAACTACTCCATCCTTCAGGCCTTCGACTTCCGGGAGCTGTATCGCCGCCACGGTGCCATCCTCCAGATGGGTGGTTCCGACCAGTGGGGCAACATCGTCTCCGGCATCGACCTTGCCCGTCGCACTGATGGGGCACGCTTGTTCGGGCTGACAACGCCGCTTGTCACTACCTCTTCCGGGGCGAAAATGGGCAAGTCCGCCAATGGGGCCGTATGGGTTCGCAAAGAACGGCGGCCTGTCTTCGATTACTGGCAGTTCTGGCGCAATACCGAGGATGCCGATGTAGGCCGCTTCCTCAAGATGTTCACTGACCTTCCCGTGGAGGAATGTGAGCGTCTCGGTGCGCTAGAAGGTGCGGAAATCAACGAGGCCAAAAAAATTCTGGCTACCGAAGCTACGGCCATCTGCCACGGCCGTGCCGCCGCAGAAGACGCCGCCGAGACAGCCCGCAAGGTGTTTGAACAGGGCAGTGTTCAAGCTGCTCTACCGGAAGTTACGCTATCTTCCGGCCTGCCAGCCGAGGGGATGCCCGCCTTCAAGCTCTTTGCAGAAGCCGGACTAGCTGCCAGTGGTGGTGAAGCCCGCCGCCTCATCCGTGGTGGTGGTGCCCGGCTGAATGATGTGGTCATCAAGGATGAAAACCAGATCATCACATCTGCCGACCTGACCGATGGTGCGCTGAAACTCTCCTCCGGCAAGAAGAAACACATCCTCGTCCGGGTGGGGTAAAGCCACTTTATACAGTCGGAGAGGGCCACAACCCTCTCTGATTACATGTCATGCAGTAACGGATCTGGACAAAACTGACGGCATGTGATTCGCTTCTTCCCTCATTCTTAATAAAGGGTTGATACTGTGAATCCGACTGAAATCTATGACGCTCTCTCGGACCTCGCATCTCAGCCCTATAATGCCAGTTCATTTCCCTACGACTTCGCACTTGCTACGGATGCTGCAAAAGCAACCATAGACAGGCTACGCAAAGGGGCTTCCAACCGCTCCGACCTCCCCGGTGGGATTCTGTTGAGTCGCCGTTTTCATTTTGCCCCAGCAGGAGAGACAGAACAAACTACGGTAGATTCCGTTCTCGATCAGCTGAAAACATCCAGCCGCAACAAACAGGCAAAACCGGCCATTCTCCTCACAACAGACGGCACCATGCTAGCCGCTTTTCACCCTGCCAGTGGGGGAAGCCTGCATTGCCGGTTTGATGAACTGGCGGAACATTTTGGCTTCTTCCTCCCTGCTGCTGGTAAAGAGCGTTACCGGGCTGTGGAGGAAAACCCTGTTGATGTGAAGGCTACTGGCAAGCTGGCCAGACTGTACGATGCCCTCATTCGACATAACCCTGCGTGGAAAAATCCCAGCCACACCCACATCATGAACCAGTTCATGATGCGGCTGATCTTCTGCCTATTCTCCGAGGATGTCGGCATCTTCCCCAAAGGCCAGTTCACACGCCTTGTGCTGGATTATGGCGGGAAAAAAGGCGAGGCCCTGCATACAGTCCTTCAGGCCGGGTTTGAGGCCATGAACTTACCGCAGGACGAACGTAACCATCTACCAGACTGGACTGCCCCTTTAAAATACGTCAATGGCGGGTTGTTTGCGGGTGACATCAACATACCGACCTTTGATGTCACAGCCTTCCGCTATCTGAAAGACGCCTGCGAACTGAACTGGAAGGACATCAACCCCGATATTTTCGGCTCCATGATCCAGTCCGTTGCGGATACGGGCATCCGGGCCGAACTGGGGATGCATTACACGTCTGTTCCCAATATTCGGAAGGTGATCGACCCTCTCTTCCTCGATGGTCTGCGCAGCGACATCCAAAAAAACTGGGACAAACCCGCTGCTTTGCAAAAGCTCCTGCGGAAACTCGGGCATATCCATATATTTGACCCCGCCTGTGGCTCCGGGAACTTTCTTGTCATTGCCTATCGCCAGCTGCGAGAGCTGGAAATGACCATCCTGCAACGGCTGGCCACACTGAACGGCAATGACACGATGGAGCTGTTTTCTGTCATCCCGATTGCCAATTTTCACGGCATAGAATGTGCCGATTTCGCTGCTGAGACGGCCAAGCTGGCCCTGTTTATTGCGGAATATCAGGCCAACGCCATTTTTGCCGAACATTTTGGCCGTGCCATTGCCCCCCTGCCACTGCGGGAGGCTGCCCATATCGTCTGCGGCAATGCGCTGCGGCTCGACTGGGATACGGTCTGCCCGCCACCAAAGGCGGAGGACCTCGTATACATCATCGGCAACCCGCCTTTTCTGGGCAAACAATACCAGAATGCGGAGCAGAAAGCCGACATGACTACCGTCTTTTCCGGCTCCGTGAAAAACTATAAGGGGCTGGATTATGTGGCGGCATGGTACTTCAAGGCGGCCCGCTATATTCAGGGGCGACAGGCAGAGGCTGCGCTGGTCGCCACCAATTCGCTCTGTCAGGGACAAGCCGTCAATGCCCTCTGGCCCGACCTGCTGGGAGAAGGGCTAGAGATCAGCTTTGCTCATACCTCCTTCAAATGGCGCAACAATGCCAGCCATAATGCCGCTGTCATCTGCATCATTGTCGGGCTGAGAAACCGCCCGAATCCCAAAACCACCACAGCACCAAAACGGCTCTTCATGGGGGAGACGGAACATCAGGCCCAGAACATCAATGCCTATCTGCTGGATGCCCCGTATGTCTTTGTAGAAAAAGCCAGTAAAAGCCTCTTTGGGCTGCCAGAAATGCTTTTCGGCAACATGCCTGCCGATAATGGCCATCTCCTTCTCTCACCAGAGGAAAGAGACCTGCTCCTGCAACAGGCCCCACAGGCAGAACCCTTCATCCGGCGTTTCATGGGGTCCAGAGAGGCCATCAATGATCTAGACCGTTACTGCCTCTGGATTGATGATGCGGATATTAAAAAAGCTCAAGCAATTGTTCCAATTAAAAACCGCATTGAAGCCACCCTTGAGGCCCGCACCTTCAAAATCAAAGAAGCCCAGAAAAACCAGAAGCTACTGGATCGCCCATGGCAGTTCAGGGAGCATAATGCCCCACAGAATCACGCCTACCTCATCCCCCGTGTCAGCTCGGAACGCCGCCCCTATCTCCCGACCATCCGGGTCAATTCGGACGTTATTTCCGGGGACAGGAACTTCGTCCTCTATGATGCGCCGGAATGGTGCTTTGCCCTGCTGGTTTCCCGTATGCATTGGGTTTGGGGGGGCACGGTCTGTAGCCGCCTAAAAACGGACTTCCAATATTCCAACACGCTTGGCTGGCACACCTTCCCCGTGCCTGCCCTCACGGAGGCGGACAAGGAAGCCCTGAAACAGTCCGGCCGGGCGATCATGCGGGTGCGGGCGTCCTATTTCGACAAGTCTCTGGCCGATCTGTACGACCCGGACAAAATGCCTGCCGACCTCTGGGCGGCCCATCGGGCCAATGATGCCCTGCTGGAAGGGCTGTATAACAAGGGGCAGGCTTTTACCAACGATACACAGCGGCTTGAGCATCTCTTCCGCCGCTATGCTGCCCGTGTGGAGCAGGACCAGAAGAAACGGACTGTCCGCAAAAAACGCTCCGCAACAAAGACACAGGAGGGCTGACCCGATGGCGACCACATTCACCATGACCTATGGCCACAGCAAGGCCGGCACTAACGCACAGGGAATGCGCCCCATGCAGGAGCGTGTCTATAAGGTCCGGCAGGCCCAGCATATTCTCCTCAAGGCCCCACCCGCCGCCGGGAAGAGCCGTGCCCTCATGTTCGTTGCGCTGGACAAGATGCGCCACCAGCATGTGAAGAAGACCATCATCTGCGTGCCGGAGACCTCCATCGGAGGCTCCTTCCGCAGTACGGCCCTTGTCGGTTTTGAATGTGACTGGGTGGTGGAAGACCGCTGGAACCTCTGTCTCGACAGTGACGAAAGCTCCCCCCGCAAGGTGCAGGCTTTTCAGGACTTCTTGCAGGATGATGCGGCGCAGGTGCTGGTCTGCACCCATGCCACCTTCCGCTTTGGGTATGATGCCGTCATCGCACAGGATGGTGTAGAGCGTTTTGATTCCTGCTTCATCGCCGTGGATGAGTTCCATCATGTTTCAGCGGGGGATAATAACCGCCTCGGCTCCATCCTACGAGAGCTGCTGAGCCGGGACCGCTGCCATCTCATGGCGATGACGGGCAGTTACTTCCGGGGGGATTCCGTCCCTGTTCTCCGTCCGGAGGATGAAAGCCGCTTCACCCCCATCACCTACAGCTATTACGAACAGCTGGAGGGGTATGAGTTCCTCAAGAAGCTGGGCATTTCCTACGAATTCTACAAAGGCACCTACATCAACGGGCTGAAGGATGTTCTGGACCCCACACGCAAGACCATCATCCATATTCCGCATCGTGGGTCATCCGAGGCCTTTGACGACAAATATAATGAGGTCGGGAGGATCATCGACCTCATCGGCACGGTTGAAAAACGGGACCCTGAAACTGGGTTCGACCTCATCCGCCGCCCGGATGGCCGGCTCATCAAACTGGCCAACCTTGTAGATGATGGCCCCGACCGGGAACGGGTAAAAGCCAGCCTTGCCAAAACCATCAATGGGCCGGATGGCAAACGGGATGACGAAGCCGACCGGGCCAAAGTGGACATTATCATTGCTCTAGGCATGGCTAAGGAAGGATTCGACTGGGTCTGGTGCGAACATGCCCTGACCATCGGCTACCGCTCCTCCCTGACGGAAATTGTGCAGATCATCGGCCGAGCCACACGAGATGCCCCCGCCAAGACACGGGCTGTCTTCACCAATCTAGTCGCCGAGCCGGGGGTGGAAACACAGGCCGTGCAGGATGCCGTGAATGACATGCTCAAAGCCATTTCCGGCTCCCTGCTGATGGAACAAGTTCTAGCACCGAACTTCAAGTTCTACCGGCGGGAGGATGGCGACATCCGGGCCCCTGTCAGCACGGATGAGCAGGGGCATGTCACTATTGGTATTCACAACCTTGATGAACCACCGACCCAGCGTGCCCGTGACATCTGCGAAAGAGACATGAACGACCTCGTCGCCGCCACTCACCAGCATATGTCCAGCCGTGCCCTCAACCCTGGCATAATCCCAGAGGCCATCAACCAGCCTGTGCTGACGGGCATCATCGAGCAACGCTACCCTGATCTGACAAAGGATGAGACGGAATCTGTCCGGCAGCAGCTTTCCGCCCGCATCAATCTTTCCACACTGGCCCGGCAAACCCTCCCGGAGGAAGAAACCGCCCCGCTACAACCGCATGAGGCTCCCACATCACCCGGGGCAGAAAACACATCCCACACACGGGAAGACGGAGACACCTCTCCCGAAAGCGCACCCAATACCCTGCTCAGCCTCGTCAGGCGACTCATCAATGTAAAAGAGCTCGATATTGAGTTGATCGACAGCGTCAACTGCTTCCAGGAACGGTTTGAAATCATCTCCCGTGATATGGATGCCCCTCTGCTAGCGCAGATCAAGACCGCTTTCACCGCCCAGAATTACCCCATGACGGATGAGGAGGCCATGCTCCTCTGGCCCCGGCTCCGAGCCTTCATAGCGCAGGAAGGCCGCCTGCCTGATCCCCATTCGCCCGATGAGCGGGAACAGCGTCTGGCTATTGCCCGGCTCCATCTTGCCAAGGCTAAAGCCAAGGCACGTCAGCAACAAGGCTAACCTGATGAAGCGTCTCACACTGGAAGATATTTTCGCTGAGGATGACGAACTGGGCCTGCTGATGGGTGCTACGTCATCCCCCCGGCAAGGGCGAAGCACCGGCAAAACGGCGTTGGACCTTCTGGACCGAGTGAGCCGCTTTTTTGAAGACCACGGCAGATTGCCGGATATTCGCGCTGAAGATCACGATGAAATGTGCCTTGCTGCCGCCTGGGATCGTCTGGCGCAGGCTCCATCCCCAGATACAAAAGAGGCTGACAGGCTGGGGCTGCTGGCCAAGCCCACTCCATCATCTCCCCCCCTGCCGGACTGGCGGGATGAACAAGCCTTTACGGATGTCCCTCAATCGCTAGATGACATTCTCAATGATGATAGTCTGGACATGGATACCAGCATCTTCAAGCTCCGCCATTCCAGCCCCGCCGCAGAACGAGCCGTGCCCGAGCATCAGGCCGTCATCACGCCCTGCGCCAATTTTCAGGATTATGCGGCCCTGTTCGAAGCCGTACAGCAAGATGTGGCTAACGGAATCCGTACAGCAAAGCGTGTAAGGAAGAAGCAGATTCTTGAACCTGCGGAAGGTGACTTCTTCATCCGTAACGGCCTGATTGCCTATGTCGCCGAGAAATACGAAAAGACCTACCGCCACGGCGACCGAGAACATCGCCTGCGTATCATCTTTTCTAACGGGACAGAGAGCGATCCACTCATGTCGTCCTTCCGCAAATCTCTGACGGAAGATAAAACGGCACGCTTTATCTCTCGTACCGGCCTTGGGCCACTCGCCGGTAGTGAGGCTGTAACCAACGCCACTGGCACCATTTATGTTGCCCGTTCTCTCTCCGATGTGCCGGCCATCCGTAACCTACGTGGAAAACTTTATAAAATTGGCGTCACAAGCGGCGATGTTCGCCGCCGAATAGCCGATGCCCGCAATGACCCCACCTTTCTTATGGCCCCCGTGGACATTGTAGCCACCTATACGCTGGTCAATCTCTCCCACCGCAAGGTGGAAGACTGCCTTCACCGCTTTTTCGCTCCCTCACGGGCGATACTTCACGTCCGTGATCGTATGGGGAAGCTGATCTACCCGAAGGAATGGTTCCTGCTGCCCACTGACCTGATTGGTCAGGCAGCCCACCTCATACAGAAGGGCACACTCCACCTTTACGAGTATAACCCCCACCAGCAAACTATCATCCGCAAGGAAACCCCCTAGTCCCCCTAAAGGGGGACATACTCCAACACCCATTCAATCTTCTGCTGGCGTTTTGGGGGCTTTGATGCCCTATTCCCGGCATCAGCCGCATCGACTGGCGCAGGTACGGTCCGGCCGGGAAGAGACTGGACAATAATCTGGGAGGTCTGCTCTGGCGCACCACGGCCCATATACAGGTCTTCCTCCAAAGCAATCACACCGCCTGTCTGATGGAAACGCCATATCTCTGACGGAGCATGGAGCAGGATCTCGTCATCCTCCCTCTCCACACGAACATCGGGGTGAATATGGAACCGCAACGTAAACGGAACATCCCGTTCCCCTTCCACCACTTCCTGTCCCCTTAATTCCTCACCGGAGGGAGCCAGAAATAGAGAACGGAACCAAATGACCCCATAAGATGGATAATATCCATTATGTGACAGGTGCAGCTCCTGCGTGCGGCCCTGACGCTTCTGTTCGCAGCGCACCTGTGAGGGACGGCGGGTTACATGGCCATCCTCTCCAAAATCAGACGAAGACTCCCCATCTACGACCAAAATCGTATGAGCAGCAGAACCACGCAAAGCCCGTTGCCATGCCCCGCCTTCCGCCGCACCACAATTCACGAACAACCGCTGCCGATGGTGAGAAAACTCAAAAGACAAAGTCCCAGCATGGGCTAAACGGTCCATACCAGCCGAAGGTGGCGCAGCAACATCCACCAGCAATAATGACCGCTCTGCCGTCAAACGGACAAACCCGCCTCTGTTAAGGCTAGACGCAACAACCCTGTAGCGTTCAGCCTGCTCCAACAGGTCCTGCACAGCTTTTGCACCACGCTCTTGAGAGCCATTGAACAGAGCCAGCCCACCATCACCATGACAGAAGGCACGTAGCACAGCGCAGGCACGTCCCAGCATCACCGGCACACAGTCCGGCGGCATCCATTGCAAGGTGCTGAACATGCCCTGAATGGCCGTCAGCTCCTGCACACACCGATATTGCGCTTCCGGGCTGCGCTCGGCTGTAATGCCATCTTCGCCCATCAAACGCTTCAGCTCTAGCGGGAGCTGCTGCTCAAATCTTTTGAAGAAACCATCATAATACGGTACGGCCATATAAACAGCCAACAGCCCCCTTAGGACCGCCAGCCCCTCCCAGCCTATGGGCGGCAGAGGCAACATAGCTGAAAGACGGCGGGCCTCCCGCACAGCAGCATCAAGCACCAGCTGCTGCGTTCCTTCCGTAGCGGTGGAGAGGCAGAATTCATAATGCGCCAGCCAATTTGCCAACCGCCGCCCCATCACGCCACTTTCCCGTGCGACCGGGTCGGTTGGCGGACGATCCGCCCATGAGGCCACCATGGACCGAGCCAAAAGCCGGGCACCGTTCGTCCCGAATGTCCGTAAATCCCTTAGCCAGTCAAACCCATAGAACCAGCGGCGAACATCTTCCGGCCAGCTATTGGTCTGCCAGACACCCCGCAGGGGCAGGCTATAGGTCTTCTGGCCAAAACGGAACACGCCCCCTGTCAGCAGGGCACCCTGATCCACATCGCCTTCTTCTCTGTCCTGATAAAGACAGACGGGGCTTACTCCCTTATGCCGCCGCCGGGGCAAAGAGACCAGCAGCAACCTGAAATACCGCCAGCAAGACCTAAACAACCATCATTCCCCTGAGGAGACTGCCAGCTGAGCTGGCCGGGCTACGGCACGCAGCCCTTCAATCGCTGCCTTGCGATCATCCTTACCAAAAATGGCAGAGCCCGCCACCAACATGGTCGCACCGGCTTCTGTCACCAGCGGGGTGGTAATCTCATCAATACCGCCATCAACACCCAGCACAATGTCACGCCCGCTCTTACGAATCATCCCGGCAAGGGTCCGTATCTTGGCTAACTGACCATGCAGGAATTTCTGTCCCCCGAAACCAGGATTAACCGTCATAACCAGAATGATATCGACCATGTCCATCACTTCCGACAGAGCCTCCGGTGGTGTGGCCGGGCAGATAGCCACGCCTGCCTTGCAGCCCAAGGCCTTAATGGTCTGCAACGTACGATGGAGATGGGCATTCCCCTCCACATGCACGGTGATATGATCCGCACCAGCCTCCGCCACAGCAGCCAAATAGGGGTCTGCCGGCTCAATCATCAAATGAGCATCAAAACGGGCCTTGCTATGAGGGCGCAACGCTTTGATGACAGGCATCCCAAAGGAAATATTCGGCACAAAATGCCCATCCATGACATCAAGGTGCAGCCACGGTGCATCCGCAACAGCGTCCATCTCATGACGCAGATTGGAGAAATCAGCAGCAAGCAGGCTTGGTGCAATGATGGGCATGTAACCTCCATTTAACGAACCGAAAATGCACATTTCCATTCGATATTGGCAGAATACGGCTTTTTTACAAGGGAATCCCATGAGCCATAACAACCACCCTTACAAACGGGAAAGCAAATGGACATGAGCCGCCCTCTCTGCTAACGGAAAGACATGTTCCGAGGGGTGCCTTCATGGCGTAAGGCTGAGAGGATGGCTATTCGTTCATCCAACCCTTTGAACCTGATCCGGTTCGTACCGGCGAAGGGACAGGACACAACATTGAACGGGCCTTTTGCCCGTCACTTCCCCTGAACTGACGCCTCTACCGCGAACCTTCACCATCGTATCCCGAGGGCGAAGATTCCATGCGTTCATTTTTCTCTGGCCGAAAAACAGCCCCTCTTTTCCTGCTCCTGTGCAGCCCCAGCTGGGCACTGGCAACCTCCGAAAAACAGACTCAGAAACCCACCACCCCCCATCAGCCCCCCAAACATCAGGCACCTCATGCCGTGCAGGCTAAAAAAGTGGAATACATCACCACCCATGCCGCCCCAGAGGTTGTCCAACGTGGCGGCGGGCTGATCCGCCCTCAACATGGCACACAGTCCATCAGTGAGGTGGGCCGCAGCTATATGGACATACAAGCCCCCATGGCATCGGCCTTTCAGCTTGTATCGATCCTACCGGGTGCCAACGTCATGACATCCGACCCGTTCGGTATTTCTCCCAACACCAACATCAGCGTGCGTGGCCTGAATGGGGATGCACTGGGCTATGTGCTGGAGGGTATGCCCCTTAACGACATTGCCGCCTATAACGGCTACCCTAACCAGTTCGCCGATACAGAAAATTACAGCAAAATTGGCCTACAGCAGGGGTCAGCCGATTTGGACAGCCCGGTCCTCAATGCCGCAGGCGGATTGATGAAACTCTCCTTTCTCGACCCAGCCTTAAAGCCCGGCGGCTTTGCGTCCTTCTCCTATGGTTCCTTCAACACAAGGCGGGGCTTCATCCGGCTGGAAACAGGAGAAATAGGCCATAGCGGCGTAAGGGGGTTCGTTTCCTATTCCAACACCCATGCGGATAACTGGCGCAGCGGGGGCTATGACACCCGCCAGCATATCGACTTCAGGCTCCTCAAAGAATGGGGCCAGGGAAGTCACGCTAGCCTTCTGGGGTCATGGAACAAAGCCGATACCAGCTACTACCCCTTTACCTCCCTTGAGGACTGGAAAACCTACGGCACCCATAGCGGCAAGCTGACCCAGCATTTCCAGCCCGGGGAAAACAGCACAAACTACTGGCGTCTTGCCCGTGACCCGGAAGAAACGCTCTATGTCGGCGCACCAGTGCATCTGCGCTTCAACCGGCGTTTCTCTTTCGACATCACCCCCTACGCCCAGAGTGCCTATGGCAACTTCCCCTCTGGCTCCACACTCTCCAGCACAGGGAACTTTTACGGCTCCCAGCCCGTTTCCTCCCTGCCTGTGGGTGATAATCAAACTGTCCGGGCTGACTATACCCAGCGCAGCTACCGATCTGGCGTGAACATGGCCTTCCATGCTCATTACAGATGGAATGACTTCGTCATGGGCTACTGGTACGATTACTCCGATGATAATGAGCGTCAGCCCTTCACCATCGTGGGAAATGATGGCTCCGCCGCCAATATCTGGGCAGACAAAAGGCGTAACCGCATCCTCATGCCAGATGGTAACCCCTATCTAGCTGGGGCTTTTCATACCATGTCGCAGACCAATGCCCTCTATGTAGGCGATCATATCTCCCTGATGGATGACAGGTTGGCCATGGATATCGGCTTCAAGGAAGTCATGCTGCATCGCTGGGGGACGAACGACGTACCGGGTTCGCAGCGCAACGTTACCAGCAACAGGCAAGAGCCTCTGCCCCGTTTCGGCCTGCGCTGGAACGTCACAAAACAGGATCAAATTTTCCTCAATGTGAATACCAATTTCCGGGCCCCGGCTGTCTCCGCCTATTACAACAGCTATGCCGGTGTGGATGCGAACGGGGCCGCCAATGGCTCCATCAGTCAGGCCGGGACTACCCATCTGAAGAATGAATATTCCGTCGCCGAAGAATTCGGTTACCGCCGCACGGGAGACTGGCTAACGGCAAGCCTGACCTTCTTCAACTATAATTTCCGCAACCGGCAGATACAGACAGGCGAAGCGAATAACCCCAACATCATCACAACCATCAATGCCGGTAAGCAAACCTCCCGTGGCGTGGATGTGGAGCTTGGCACACGCCCTTGGCACCATATCAGCCCCTATGCCTCCTTCGAGTATCTGCATACGAGCATCGATAATAACATTGCTACGGGAGGGGACATCCTTCCAACGGCAGGCAAAACGGCAATCCGTAGCCCTCATTTTCAGGTCGGGGCTGGGTTACGCTATGATGACGGGCATTTCTTCAGCATGATCACCATGCATTACATGAGCCGCCAATATTCCACCTTTATGAATGACGAGCGTATCCCTTCCATCATGACGGCTGATCTGAGCCTTGGTTATCGCTTCAACGATGTAGGCTTCCTGCACCAACCCACATTACGGCTCAACCTGAGCAACATCAGCAACCAACGTTACCTCTCCGGGGTCAATTCCACCGCCCTGAATGCTCATGATACGACCGGCCTGCATGGCACAAGAATTAGCGGTTCGGCCCCGGGTTATTATATCGGTGCCCCCTTCGCCGCCCTTGCCAGCCTAACCGCTGGATTCTGAGTATGTCGGCACGCCCCCTTGGTCTGGAGAGTGGTTATAATGGCTGTGCCTGGCCCCCCTTGGCCGCCAGCGACCTACCCCCTCTGCTACCACACTGGGGCGTCCGACCCACTCACGATCCCATCCTCTGGCATAGCCACCGCCCGTTTTCTGCCTCAGCCATCATAGCACTGGAAGATGGTGGAAGGCTGTTCCTCAAACGTCACGGACGCGCCCTGCGCTCTGCGGACACATTGACGGAAGAACACCGCTTTGCCACCCACCTAGCACAACAGGGGATGCCCGTTGCCGCCCCCTTGCCCATGCAGGATGGAAAGACAGCCCTCGCCACGCCTGATTATACCTACGAAGCCTTCCCCCTCTTTACAGAGCAAGACGCCTATCGAGGACTAGATTCATGGCGGCCTTATCACAGCACGGCACAGGCCGCTTCCAGCGGTGCGCTTCTGGCACGGCTGCATCAAGCCAGTGAAACCTATCAGGCACCACCACGCCACAATCCGCCGCTCATCTCTGCCCGTCATCCCCTCTTAGGCTACAGGCTGGCCGACAGTCTCATCCCGTGGACCGCAGAACAGGCCGGATTGACGGCCTTCTGCCCACCTGCGGCCCTATATCGGGATGTCCTGCCCCCGCTGGTTCCTTTTCATGAGGCCCTGCTCCCTCTACTCCCGAATGACCGTCCACTCTGGGGGCATGGGGACTGGCATGGGGCCAACCTGCTCTGGCGCAAGGAAGGGCAGGACATCTCGGCGGTCCGTGCGTTCGATTTCGGCATGTGTGATCTGACCAGTGCAGCTTTTGACCTCGCCGTCGCCATAGAACGCAGCTTCATCAGCTGGCTGGACCCGAATGGTACTCCAGCCGTGCATGAAGAACAGCTTCTGGCCTTCCTACACGCCTATGATGCCCAACGGCCCCGCACTGCCACTGAAAAACAGCTCACAGTCTACTGGCTGCCCCTCTGCCATGTCACCTTTGCCCTCTCGGAGATCGCCTATTACGGCCATATCCTTGGAAACAGGGAAGCAGCAGAAGTCTCCCGTAGGGACTATCTCATCGGTCATGCCCGGTGGTTCCATACAGCCAGAGGACAAGCTCTGCTAACGCTGCTGAAAGGAGGCTGACCCATGGAACTAATCGCCGCCCTGTTCAGTGCCTCTGGCGTCTGGCTGACCGCACAACGCCGCATGATTGGTTGGCCCATCTCTCTGCTGGCCACGCTCTTTTACGGCACGGTATTCTTTCAGGCCCATCTCTACGCAGACACAGTGCTACAGGGCGTGTTCAGCGTTGCCATTCTCTATGGCTGGGCCTTGTGGGCACGGGAAAAAAGAAAAAGCGTAAAAGGTGCAGAACATCTCCCCACCTTACCGGCTGACGAACTTCCGACCCAACCTCTTTCCCTTGGTCGGGCCATGCTGGAAACAGGCCTCTTCCTGATCCTCTCCATCCTTTGGATTCTAGCCCTGCAACGCTGGAGTGATGACCCTACACCCCTGCTGGATGGTGGGCTGAGCGGGGCCAGCCTGCTCGCCCAACTCTGGACAGCCCGCCGCCACCGGGTCAGCTGGCTGCTCTGGTCGGGCATTGATGTGATCTATACAGGGCTGTTCCTCAACCGCTCACTCACCATCACGGCGTTGCTTTATGCAGGCTATACCGGCCTTGGCCTTTATGGCTACTGGAAGTGGAAACGCTGAAGCCGGTTCGGAGCTACGGCTCCCTTACTGATTCATCCGATCCAGCTCTTCCGGGGTGAGACGCTGAATGCGAATGGGCTTACCACTAGCATCATAATAGACAATGGCAGCCCCACGACGTTCCGCATAGCCATCCGGCTGACCACTTTTCTTACGAAAAAGAAGGCGGTTACGCTCGGGCTGCACAGTTACCTCGTCACCTCGTGGCACGAAATGAAACATGCTGTAATCAGCATGCATCCGAGGCAGGCTAGAGGTGGGCATAGGCTTTCTAATGACCGTATTAAAATCATCAGCCTGCGCTGGGGCCAGTCCTGCCGCACTCACCAACATCACACCAGCTCCCACCAGCAGACCGGCCTTTTTTACAAAACGCATATGCCCTCTCCCTTCGACACGACCGCTTATAGATGGCCGGGAGGCGTGTCAGATACACCCCGGCTTTTCTGGCTCCAGCCACCACCTAACGCACGATACAAGGTCACCATGTTCTGGAAACGTGCCGCCTCAACCATGATACGGGTCTGCTGGGCCTGATAAAGCTGACGTTCCTGCACCAATGTGGTCAGGTAACTGTCAATGCCAGCATGATAGCGCATCCGGGCGAGATCGTAAGCCCGTTGGGCCTGTGTCTCCAACACGATCATATGACTATCCTGCCTGCGGTAGGTTTCCCGGGCTGTCAAAGCATCAGAGACTTCCCGGAAGGCCGACTGGATGGCCTTCTGATATTCCGCAACGCTCTGTTTCAGCTTGGCCTTGGCTGTCCGCAAGTTCCCTTCATTGACACCCCATGTCAGCAACGGAATGCTGATATTGGGCGATACCCCCCATGTTTCCGCTAGGCGACTGAACAGGCGACGAAATTGGAGGGAGCTAGTCCCTTCACTCGCTGTTAGCGTCACACGGGGATAGAAAGCCGCCCGTGCTGCGCCCACAGAGGCATGAGCTCCTAGCAGGCTATGTTCAGCCGCCATAATGTCTGGTCGCTGCTGCAACAGGTCAGATGGCAAACCAGCAGGAAGATCAGCAATCATCGTCTGCCGTCCCATAGGCAGAGGAGGAGGCAGATCAGCAGGCAATGGAACGCCTACAAGCAGCTGCAACGCATGTTCATCATCTGCGACTGCCCGTGTTTCTTTTTCCTCATCCGAACGAGCCTGCTCAAGTTCCGCCGCACTCTGGGCCAGAGTCAGGGCATCAAGCTCGCCATGGTCATATTCTAGCTTATTTAAACGCCACGTATCCGCCCTCGTGCGGGCCGTACGCCGGGCAAGGTCCAGCAAACGGCGATCCGCCAACCACTGAATGTAGGTACTTGCCACCTGCGACACGGTCGTGATCCACAGATTCCGTAGATTCTCCGCCGTGCTTAATGTCTGCTGCTTCTGAGCCTGACTCATGTTGCGGATACGGCCCCAGAGATCGATCTCATACGACGAGAAACCGATGGAGGTCTGATAGAAACGCAGGGTGGAAACGGATTCACCGGCCCCTGGCGCAAAGGAGAACCCCGCCGTATCGGAAGGCCCTGCATACTGCGCTCCAGCCCCCACCGAAATGGTCGGAAACAAAGCCGCATTCTGAACCTGATACTGCCCCCGTTCGGCGGCCACAGCCGCCATTTGAGCGGCAAGATCCCTGTTATTGGCAAGGGAGAGGCCAATCAGGGCCTTCAGCCGTGGGTCCGTGAAGAAATCTTCCCAGCCAAGGTCAGACACCTGCTGATGAACTGGCTGACCCGGTTTAATCTCCGCATCTGCCGGGTATGTCTTCGCCACTGCCGGGTCAGGCCGTTGATATTTTGGAGCCATATTGCAGGAAGAGAGCAGCAGACTGCCAAGCCCTATCACCCCCGCAAGAACAGCCCTGTTTCTGCCATGCAGTTTCATGCTCATGCGTGGTCTCCTTCCTGCTCTGCTTTGTGCTGTTCCGAAAGCCGTTTGACCTTGAAGAGGCGCAGCACAACCACAAAGAACAGCGGCACAAAATAGACGGCCAACACAGTAGCGGTAATCATCCCGCCCACCACGCAGGTACCGATGGCCACACGGGAGGCTGCACCCGCACCTGTCGCGATAGCCAGCGGAAACACACCACAGACAAAGGCAATGGAAGTCATCAGGATAGGACGCAGACGCTCCCGCCCGGCCTTCAGCACAGCATCTTCTAATGTATCGCCCTGGTCGTAGAAGAATTTGGCAAATTCCACGATCAAGATGGCATTTTTCACGGCCAGACCGACCGTTGTCAGCAGCCCGACTTGAAAATACACGTCATTGCTCAGCCCACGCCACAGGGTCGAGCCGATAGCCCCCAGCACGCCCAACGGCAACACCAGCAGCACGGCAAACGGAATAGCCCAGCTCTCATAAAGAGCCGCCAGACAGAGCAGAATCACGATGACAGCCAGCGCATAAAGCGGCCCTGTAGCATTGCCAGAGGCCAACTGCTCGAAGGTCAGACCCGTCCATTCATACCCGACACCCGGAGGCAGGGTCTTGATGATCTTCTCAATCTCCGCCACGGCACGACCGGAACTAACCCCCACAGCAGGCACACCCTGAATCTCATAAGAGTTCAGACCGTTATAGTTTTCCACCTTCTGCGGGCCGACAACCCAATGCCCCGACGCGAAAGCATTAAAAGGCACCATGTCCCCCACATTGTTGCGGACATACCAGCGGTTCAGATCCTCCGGTGTCATACGGGAGAACGGCTCACCCTGAATATAGACCTGCTTTACGCGGTCATTCCGGGTAAACTGATTGACATAGATGGACCCGAACGCCCCCTGAATGGTCGTATTGAGGTCCGCATTGCTGATGCCCTGTGCATTGGCCTTCTCACGATTCAGGTCCAGCACGAACTGAGGTGCATCTTCCAGCCCCATCGGACGCACGGCGGAGAGCAGCGGATTTTTGGAGGCTGCTGCCAGAAGTTTATTCCGAGCCGCAAGGAAGGCCTGATGACCGATATGACCGTTATCTTCCAACTCCAGATCAAAACCTGTGGCGTTACCAAGCTCCATCACCGCAGGTGGGTTCAGGGCGTAAATCTGTGCTGCCGGGTCGCCCCAGAAATGCTTCATAATCTTGTTGGCAATGGCCATGCTGGAATGTTCATAACCCGGCCGCACATCCCACGGCTTGAGACGGATGAAGAACGCCCCGGCATTCTGCCCCTGTCCGGCAAAGCTGAAGCCATTCATGGTGAAAACGGATTCAACATCCCGGCCATAGGTCTTCAGCACATAATCCGTGATGCGGCGATTGACGGCCCCTGTCTGCGCATCAGTCGCCCCGGCAGGCATGCTGACCTGCCCGAAAATGAGGGCCTGATCTTCATCCGGCAAGAAGCCCGTTGGCACCTTCATAAACAGGAAACCGACTAGAACCGTCAGACCAGCGAAAATAACCATTGCCAGATTACGCAAGCGCAGCATGTGCCGCACCCCGCCAATATAGCGGTTCGTCAGTCGCTCGAACTGCCGGTTGAACCAGACAGCCGGGCGAAAATGCACCTCATGCTGGGTCGGCTTGAGCATGGTGGCACAAAGGGCCGGTGTCATGACCATCGCCACCAGAACAGACAGCCACATAGCCGCCACCACCGTGATGGAAAACTGCCGATAAATCACCCCTGTCGACCCGCCAAAAGCCGCCATCGGCAGGAAGACCGCACTGAGAACCAGCACGATACCCACCAGTGCCCCGGAGATTTCATCCATGGATTCACGAGCTGCCTCCCGTGGTGAGAGCTTTTTCTCACTCATCACACGTTCGACATTCTCCACCACCACGATGGCATCATCCACCAGCAGCCCCACAGCCAGCACCATCGCCAACATGGTCAACGTGTTGATGCTATAGCCCAGCACCGACAGGATACCGAACGTCCCCAACAACACCACAGGTACGGCAATGGTTGGAATCAACGTGGCCCGAAAATTCTGAAGGAAAACGAGCATCACAATGAAGACCAGCGCAATGGCCTCAAGCAATGTCTCAATCACCTCCTCAATGGAGTGAGTAATGAAAGGCTCTGTATCCAACGGGTACACAACCTTCAGCCCTTTAGGGAAGAACTGGGAAAGCTGGGTGATTTTGGCCCGGACAGCCGCTTCCGTCACCATCTGATTGGCACCCGGAGCCAACTTCAGAGCCATAGCCGTGGCAGGCTGGTTGTTATAGCGGGATGTAAAATTGTAGCTCTGTGCGCCCAACTCCACATGCCCGATATCCTTCATACGGACCTGACTACCATCCTGCTGGACCTTCAGCAGCATGTTACTGAACTGCTCCGGCTCTGTCAGACGGACTGGACCGATGATGTTCGCATCAAACCCGATTCCCTTACGGGCAGGCAGGCCACCTAATTCACCGGACGCCACCTGAATATTCTGGCTCTGAATGGCACTTTGCACGTCACCGACAGTCAGGCCATATTTGTACAGTTTATCCGGGTCCATCCAGATACGCATGGCATATTCGGAGCCGAAAAGTGTATGATCCCCCACACCGGAAATACGGGAAAGCGGATCCATCACGTTGGATGCCACGTAATCCGAAATATCCTTCCCGTTCATGCTGCCATCTGTGGAGATGAACCCGATGACAAGCATGAAGTTCTTAGCAGCCTTGGTAACACTCAGCCCCTGACTAACCACCTCCGGCGGCAGACGTGGCTGGGCAAGCTGAAGCTTGTTCTGCACCTGCACCTGAGCAATATCGGGATTGGTCCCCTGCTCGAAGGTCAGGTCAATTTCCATGTGGCCACTGCCATAGGACTGGGCAGACAAATATTCCAGATGATCCAGCCCAGACATCTGCTGAAGAATGGGCCGCACCACCGTATTATTGACCGTATCGGCCGAGGCACCGGGGTCATCCACAGCAACGGCAATCTGCGGCGGAGCAATAGTCGGATACTGGGCAATAGGCATCCGGGTGATGGACACACCACCCACAAGCATAATGATCAGCCCCACCACCCAGGCAAAAACGGGGCGGTCAATGAAGAAACGTGAGAGTGACATGGGCCGTTACTCCATCCCCAGATCAGCCAGACTGACCTCATGCGGCCTGACCTCTCCCTCAGGATGGACTTTCTGCAACCCTTGTACGATCACCCTTTCCCCGTCTTTCAGCCCTTTGGAGACCATCCAGCGGGCACCGACCGTCTGGCCCAGTGAAACCATGCGCATATGAACATGGTTCTGCCCGTCCACCACCATGACGTAAGGCTCACCTTTAGGGGTCCGCTGCACACCAACCTGCGGCAGAAGCAGCGCATTCGGGTCGCTTCCCTCCTTGATGTGGGCATGGACGAACATGCCCGGCAGAAGCAGCTTGTCCGGATTGGGCATAACAGCACGCATCACCAGCGTCCCCGTGGAGGGATCGACCGTAACTTCGGAGAGCTTCAGCTGGCCCGTCTGGCCATAGCTAGACCCATCAGGCAGCTCCAGCGTCACGGCAGCTTCATTACCTTTACGCTCCAGCTGGCCGGATGCCAGTTCACGCCGCAGGCGGATCATGTCTTCTGCTGCCAGATTAACATCCACATAAATCGGGTCCAGCCGTGTGACCACCGCAATCGGGGCACTCTGATTCGCCGTAACCAACGTCCCTGCCGTGTAGAGTGTCCTACCAATGCGGCCATCAATCGGTGACTGGACATGGGTATAGTTCAGATTGACCTGCGCCGTCTCCACAGCGGCCTGCGCCTGCACCACTTCGGCATCCGCCTGCCGGGCTGTTGCCAGCGCATTATCATAATCCTGACGGCTGATAGCTCTTGGACCAACAAGAGCCTTATACCGCTTCAACTGAGCATGGGCACGGATGGCACTGGCCTGTGCTTCCATCAGCCGACCACGAGCCTGATCGAACGCTGCCTGAAAAGGCGCAATATAAATCTGATAGAGAGGTTGTCCCGCCTGAACGTCTTTGCCCTCTTCAAACATACGGGCCACCAGAACACCGCTGACCTGCGGGCGTATCTGCGCCTGTTCATAAGCATCAGTCCGTCCCGGCAAAGATGTTTCCAGCGGAACGCTCTGCGCATGCAGGGTCATAACAGCTACAGATTGCGGCGGTGCTACTGGCGGGGTTTTCTTCTGGCACCCGGCCAGAGTCCCAAGGCCCAGCAAAGCCGCACTGCCATAAAATACCGTTTGGGACAGGTATATAGCCAATTTCGGGCGGATTATGGGCATAGACGGGCAGGCTCTCTAAGAAATGAACATGGAACAACAGGGCTAGAAAATAAGCCAACCTGCACCATGTACCATCATGAAAAAACAAATAGGGGTGGAAACTAATCAGTTTCCACTCTGCTGGTCAATCCCACCTCTTTTCAACAAGATTAAAAATATCATGCGGGAAACAGCTTCTTTTATAAGACTTGACAGCCCCATGCAGGAATCGGGCAAAAGCTGACTTTCCTTTCCATCTCACAGGGAGTGTGGTGCTATGCAGCCTCATGATGACACGGACCGCCGTGAAACCATTCTCCGGGTAGCCTGCACCCTGTTGCAACAACAGGGTTATCACCGCACCACGATGGATCACATCGCCCACCATGCGGGGATGTCCAAAAAAACGCTCTATCTTTTCTTCCCCTCTAAGCGGGCCTTAGTGGAACAGCTCCTGCTTACCGAGCTTTTCGTCCCGCTGACTCCCTCCTCCACCCCGAAGGCCGGACTAGAAGAGCAACTCCGGGCCATGATCTTCCAAATGGCGGAAATCCTCCTCTGCGAGAAACGCCTTGGCCTGCTGCGGACTATTATTGGTGAGACAAACCGCTCACCCTCCATTCAGCAACTCATGACTGAATTATTTCATACAGCTGACAGTAAAACGAACATTCAAAACTGGCTGGATGAACAGAAAAAAGCTGGGCTACTACAGTTCGAAAATGCAGCGGATACGGCAGACCACCTTTTTGGCCTGACCATTGGAGCTCCCATGATTTGTCGACTCGCCCATTGCGGGCCAGCACGAGATAGAGACGGCCTACGCCGCTATCTTGAAGAAGGCTTGCGTATCTTCCTACATGGCTGCCGCACACCCCCCACATAAAAAACGGGATAGATCAATAACGACATAATAATCGCCTGTTAAAAACTGCTTTCATGATACGGCGCATTGGCAAAGCCTTGAGCGTTGGTTATAGAATCTATTCGTAAAACACATGGCAGACCAGACAGAAGCGAAAAGGTACTACCTGCCCGGGCTATGGCCCTCCAGACCGACCATTGCAGGATCATCGCATGACTACTTCTCCTCCCGACCAGAATCTCCCCAAACAGGCCAATGCGGCAGATGAAGGCTATCAAAAAGACCTAAGCCGCCGGCATGTGCAGATGATCGCCATTGGTGGTGCCATCGGTACCGGGCTGTTTCTGGGAGCGGGGTCCCGTCTCCAGATTACCGGTCCCTCCCTTGCCATCACCTACGCCATCTGTGGTCTCTGCGCCTTCATGATCCTTCGGGCCATGGGGGAGCTGGTGATGTACCGCCCCAGCAGTGGCAGCTTTGTCACCTATGCGCGTGAGTTCCTCGGTGAGGGAGCCGCCTATGCAGCAGGGTGGTTCTTTTTCCTCAACTGGGCCATGACCGGCATTGTCGATATTACGGCCATTGCGCTCTACATCCATTACTGGCCCCTCTTCGGCCATATCCCTCAATGGCTGATTGCGCTGGGGGCACTCCTTGTAGTCGGGGCGGTCAATCTTACTGGTGTGCGTTATTTCGGTGAGATTGAGTTCTGGTTTTCACTGGTAAAAGTCCTCACGCTGGTCATCTTTCTGGGCGTGGGCGGCTATGTCTTGCTGAGTGGAACACATGTTGGCCCTTACACGCCGGGTCTTCATCTCATTACCGAGTCTGGTGGTCTGTTCCCTCATGGCGTTGTTGCCTCTCTGATGCTGATTCAGGGTGTCGTCTTTGCCTACGCCGCAACAGAACTTATCGGCATTGCTGCCGGTGAGTGCGAAAACCCACGCAAAGTTGTCCCTAATGCCGTCAACAGCGTGATCTGGCGTATTGTCGTCTTCTATGTCGGCTCTGTTGCCCTTCTAGTCTGCCTGATGCCGTGGTCGGCCTATCACGCTGGGGAAAGCCCGTTTGTGACCTTCTTCCACAAGCTGGGCCTGCCTGCTGCTGATAGCATCATGAACTTTGTCGTACTGACAGCAGCCCTCTCCAGCCTCAATTCCGGCCTGTATTCCACCGGACGCATTTTGCGGGCTCTGGCCCTCGGTGGCTCCGCTCCGCAGGCCATGGGCAAGCTGAACCGCAATGCCGTCCCCTATGTAGGAATTGGCGCAACGCTCTTCATCTATCTTGTCGGCGTGCTGATGAACTATCTCTACCCGACACAGATTTTCGAGATCGTGCTGAGCATCTCGTCTCTGGGGATTCTGGGTACATGGGCCACCATCCTGCTCTGCCAGCTACGCCTACATAAGGCTATCAGACAAGGTCGTATCGCCAGAACAGGATTTGCCATGCCGGGGGCACCCTATACAGGCTGGCTGACTCTGGCCTTCCTGCTGCTCGTTCTTGTCATGATGGCATTTGATTATCCGTCTGGCACCATCACAGTTGGCTCCATCCCTGTTCTGGCATTGATCTTCTACGGTGGGTGGTTGATTCTCAAACGCAATGATAAGGATAGCGACTCCGAAGCCTAATAGAGAAAGCTTCTAACGAAAAACCCCCGGCAGGTTCTGAGCCTGCCGGGGGTTTTCCATATTTTGGAGCGTTATGGCTCTATCATGAGCCGCTCTGATGGCGGCTCAGTCCAGATCTTCTCCCAACCCACCGCTCCGCGTCGGGCTTCCCCCACGAGGGCGGGTTGTTGGCAGATTCTCACCTGTTACAGCGTAATAGACACGTTCCGCCACATTCGTGGCATGATCGCCGATACGCTCCAGATTTTTCGCAATAAACAGCAGTTCCGTACAAGCACGAATATTCCGGGCATCTTCGATCATGTACGTCACCAACTCACGGAACACGGTCACATAATGCTCATCCACACCACGATCAGCGTGCCAAACCTCCATAGCCTGATGGGCGTCATGCTCAATGACAGCATCTACTGTCCGGCCCAGATTATCCCGCACTAGACGGCCCATGCTCCGCAGGCCAGATAGAGAAATCTGACCATCGCCTGAGGCCGCCTTGATCGCCTTACGGGCGATGGACGCCGCATAATCACCAATACGCTCTAAATCACCCGTTATCTTAAGAGCAGCAACAATCTCCCGCAGGTCTGCCCCCATCGGGCTACGCAAGGCCAGCAGACGGATAACCAACCCTTCCACTTCCCGCTCCAACTCATCCACTTCCGGGTCGAGGCGTGTGGCCTCCTCGGCTGCCGATTCGTCATGGTCGGAAATGGCACGAAGGGCAAGCTCCACCTGCTCCTCCACAATGCGGCCAATCTTCACCATCATCGCCCGGAGCTGTTCCAGCTCCTGCTCAAAGCTTGAGACAATGTGAGAACGCTCATGAGGCATGGTCTCTCTCCCTTCGCTTATCCAAACCGGCCGGTAATATAGTCCTGCGTCTGCTTTTCACGGGGGTTGGTGAAGATACGGTCCGCCGTATCCACCTCCACCAGCCTGCCGAGATAGAAGAAAGCAACACGGTCGGCGCAGCGTGCAGCCTGCTGCATGTTATGCGTTACAATCGCAATGGTGAACTCTTCTTTCAGCTCATCAAGCAGTTCTTCAATGCGGGCCGTGGAGATCGGGTCCAAGGCGGAGGTTGGCTCATCCAGCAAAAGAACCTCTGGCCGAGTAGCAATGCTGCGGGCAATGCAAAGACGCTGCTGCTGCCCACCGGAAAGACCAGTCGCCGGGGCATTCAGCCTGTCCCGCACCTCATTCCAAAGGGCAACACGGGTCAGCACATCCTGCACACGCTCATCCATTTCCGTCCGGCTCAGCTTCTCATGCAGGCGCACACCAAAAGCGATGTTGTCGTAAATGGACATGGGAAACGGGGTCGGCTTTTGAAACACCATCCCAATGCGAGAGCGCAGCATGTCCAGATTGATGGAATCATCGAGGATATTGCGACCATCAAACATTACTTCACCCGTGGCCCGCTGGCCGGGATAAAGAGCGTATATCTTGTTGAAGACACGCAACAGAGTGGACTTGCCGCAACCGCTGGGGCCAATCATGGCCGTTACGCAACGGGCGGGGAAATCCAGCGAGATGCCATGCAGGGCATGATGACTACCGTAATGGAAGTTCAGGTCCCGCACTGCAAGGGCCACATCCTGAGCAGGTGCCTTACCTGACGGCTCGGTAGACGACATCGAAGCAGGAGTCATGAAGATCTTTTCCCTTGATTTCAGTGACGGGAGGAAAGCCGCACGGTAATATTGATAATCAGCACACCAAAGGTCACCAGCAGCGCGCCTGTCCAAGCCAGTTGCACCCAGTCCTCATAAGAGGCTCCAGCATACTGGTAGATGGCAATGGGCAAGCTGGCCATGGGACGGGTCATATCTGTGGACATGGTCTGGTTGCCCAGCGAGGTAAAGAGTAGCGGAGCTGTCTCTCCTCCCATACGGGCCAGAGCCAGCAGAATACCCGTCGTCACCCCCTTACGGGCAGACCGCAGGCAGAGGAACAGGATAACTCGCCAACGTGCTGCACCCAAAGCGGCCCCAGCCTCCCGCATGGCTGTCGGAACCAGACGAAGCATGTCCTCCGTTGTCCGCACAATGAGGGGAAGAGCCAGAACCGCCAGTGCCACCGCTCCAGAAAAACCCGAGAAATGGCCGAAAGGCACAACAAAAAGCTGATAGATGAAAAGGCCGATCAAGATGGACGGGGCGGACATCAACATATCCGCTACGAACCGCACGGCACTGGCGAAGTGATTCCCCTTGCGTCCATACTCGGAAAGATAGATGCCGCACATCAACCCGACCGGAGCAGCCATTAACAGGGCAAGGCCTGTCTGTAACACGCTGCCCACAATGGCATTGGCCAATCCGCCACCAGAACCGGGCGGGCCCATTCTATGAGTCAGTGTCGCCCATGAGAGACCAGGCAGGCCACGACTAAGCAATGTCCAGAGAATGGATACTAGAACCAGCAGCAGGATACTCCCCGCCGCAATACTGACACCCGTTGCCACATAATCCAGTATCTGCCGCCGCATGGCCTTGCGGCTCGGACGCCATTGTCCCGGTTCGGAGGAGCCGGCACTGCCTTCCTTACCAGCGGACGCCGGAGAGATTACAGGTTCCGTCATTGACGTTTCCCTCTGAGACAACGTGCCAGAATCAGGCTGACACAAGAAAGAAGCATGAGAATAAAGCCCAACGCCATAAGGGAAGAAAGGCGCAGAGACCCTTCCGGGCTTTCTGGAAACTGAAGGGCGATCAAAGAAGCCACGGTGCTACGTGGTGCAAACAGGGACCACCCAACCGTTGTCACGTTACCGATGATGAAAGTCACCGCCATAGTCTCACCCAGCGCACGCCCCATGCCCAGCACGACGGCCCCAATCATGCCATTGCGGGACCACGGCACGACAATCTTGCGCATCATCTCCCAACGTGTCGCCCCTAGCCCATAGGCACTCTCCCGCAACATCGGGGGCACGGCACTAAACACATCCACCATGACAGCCGTAATGAAAGGCGCAATCATCACGGCCAGTATGATACCGGATGTCACAAGCCCTGTACCCACAGGCGGGCCAGACAGGAGCGGCCCTATGATGGGTGTGTGGCGAAAATGGTGATTGAGGAAAGGCTGCACATCACGGGCGATGAAAGGGACAATCGTCTGAAAGCCCCACATACCGAAGATGATGGAGGGCACGGCAGCCAAAAGCTGGATGGTTGTTCCAACAATGGAAGAAAACCGCCCCGAAGCGATATAGGTCAGCCAGAATGCCGTACCGAAGGCCATAGGAACGGCAATCAACATAGCGATGAGCGTACTGACAAGCGTCCCCAGCAGAGGAGCCAGCACCCCGTACACATCCTTTACGGGGTTCCACGATGTCGTGGCGAAAAAGGAAAGGCCAAATCTCGTAAAAGCCTGCCAGCCTCCTGTTGCCATCAGCAGGATTAACCCACCGAGCATGGCCAGAACCAAGAGCGAGCAGAGCAAAAGAAGCCCATGGAAAACGGTGTCAAACCCCGCTCTACCGTGTGATGAACGCGATACGGGCGTCATGCGCATGTGTCCGAAGCCTTGACCGTTTCAACTGCAGCGGCATCACCCTTTGATGCAGGATGCCTCCTGCCTTCGTGCATTACCGCCCCTATCCGCAAAGAACAACCATCAGAAAAAGCGATTATCCCACTTTAAGGGGTGGAACTGCCCGCTTTTTTCTATATTCCCCATTCTGGAGCAGAAAACGCCATGTGCCTGGCATAGAAATATTGCATAATTATGAAACGCCTCTCTTTCGTCGGGCCTTGTTGAGGAGGAAGACATTGCCTACAGACCAATTCCACGGTTTTGTTGAGACCGTAGACAGCCAAAACGGCATCATCAGTGGTTGGGCTGTCAACCTGCATAACCCGGCCCGTGTTGTCCTCCTTCACATCCTGATGGATGGTCAGGAAGTCATGCAGGTTCTCTGTGACCTGCCACGTGATGATGTCCGCCAAGTTCTGCGGCTTTCCAGTGACAAACTGGGTTTCCGGTTCAAGCTTCCTCAAGAGGCTTTCGATGGCGAGTCCCATAACATCTCCATCCGCTTTTCCGACCGTACTGCCCTCCTTTTCCCCAATGAGGACCAGCCTGAAAAAGGCCACGAATCCCTCCCCTTTACCCGCATGCCACATACTGACTATCAGAGCTGTATAGATGGTATTTCTGAAGGTCTTCTTCGGGGCTGGATTATCTCTCGTGACCATCCAAATGCTGAATGGTCAGGCGGTATTGTCGTATCTGTCCGGATTGATGGTATGCCCATCAGGACCGTCCGGGCCGACTGCTATCGGGGCGATGTTTCCGAGGCTCTAAAAGGGCCGCCCAACTGTGGATTCGAAGTGCCTATCCCGCAGCAGTACCATGATGGTCTCTCCCATGAGATCACCGTTACCAGCGTACCGGATAATACGCCCCTGTCTGGCAGCCCGTTGGTCACCTCTCTGGCAGACGACCAGCTGACCGCCAAGCTCGTGCAGATCGAAAACAGCATCGCCGCATTGCACCAGCAACTGACAGCCCTGCGAAACACCACACGCTCACTGATCCCCCGCAAGCCACTCAACCTCCAGCACTATGACAGATGGGCAAAGAGCTATTACCCCCTCCTGCGAGAGCAGACCGCTCTTCTGCGTAAAGCCCACCCATTGAAGAATGCGCCGCTCGTCTCCGTCCTCTGCCCGACATGGCGACCGAATGAGACTGATTTCCGGGCGGCTATCGAGTCTGTCCTGAATCAGACTTATGAAAACTGGGAACTCATCCTTGTTGATGATGGCAGCCAGTGTGAGCAGACCCGTGACCTTCTCAAAGAATATCGCAAAAAAGATAAGCGTATCCGCACCTTCACACTAAAGGTGAACCGGGGCATTGCGGGAGCCACCAACAAGGCCATCAGCCATGCCAAAGGCGACTATATCGCCTTCTTCGATCATGATGATCTGCTGGTTGATGTCGCCTTGGAACGCATGGTGCGTGCTGCGCTGGAAACCGGTGCCAAGCTGCTCTACTGCGATGAAGACAAAGTGGATGCTGGCGGCCACTTCCTCGAGCCGAACCTTAAACCGGCTTATGATTACCGCTACCTTCTGGGCTGCAACTATATCTGCCATCTCACTTTCATGGAGGCGGACACGGTCCGTCAGGTCGGCGCACTGGAAAGCCGTTATGACGGGGCGCAAGACCATGATTTCCTCCTCCGTGCCGTGGAAATCATCCCGCGTGAGGCCATCCATCATGTGCCGGAGATTCTGTATCACTGGCGTAAGACGCCCAATTCCACCGCCAGCAATATCGGCAACAAAGGTTATGCCGTCCAAGCGGGTGTGAACTGTGTTACAGATCATCTGAAGCGAAAAGGAATTGAAGCTGCGGTCTCCTCCGTGGAGCGTCTAAGCCTCTATGCCATCAACTGGCCTTTCGCTGAACAGCCATCTGTCAGCATCATCATCCCATTCCGGGACCAGCTGGATATGACACGAAACTGTGTCCAATCCCTTCTGAAGTCGCAGACCTACGGCAAGTTTGAGATTATCCTTGTAGATAATTTCTCCGTCCAAAAGGACACGCTGGCATGGTTGGATGATATCAAAACACACGAGCAGGTCAGCGTCCTGCATGTGGAAGAGCCATTCAATTATGCCCGGCTCAACAATCTGGCTGCCAGACAGAGCCAAAGCGATCTGCTGCTTTTCCTCAATAACGATGTCATCATCACTCAGCCGGACTTCCTCAAGAAAATGGTGTTGGAAACGCTGGCCTCACCGGATGTTGGTGCCGTAGGGGCACGGCTTCTCTACCCCAACGGAACCATCCAGCATGCTGGCGTGGCTGTTGGGCCGGAAGTCATCGGGGTGCATGTTCATCGTCTCCAGTCCTCAAAGGACTTCGGTTATATCGGTCGACTGCGCCTCAACCATGAGGTAACGGCCGTCACCGGGGCAGCCTTGCTTGTATCTCATCCGCTCTTTGATGAGGTGGGCGGTTTTGATGAAGCCAACCTTGCCGTAGCCTATAACGATGTCGATCTCTGCTTAAAAATCAGGGATAGTGGCCATCGCATCATCTTCTGTGCGGAAGCAGAGGCTGTCCATCATGAGAGTTACTCCCGAGGGAGTGACGATCGCCCAGAGCATGAAGCCCGCTTTTTCAATGAAAAACAGGTCATGCTGGAACGATGGAAAGACAATCCGCTCTTTAAAAAAGATCCGGCATACCCACATTATTTCCGACAGGATCTGCGGACCTTCTTTGACCTCCACGCCCCAGAGGATTTATGGTCCTAAAGGTAGGAAGTTTGGGGGAGTCCCTCCCGGTTTCTAAAAGGTTTTTCTCCCTTCCATGAAGGAGGGAAGAAAACGAAGGAGTATCATGATGAGCAAGATCAATCATTATCACACCAGCAACAACACCCCGGACAACACGAAGGCTGTTTCCATTGAAACGCTGAATGCCCGTCTGGCCGACCTTATCGACCTAGCTCTGGTGACCAAGCAAGCTCATTGGAACCTTAAGGGTGTCAACTTCATCGGTGTTCACGAAATGCTGGATGGCTTCCGTTCCGGGCTTGATGGCTTTGTCGACACCGCTGCTGAGCGTGCTGTCCAGCTGGGCGGCGTGGCTCTTGGTACCGTGCAGACCGTGCAGAAGCACACAAACTGCGCCCCGTACCCCACAGACATCTACACGGTTCATGACCATGTGAAGGCTCTGGCAGAGCGTTACGGCGTTGTCGCCAACAAGATTCGTGAAGCCATCAAGGTGACAGCCGAAGCTGGCGATGAAGACACATCCGACATCTTCACGGAAATCTCCCGTGGGCTGGATAAGAACCTTTGGTTCCTTGAAGCTCACCTTCAGGCTGAAACAGGTCCGCGCTAAGAGCGGTCTCGCAGAGGGTCTTAAGACCTTCAGCTGAATGGAAAAAGGCATGTCTCCTCAGGGGACATGCCTTTTCTTTTGAGCTTCGCCACGCTCGCACGCTCCAGCCACAAAAAAGGGGACGGAAATAACCGCCCCCTCCGATATGCTGTTGTTCCTCCGCTATCAGAGAGACAGAGCCAGATGCAGCCGTGCGAAATAGAACGGATCTTCCTTCAGCACGTCCTTTACGGCACGCCCATCCGGCAGCACATTGTTCCCTGCGCCCAGATCATCAGGCATGTAATCGGCACGCCAATCCTCAATATCGGCATCGGTAGGCAGAACCGGAGCAACAGGCGGCTCTGGCTCATTCTCTACAACAGGCTCTGGCACGGTGGGGGGAACCCTCTCCGGCTTCAAACTGTTCGTAATGGCCTTGAAATCCTCTTCCAGCAGGTGGCCGGGCATCCCCCCCCGCTCCCGCTGAACAATCCAGCCCTCTGTTACAGTCTGCAACATAGCCTTTTCGGCGGGATCGCCCTCAGGCCCGGCCTGCGTGGCCCACCAGCTCCGCCATGCGGCATCCTCTAGTTGGGCGCAATCTTCCGCTGTCAGCCTCTGCGGGGCAGAGGAAGGCGACTTCTTAACAATCCAACCTGCTACCAACGCCTGCAGGGCAGCCTTATCCATCTCCGCCATGTTCATATCACCTCACGACCTGTCACTCTGCTTATCAGAGCTTCATACTGGGCAAGATACTGTTGCATATCCAGCAACTTTTCCGCACGCTGCCGCACATTATGCCCCAGTGTCTCTGCGAGTGTCCTGCTCTCCAGCAAGCGCAGAATAGCATCGCCTATGGCATCCGGCTGAAGGAACGGAGCCATAAGGGCTGTTTTCTCATGGGTCAGATATTCTCTTACCGGTGCTGTATCACTCCCCACAAGCGGACACCCCACCGCCATAGCTTCTCTCAACGACCATGACAAAACGAAAGGATAAGTCAGATAAACATGAGCATCCGAGCGTTGCAGAACACGGATCATCTCATCCCGTTCCAACCAGCCAACAAAATGGATGCGAGACAGATCAAGCTTTCCCTTCAGCTCCTTCAACATCGTCTGCCGCCATGTGCTGCCATCCGCTGGTGGAAGGCCATAGCTAACATCCTCCCGACCCATCAAAATAACCTGACAATCCGGACGAGCCTTCATCAAAGCAGGTAAAGCCCGCATCATGCTGTGAAAACCACGATACGGCTCCAGATTACGGGCAGCGTATGTCACCAATTTCTCATAAGGAGCAATGGTAATTTTACCCAACTGGAATGGCTTCTGACGTACTGAGGGATCAGGCCGATATTTTTGCAGGTCTACCCCTTCATCCAAGAGCGTAATTTTTTCCTGCGCCCAAGAAGGATATGTCCCTCGCTGGAATCGTGTTGGCGTCTGCCCCACACCCGGACCAATCAGAGCTTGTAAATTGATCGCATTTTTACAGCGAATTAAAAGCCCCGCTTCCTTCGGCATGGGAAACTCTGGGTCAAACCCCACATCCCGGCCTTCCAAACCGTAATAGAACTCGAAGTAACCCAATACGGGCACACCGGGATATACTGAATCGATATTCAGCAATTCTCCCCAACCATGATGGCCAATGATGATATCTGGCTGAAAGCCCAAGTCCTTTAGAGACCGAGCCACTACAGCAATGGCCTCGGCACGGTGGATAGCATGATCCAACTCTCGGACAAATGGATGCGGCCCGTCTCGGTTTACCTCTGGCGGGCGATACAGAACCCTACGAACGCCGGGAATATCTGGCCCTTTGCCCGCAGTAATAAACACGACATCATGTTCAGGCTTACGGGCCAAACGAGCCACTATATGAGCATATTGCGCTGGGAAGCTCTGATGAATGAAAAGAAAACGCACCACTTCCCCCGGCTTGCCTATCGTCCCGGCTCTCCATTAAAGCCGTTGCCCGCAACTCCTCTCTCTACAGCCTTACCCGCGCTTGACAGGTGCTTCTTTGCCCCGTTTTTTCACAGGAACAAACTCCAGTTGGAAACCTTCCAACGGGGCAAGGCTCTCGGCCTGCAGCGCATCATCTCCATCTTCAGACGGGCCTACTTTCGTCCCATCTGTAAAGCTAGCTGTCAAACGGACTGACCACTTACGGGCAGCTTCCTCTTTCAGGCGAACCCGCAGCCCTAGAATCGGCAAAGACATGCCGCGTGACCCACAGAACTGTCCCCCTTCAACCCACGGGGAGAGCCAGCCACGGCCCAGCACGGCCTGATATTCAACATCCTCAGCCCGGACCTTACCTTCAGGGCGAATAGAGAAACCCTCTATCCAGCGTTTGCTGCCTTCCTGTCCGACCCATTCACCTACAGCACTACCAACATCACCACGACGCTGAATATGGGCGATGACCTCTCGGGCGGCACCACCAACAGCACCAGAGACAGACTCCTTGCTACCGCTTACCTGACCTGCTTCTGCCGCCGCTTCCGCAGCAGCCGGGTCTGCCGGAACACCACTGATAAGACGAATCACCTGAAGGCGAGGAGCCTCGCTTCCAACCTGCCCGTCCTGATATGTGGTCACCATCACACCAGCGGGGCCACGGCGCACCCGCACTAGCGCAGCACTATTAGCCGCACCCATCCAGCCATCTGCTGTAAATGTGACAACCTCAACGGCATCCTCCGGTACGCCCGGTGCCCGCGAAATCCGCACACCCGGCAATCCATTTGGTCCGGCTTCCATCTGGCCCGGCGCATGGAACACACAAAAAACGCCGGCGTCCAACGTCATCACGTGGGCTCCTGCCTTCAGATCCACTACACGATGACGGGGCTGTCCTGCGTCCGTTTCTGGCATCTTAACTCCGGTAACCATTTTCCTGCCTGAGGATGAGGTGCATGCGCTGCACAAAAACATCTAAAAGATTGCTGTAATTATAGCCGATTTCAAAATATTCTGCAAAACCCCTAAGCATTTTTGTCTGCCCTGTCATCTACGCCGATGCTTCATCGCCATAAAAGTATCCGCCAACTGGTCAACTGGAAGGCCCAACGGAACAACCTGCCCCCATACTGGGCCAGCCTGCCGAATGCGCTCTGCAGATGCGCCGATATCAAACCCCACTACGAAAAGTCGGGCCTTCCACAACCAGCCCAACGCATAGCACCATGTCTCTGGGGCGATAGATGTCACAAAGCCAACATCCGCCTGTACGTCCTCTATCAAGGCCAGAACATTGCTATCCTCATAGGACCCTGTCACCCTGATACCCACTTCCAGACAGGCAGCATCGTCATGTGTGCTTCCCACAACGACAAGCTGTAAGGGCAGTTCATTCTTCTGAATGTGCCGCCCCAACGCCAGAAGCACATCATGACCTTTCCAACGGCTAATGCCCCCCAAAACCAGTATCCGCAAAGGCCGCTCCCGTGTCGGAAGGCTATCATCCCACAGAGGCGGAGAAACTGCCTTGATCTGCCGGTCATCTTCCAGAGGCTCAACGCTGATAGGGGCAAGATTGGCTATATGCCGGGCCAGCCGACGGGCAGTATCCATAGAAGGGGCCACAATCCGGCGTGCCTGATGCAACTCCTCCTTCGAACGCTCCAAGAAGGCTGGCAATGTCAGACCATCATCTGCCAGCACATGACCGTGCCTCAAACAAGCCTTGCACCCTTCTATGGAAGGTTCACCACAATAACGGCCATGCCTGTCCAACAGGGCAATGCGAGGACAAAACCAGATATGATCATGCACATGAACATCATAAGGCACACCCAATTGCTGGTGCAGTTCCCGCAATCCCGGCTCATGACCCAGCATGTGATGCCAGATAACAAGACGCACCCCCAGCTGCCTCATACATGACAAAAATTCGGACTGTTCTTCTGGCAAAACAAAAACCAGATTGGGGGCCTCCATCCCCGCTATAGGACTGACAACCCGGCACCCTGTTTCAGTTGGCTCCACAATGACAGGTAAGAGTCTTCCCTGCCTCAACAGGGTGGCTTGCTCCCTCACAGCACGAGCGACACCTCCACCCCCACGATGCTGAAACAGCACCACTGCTCCGGTAAAAGCCTCCCGATACTGACGGACCCTGCGCCAATCCAACATCCTGCGATAGTCCCGCAATGGATCAGTTTTCTTCCAACGCTGGATGGCAGCGTCATAGCCGGGATATAGGCGGTTCAGAATCTCCAAATTACGGTACAATAAAGGGGCCGCTTCCCGCCCAAAAGAACCATGCCCATGATGTAGAACATAGACATCCACAGCAGCCAGATGCCGAAAACCTGCCTCACTAGCCCGAAGACAGAAATCATTTTCCTCGGCATAGCCTTGGGCAAAATAGGCTCCTCTCAAAGTGCCCACCTCTGCCAGACAGGCCGCCGCAATACCCATGCAGAAACCATTAGCCGTTGGCAGCTCCACCACCGGTCTGAAACCCTCTGCCTGCTCCCGGAAAAGCCGGTCCATCGCGGCAACATCCACGGGGTCCAACGCTGGATTATCCCGCTCATGGTTCGGATAAGAAGTCAGCCCACCCGCATTAGAAAAAGGCGTGACCGTCCCGGCTTTTTCAAGACGCAGCCAGCGGCACAGCCGTTCAGTCCAGTCCCCAGAAACAAGCGTATCACTATTCAGCAGAATGACATCCCACCCCTCGGGTACAAGGCGCAATCCTGTGTTGATACTGCCAACAAACCCTTGATTGGTAACATGGCGATGCAGAATGATACGTCCCGCTTCGGATAACTCATCCAGATAAGCCCGGATTCCGGCTTCAGATGAGGCATCATCCACAACAATCAAGCGGCAGGTCTCGGGAATACTCGTCAGCACAGATGCCAGACAGGCCCGTACCTCACTCTCCCCCCGATAGACCGGTACAATAACAGCACAACCCGTTGCCACAGAGCATCGACGCCTGCCAGAGGTCTTACCTTTCCGAGGCATACGGCATCCCTGCTTCGTCCAACCCTTGCGACTGCTTCCGCTGGCCTCAGGCTGACGCATGAGACTTACCAGAGCTGGATCAAGCGGGGCACCTTTTAGCAGGCGTCCATAGTGATCGTAAAAACCAGTTGAGCTGTGCAGCAAACGAGGCCAGTCCGCATAGGGCAGATAAAACCCTCTGGGCCGTTGCAGAAGGGCTGTGCTGCTGAAGCCCTCCGCAGAGCGTTCCACCAGCAAAGGCTCATCATGCCCCTCCACCCTCAGGGAGGGCAGAAAATCCGGCTCACCGGGATACCATAGCCAGCCTCGCACGCCCTCGGCCTCCGCCGTGACGAGCGACTGACACCGTATCACCTCTTGTATGTCGATCGGACTGCCCAGAAGCGGGCGGCCATCGCATAGCATGACAAGCCGCTGCCCCTGCCACCACTGTCCTGCCTCATCTGGCACTAGTCGGGACAAATCATGCACACCTGCTGTCACGGTGCCCAGCGATTTGCCATCCAGCGACAATTCCACCGGCCCAGCGACACGCAGACGCAACTCCCCCCTGTTGGACAGCACACCCCATCCCGGCAGTCCGGCAGGAAAGGACAGGCTATCAGCCAGCGCATAATGTTCATGTGTCAGGCTATTCCGGGACAGGACCTGCCCCATAATGCGGACCGCCGGGGCAAAAGCACCACACCGCACATATCCCCCTGACAAGGCTAATCCGACTTCTCGCAAGCCATAACGCACCCATAGGCGTTCCAGTCGGGGTAAAGCCTGCGAAATGGCCCCACTTTCCAGCAAGGCCAAGGCACAAGTAAAACTGATATTATCGTCACGCCCCGATAAAGCTTCAGCCCGTTTTAGCCAGAAAAGGCCTTCCGCCTGCTGCCCCTGTTGCAGGCACACCTTACCCCGATCAAAAGCTGTCTGAATTGCCTCCATATGCCGGGATGTCCAGCGGGCTTCCTCCTCCGCTCGAAGGACCCTGCCATATCCCGGAATGAAGCTAGCCTGCATCCTCACGGAGCAGCCCTTGTCTCCACCAAAGACGGCTCATGCGGCAAAGTCGCTGAAGCAGTTGCAAAGCTGTCCAACAGTTTTTGTGCCTGCCCCAGCCCCTGACGGGCCGCCTGCTCCAGCCAATAACGGGCCTGTTCACTATCCTCTGGTCCACCCAGCCCTTTGAGCAGATAACGTCCCAGCATCATCTGGCCAAGGCCATGACCACGTTGTGCGGCCTCCTCAAAATATTCACGGGCCCGCGGAAGATCGGCAGGCACATCGTGCCCCCCGCCATACATCGCCCCAAGAGAGAAATACGCCTCTGGCAGCCCCGCATCAGCGGCCTGCTGATACAGCTCCAATGCCCGGGCATGGTCACGAACACCATCCACCTGCCCCGTTACGAGCATCTGCGCTACACTAACACAGGCCTCTGGCATACCCTGACGGGCAGCTTTGTCCATCCATGAGAGGCCATCCTGCCTATTCTGCGCTACGCCACGCCCCTCGAAGAGCAAGCGACCATACCAATATTGGGCATTCACGACGCCTTCTCGTGCCAGGCCAAGCCAGTAAAAAGCTTCTGTTTCATCAGGCGTACCGCCTACACCCTGCGCCAGACAGACACCCAGATTAAAAGCCCCGAGAGGATTTCCACCTTCCGCCTGTTGTCTAAGACGCTGCTGAAGGTTGTGCTGTTCTTCATCCGGGCGTGTCACACCGGCAAGAACCAGATTGCCAAGGTCCGCATCGGCCATATGGTCCCCCAGAGTAGCCGCATGATTGAACCAATAGGCCGCCTTCCGTTCATCCCGTGGTACGCCTGTACCTGTCAGGTACAGCACAGCCAGCACACGGGCGGCTGGCGTATGTGCCTGCTCGGCAGCAAGCTGATACCAGCGAGCAGCTTCCATAGGGCGACGGAAGAGTTCCTCTCCCCGAATATACAGGTCTCCCAGAAGGGCCGCTGCCTCGGCATCACCACCATAAGCGGCACGCCGAAGCCAACTTTCCCCCTGAATGACGTTAGTCTCCACCCCAACGCCCTTCAGCAGCATCAACCCATAACGCGCCTGTGCGGAAGGAATATTCTGTTCGGCTGCCTTCAGATAATAACGGGCAGAAACCTCGGCATCCCGAGGCTGCCCATTGGCACCATGCTCGTATATCCAGCCCATGGCGGCATTCGCCAGACCAATGCCACCCTCTGCCGCACGCTGGAGCAACTCCATGGCCTGCGCACGCTGATCGTCATCCTCTGCGTCTTCCAGAAGGATAAGACCAAGCCCCAATGCACCTTGCAGAGAGCCACCTTGCACGGCTTCTCCGTACCAGTGGCGAGCGGCCTGCCTGTCCTGAATCTCTTCGGGGCCATGATTGAAGATATGCCCCAACAAGGCCTGAGCCTCGACCGATCCTGCGGCGGCTCCCTTCTCTGCCCAGATACGAGCCTGAGCAAAATCCGGCTTATAGGATTCCGTTTCTTCCGGATCGACCTGGTCATAAAGCCCTCTCCCTGCCGAAACGGACAGAGTAAGGTCAAACCCCTCTGGCACACCCATGGCAAAGAGAGTCGCCAACGTGAAACTGGCTTCTTTAATTCCAGCTTCCGCAGCGATGCGTGTCCAGCGGGCACCCTCCTCCAACGAAGGAGGGGTACCCTGCCCAGACAAATAACACTGACCTACCCTGTAGGCCGCTTCTGGCATGCCCGCCTTTGCAAGTTTTGCAAAGAGGGAGAAAGCCTTCGATACCTCCCCTTCCTCCAGCAACCGTTCCGCCCGGGCGAGGCTACGAGGCTTGGAAGAAAATAAGGCAAACCTACCTATCATGAACAGCCTCCGCCTTAAGAGGGTTCCCTCATACCCTCTGTTGCCGCAGGCACCACATGGCTGAACAGATATTTCAGGATAGTCCGCTTACCCACATCAATATCCGCTGTCACCGGCATACCCGCACTAGGATGGAAGAAAGAAGGCTGACCATGCAGGGTATATTTATCAATTTTCAACCGGACCCGATAAAAAATGACTGAATTACCCTGTTTTACCATTGCAGATGGATCAATCCCGGCCCTGATATTCCCCTCAACCATTTCGGGCGGCAGGAATGTATCAGCACTAATGAGGCTAACCGTACCCTTCGCTCCCCCATACTGGACGTAAGGGAAACTGGCGAACTTGATGATGGCATGATGCCCCTGCCGCACATAAGCACTATCCTGCGGACTCATGAGGGCTTCCACCTCCAGACCGCTGCCGGTTGGCTCCAGCGTCATCACCCGTAGGGTAGGCTCCACCATTGCCCCAACGGAAATGGGGGCGATCGTCAGCACAATACCATCCTGCTGGGCACGGAGATCGATCTCCTTTTGCCGTACACGCCCTTTGCGATAGTCACTCTTCAGCTGGTCCAGCCGCCGCTCACCAGCAACGAGCGTTTCATAAATCTTCGTCTTCCATGACTGAACATAGCTTTCCCGCAGAGCCTTGAGAGCATCCAAACGATTCTGCGTAGCACCAGCCATCTGCTGAGCGGAAATTAATGCCCGCTCCGTGTCCATCACGGCATCCTGCGCCCCAAGAGTGGACAGACGAGACCCTACGGCCTCCTTCTGTTCACGCTCTCTCATGTCCAACACAGCCTGTGTCACCTTGAGCTTACTGGCATACATGGCCGCATTGGCTCTAGCTTGCTGGAGGTCGTTCTGCATCCCGGCAATACGGCGATCGAAATCCTCAATGTGGGACTGATAGTCCATCTTCATTTGCAGGAACACCTGCTCCTGCTGGATGGAAGCAGGCACGCTCATATCTGTGCGATACTCCACATCTGATGCCTGCGCCTTCAGTCGGCCCACTTCCGCTTGCAGGGACTGCATTTGAGCGGAAAGATTGTCCATATCCACATCGCTCAATGTCGGATCCAATCGGGCCAGAACCTGCCCTTTACGGACATATTCACCCACTCTGACATTGATCGACCGGACACGCCCGGGAGCAACGGGCTGAACCACGACAATCGGTGCCGTTGAGATGATCCGCCCTGTGACAGTCACAACCTTATTGAGCGGAAACAACGCCATAGCCGCCACACTGGCCAGCACCAGCGACCCCACCAGCCACGTAATATAACGGGCGGAGGCTGTCATAGGCAGATTGACCATACCCAGCGTGGGAGAATGGAACTCCAACAGGGCTATAGGCATATCCTCCGGAGAGAACGGATCATCCGCCTTGCGAGGACCTTTATGGTTGTCCTCATCCATATTGGGGACAGCGTTAGGGGCAGCCTGCTGCTCCTTCTCTCGTGCAGGGCCGGACCCGGTGGGCTTACTCTCGCTCATCATTCCTGTCCTCCTGCCGACGAACGACCATCCGCCTGTGTTTCTGGCGCAAGATGACGGTTCTGCTGGAGCCACAATGTCCGATATACGTCACAGCGTTCCAACAGGACTTCATGTGGAGCGATATCAATGGCCCGCCCCTGATCCATCACGGCGATCTGATCGCAATCCACCAATGAAGACAAACGGTGCGAGACAATCACCATCGTCCGGCCTTTTGCCAGATTTTTGAGGTTTGCGTTAACAAGGGCTTCGGATTCTGGGTCCAGCGCAGATGTCGCCTCATCCAGAATCATGAGTTTAGGATCAGAAATCACGGCACGAGCAATAGCCAGACGCTGCCTCTGCCCCCCGGAGATGTTGGTCGAACCTTCTTCGATCCACGTCTCATAGCCTGCTGGCATACGTTCAATAAACTCTTCCGCCCCAGCCAGACGCGCCGCCCGGATGACATCATCCAGCGTCAAGCCCGGCCGCCCGGCGGTGATGTTTTCATGAATAGTCCCACGGAAGAGGAAGTTATCCTGAAGCACAACACCAAAGGAACGTCGCAGATAATGCAGGTTGATTTCCCGCAGATCGACACCATCAAGGCGTAGATAACCCTGATACTCCCGACTGACACCTTGGAGAAGACGCGTGATGGTCGATTTACCGGACCCAGAACGCCCGACAAGCCCGAGCATAGTCCCGGCTGGCACCTCAAAGCTCACATCCGTCAATGCCCTGTTGGCAGCCCCGGGATAGGTGAAATTAATATTGTTGAAGCTCAATGCCCCTTTGATAGGCGGACGCATACCATGAGTCAGAGCGTAGGTTTCTGTTGGCTGGTTCAGCACCTCGCCAGCCTCACCCAGAGACACAGTCACCTCATTGAGGGATTCCATAATCTTGGCCAGACTGACCAACGGAGACGCCACACGGCCACCCAACATCATGAAGGCCATGAGCGCACCGCCCTGCATGGTGTTGGCATCCGTCAGCACCAGATAGGCACCAACAAGGATGATGCCCCGGTTAATAAACATGTTCAGCGGCTGCACCATCGTACTGACCCAGTTGGCCAGACGTTGGGAGGCCAGACGCCAATGGATGACAACAGCCGTACGGTTATCCCATGTAGCCCGCCGGGTATTCTCCAACGCCAGCGTCTTGACTGTCCGGATACCAGCCACAGTTTCGTAGAGCGCAGCCCCACGCTGCATTTCGGCACGAACCATTTTACCAGCCACACGGCTGACCACAGGCAACATGATGACCACGATCAAACCGATGGCCCCAGCCGCTACCAACGTCAACCACGCCAGAGAGGGGCTCATATAAAACAGCACCGGCATGACAACCATCAGCATGAACACATCCAGCAAGGTGTTCAGCACTTGCCCGGTCAGGAAGTCACGCACTTTGAAGATGGAGTTAAACCGCCCGAGTATTTCACCAGCCTGCTGGCGTTCATAAAACTCCAACGGCAACGCCAGAAGACGGTTAAAAGCATGAAGGGAAATACGGGCATCCAGCCGGGTACTGACAACAAGTGTCAGCTCCTGCCGGGCATAAGTTAGCAGAACCTCATAGAGACTCAGAATGATAACAAAGCCCGTCAGAGAAACGAGGGTCGCCATGGAGTGATAATTGATGACCCGATCCACCACCTGCATGACAATCATGGCAGGGAATAGGCCAAGAATACTCAGCACCATCGAGGAAAAGACAATGTCCCGCAGGCCCTTCTTTTCCCGCAGAACCATTTTGACGAACCAATAGAAGTCGAAATTAGCATCCGCCTCCGACTCATCAGTACGACGCTTAATCAGGACGACATCACCCGTCCAGAGCTGCATCAACCGCAGCTCATCAATCGGCACAGGCGGCTCGCCTTCGCCTTTCAAAGGGTCACGCAGCCAGACGATGCCCCTCTCAGGGTCGGTGCGGACCAGAAGGCCAGCAGACCCATCCCGGAACAGCAGCACAACCGGCGGTGTAAAGCCCAGCTTGACGAGATACCGCCACCGTAAGCGCATACCCTTGGCTACGGCACCGTAATCCCTTAGCCAACGGACAAGGGTCGCAGGAGATGGTGATGCTTCACCGGGCTCTGCTGCAAAGTCCCGTATGTCCAGCTCGATCCCGTGATACCGTGCTGCCGCCATAACGGCCCGCAGACGGATATAAACCGGACTGACCCCCTGCGGCTTCTGCCCGGTACTGCTATGATCTGCCACATGGGCATCGGACTTACGGCCTCCAGCACCCTGCCCGGAAGACTGTTCGCCAGTTGGAGGCTGGTTCTCCACAGAATATCCTTACTTTGTCTCGTCATCTGTATCAGGCATTCTACTACCTGATACCCCGCTCACACTATGCCTCACGGGAATCTATAAGCAGTTACAGGGCACAGCAAGGGCACAAATATAATTTCCTCTTTACTTTTACCAGATTACACAGAGAAAACACCCTCTAACAGGGCCTTTTATGGTGAATACCACCTCACTTTCTGCCTCATCCTCTTCCATTCCATCCGTTAACGTCCCATTTGGAAAAACCGAACAAGGCCCGCCATAGCCTCCCTTGTATCTGACAGCAGAAGGCCCCTTCATGCTTACGCCCCCACATTATGCCTCATCCCTGCCGGGCTTTTTCCACCGCAGCATCACACTACCTCCTCCTCCTGCACCCCGCATCGTTGCTCTGAATACAGAGCTAGCCCAGCAATTGGGACTGGATGTGGACTGGCTGCATTCTGCCGAAGGGCTGGCCTTTCTCTCCTGCGGGATGCTGCCCCACCGGGAGGGGATCTCATCGGGGCCTGTTGCTACGGCCTATGCTGGACATCAATTCGGCCAGTTTGTGCCGTCTTTGGGGGATGGTCGAGCGGCTCTCATTGCTGACTGCCAGACTAAGGACGGCCATCCTCTGGAACTCCAGATAAAAGGGACAGGCCCCACACCCTTCTCCCGCAATGGCGATGGCCGGAACACGCTGGGACCAGCCCTGAGGGAATATCTTGTCAGCGAGGCCATGCATGCACTTGGTATTCCCACCACAAGGGCACTGGCCGTACTGACTACCGGCGACATGGTAGAGCGAAATGATGGCCCTGTACCCGGTGCCCAGATCGTCCGGGTCGCCCGCAGCCATATTCGGGTTGGTAGTTTCCAATATGCGGCGGCACATGGCGGTCTGGACCATGTCCGCCAGCTGGCGGATTTCACCATCCAACGCCTCTTCCCCGACCTTACCGCCAAAGGACCGGAACGCTATCTGGCTTTACTGAAAGTCGCCATCAAACGACAAGCACAGCTCGTCGCCCATTGGATGGAAGTCGGATTCATTCATGGGGTCATGAATACCGATAACTGCGCTCTCTCCGGTGAAACACTGGATTATGGGCCCTGCGCCTTTATGGACCAGTTCGACCCGATGAAACGCTTCAGCTTCATCGATAAAGATGGCCGCTATGCCTATGGCCGCCAGCCCGCCTTAGCCCTGTGGAATCTCAGCCGTCTGGCAGAATGTCTGTTCCCACTTTTCGATGACGATGAAGATAAAGCCATCGAAAAAGCGCAGGAAGCTCTGCAAGACTACGACCACCTGTTTCATCACGCTTGGCTGGCAGGATTCCGGCGTAAACTGGGGCTGGCGGAACAGGATGAGCATGATATTCGCCTGCTGGAACATATTCTGGAAACCATGCATACCGGGCAGGCGGATTTTACCAATGCATTCCGCATGATGGGGTCGCCAGAGGTCGCCATCAAAAACGATTATTCAGCCTTGCGGGAGCTGTTCCCCGGCAATAAAGGCCATTTTGACCTATGCCGAACAGAAATACTTCATCGCCTAACGCTTGAGAAACGCTCTGCTGAAGCTCGTCAGCAGGCCATGCAGGCTACAAACCCCCGCATCATTCCCCGGAACCACCAGATAGAAACCGCCCTATCACAGGCCATCAAAGGTGACTACCAGCCATTCCATCACCTTCATAATGCCCTGAAAACCCCTTTCGCAGAGGCCGAAGACGGACTTGATGCCGCTCCCCGCCCAGAAGAAGAAGTCCGTTACACATTCTGCGGCACGTAAAACCGCTCATCTGCTCCCCCATCGCACAGAGAGGGGAGCAAAACCCGGGGTTACTGCGTCAGGCTACGGATACGCTGAAGGGCCTGACCCAACCCTTTTGTCGAGAAAACGAGCCTCATCGGTTTACCGGAGAACGTCATGGCCGTGAAAACAGCCTTTGGCTCTTTCAGAAGGTTGGCCCATTGCTGGTCATCAAACGTCAAAGGGGCCAAACAGCCCGCCGGCAGGCAGGTTGAGAAAGAATAAACATCCCCCACAGGCTGGGATGCGTTGGTCAATGTCAGCCCCCGAGCCAAATCCAGCCCGAAAGGCACCGTTGCCACGCCATGAACCTGCGTGCCATCAGGTTCAAAATGGATGGTCATAACCCGCCTGCGTGAGTGAGGCTCCAACGCCTGCTGCTGCGTGGCACACTGCACGCCACCGCCATTAGCCGCACCTTCGGCTGGGGCCTGACAGATAACCTCCCAATCCTGATAGCGTTCCCGCAGGACGCTGGCCCCATTGGGCAGGCTGGCTGCTGCATGGGCGGACGCCCCCAACAGAAGTACGAGGCCCCAGAATCCCCCCAACAGCTGCACTACCCTCATGCCCTTTGCCATGCTCTTTCCTGCCCCTGAACTATTTTTACCGTCCGGGCTTATAAACCATTGAAACCCACGGGTCACCAGTCTGTCAGTTACCTTCCCACCAATGCCGCTGGCTCATTTTGGTCGCCTCACCAACATCTTCCTTCAACTTCGCATCACCCTGCGCACTCTGGCGCAGACTGTCCGTTTCAGCCTGTTTCTGAGCAAGCTCAGCTTTGATGAGATCATCTTCCCGGCTGGCACGGGCCTCCAACATTTTAAGCTTGAGCTGCTGCTCCTTCAGCTCAAGCTCACGGCTAGCCTCTTTATATTGCCGGTCATCCTGCCATTCCGCTTCGCTATGGGCATTACGGGCCGCAGCGATGCGGGCAGCATTGGCTGCAGCTTGCGCCCGCAACCTTGCCTCCTGCTGAGCAGCCCGCTGAGCGGCCTGCTGCTCAGCAGCTTCCAGTGCCACACGACGCTGGTCTTGGCTGTCCTGAATACGCCCCAAGGCTTCGAGCTGTGCAGGGTCGGTTGCCTGTGCATAGGCACCAGGTGCCATCCCCAAAAGGCTGATTGCCTCCAGAGTTAAGCACAACAGCCCGAGATTCCATTTATCTGGACGTATCATTCCATTTTCCTCCGGCAACAGGCCTACCTTATTAGTTCTTCGGGCAAGCCGCATTCGGCTGGACACGGGTCGCATTACCGCCAGTTGAGACTAGCAGTGCCGTACCAGGCTTATACTCGCACGTTTTACCGACCTGTGTGGACAGCAGAACATCTCCGCCAGCACGATCCTGATAGGCAATCGTCACACCATCGACGAGCGTATGACTACCAACAATCTGCCCGCCGACCAGCGTCCCACCAGCGGCCCCACCAGCACCGGCGGCCAAACCGCCACCCCAGCCAGCACCGCCAGCACCAACGGCCAGACCGCTCCCTAGGGCCGCCCCCAGAATGCCGCCAATGATCTGCCCTGTCTGCCGGTTGCGAGAATTATCCACATTCACCCGGGCAGCAGACACAGAAATGATCTGCACGGCCCGACCCCGCTGCACAGTATTGACCTGCGACTGGTCATAGACATCAGGCCGTGATTCCTGCCCCGGCGTTGTGCAGGCACCAAGTGCCAGAAAGGGCACGATCATGGCAGCCATCAGGCCACGAGTTTTCAACATGGTCTCTCCATATCTCCAAAATAATCCGCAACAGGCACAATCGGCACTGCATGAAAAAGCCCTTATTTCAGGCTCAATAAGTCATGACCCCCCACATGGTCCCCCTATAGGCTGCATGACCTTTTCCTTTTTCCAGAAAGAAAGGCCTCATCGTCAAGTCAGATTTTTACAGGTAACGTAAAGGGGACCTTCCTCCTTAATCTTAGTCTCAACTTTGACGGGACACTTCCTGTCCGATAGTGAAGGGAGGCCCCCTCCATGACTGTCAGGCTGACATTTAAGACATGACCACTGCCAGCACTCTCCCTCATCTCTGGCTGCCCTACAGCCAGATGCAGACAGCCCCCCTGCCGGTGGAAGCCGCCGCCACCTCCGGCAGCACCATCACCCTGACGGACGGGCGGACTCTTATTGACGGCATTGCCTCATGGTGGACCGCCTGTCACGGCTACAACCATCCCCATATCCGGCAGGCTCTCATCCGGCAGGCCGGAACGATGCCGCATGTCATGTTCGGAGGCATGGTCCATCAGCCCGCCATGACACTGGCCCGGCGTCTGGCAGACCGGCTGCCGGGTGACCTGGAACGGGTCTTCTTCACGGATTCAGGGTCCGTAGCGATGGAAGTCGCTGCCAAGATGGCCATCCAGTACCAGCTCAATCAGGGACGGGAAGGACGGCATAAACTCCTCTCCTTCCGAGGCGGGTATCATGGCGACACACTGGCCATGATGGCCGTCTGCGACCCGGAAGAAGGGATGCACCGTCTCTTCGGAGACGCCCTGACACCGCAGATCATTGCCGATCTCCCCACCACACCAGAGACATTGACTGCACTGGAAGCCCTGCTCTCTGAGCGTGGACACGAGATTGCCGCCATCATCACCGAACCCCTCGTGCAGGGCGCAGGCGGGATGCTCTTCCATGAGCCGGAAACCCTCCGTCACATCCGCCGCCTCTGTGATGAACACGGCATCCTGCTCATCATTGATGAAGTCTTCACCGGCTTCGGCCGGACAGGAACATTCTTTGCCTGCGAACAGGCCGGAATCACGCCGGACATCATGGCTCTCTCCAAGGCCCTGACAGGCGGCACCATGCCCCTTGCCGCCACCATCGCCCGAAAACATGTGTTCGAGGCCTTCCTGTCAGATGACCCACTCCATGCCCTCATGCACGGCCCGACTTTCATGGCCAATCCACTGGCCTGCGCCGTAGCCAATGCCTCACTGGACCTGTTCGATCAGGAACCAAGACTGGAGCAGGTACGAGCCATCAGTACCCAGATGACCGCAGAGCTGGAACCCTGCCGCTCCCTGCCCGGCGTGAAGGATGTCCGTGTTCTGGGGGCCATCGGCGTCGTGGAACTGGAAAAACTGGATGACCCGGAACCTCTCAAGCGGGCCTTCCTTGAAAGAGGCGTCTGGATACGGCCCTTCCGGCACATTGTCTATCTTACACCCGCCTTCACCATCACACCCGATGAACTGGGCAGACTGACCAGCAGCATCCATCATGTCCTGAAGGACCATTTGGGATGAACGCCTTCCAGTCTGCCCTTCAGGACGCCCTGCATGAGCGGGACCGCCAGCATACCCGCCGCCACCTTGTCCCCGTGGAGCGGCAGGGCGGGTCCCTGCTCCGTAACGGGCACAGGCTGGTGGATGTCACCTCCAATGACTATCTCGGCCTTGCCGACCATCCCCTGCTGCGCCAGCGTGCGGCGGACTGGACAGAACGCTACGGCACGGGCGCACGGGCCTCCCGCCTTGTCAGCGGGACACTGCCCCTGCACACGCAGCTGGAAGAAAAACTGGCCCGCTTCAAGAAAAGTGAAGCCGCCCTGCTCTTTGCCAGCGGATGGCAGGCCAATGCTTCACTGCTCCCTGCGCTCAACCGTCTGTCCCGGCAACAGGTGGGCCATCCGGCCATCCTCTTCATGGACCGTCTCAATCATGCCAGCCTCCATCACGGCTGCATGGCTGCCGGACTGCGCCAGGTGCGCTTCCGCCATAATGACCTTGTCCATCTGGAAACCCTGCTGGAACGCCATGCCGACCAGCCAGGCCTGAAATTCATCATCACCGAGAGTGTCTTCTCCATGGATGGAGACCGGGCCGACATTCCCGCCCTGCGCAGACTGGCAAACCATTACGGGGCCTTCCTCTACGTCGATGAGGCTCATGCCACTGCCGTTCTGGGACCGTGGGGATGCGGCCTGTCAAACGGGCTGGCAGACATCACCATGAGTACCGCCAGCAAGGCCCTTGGCGGCATGGGGGCTTTCGTAACAGGAAGTCAGGCCCTTTGCGATTATCTGGTCAATCAGGCCTCCGGCCTCATTTACAGCACGGCCCTGCCACCCGCCTGCCTCGGGGCACTGGATGCCGCCCTTGACATCGTCCCCTCACTGGAGGCTGAACGCCAACACCTCCAGCATCAGGCCGACCGCCTGCGCCAGACACTGAATGATGCGGGCTGGGCAACCGGACCTTCCAGCACGCAGATCATCCCAATCATGATCGGGGAGAGCGAAACAGCCCTGCATGTTGCCCGCTCTCTGGAAGAGAAAGGCTTCCTCAGCATTGCCATACGCCCGCCGACCGTCCCGCCCGGTACGGCCCGCCTGCGGATCGCCTTGGAAAGCCACCTGTCCGCCACCACCATAGACCGGCTGGGTGAAGCCCTGCTGGATAGCCTGCGGAGTGTGAGCACCCGATGACGACACTCTATTTCCTTCACGGCTGGGGCTATGATGCCAGCTTCTGGACGCCCCTGCGGAGCCATCTGTCAGGGTTCCGGCATATCTGTGAAGATGCAGGCTATTTTGGGTCTGAAACACAGCCTGCCCTGCCGGAAACGCCCTTCTGGGCTGTTGGTCATTCTGCCGGAGCCTGTTCCCTTCTGGCTCTGGACTCACCCCATTGTCTCGGCCTTGTCAGCATCAATGGCTTTGCCCGCTTCACCAGTGCCGAAGACTTTCCGGAAGGCGTGCCAGAACGCATCCTTCAGCGCATGATCCGGCAGCTGGACCGCCAGCCGGAGACTGTCCTGCACCAGTTCCGCCAAATGTGTGGCGAGACTGACCCCATCCTGCCTGCCACACTGAATCACGAAGCCCTGAAAGCTGGTCTTGCCACACTGGCTGCGATGGACCATCGCCCCCTTCTGCCCCGATGGGCAGGGCGGCTCCACAGCCTGCACAGCCCGGATGACCCGCTCTCTCCCGCCAGAAATGGGCTGGGACCAGATATCCCCGGCATCACCCTGCCTGGCGGGCATCTGCTGCCCCTCGCCCATCCACAGGACTGCGCCACTCTTCTGACACGCATCATCAGGAGCAGCCCTTCTGCATGACAGACAGCCGCAAGACCAGCATCGCCGCCCGTTTTGATGCCGCCCACGACTATGAACAGGCTGCCTTCGTCCAGAAACAGTGCGCCCGGATGCTGGCCGAGCGCATCCGTAACCACCACACGCCACAGTCACCCCGCCGGATTCTGGAATTTGGCTGTGGCACCGGTCTATTAAGCCGGGAACTGGTCTCATCCTTCCCAGAGGCAGAGTTCCATCTCACGGACATTGCTCCCACCATGCTGGACCGGACCCGCCGACATCTGGCCCAGCTCCCCGTCGCACCAACGGCCCTGCATATGTATGTCATGGATGGAGAAAACCCACAGCCACAGGGAATACCAGATGAGGGGTTCGACCTCATCACTTCAAGCCTCTGCCTCCAGTGGTTTGAAGACCGTACCAGAGCCTTCAGCCGTCTTGTCTCTCTCCTGCGGCCCGGTGGATGGCTGATGGTCAGCACCCTGCTGGAACACAGCCTGCATGAATGGCAGGAAAGCTGCAAAGCCACCACCATTCCCTGTGGCGTGCCTGACTACCCCTCTCTCACCCAGCTTCAGAAAGAATGGCCCACCGGGGGAGATGGGAAATGGGACATCTACACACTTCATGATCCCGCCCCCTCAGCACGACACTTTCTGAAAGGCCTCCGCATGATTGGCGCATCCCTGCCACGAGACGGCCACCGACCCACCCACGGGCTTCGCAGGGCCATGCATCATTTTGACAGCCATTTTAACCATGTGACCTATCAGGTTGCCTTTGGAATCTTCCAGAAAGGGTGCTGACCACCATGCTACTCCAGTCTCCACCAGACCTGCCACGCACCGCACCTAAAGGTGTCTTCATCACGGGAACGGATACCGGCATCGGCAAGACCCTCACCAGTGCCATACTGACAAAAGCGTGGCACGGCACATATTGGAAGCCCTTTCAGACCGGCCTTGCCGAAGAAGCAGGTGATACACCCACCGTCCAGCATCTGACAGGCCTCCCCGCAGACCACATTTTACCCCCAACCTATGCCCTTCAGGCCCCTCTTTCTCCCGCCGCTGCCAGCGTTCTGGAAGGCGTGACGCTGGAGCCTGAACATCTCACCCTGCCCCACGCTCCGCATTTACCACTGATCGTGGAAGGGGCGGGCGGGCTGATGGTGCCTCTGACAGATCACATGTTGATGATCGACCTCATCGCTCAACTGGGGCTGCCTGTCATTTTGGTGACACGTAGCGGGCTGGGGACGCTCAACCATACGTTACTGAGCCTCGAAGCCTTATATCGGCGGGGGATTCCTGTTCTGGGGTTCATCACCAATGGGCCAGAAGTCCCGGAAAATAGCCGAACCTTGGAGCAACTAGGCCAATGCCGTGCCCTCCATCACATTCCCACTCTACCCGAAACGCCAAAGCCGCATACTATCAGCCAGATAGCGGCACAGATTCCTTCATGGGAAAGCCTGTGGTAAGAATTGAGTCTCTTAATGGCGAAGAAACTACATTCTTTTAATGTAGCCTGCCATGAAAATACCATTACCCACACCCTTTGATGGCGGGTTAGACAGGGTCCACATTACAGACTGACAGGGTTTTTAAATCTCATTATGAAACTGCATCGTCGTGACATTGTAAAAGCGGGGCTAGGCCTCGGAACCGGACTAGCCTTTGCAGGAAGACACTCCCTGAAGGCACAGACCGTAGATGTAGCACCAACACGTTTTGATGACAGCACCGTCCGGTCTCTGGCCCAGAGTCTGGCTAGCAAAAGCTACCATGCCCCACAAAGAGACCTGCCCGACTCTCTGGCTCACATGACGTTTGACCAATTTTCATCCGTCCAGTTCAATAATGAAAAGACCCTCTGGGGGCAGGATCATCTGGCATTTGATGTTCAGTTCTTTCCCCGTGGCTATCTCTATAAACAGAATGTCGATATTTTTGAGGTCACAAACGGCTCAGCGCATCCTGTTACCTGCACGCCAGACACATTCAGCAGCCAGGATTCTTCGCTGAATATCAGCTCCGAAACAGGCTTTTCCGGCCTGCGTATCCGCTATGCCCTTAACCGACCCGGCGTCATGGAAGAATGTGCTGTCTTCCTCGGGGCGTCCTATTTCCGGGCGGTTGCCAAGGGGCAGGTTTACGGTCTGTCGGCCCGTGGTTTTGCCAAGGACACAGGCACCCCGACTGGAGAAGAATTCCCCGTCTTCCGTGCCTTCTGGCTTGAAAAACCAGCAGCAGGCAGCCAATCCCTCGTGCTGCACGCCTTGATGGACAGCCCCTCACTTACGGGAGCCTTCCGCTTTACCATCCGACCGGGGGAGACAACTCTATTTGATGTTCAATCCTCCTTCTTCCCCCGTGTGGATATCACCGCAGGTGGCATCGCCCCGCTAACAGGCATGTATTATTTCGATGCTAATGACCGGGTCCATGTGAATGACTGGCGGCCTGCTGCCCATGACAGTGAGGCTCTCCAGATATGGACAGGTGCCAGCCAGAACATCTACCGCCCGCTGACAAACCCGACAGACCTTCAGCTTTCTTCCTTCAGCGATGCAGGGCCTTACGGGTATGGGCTGATGCAGCGCAAACGGTCTTTCCATGATTATGAAGACCTCGCCCTGCATTATGAGAAACGGCCTTCCCTATGGGTGGAGCCTGTTGGCAACTGGGGTAAGGGCAGTGTCAATCTGGTGGAAATCCCCACTCCCAGCGAGGTCAACGACAATATCGTCTCGTTCTGGCGTCCTCAAAATCCCATGAAGGCCGGACAGAGCTATAATTTCACCTACCGCATGTACTGGGGATGGGACACGCCTTGGCCAACCCATCTGGCCCGCATCCATGATACCCGGGCCGGGGCCGTAACGGATCATCCCGACAAAGTTCAATTCGTGTTGGATTTTGACGGAGAGCCGTTCCGCACCGTGTCTGACCCGGCCTCCTATCATCTGGTTGCCCAGACATCAGTTGGCACTATCGGGGCTATTACACTCATGCCCAATCCGGAAATCAATGGTCTTCGTGCGTTCTTCCAGCTTGATCCGGGTGGGGCGAAACTCTGTGAACTTCAGGTTCAGCTTGCGAATGCGCAAGGGCCTGTTTCCGAGACATGGTTATACCGCTGGACTCCGTGAGAACGATGACCACGCCACAGCAACCCGCCTTTCTTCCCCCTGAAGCCCCATTAGCCATGCCTGTGCAGAACCTGCACAAGGCACCCAATCGTCATGGCCGGTCCTTCTGGCGGCTTCCAACAACGCCAACCCTGCTCTGGCTACGGCGACTAGCCGTCTTCGGCACGGCCTTTCTGCTGACCGGCTACAGCGTGGTGAAGATCAATGCCGTCTTCAACTCGCTGGGAACAAGCACGCTGGGTATCATCATGCTGGGGCTATTCAGCATCCTCAGCTTCTGGATTTCCCTTTCCTGCGCCTCGGCCATGGGGGGATTCTGGGCCATGCTGCGTCATGGCGGGCTAGGTCTCGGCATCCGCCGCACCGGCCCTCTGCCAGAACTGTCCAGCAAAACCGCCATTCTGCTCCCAACCTATAATGAGCCGCCGCAGCGGGTGATGATCAATCTCCGGGCCATGCTCAAAAGCCTTCAGGAGACTGGGCGGGGCGAGCATTTTGACATCTTCATCCTCTCCGATACGACTGACCCGGATATCTGGGTGCAGGAAGAACAGGCCATTCTTGACCTACATAAACAGGATTATGCCCGCAGACATCTGTTCTACCGCCGCCGTTTTAAAAATACGGACCGCAAGGCGGGGAATATTGGCGACTGGGTAACCCGTTTTGGCGGTGCCTATCCGGCCATGCTGACCCTTGATGCGGATAGTCTAATGGATGGCGGTCTGATTGTCCGCTTAGCTGCCGCCATGGAACGGCATGAACAGGTTGGCCTTATTCAAAGCCTGCCTGTCATCGTGGGTGGGCAGACGCTCTTTGCCCGGATGCAGCAATTTGCCGGGCGTGTTTATGGCCCTCTGATTGCGCAGGGTATTGCCTGGTGGCACGGCTCTGAGGGCAATTATTGGGGTCATAATGCCATCATCCGCACGCAGGCTTTTGCTGAGCAGGCCGGTCTACCTCATCTGCCCGGAAAACCGCCCTTTGGTGGGCATATTCTGAGCCATGACTTCATCGAAGCGGCCCTGATGCGCCGTGGTGGCTGGGCCATTCATATGGTGCCGGGTCTGAGCGGCTCCTATGAGGAAAGCCCGCCCTCCCTGACGGACATCGCCGTACGAGACCGCCGCTGGTGTCAAGGAAACCTCCAACATGCCCGTATCCTCTTCACCAAGGGGATGCACTGGGTCAGCCGGTCCCACATGTTGGTAGGCATTGGCTCTTACATCATGTCGCCGCTCTGGCTGCTGTTCCTGCTCTTTGGCATTCTCATTGCCCTACAGGCACATTTCTATCATCCAGAATATTTCAGCACCCAACGCAGCCTCTATCCACACTGGCCGCATGTGGACCCCATTCTAGCCCGGTTGGTCTTCATCCAGACCATGATTGTGCTTCTGGCTCCCAAGGCTCTGGCCTTCATCGCCATCTGCTTTGACCGGAAAGAACGTGAGCAGGCTGGTGGTGTCGTACGGCTTGGCTGGTCCATCATTCTGGAGACACTTATCGGTGCGCTCATCGCCCCAATCGCCATGCTGATCCAGACCTCCGCTATTCTGTCCATCCTGCTGGGGCGGGATTCTGGCTGGAAGGCCCAGAACCGTGACGATGGCAGTCTGCCCTGGGCCGATACTGTCCGAAAATACTGGTTCTACAGCCTGTTCGGCCTCATTCTGAGTGCCGCAGCGTGGTCCGTCTCCCTGTCCCTGTTTCTCTGGATGCTGCCGGTGCTGATCGGGCTGCTGCTTGCCATTCCTCTGGTTGGCCTGACCAGTAGCAGTCGTATCGGACAGGCAGCCCGCAAGGCTGGCCTTCTTCTTATTCCGGAAGAAACGGCTCCACCGCCCATCATTCAGCGTGCTCTTGAGGAACGAAATCATCCACATCCTGTTATTGTGGAGGCCTTTCATGCGCTCCGTAGCAACACGGAACTGAGGCATGCCCATCTGAGGACGCTCCCTGCTCCTCGTAAGGCTGGAGAGCCTATTTCCGTACCGCTTCTAACGGGCTCTCTGAAGCTACAGGAAAGCGCAACATTAGAAGAAGCTCTGGCGCAACTAACACCTGCCGAAAAGGCGGCTGTCCTGAGCTGCGGCAGTGACATCGCCATTCTGGCGGACTTACCTGTTACCTCTCCCAATCTGACGGATGAGCCAAGCAGCTGCTGACAATCGCTCTTCTCCGTCTGCGGGGCTGCCCTGACATTTTTATGAGGCAGCCCCATTGTCTGGCCTGACATAACGCCCATCTCTAAAGCAGAAGTCCTGATTGGTGCCTCATGAAGGCCGGAGGATTCCTGTAACCATAGCGGGCCCTAGCGGGTCGGGAGTAGGTTTATGTCCATCAACGTTGTTTACAAAACTACAGCACGTGCGACCGGTGGCCGGGACGGTTTTGCCGAGACCACTGACGGCAGCTTCCGTGTGGACCTCGGTGTGCCCAAAGAAATGGGCGGTAACGGCAAGGGGAACAATCCAGAGCAGCTTTTTGCTGCCGGTTATTCAGCCTGTTTCCTTGGTGCCATGAAGTTCGTGGCTGGCGAAGAGAAGATTGAGATTCCTGCTGATACGCATGTGCAGACAACAGTTGGCATTGGCCCCCGCTCTGATGGCGGTTTCGGCCTTGAAGTGGCTATTGAGGTCTCCCTGCCGGGTATGGACCGGACCAAAGCCGCTGAGCTAGTGAAGAAGACAGAGTTCGTCTGCCCCTACGCTAATGCTACTAAAGGGAACATCAAGACGACTGTTACGCTCATCTGATTGGTTTGTGTTGTTCTGAAATAGAAAAGGCGCATCCTATGATGGATGCGCCTTATATTTTCGTGGAAGAATAATAAGTGTTGTGCATATATTAATTTGACACGAAGGAAATTTTCACATTTTAATAAATTGTTATTAATATAAAAGGAGTTGATAATGTCTCGTATAGAATATTGCCGCAGTGAGATACTAACTCATGCGATTAAGGACACTAAGGAATGGTCCGCTCCCCCTAATGTACCGTCTTATGATAAAAAACGATCAGACCAACATTGGATTGATATTTTTTCAAAAGAAAAAGTAAATAAACTTTCAGAAGAAGATGTTCGAGAGTTCTTTGCAACATTTCGACTTCATCGTCATAGCTGGGATTATGATAAAGTACTCAGTCTAGTTAAAGTATTTTCAAAAACACAAAACTTCGATCCTGTCGTTGATATACCTTCTTTTGCAATTAAATTGAAAGTGGCTAATAAACTGCAACGAACTGCAACTTCAGCAGCCTCTAAATTAGCGAATTTCATATTTCCTAACGATCATGTTTATATATGGGATACACTAGCTCGTGAAGCGGTCAACTCCAGATTCAAAAATGATAAACAGGATAAAGATTATGCATCTTTTCATCAAGCCTGTGAGAAAATTCTCAAAGAAGAGCAGCAGCAACCTGATTTTCAACATGCAGTAAAAGAATTGGACTACTTCTTCCAAAATCAGGCAGGCCCTCTCGCAAACCGATCAAAAATTTCTGTCAATTACATTGAGCGACGTTTGCTTGATAAATTCTTATGGGCTGAAGGTGAATTTCTAAAAAGAAAATAGTCTAAACAAGCCCCTTCTCTTTGTCTTTTAGAAAGGGGCTTATTTTTCTACACATAATTCATCCATATACAACAACCCCATCACATTCTGGCCCTAGCATTTAAAACAAGGAACAACGGATCGTATTGTATGTGTGTGTGGGGGGGGGGGGTAATTTGGATGCGGGGGTAGGATTTGAACCTACGACCTTCAGGTTATGAGCCTGACGAGCTACCGGGCTGCTC
>JAFNMF010000026.1 GCA_026537415.1 Acetobacteraceae bacterium B3987 | reverse complement strand
AGGGTGAGCGGGAAGACCTGGTGGCTATGGCGGAGGATCCAAACCCGATCCCATCCCGAACTCGGCCGTTAAAGCCTCCAGCGCCTATGATACTGCTTCTTAAGAAGCGGAAAAGTCGGTCGCCGCCAGGTCCCCTCGCTCACCCTACATCTATATATACCACCCACCAACGCGGGGTGGAGCAGCCCGGTAGCTCGTCAGGCTCATAACCTGAAGGTCGTAGGTTCAAATCCTACCCCCGCATCCAAATTACCCCCCCTTACATATAAATCACGTCATACCACCTCAGATATGCGTCTCGTAGTCCCGCTAATCTCTAACGGGGGCGGTATATGACGACCCCTCGGCGTTCCCGTAGATAATGCTCAAGAGGTGTATCTACAATATTATGAAAAAGTGAACGGATGATTGAAGGGAAGAGCTTTCAGTTTTCTGCAATAGGCTGCTAGGCTTCCCTCGGTTGAGAGAAGTTTTTGAGGGGATGTTCAGTCATGCAGGAATGGTCCAATTGGCCAGCCAAAAGTGCCCGGCCGCCCGAGAATATGGAACATCCTGCCATCTATCATATGCTTGATGTAGCCGCTGTGGCTGAGCAGCTGATCTCTACACAGCCGTGGTCGCATGAACTGAAGCAGGCTTTCGTTGCTTTGGTAGGGCTGCATGATCTCGGAAAATTTAGTGAAAGCTTCCGCGGCATGTTGCGGGAAGGGATGGTGCAAACTTATTCGCACTGGGAACTCACAGAAGTCCTTCTGTTTGCAGAAGATGAAAGGCTGGAGACCTGGCTGGGTGGAACAGAAGAGGTTCGCCAGATCCTTTATGCTGCTGTAGCCGGTCATCATGGGCGTCCTCCAGACATCGATGTGTGGATTCTGCGTGAACGCAGGAAAAGCTTAAAAGCCGTGGGGGAGGGAAGAGAAGCGGCTCAGCAGTTGCTGGATATCTTCAGAGGGCTCTGGCCGGAAGCATCACTAGAGTCGTTGGATGAGGAATCTGCCCGACGTTTTTCCTGGTGGTTGCCGGGTTTCTGTACGGCGGCAGACTGGATTGGTTCCAATACAAAATGGTTCCCGCCTAGAGAACTGAACAGTTCCCCAGCGGAATATCTTGAACGGGCACGTTCTGTGGCGCAAAGGGCTGTACAGGAGGCGGGTCTGAAAGGAACAGAGGCACAGAAGGGGCCGCTGTTTGATTTCGCCTTACGTCCTATACAGCAGGCCTGTGAGACTCTTCCTCTGCCAGATGGTCCTACCTTGATTGTGCTGGAGGCGGAAACTGGAATTGGAAAGACAGAGGCTGCCTTTATTCTGGCACAACGTATGGCTTTGGCAGGTAAGGGAAAAGGCATGTTTTTTGCCCTGCCAACCATGGCTACGGCCGATGCCATGTTTAGCAGAGCGTCGCAGACTGTGGGCAAGTTGTTCCAGAATCCTTCAGTAACTCTTGCTCATGGGCGTGCGGGGTTATCTGTTCTTTTCAAGGATGTCGTGGCGGATGGAAGCAATACGGCATCGGATGATAATGCGAGAGATATGACCAGCTCAGAGTGGTTGGCGATGGATAACAGACGTGCCCTTCTGGCGGATGTGGGCGTTGGAACGATCGATCAGGCACTGTTATCTGCTCTGCGTGTGCGCTTCCAGACATTGCGGCATTACGGTCTGGCCTCCAAGATACTGGTGGTCGATGAGGTTCATGAGATGGGTGAACCTTACGTTGCGGAAATACTGGTTACCTTGCTGAAAATGCATCGTGCTATGGGTGGTTCAGCCATCCTGTTGACAGCAACATTGCCGCTGGAATGGCGATCCGAACTGCTTGCTACATATGGCGGAGTATCTGAATCACTGGCCTATCCGGCCATAACAGTAGCAGGTGGGGAGAGTGTTACCGAATTTGCGGCTGATGCACGCCCGACAAAAGGCAGTGTGAAGGTCGAGCGGATCGCCACGATGGATGAAGCCGTCCAGTATCTGGTACAGGGTGCAGCGCAGGGAGCAGCCTGTGTTTGGGTACGTAATATCGTGGACGATGCGATTGCTGCTGTTGATGCTCTTCGAGAGGCGGGTATTGATGCCCATCTGTTACATGCCCGTTTTGCGCTTTGTGACCGGAAAAAACTGGAAAAAGATGTTCTGGAGTGTGTGGGAAAAACAGGGAAGAATCGTAAGGGCTTTGTTCTGGTATCGACCCAGATTGTCGAGGCTTCCCTTGATCTTGATTTTGACTTGATGGTTTCCGATTTGGCTTCAATCGGGTCTCTGATACAGCGTGTGGGACGGCTCTGGCGGCATATGGATGTGCGTCCTGCTAAAGATCGTCCTGTCCCCTTTCCTGTCCTGAAGCTCCTGTCTCCAGACCCTGCGGACATACAGGGTGGTGAGTGGGAGAAAGGAACTCTGGCCAAGAATGCCATGATCTATTCATTGCCTGACATGTGGAGGACAGCCTCTGTCCTGTTCAGGGAAGGGCAGATTACTGCTCCAGAAGGGTTGCGGCATCTGATTGAAGCCGTGCATGGCAAGAAAGCTGAGCCTTTGCCTTCAATATTTGAACAGGCAGAGTTGGATAAGGAAGGAAAGGGTGCAGCGGCAAGAGGGGTCGCTTCTCAGAATATCGTGAATCTTGAGGCCAGCTATCGGGACGCTGGATTGGGACAGGATGATGTGGCCTATCCTACACGCCTTGCAGAACCAACCGAGACTTTGGTTCTGGCCCGGCAGACGGAAGAAGGTCTGATTCCGTGGGCCTTGCCTGAAGATCATCCGCACCTGGGGGGAGATGATGCCCAGATAATGAGAGCCTTGTGGATGCTTTCAGAAGTGTCTGTTCGGACAAAGAAGCTTCAGGGACTGGATTTGCCTGACCAGAACAGTCCAGCCATTCAGGCGGTAAAGAAAGACTGGCCTAAATGGAAACGGGAAATGTCGACTATTAAGTTGTGTCCTGTTCAGCTCCCGGGGGGAGAAATCTGTAAGGGATTACGCTACGATAAGGCGAGAGGGATTGATTTTGTGTCTTCATCTTGATGGCTATTTCTGTGGAAAATGATGGTAACTTTTCATGGTAATGTTTGATGGAGTATGATTTGTTTTGTATTTTGTTGTTATAAGGTTTTCTCTTGTCTTTCTGGTTCTTTTCAGGAATATTCAATGAGATGAATCCGAGGAAGAAGCGTTAGGCTGAAACGTGGCACAGCCCGTTTAAGTGGTCTCTGCTTTGAGAAGTGGCTGTGTGGGACTAGAGCGGAAGGCAACATAAGCAATGAATCTGATTACGGACCCGTGGATTCCAGTGCAGTGTGCCAATGGTGAGAAACGGGTCATTGCTCCGTGGCAAATGGCAGAAGCGGATGTGCTTTTCCCTGACTGGTTCCGGGCTGATCTCAATATTGCCTGTCTGGAGTTGCTCATTGGGCTTATCTATATGGCCGATCCTCCTGAGGATACGAGGGCTTGGCATGAACGGAAAAAGCCTGACCCGGAACGGCTGAAGGCCCGACTGGCTCCTTTTGCTCCGGCTTTTTTTCTGCTTGGGGATGGCCCTCGCTTTCTTCAGGATCAGGAGAAGCTGGAGGGGGCACCTAACCCGGTGGACATGCTGTTTATCGATAGTGCTGGTGGTCAGACAAAGCGCAATAATATTGATGTCATGGTCCACCGGGATCGATATGAGTCCTTGCCACTGCCAGAAGCCGCTATGGCGCTTTATACGTTGCAGGATTTTGCTCCATCCGGTGGTGCGGGGAACCGGACATCCATGCGCGGTGGTGGCCCTCTTGTGACGATTGTTGATCCGGGCAAGGCTTTATGGGACCTCATCTGGATGAATGTCCCTTTCGGTAGTCCTTCTGAAATGAAAGACCTGCCGTGGATGAAACCGACACGGACTTCAGAGAAAGGACAGATAGTCCAGCCTCCTGATCCGGTGAAGGGTTTTGGTGTTGAAGCCTTTTTCGGTATGCCTCGCCGTCTGCGCCTTGTGGGGGATGGGGAAAAGGTCACAGGCGTCATACAGAAGCCTTACGGTGCCAATTATGCCCAGTGGCGGCATCCTCTAAGCCCTTATTACAGGCTGAAACCCGGGTCTGAACTGTTACCCCGCCATCCAAGGGCAGGACGGTTTGGCTATCGTAACTGGTTAGGGGTTGTTGCCGTAAAACCTGACAGGCATCAGAAAGAGCAGGGGTTGGCCGAATTGGCCTTGACCCTTCGTGAATGGCGAAGGGGAAAAAGAGGCGAGAGAGACCCAGAGCAGGAGCCTTCGGTTATTGTGGCAGGCTGGGCCATGAACAACATGAGTCCGAGGGATTTTATCTGTTCACGCCAGCCCATACAGTGTCTTTCTGATGACGAAATGGAGCAGCTGACAGTTCTTATTGAAGCTGCCCATGTGGTAGCGGACATGCTGAATCGTGCGCTTATACCGCTTTTATCAGTGGGAGAGGCACGGGAAGCACAGCGTGAAGAGTTTTATGTAAAAACCGAATCTGAGTTTTACAGCTGTTTCCGCAAGATCATATGCCCTCATGAAGATGATGAGGATGTTCTTTCCATCATCTGGCTAAAGGCTCTGCGCAGGCAGGTCTGGGCGCAGTTTGATCCTCTAGCTTTGTCGGGGCTGGCAGATCGTACGATGCAGGAAATGAAAAAGATTACTGAAGCCCGGAGGGTTCTTGGTCTGGAGCTACGGGGATATGGCAAGGCAGGGGCTCTTTTGTTTGAGACTCTGGACCTCCCCCTTCCCAAAAAGAAAAAGGAGAGGAAGGCTACATGAACGAGAAAAGGGATGTAGGGGCGCAGGTACTGGCGTGGTGGCGTACCAGTCTGTCAGCCCGTACACAGAGTGAGAATGAAGATGAGCGGGCGAGCAGAGCGTCTCAGACCGCAGCGCGGGCTCTGAGTGCAAAGCTGCGGCGGGGTGTTTTCCCTGCGGTTCTGTTCGAGCCAGAGACGCAGGGTCTGAGGAAGCAGCTTGGCCTGCGGGACAATGAGCTGAAACGGTTCAGCTATCTGCTCAATCTTCTTGGTGAAATCCGGGAGCACGATCCCAGGCCTTTGGCGGAGCTGCTGAGAGGGACGGGTAGTGAGCCGGTATTGTCTCATATGCGTTTCAGGCAGCTGGTAACGGCTGATGATGATAAACGGGCTGCCTTGCTGCGTCGTGCCGTGCGGCTGGTGGGAGGTCGCTGCAATGTGGCGAGGCTCGCATGGGACATGATCGTCTGGAATGAGCAGACCAGGATCCGCTGGTGTCTCGATTATTTTGATGCCTCAATATCTGAGGGAAAAGCAGGATAAGGCCTGCCTTGTGCAGGTTGGTATTCAGGCTGTGGAGAGGAATTTTATCATGGCGAATTTTGTTCAATTTCATGTTCTGACGACTTACGGGCCTTCCAACCCGAACCGTGATGATTTGGGGAATCCCAAACAGGCGGAGATTGGTGGTGAGATACGGATGCGTCATTCATCACAGTCGGTGAAGCGTGCCTTGCGTGAAAGCACCTTCTTTGCGCAGGATCTGAAAGATCATATGGGGGTGAGAACCAAACGCCTTCATGGTGAACTAGTGACGCATCTTCTGGGGCAGGGGATTGCTGAAAAGAAGGCTCTGGAAGCAGCGGATGTTGTGGCAGCCATTTTTGGTAAACTCGAAGCTGTTGAAAAAGGGTCTTCTGAACAGGTGGCGACGACGCTGGCTTTCATTTCCCCCGAGGAACGTGCGCTGGCAAAAGAGTTGGCCGAGAAGGCTGCTGCTGGTGAGAAATTGCCGAAGGACAAAGAGCTGAAGAAACTTGTCCTCCGTCGGGCCGATGGTGCGGTGGATGTGGCCATGTTCGGGCGTATGCTGGCTTCCGATGCCGATTTTAACCGGGATGCTGCCGTACAGGTGGCTCATGCTTTCACAACCCATCGCTCCGTAGCGCAGGAAGACTGGTTCTCTGCTGTTGATGACCTTGCCGGGGATGATGAGACAGGAGCCGGTCATATTGGTGAGAGTGCCTTCGGGACGGGTGTCTTCTATCAGTATGTCTGCGTGGATGTGGGCCTGCTTATTGAGAATCTGGACGGTGATAAGGAGCTTGCTGCCAGGGGGATGGAGGCACTGGCAAGAGGTCTGTCTCAGGCCACGCCTCGTGGAAAGCAGAATAGTTATGCACATCATCCACGGGCAAATTACATGCTTGCGGAACAGGGTGAGCAGGCCCCTCGTGATTTGTCAGGTGCGTTCTTTGAGGCCGTGAAGGGGGCGAGCCTTTTGGAGAGTTCTATCAAAAAGTTAGAAGCAACCCGGAAAGCCATTGATGATGTCTATGGGCAGTGCTGGAATGCTGAGGCTAAGGTGTATACGGGTAAATGGGACTCTGAAAAAGAGCTATGGGTGAATAAAACTGGTACATTGGAAGACGTTGCTACCTTTGCTGGTAAAGCCGCACTGCGGGGTGAGTGATGTCCTCCTATCTGGTGTTCTCACTTGCGGCTTCTTTAGGAGCAATGGGTGAGTTGGCCGGGCATGAGCGGCGGGGATCGCTGCTCTGGCCGGGCCGTTCTGCGCTGATCGGGTTGATGGGAGCGGCTCTAGGTATCCGGCGGGATGGTGATTTCTCCATGCTGGATGCTCTGGAGATTGACGTGGCCGTGTTCAGTAGCGGTGCGGCTTTGCGGGATTTTCATACCATCCAGTCTGTTCCTGCCGCAGCTGTGAAGAAGCCGAACTCCCGCCCGGAAGCCATCCGGGCCGCAGGGGGACGTCTGACAACCAGCATCACCCTGCGTGATTATCGTGCCGGTGTGTTTTATGGCGTGGCCGTGCAGGGTGAAGGGCTGGAAGAAATAGCGGCAGCGTTACGCAAGCCGTATTTCATGCTCTATCTTGGCCGTAAGTCCTGCCCTCTTTCCGCCCCACCTGCCCCGCAGATCGTGCAGGCTGATACGGTTGATGATGCTCTGGGGCAGCTGAGAATACCTGAATGGCTTGCAGGGCGTGTCAGCCGTGTTGAAAACGTCATGGTTGTCGGGAAGGAGGGCAGTCAGCGTGATCTCGTGCATGATGTGCCGCTGGATCGACAACGCTGGCACTTTGCTGCACGGGAAGTCGGAATACGGCATGTGGCGTGGCCGAGGGAGTCGTCGAAATGAGCTGGTATCTGAGCAGACTTCGTCTGTCCCGCAGTCCCGCCGTTCGTGTTCTGGAGGAGGCTCTGAGGCATCCCGACGCAGGGTATCGGCGGTCCTCCCAGCATCATATGCTCTGGTCTGCCTTTGCCACGGACCCAAACCAGAAGCGTGATTACCTCTGGCGTGCGGAGAGTGATGGGAGCTTCCTGACACTTTCGTCACACCCGCCAAGAGGCGATAACGAGCTGTTTGAGACGTCGCAGCACAAGGTGTTTGCGCCTGCCCTGAAAGCTGGTGACAGGCTGGAGTTCAAACTTCAGGCCAATGCGACAAAGATGCGCCGTGACATTGGCAAGCGTGTTGATGTCGTGATGGATGCACTCCATGCCGTGCCACAGGAGAACAGGGCAGAAGAGCGTATGTGTCTGGCTCAGGAGGAAGGAACGGCGTGGCTGGCCCGACAGGGAGAGAAAGCCGGTTTCATTTTCAGCCCTGATGATGTGCGGGTTGATGATTATCGTGTTGAACTTCTTCCCCGTTTCAATGGGCGCAGGGCGGATAGGCCGAAACTGGGTATTCTGGATTTCGAAGGGCGTCTGGAAGTGACAGACCCTGAGGCCTTTCTGGCCCAGCTGGTCAAAGGCTTTGGGCGTGCCAAGGCCTTCGGCTGTGGCCTCATACTGATCCGGCGGGCTTCATGAGTGGGGCGGGGAGAGGCGGGTTACCCGGTCTGGCCCCGCCTAAACCGATTCCCCTGAAGGACCGGGCCTCCCTGATTTTCGTCGAGCGGGCACAGCTGGACGTGCTGGATGGTGCCTTTGTCGCCGTGAATGCGGATGGCACCAGAACGCAGATTCCTGTTGGTGGTCTGGCCGGTATCATGCTGGAGCCAGGTGCCCGTATCTCTCATGCGGCAGTGTCGCTGGCAGCCCGTGTGGGAACATTGATTACATGGGTCGGGGAAGCAGGTGTTCGCCTGTATTCCTCTGGCCAGCCCGGCGGGGCACGGGCCGATCGCCTGCTATGGCAGGCCAGTCTGGCTCTGGACGACGACGCTCGCCTGCGTGTCGTGCGGGAGATGTACAAATTACGTTTTAAGGAAGAGCCGCCTGCCCGACGGTCGGTGGATCAGCTGCGTGGCATTGAAGGTGCCCGTGTCAGGGAAAGTTACGCCCTGCTGGCAGCGCAATATGGTGTCAGCTGGAAGCGGCGTTCTTATGACCGGAAGGACTGGGACGGTTCTGATATTCCCAACCGCTGTCTGTCAGCAGCAACGGCCTGCCTGCATGGGCTGTCCGAAGCAGCGGTGCTGGCAGCGGGTTATGCTCCGGCAGTGGGGTTTCTGCATAGCGGGAAGCCACTTTCTTTCGTGTACGACGTAGCGGATATTTTCAAGATGGAGACGGTTGTCCCGGAGGCCTTCCGTATTGCTGGCAAGGCAGAAAAGGGACGGCTGGACATGCCCCCAGACCGGGCCGTGCGGCTGGCCTGTCGGGACCGGTTCCGTAAGGAGAGACTTCTGGAAAAGATCATTCCGACCATTGAGCAGGTTCTTTCTGCTGGTGGTCTTCCCCGTCCAGTTCCGCCACCAGAGGCTGTTCCTGTTGCTTTTGAAGACGAAACATTCGGTGATCCGGGGCATCGGTGATGCTGGTTGTAGTGGTCACAAACGCTCCTCCCCGCTTGCGTGGCCGTCTGGCAGCATGGCTGGTGGAGATACGAGCCGGTGTTTATGTGGGGAATTATTCCAGAAGAACACGGGAGATGATCTGGGAGCAGGTCCTGCTGGGTCTGGGGGCATTGGGAGATGCTGTTATGGTCTGGCACGCTCCTAATGATCAGGGCTATGAGTTTCGTACGGCTGGTCAGAACCGCCGTATGCCGGTTGATTTTGACGGGCTGAAACTGGTTTCTTTTTATCCAGAAGGAGGGAAGGGGGAAGTGAATTAAATTTTATTTTAAGTTGGTACGATCTTTGACAATAAAAAAAGATATATCTTACAATGCGTTGTAAGAAGTCTGTTCCCCGCCCATGCGGGGATGAACCGTGAGCATCAGATTCTTAGAAATACTGACTCTCCTGTTCCCCGCCCATGCGGGGATGAACCGTAAGCCATGCAGGAACTTACGGTTGCGTGAAACTGTTCCCCGCCCATGCGGGGATGAACCGAGCGGAACGAGCTGACGAAAGCCACGCTTGCACTGTTCCCCGCCCATGCGGGGATGAACCGTCTGCCTCATCTGCAATTTTGGCCAGCGGGCCCTGTTCCCCGCCCATGCGGGGATGAACCGTGCTGGAATGTCTTGACGCTATGGGGCTGAAACTGTTCCCCGCCCATGCGGGGATGAACCCTGTAAGCTGGGTGAGGAGGGACAGGTTATTTCCTGTTCCCCGCCCATGCGGGGATGAACCGTTTTTTATATGCGGCAAAACCAGCTGCTTGTTCTGTTCCCCGCCCATGCGGGGATGAACCTTACTCTGCATATCCCCCGCCGCTTCTGCCCCCCTGTTCCCCGCCCATGCGGGGATGAACCCCCCGAGGCATCCGCAATAACAATCCGGGGAACCTGTTCCCCGCCCATGCGGGGATGAACCGGAGCCAATGAAAAAGCAGAGACGTTAGCCATCCTGTTCCCCGCCCATGCGGGGATGAACCAGAGCCAATTTAACTGACGTGAGATGATATGCGCTGTTCCCCGCCCATGCGGGGATGAACCGTCAAAGAACGCACCCCTTCCACCAGAGAAAAGCTGTTCCCCGCCCATGCGGGGATGAACCGTTTCACCCGTCCAGACCACAGAGGAACAGAACCTGTTCCCCGCCCATGCGGGGATGAACCGGCAAATACAGTTCTGGACAGGTTCAACGGGTTCTGTTCCCCGCCCATGCGGGGATGAACCGAAGGAGACCTGCACAGAATGGGGTCATTTGTCCTGTTCCCCGCCCATGCGGGGATGAACCGGCGATGGTTCATTGATGGAGGTTCAGATGAACCTGTTCCCCGCCCATGCGGGGATGAACCGGTTTATGCCGCATGAACACTAATAAGACGTTCCTGTTCCCCGCCCATGCGGGGATGAACCGGCCGTAGAATACGTCAATAGCTCCCAATCAGGCTGTTCCCCGCCCATGCGGGGATGAACCGCGGCCTTGTCGGACCTTCAGAGCTGGCAGTCGCTGTTCCCCGCCCATGCGGGGATGAACCGATGGGATATATCCCATTTTTTTTGGCCCAACACTGTTCCCCGCCCATGCGGGGATGAACCAGATTAGCGGCGAGTATATCCAGCCCGGCGAACTCTGTTCCCCGCCCATGCGGGGATGAACCGACAGATGAAGTGGTCTCCTATCCATGACATCTCTGTTCCCCGCCCATGCGGGGATGAACCGAGTTTGAGGATAACGCTGCCATCAATGCCCGTCTGTTCCCCGCCCATGCGGGGATGAACCGGGTGACGCCATCATTATCGCCACGCTCCAGCCCTGTTCCCCGCCCATGCGGGGATGAACCGGGTGGCGAATTGGTGGGGTATACCCCGCCGCCCTGTTCCCCGCCCATGCGGGGATGAACCCTCTCCAGCACCTCGGCCACCTCTCCAGCCGTCCTGTTCCCCGCCCATGCGGGGATGAACCGCCGCCGCCGCCGGACCTGTCACCATTCTGGCACTGTTCCCCGCCCATGCGGGGATGAACCGACGCCCCTTCCCTAATGGCTGCTCTCTGCAATCTGTTCCCCGCCCATGCGGGGATGAACCGCGCCTGTGGATATTACGCAGGGCCTCGAAAAACTGTTCCCCGCCCATGCGGGGATGAACCGCAGCCAGAATAGCACCGTCATGGCGGTACTGCCTGTTCCCCGCCCATGCGGGGATGAACCTGCTTGCGGAGCTTGAGGATCTGCTTCACGGCCCTGTTCCCCGCCCATGCGGGGATGAACCGTTGAGGCACAATTACGGCATCACCCGCAAACGCTGTTCCCCGCCCATGCGGGGATGAACCTCCGTATTCCCTGACCACATCATCTGTCTGGAACTGTTCCCCGCCCATGCGGGGATGAACCGATCTGGCTGATCGGAAAGGTCAGCGAATAGCCTGTTCCCCGCCCATGCGGGGATGAACCGCACAGCTGACAGAACAGCACAACCAGACCCGTCTGTTCCCCGCCCATGCGGGGATGAACCTGAGGAAATACTTGATATTCCCGTTCATCTATACTGTTCCCCGCCCATGCGGGGATGAACCGGACTAATTTTTGAGTAGGGCTGACACGCTGTTCTGTTCCCCGCCCATGCGGGGATGAACCGCAGGCATTCTAAGGGCTAGTGGCAGCGACATTCTGTTCCCCGCCCATGCGGGGATGAACCGCCCTACCGGCTCATCTCAGCTCTGGCCCTCAACTGTTCCCCGCCCATGCGGGGATGAACCGAAAAGCCAGTCTCAGGAATAGGCATACCCTGTCTGTTCCCCGCCCATGCGGGGATGAACCTCACCAGACGACTACAGCACCAACAATGCGGCACTGTTCCCCGCCCATGCGGGGATGAACCGGAGAGGGCCATCAGCAAAGCCACAGGCTGCCCCTGTTCCCCGCCCATGCGGGGATGAACCGCCATCTTCATTCTCCTATTAGGCTAGGGTTTACTGTTCCCCGCCCATGCGGGGATGAACCGAAGGTCATTATCGGGCCAGACGGTAAGAAACGCTGTTCCCCGCCCATGCGGGGATGAACCGTGCTTTCCCAGTATCCCCATATCCACTAAAAACTGTTCCCCGCCCATGCGGGGATGAACCGTCGCTCGCCATGTCGGTAAAGCAGCTGGTCGACTGTTCCCCGCCCATGCGGGGATGAACCGATAGGCTCCACCTCCTATAATATTTCCCATAGCTGTTCCCCGCCCATGCGGGGATGAACCGAGGCAATCCAGAAGACGGAAGACAAGCGGGAACTGTTCCCCGCCCATGCGGGGATGAACCGTATTTATGGTTTGTTGTATTTATATCTTTCCCCTGTTCCCCGCCCATGCGGGGATGAACCGTGTGGTCTGAATTACAATCCAGAGCCGCCGGACTGTTCCCCGCCCATGCGGGGATGAACCGGTGACATCCTCTACGCCAACACTCAGAGACAGCTGTTCCCCGCCCATGCGGGGATGAACCGTCCACGCCTCTCTTAATGTTAAATAATAATGACTGTTCCCCGCCCATGCGGGGATGAACCGTTTTCAAAAACAGCGACCTCATAACGGGGTGACTGTTCCCCGCCCATGCGGGGATGAACCTACTTTGGAAACAAGGGCTGTTTCCCCTCTCATCTGTTCCCCGCCCATGCGGGGATGAACCGGTGGGGTAATGTCCATTCTATCTTCAGCCAGTCTGTTCCCCGCCCATGCGGGGATGAACCGTTTTTTTAAAAATTATCAAAAAAAACCATAGACTGTTCCCCGCCCATGCGGGGATGAACCGTTTTCCCAATTTTTCTAAAAAAGTTTCATGAACTGTTCCCCGCCCATGCGGGGATGAACCGCCCTTCACGGCCCATTCCCCCTATGTGTTCGCCTGTTCCCCGCCCATGCGGGGATGAACCGGCCGCCAAAATGCGATTACCGATCTCCCCGAACTGTTCCCCGCCCATGCGGGGATGAACCGGTTCGTCCATTTTCCCGCCCGGGGTGATGGAACTGTTCCCCGCCCATGCGGGGATGAACCGATATTATCCAGCCCTCCTACTCTCACGAAAAGCTGTTCCCCGCCCATGCGGGGATGAACCTACGTCGTTTGAAGACTTCGCAGATGACATTCCCTGTTCCCCGCCCATGCGGGGATGAACCGATGATCTTGTCACTTATAATGGTCTCTTTAATCTGTTCCCCGCCCATGCGGGGATGAACCGAGTTTCCTGACGGCGATCACAGCCTGCATGAGCTGTTCCCCGCCCATGCGGGGATGAACCGGAGAGAATGGCGTGACCGTTTCAATCTTAATACTGTTCCCCGCCCATGCGGGGATGAACCGCCTATATGCAAGGTCACCAGATGACCTGTATACTGTTCCCCGCCCATGCGGGGATGAACCGATTTTGTTTATGGATTCGGCGATCAGTTAAAGCTGTTCCCCGCCCATGCGGGGATGAACCGACACATTAATCAAGTATAGACAATATATACCTCTGTTCCCCGCCCATGCGGGGATGAACCGGAGAAACCCCGTCGTTTCCCACCTTTCAAAGGCTGTTCCCCGCCCATGCGGGGATGAACCGACGGGTCATTTCTCGCAGGCAATCTCTGGCATCTGTTCCCCGCCCATGCGGGGATGAACCGATTCCCGTCTCGTGTCTCTTATTAAACTCTCCCTGTTCCCCGCCCATGCGGGGATGAACCGAATTCCACAGGCTTATCATCAATTCCTTCAATCTGTTCCCCGCCCATGCGGGGATGAACCGGGGATTTTCAGGTGGTGCCTCGATCATGGGGACTGTTCCCCGCCCATGCGGGGATGAACCGTAGGTGACAGAGACCGGATTGTTGTTGCCATCCTGTTCCCCGCCCATGCGGGGATGAACCGTCGCTCACCCAGATCATGCAGGAGCGCAAAGACTGTTCCCCGCCCATGCGGGGATGAACCGACTAAGATAACATTCTGGTGTTTTTATTGTTCTATATTATTGTTTTGATGAAATGCAGCACATGGTGATCAGGTGATATTCTGCCGGCCTGGGCCGCCTGTTAGGGTAGTTGCGTTATTGTGGGGTTTCTGGCAGGCCCCACCCATGTGCTGTTTAAACTCTCGCACCACGAGGGAATAAGCTGGACGTAAGTGATGCGGCGGCGGGGCCTGCAATGAACCCCGCAATGCGCCACGTGGCTGATAGCCACAGCTACGGCCTGCAGATTATCACCGTGTCACGCCGCATCAGAGTGAGTTGATGCCAATAGAGAAGAAGACGTCAAGAGTCTTATTCTGTACAGTAAGTAGCATGTCCTATTGCTCCTTCTTACCATCGGTAAGATAAATCACCATACAGGGCACGGCCGGGAGCGTAGGAGCAGTTGGTCGTGCTGGTGCAGACAGAGACATATTTGGAGTTGGCAATATTGGTGCCGTTTAGCTGGAGGTGCCAGCGTTGGTAATCAAGATGGGCCTCAATGTCGCCAACCAATTGAGAAGGAACGATGATGGTGTTGGGCAGGGCACCGGCTGTGGTGCTTGTATAGCGTAGGCCACTACCAATTCCGGCACTTAGGGAGCGTGTAAGGGCGAAACTGCGCCGTATGAAGAAGGATGCCATGCGGGAGGGAACTGTCGTTGGACGTTGGCCGACTTGGTTCTGCGTGGCAGCACTGCCCTTCGTAATGCGAGGGTCCTGCACAGTAAAGGCGGCGAGAAGGTCGATTTTATAGGGGAGGCGTCCGACAAATTCGGCTTCAAAGCCACGTGTTCGCTGGGCACCTAGCTGTATCTTATCGCTGGAATAAACAGGGTCCTGCACCAGTTCGTTTCGCTCTTTCAGGGTAAAAATATCCAGTGTGAGCAGGAACCGGTCTCCGAAGATGGAATCCTTGCGGGGTCTGTATTTTATTCCAGCCTCCAGTAGGCGGCCTCGTGTTGGGGAAAAGGCCGTACCATCATGGGTTGTGCCGAGCTGTGGGCTGAAGGACGTGGCGTAGGAGATGTAGGGAGCGACACCACAGACAGATTGATAGAGAAGGGCTACACGCCCGGTAAAGGCATTGTTCTTTTGAGGAGTGCGTCCTTCGTTGTTATTGTTGACCTGTAGACTCTGCGTGAAGTCGCCACGACCGGAAAGGGTTAGGAAGAAGCGTTTCCAGTCTGCTTGTTCTTGCCCGTAAATGCCTGTTTGTGTACCGGTTGTGTTGTAATTGCGCTTGGTAGCGTAGCGGGGCATAGCTACCGCAGAATAGACCGGGTGATAGAGGGACAGATTGGGTGCTTTGCCTTCCCCGCGTCGTTCCGCCATGAAATCACTGCGGAAATCAACACCTGTAAGCAATGTGCTATGGACAGACCCGAAATGGGCCTTCCATTCCGAGCGTGTATCAAGGGTTGTCGTGTTATAGTTGCCCGATTGCAGAAGGGCCGTGCGGGAAATTGTATCCGTGTTGATGAGTTTGGGCTGGGCGACTGTTCGGTAGAGAACATCCATATGGGCAAAGCGCATGTTCTGCGAGATGGTCCAGCCTGGTAGAAGTTCCTGTCTCAGGGCATAGCCAACGGAAAGCTGCCTTTTGGAATAAACATCAAAGTTCCAGTCTCCAGACAGGAAATTGCGTGGCAGATACCCATAACGGGATGGCACGACCGTGCCGACATAGGGCAGGAATTGCGAACTGGACCCGGCATCAAGCTGCTCATAGCTGCTTAGGAAGGTGAAATCCGTCCGAGAAGAGGGGTGCCAGCGTAGGGACGGGGCGACATAAATTTCATTGTTCTTGATGTGATGGGCAAAGGTGCCAGATTTGCGGATGAGCCCGTTGAAACGCCACATCCAATGGCCTTGCTTGTCAATGGTGCCGCCAATATCCACGGCTCCTTGACGCCGGGCGTAGCTCCCTCCCTGAATAGATATGACATTGGTCTGGTTCTTCGTAGGACGTTTGCTGACGGCATTGATGATGCCCCCAAGCTGCCCAGACCCATAAAGGGAGGAGCTGCTGCCACGGATGATGTCCATTTCTTCCATGCCCCAAGGCTCGATGGAAAGAGATTGTGATGTGGCAGCATTGGGGGTGCGTGTGCCATCCAGATATATATCTGGTGTGAAGCCGCGGATGGTTCCAAAGTAGCCTCGTGGATCATCCTTCCCGCCATAGTCGGAGACGCCCGCACTGTAGCGGATGGCCTCTGTCAGGGTGCGGCTGTTGAGCATGTCCATTCTGCCACGGGAAATGACCGTCAGATTTTGAGGAGTGGTTTCCAGTGGTGTGGCCGTTTTTAGGCCAGCATGCCCTGTACCCGCCAGAAGGGACCGGATTTTCCCATAAACATGGATTGATTCTACGGGCTGTTTTCGAGCAGTAGGCGTTTTGCTGTGTGTCTTATGGTTCTTACTCTGGGATGTTTGCGGCGTCTCTGCGGCCATAACACAGGGCGGCAGGATAATACTTCCCAGAATGAGAAGCCCCTGTAGCGGTTTGTAGGAAACGGGACGGGGCAACACTATTTCTCCAAATTGAGAATGATTATCATAATCAAATATAAAAAATGATTTAGTCTGACAAGTGCTTTTCACATTTCTGTGATAGGCCAGGATGTAGAGTGGCGGGATGTCTGCCTGAAAAGTAGATGAAAGGGCAGTTCTTTAAACCACTAAAAATAGTTATTTATAAAAACAACAAAATAATAAGTTGATTTTTGGCGCAGATTTGACATGCTCCCCGCATGACGACGAAGCCCTTTTCCTATCTGCCTATCGTTCTGCGGACGGACCAGCGTGATGCCCTTCTTGTAGGGGGCGGACAGGTAGCCGTGCAGAAGATGCGTCTGCTGAAGGGGCGGTGCCGGATGATTCATATCTGGGCGGAAACACTGCATCCGGAGCTGGCAGCTCTGGTGGAGCAGGGGCAGGCCGTGTTCCGGCAGGGGATGGTGGAAGAAGAGGCTCTTCGGGCCATTCTGCCCGATATGGCACTGGTATTTGCAGCTACGGATGATGAAGCTGTCAATGAGATGGTGGCCTGTCAGGCTCATGCGCTGCGGGTGCCGGTCTGTGTGGTGGATGCACCGGCTCTTTCCAGTTTCATAACCCCGGCTCTGGTGGACCGGTCACCTGTGCAGGTGGCCATCACGACAGGGGGAGCGTCTCCGGTTCTGGCACGTCGTGTGCGGCAGATGGTTGAGGCCATGCTCCCTGCCAGAATGGGGGATGCAGCCCGGTTCATGCAGAAGCAGCGTGGCTGGCTGAAAGACCGTCTGCCGGGGATGAAGCAGCGGCAGCGTGTCTGGGAATCCTTTGTTGATGGCCCGGCCTATGAGGCCGCTCTGGCTGGAGACGAAGACCGGGCACGGTCACAGCTGGAGCAGCTCGTGGAAGCTGCTGAAGGCGAGGCGGATCGCCCGCAGGGTGAAGTCTGGCTCGTGGGGGCCGGACCGGGAAACCCTGACTGGCTGACTCTTGCGGCCCTGCGCCTGATGCAGAATGCGGACAGCGTGCTGTATGATAATCTCGTGGCCCCGGAGGTTCTGGACCGTGTGCGGCGTGATGCCGAGCGTGTCTATGTCGGCAAGAAGCGGAGCCACCATACACTCCCCCAGAGCGACATAGAGGCCGAAATGCTGCGTCGTGCCCGCCGTGGCGAACGGGTCCTGCGGCTGAAGGGTGGCGATCCTTTCGTGTTCGGTCGTGGGGGGGAGGAAATGGAGACCCTGCTGGCGGCCAATGTACCGGTACGGGTCATTCCCGGTATTACGGCGGCGAATGGCTGTGCTGCGGCAGCTGGGATTCCTCTGACCCATCGTGACTGTGCTCAGAGCTGTGTAGTCGTGACGGGCCATGCCCGGGCTGATGGCACACTGAATCTGCACTGGCCCAGTCTGGCCCGAAAAGGTCAGACGGTTGTCATCTATATGGGGTTGAGTTCCATGGCGGAGCTGTGCCAGCAGATGCAGGCTCATGGCCTGCCGGAGGACTGGCCCGTGGCGGTTGTTCATAAGGGTTCCTGCACCGACCAGCGTTGCGTGACGGGTACGCTGGGCACGATTGCTGAGGATGTCCGCCGGGAGGGGCTTCAGAGTCCCGTACTGATCATTATAGGGGAAGTGGTGCATCACCGGGGTGAGGTGGTGCAGGCCGTGCCCGATTGTAGCACACCGAAGGAGAGTGCCTGATGAAACGTCTGTCCCGTCCGGGAGAAGGGGAAATCCTGCTGCTGACAGCAAGCCGCCTGCTGGATGGCCGTATTGTCTGGCTTGGTGAAGGAGACCACTGGCGTGAATCCATCGCCGAGGCCACCCGTTTTACCTATGAGGATGCCGGTGCTGCTCTGGAGCGTGCTCTGGCCGAGGCCGAGCAGAAAGAGGTCGTGGCCGTCTATGAGGTTGTGGCGAAAGATACCCAGCCGCCTGAACCCGTGACAGCACGGGAAGCCATCCGTGCCCACGGGCCGAGTGTTCACCCTGATTTTTCTTACGATCATGCCCCGGTGCGGGAAAAGGAGAGTGCATTATGACACAGCCTGCGTCACGGTCTGTCGGGCATTACCAGTATGAAGAGCGGGACAGGGCTTTTCTTCAGGAGCGTATCAACGAGTTTGAAGGGCAGGTCCGCCGCCGTCTTTCCGGTGAGCTGAGTGAAGAAGAGTTCAAGCCCCTGCGGCTGATGAACGGAGTCTATCTCCAGCTTCATGCCTACATGCTGCGGGTGGCTATTCCCTATGGTGTGCTGGACAGTCGGCAGCTTCATAAGCTGGCGGATATTGCAGCGAAATATGACCGGAATTACGGTCATTTCACCACCCGTCAGAACATCCAGTTCAACTGGATTGCCCTGAAGGATGTTCCGACCATTCTGCGGGAGCTGGCTGAGGTGGACATGCACGCCATCCAGACCAGCGGTAACTGCATCCGTAACGTCACGTCCGATGAGTTCGCCGGGGCGGCACAGGATGAGCTGATGGATCCCCGCATTCACGCTGAGATCGTGCGGCAGTGGTCCACTCTGCACCCGGAATTCACCTTCCTGCCCCGCAAGTTCAAGATTGCCATTTCCGGTAGCCCGGAAGACCGTGTGGCGGCTCGCTTCCATGATATCGGCCTGCTGGCCCGTCCCGGTGAGACGGGTCCGCTCTTCCGTCTCTTTGTTGGCGGTGGCCTGGGGCGGACGCCGGTGGTCGGTCAGGAACTTTTTGATTCCGTGAAGGAAGAAGACCTGATCGCCACGCTGGAAGCCGTTCTGCGTGTCTATAACGCTTTCGGGCGGCGGGATAATCTCTACAAGGCCCGTATCAAGATTCTGGTGCAGACCATTGGTCTGGAGGCCTTCCGAAAGGCTGTGGAAGAAGAGCTGGCCCGCATGGACCGTGCTGCCTACAGGCTGACACCGGAACATGTGGCACAGATCCGTGCCCGCTTTGCCCTGCCAGACCTCAAGGCTCCGGCAGGAGCTTCTGATGTTCTGGAGCAGCATAAAAAGGCTGATCCTGCCTTTGCCCGCTGGGTGGCGAGCAATACCCATCCCCATCAGGATGAAGGCCATATCTGTGCGATCATTTCCCTGAAGACACCGGGGGACATTCCCGGTGATGTAACGTCCGAGCAGATGCACGGTCTGGCAGACCTTTCCGCGCGTTATTCATTCGGTGAGGTGCGTGTCACGCATCTACAGAATCTGGTGTTCGGGCATGTCCGCAAGGATCAGCTCCATGAGCTGTGGCAGGGCCTGAAGACGCTGGGCCTTGCCGCCCCGAATGTCGGTCTCATCAGCGACATCGTGAGCTGCCCGGGGCTGGATTACTGCAATCTGGCCAATGCCCGTTCCCTGCCACTGGCGCAGAAGCTGGGTGCCCGGTTCGGAGATGCTGCCCTCCAGGCTGAGATTGGTGCGCTGAGCATTCATATGTCGGGTTGCATCAATGCTTGCGGGCATCATCATGTGGGCAATATCGGCCTTCTGGGTGTCGACAAGCGGGGTGCTGAGACCTACCAGATTCTTCTGGGAGGTGATGCTGGAGAGAATGCCGCCATTGGTGGAATTCTGGGGCCGTCCTTCGCAGAGGATGAAGCCGTGGATGCCGTGGCCCGGATTGTGGAGTTCTATCTGGGGCAGCGGCAGAAAGGGGAGACCTTCTCTGCCATGCTCAAGCGGTGCGGCCTGAAGGCCTTCAAGGAGGTGGCATATGAAACTGTTTGATCTCAGCGGGCGTAAAACGCTGGAAGCTGCCTCTTCCGTTCCTTTTGCGGAGTGGAGGGACAGCCAGCGGGGCACGGCCATTTCCCTGCCGCAGGATGTCGAGGTGGAGGAGCTTCGCCCTTACCTTGGCAGCCTGACACTGATCGTGCTGGAATTTCCTGTTTTCCGGGACGGGCGGGCTTTCACGCAGGCCCGGTCCCTGCGGGAATATGACAGTTATGAAGGGGAAATCCGGGCTTCCGGTCATCTTCTGCCGGATCAGGCCATTCATCTCAGACGCTGCGGGTTTGACAGTGTGGCTCTGTCCGAAGACGCCAATGTGAAGGACTGGGAAGAACAGCTTGGCCGTTACCAGTTCTATTATCAGAATACTGCTGTCAGCCCTGCCTGACGGGTGGCTTCTGAGAGAGCCTACAGAAACGGGCCGGAAGGGGATATTCCTTTCCGGCCCGTTTTCTATTTTCAGAACTCCGCCTTGACGGACCCGAAGAACTGGCGGGGTGCGCCAAGAAGAATGGACTGGTTGTTGTAGGCCGCTCCGCCTTTATTATCCATTGTGAAGCCATTCTGTCCCACGGTGGAGGCGTATTTAGTATTGGCCAGATTGTAGATATTGAAGGCGAAGACTAGATTACGCACGGCTGTGGGGTTGCGCATCCCGAGATGGGTCATGTCCAGCGTGTAGATGAGGCCGAAATTGGCCAGCCAGTAGGTCGGCAGCTTGTAGTCACCGACATAGTCATAGTTGCGCTTCCCATAATACTGGGTATCGACATAGGCCTGTAGATGCCGCCATTCGTAGGAGAGGCGGGCCTTGTACATGAAGCGGGGATAGGCCACCACCTGCTGGCCCTTTGTGGAATAGAGCGTTCCACCGCTGCGTATGTCCTGATCGTATGTCGCCTTGTCGTAGCTGATGCTGTTGAACAGGGCGAGACCGGGCAGCGGCGTGATGGTGATGGCACCATCGACACCATCCATGGTGACACCCCCTACATTCTGCACGGTAGAGGTGTTGTTGGTGAGGATGGACCCGGCACCCGCACTGCCCAGAATCTGCTGGAGACGGTTATGGAAGTTCGTCCGGTAGAGATACAGGCTGCTCTGGATGAGTTTGTCGGTGTAACGGTAGCCTGCGGCAAAGGTCCAAGCTGTTTCTGGCCTTAGGTTACCTTTTGTAGCGTTATAGGCCAGTTGGGACACGGCAAAAGGTGAGTTGCTGGAATTATAGCCGGACTGGCTATAGGCGTGGGCATTTTCCGAAATATCAAAGAACAGTTCATGATGGTGGAGGAAATGCCAGTCCCCGCTGATATGGGGCAGGAAGGCCTTGGCCGTTGTCAGGCTCTCTCCGCTGGCCAGAGTGGGGAAGCGTGGTTCCCAGTTGGTGGCATGACCGACACGGGTCGTGTTGAGGATGGATTTGAAACCAAAATGCAGGGCCACGGACCGGATGGGGTGATAGGTGTCCTGCACATAGGCGGTAAAGTTGTTGGTGTTGTAACGCTGGCCCCAGAGTGTCCGGCTGGGAACGCCTTTAAAGCTGCCGAAGGGGTTCAGAGGTGTGCCGTCAGGGCTGTTGGGCTGCTGGTAGGCATAGGCGTAGGAATCATACTGGTTGTTCTCGTACCAGAATCCTGTCGAGAGTTCATGCCGCTCCAGTCGGTAATCGAATGAGGTCAGCCCGCCAAACCGTTCGATGGCAGGACGGCGAACCTGCTCGAAGATGGGACCACCATTGAGCTGAACCGTATCAACACCATTCTGATAGGCATAGGGGCTGGCATAGGTACCATGCCCTGTCTCGCTATGGCCGTAGAGGCTGCTTCTCCATGTCAGGCGGTCCGTCAAGGCAAGATCAGCCTTGATGCCCCCGAACAAGTCGGACGAACTGGCCGTACTGTCGTAATAGGAAACATCCTTGGGGTCCGTCAGCCCTTTATAGGAAGCAGGATACTGCCCCTGTGCGGCCCGATAGGCTCGTGTCCATGCGCCGGGCAGCCCGTAGAAATTATCCAGACGGGACCCTGCCTGATCCAGCCAGCTGGGGGCGTAATCCTGATAATTCACCATCTGGAGGGCGTCCCAGTTGAAGAAGGCAGAAACCTGACTCCGCTCCCCGATGGGCTGGACCAGCTTGGCATTGACCTGCTGCATGAACTGGTCCCCGCCGCCTTTCCATTTTTCGCCCTGATTGCGCATGTAGGAGACGTAGAATTTCGTGCCGCTCTCATTCAGTCGGCCGGAATCAAACCGGAAGAAGGAATGGAACAGCGCATTGCTGCCAAAGGTCTGCGCTACCAGCCCACCCGTTTTATCCTTGGGTTTGCTGGAGACATAATTGATACTGCCGCCCAGATTGTTGGTGCTGGCTGTGCTTTCCGCCCCGGCACTCTGGGTGACTTCCAGACGCTCTACATTCTCCGAGGAAATGGCCTGTAGCGGGTTCAGTCCGTTATAGTTGCGGAAGGTCGGCTCCCCGAGGGGCAGGCCATCCAGCGTCATGCCGATCTCGTTCTGGACGAAGCCGTGCATGTAAAGCTGGGTCGAATAGGTATCGACACCCTGCGGGTCATCGGACTGGAACTGCACCCCCGGCATCTGGGCCAGCGTGCGGAGTGGGTTGGTACCGGGTACCTGCTGTTCCAGCTGTTTATGGCCCAGTACGAGCTGTGTGCCCTGCACGATATGGCGGGTACGGACGGACAGGGATTCATATCCGCCGTGAACGGCCTTACGGGGGCGACGTTTTACTCTGGTCTTGGCGGGAGTAAGGGCGGCCTGCTGTGCGGTGGCAGCTCCTTTCGGCTGAGGGGGTAACGCTCGAGTGCGGCCTGTTTTTCCGCCTGTATGGCGAGATATGATGTGCCGGGTGTGATGGTCTGTTTCTGGACTGTCATGAAGGCCAGCAGCATAGAGTGAAGTAGGCACAACAAAGGGTGCGGATAGGCTGGTGAGGCCCATCCAGAACAGATGGCGGTACGATTTCATGACGGGATTCCCGTTGGAGCAGTGGAAGGCGGGCCACCGGGACCGTGCCTTACATGTGGGCGTCCCGGTTTTATGGAGGAGGTGTCAGGCTCTGTTCAGACATCGCCGGGTGACAAGGGCTAGACTGGCCAGTGCCAGCAATAGAATGACGGCGAGGGAAAGAAGGGCATCCCCTCGTGCTGATGGCAGAACGAGAAGAATGGCACCAAGAACAGGAATAAGGATGGTCAGAGCCTTGGCTAGTGGTAGGGCTGTGGCGGTCTGTGACTGCCGTGCCCAGAGCCAGTAGGCGATGGCGATCATGAAATAGATGAATAGAATCAGCCCGCCAGAGGACCCCAGAAGAATGGGATAAACGGTTTCCGGCGAACCGATGGCGGCAGCGATGACAGCCAGTTCCAGCAGGGTTGTCAGGCGGAGAGACCAGAGGGGCACCTGCTGGGCGGTTTCCTCTGTTAGTTTCTGCGGGGCAAGACGGAGGTCAGCCAGTTCCCGCAATGTACGGGACACAACATAGACAGCCGAGTTGAGGCAGGAGAGGACAGCAACCAGCGTCACGGCGATGGCGGCGTAGCGGGCCAGCGGAACACGGAGATATTCCAGCACGCTCAGGAAGGGAGACTGCCCTACATGCACACCATTCCATGGCAGTAGGGAAATGATGACAAGCACCGACCCGGCATAGAAGAACAGGACTTGCAAAGGGAGCCGTCGCATGGTGTGGGCGATGGCCCGCAGGGGGCGGTCACTATCTGTGGCTGCGATGATGGCGATTTCGCAGCCTGTGAAGGTCTGCACGATCATAGGCACAGCCCCGATGACGGCCCAGCCTCCTTTAGGGAAGACCCCGCCATGTGAGGTAATATTGTCAAACGCTATGGTGAAGGGATGGCCAGAGAGGGCCAGCCAGCCCAGCCCGAGGGCAATGAATCCCCCCAGAAAGAGCAGCTTAAAAATGGAAAGACCCGTTTCGGCCTGTCCGTAATGGCGCAGTGAAAGGCGGTTGATGGTCCAGGCAATGGCGACGAGTACAAGTGCCCCCCAGAGTGGGGCAATGTCAGCCAGCCTGCCAATAATCATCCCGCCTGCTACGGCCTGTGCCCCGGCTGTGACGGCCCAGAGAAAGGCATAGCTCCAGCCGGTGATGAAGGCGGCCTTCGGGCCATTATGGGTAGCGATATGGGTTATGAAAGAGCCTTGTCCCCGTGCGTTGATGGCCAGTCCGCCAAGCAGCCGCATAACCAACCAGACTACGATCCCTGCTGCCAGATAGGACAGCAGGACAGCTGGGCCAGCCGCTGCAATGGTGGCGGATGTCCCCACGAACAGTCCAGCACCGATGATTCCACCAATGGAAATCATCGCCACATGCAGTCCTTTGAAACGGCTTGGACTATCAGGAGAGGATGAAGAAGCAGGGGATTGGCTCATCGGGTTTGTTAGCCTTTCTGACCGGGGCCATAAGGGCGGTCCCCGATGATGGTAATGCGGTTCATGATGCGCCGGGCTGGGAGGTAGTCATTCACGGCATAATGCTGTGTGATGCGGTTGTCCCAGAAAGCAACATCACCTTCTTCCCACCGCCAGCGGATGGAGAATTCGGGTTTTGTGGCATGGCGGATCAGGTAAGCCAATAGTGCGGCACCCTCTTCGGGGTCGACATCGTTGATTTCAGTCGTGAAGCCCTCACTCACAAACAGTCCCTTCGCCCCTGTTTCTGGGTGGATACGGACAACAGGATGTGTGACGGGTGGGAAGTTATTGCGTGTCTCGGCCCATTTCTTCAGTTCTTCTTCTGTCCGGCCATAACGGGAAACAGGGAAGGAACGGAGGAAGTCATGCTGGGCTGTTAGCGTATCAATACGTTGTTTCATGCCGTCAGAGAGCGCATCATAGGCGGCTGTACCGCTGGCCCAGAGTGTGTCCCCGCCACCGGTCTCCGGCAGGAGGCGGCTGGTCAGCACGGCACCCATTGGCGGTTCCTGCTGGAAGGTGACATCCGTATGCCAGAGGGCATTGTCCCGCAGATCATTCTTAGCTGTGTCCAGCACGATGGCTTCTGGCACGTCCGGCACTGTGGGGAAGATGGGGTGGAGATGTAGTTTGCCAAAATGGCGTGCAAAATCCCGTTGCTGGGCTGGGGTGATGTTCTGCTTACGGAAGAAGAGAACCTGATGCCGTAGAAGCAGCTGATGGATCTCGTTTTTCTGGGCTGGGGAGAGAGGGATGGATAAGTCCACGCCTTCCACAATAGCACCGATAGCCGGGCTGAGAGGTGTGGCCTTCAGTGTGGTGGAGGGTGTCGGCGCAAAAGCAGTGGCGGTAGAAGCCATGACGGGAACTCCATAAAACTTGATTCGATCGTTGTTTATTAAATCAACAGATTTCATCGTCATAATGTAGTATTCTCTGTATTTTAAAAGTGAAAAATGATTTCCTAGACAATTTTTTTCATAACATACTGTTTTTTAAACTCTTTTCTGAGAAAATTTAGGACGCAATATGGGAGGTTGGCAGCAGAATTGTGGGGATTTTGAAATAACTATGTTGTTTCGTATGAAATGATTGCTCTCGTAAATTTCGGTTAAAAGAGGCTGTCTGGTTTCGGTCAGTCAGGCAGGAAGTGCTTTATGGGTATGGATGATATGCATGAATGAAAAGTGAATATAGAAAACGCCGTAGACTGCGGATTAGAGCAGAAAAAATGACCGGAAATAGTAATGAGTGAGATCGGTTTGCCCGTTAATTTGATGTAAATCAAAGCGGTTCTATGCGAAAAGAGTAGCGTGAAAACAGACCTTTTATCTGAGGAGATGACAGATGGGACGGATTGCTGGAAAGATCGCGCTTGTAACCGGTGCCGGTAGTGGAATCGGTAAGGGGATTGCCAAGGTTCTGGCCAAAGAAGGTGCCAAGGTCATCGTAGCAGACCTCAACCCGAAGGGTGGTGAAGAGGTCGTTGAAGAGATTCGCAAGGCCGGTGGCAAGGCCTGCTTCCTGTCGCTGAACGTAGCGAAGGAAGATGAGTGGAAGAAGACAATGGCTGCCATCAAGGAGCATGATGGTCGTCTGGATATCGTCGTCAATAACGCTGGCATTGCTTTTGATGGCACCATTGAAAGCACCTCTCTGGAAGAGTGGCGTCGTGTGCAGTCCATCAATCTGGATGGCGTGTTCCTCGGCACGAAATATGCTGTCGAGCTTATGCGTGAGCTGAATGGTGGTGAAGGCGGTTCCATCATCAACATGTGTTCCAGCTCTGCGTTGGTCGGTATTCCGAATCTGGCAGCTTATGGCTCTTCCAAAGGTGGCGTGAAGATGCTCACCAAGTCTGCTGCCCTGCATTGCGCTCGGAACGGTTACAAGATTCGCATTAACAGCGTCTGCCCGGGCTACATTCAGACACCGCTGGTGGATGAGCTGACCCGTACGGACAAGGCTGCCTATCAGCATCTGGTAGACATCCATCCGGTTGGTCATCTGGGTACGCCGGAAGATGTGGCCTATGGGGTTCTGTATCTGGCCTCTGATGAATCCAAGTTCGTTACGGCAACTGAGCTGGTGATCGATGGCGGTTACACCGCTGAATAAAGCGGATAGCTGAAGGGGGCCGTATTTGTCCCCCTGCCGGTAAAGAAAAAGCCTCGTTCTTTATATATAAGGACAGAGGCTTTTTCTTTATGGGGTTTTCCGTTCTCTGCCCGTGTGAGGAAACGACACGGGCAGGGGAGTGGTTTTTAAAGACCGGTAAAGAGTGGTGTGGAAAGGTAACGCTCGGCAAAGTCAGGGACGATGGCAACAATGGTCTTGCCAGCCCACTCATCTTTTTTTGCCAGTTCCATCGCCGCAAAAAGTGCAGCCCCGGCAGAAATGCCAATCGGTAGACCTTCCGTGCGGGCGCAGAGGCGAGCGGTCGTCAGGGCATCATGTTCACTGACAGGAATCACCTTGTCCAAAGCCCGGATATCCAGCGTATCAGGTTTGAAGCCCGGGCCAAGCCCCTGAATCCCATGCGGGCCGGGGTCATCACCATTCAGGACCGCACTTTCAGAGGGTTCCAGCCCGAAGACCTTCAGCCCCTCCTTGCGTGGCTTAAGGGCATGGGCAATGCCAGAGGCTGTCCCGCCCGTGCCAAGTCCGGCCACCACGGCATCTACGGCTCCAGCGGTATCTGTCCAGATTTCTTCGGCTGTCGTTTCAGTATGAACCTTCGGGTTAGCCGGGTTTGTAAACTGGCTGGGCATCCATGCGTTCTCAGTTTCCTTGAGGATTTCCTGAGCCCGGCTGATCGCACCTTTCATGCCCTGTCGGGCTGGTGTTAGCTCCAGCGTCACACCCATAAGGGCCAGCATTTTACGTCGTTCCGTAGAGGCACTTTCCGGCATGGTGACAATCATCCGATACCCTAGAGATGCTGCCGCAAAGGCGAGGCCAATGCCGGTATTGCCGGATGTTGGCTCTACAAGGACAGACTTGCCCGGTGTAATCAGCCCTTTGTCTTGTGCTTCCCGCAGCATGGCAACGCCGATCCGATCTTTAACGGAGGCCAGAGGGTTGAAGAATTCCAGCTTGAGCAGCAGGTGGGCTTTCAGTCCTTCTTTTTCTGTCAGGCGGGGAATGGCGACCAGCGGTGTGCCGCCAACGACTTCTAGAAAGGAAGGATAGACATGCCCGCGGGGAGGGGCGAAGGCTGTTTTGGAAAGAGGGAAAGGAAAATCTGATGAGCGTGATTCTGTCATCGGTGGTACTCCTTGCCATGAATGGACATCACTGGAAGCCTAGCAGGTCTGTCCGGTATCCGTCATGCTGCTTTGGAAAGTTGATCATAGAATCATCAAGACATCGAGAATCGTTCGCATAATTTGCTTTCCTATGTTGTGAGATAAGTTAAAAGGGCCTGATAGGCTTTGATGGCTGAAGAGTGAGTGATGTATCTGAAGAATGACCGTATCCTGACGGCACTGTCCATTATGCTTGATGTAGCCTTTCATGCCGGGCGGTCTGGTGTTGTAAGTGGGGCAGATATTGCAAAGCGCAGCGGTTTGCTGCGACGGGGGATTGAGCCTGTGCTTCAGGCACTGTCCCGGGCGGGTCTGTTGGATAGCGTGCGTGGTCCGAAGGGGGGCTATCGGCTAGGGCGATCCCCGCGGGTGGTTAGCCTGCATGAAATTGTTTGTGCCGTTGGCATCCGGGATCAGGTGGCTGCTTTTCAGGAAAAAGGCAATAATCCACTTCAGTCTCTGGTAATTGCTCCGTTGTGGGCAGAACTTAATGATGGAATTAAGGAACGTCTCTCAGGGATTACTTTAGCTGATCTCTTACAACAGGCTGAGCGTTCAGGTCTGGAACGTCCAAGACAGGCTCCTATTTCATTTACTATTTGATTTATTTCAGAATGATACAGCTCTATTTGATCTGATGTCTCCAGTATGTTGGAGAATACGCATGGTTATCTAGATAATGTGTGCGAGTCAGACTGTGTTAATTATGTCGAATCGGCACACTGTTTTCCCGAGAAGATGCTTAACTAAGTATAAAATTATTTAGAAAATTATTTGAATTTTTTAACGTGTTGTTATATCTCGTTAAGTAATTGAGAACCCCTTATGAGGTAAGCCTCCTCTAGGTGATGATGTTAGCCAGAGCGAAAGGGGGAGTGGTGTGTTCGGCGTTGGAGAAAATCATGCGGAATAAACTCTTGTTTACGGCTGCTTTGTTCTGTGTGGACGTGACGCCGTTCGGGCCTGTCTTTACGCCTGCTAATGCTGCTGATACGACCTCAGCAGCTCTGCCGGTGCCAGAAAATGGTCAGCCTCCTTACGAAAATGTTAAGGACGTGCAGAGCCTGTCAGATCTGCCGACGGACAGCAACGGCTTCGTCACTGGCAACTCTATGTACCGTATTAAGGGCAATGGGACGGATCAGACCTTCCCTGGGTCCGTTGTCGTTCTGTCGGATAATACGACGTCTATCGATCAGGCTGGCGGTATTGATATCAATACAGGCGAGAGTATTAACCAAACGCAGCAGACTCAGCCCAATAATGTGACGTTCACGGGGAAGAATTCTTATAACGGGCGCACAATTATTCGTGGTAATGGCTCGCTGACTCTGAAAGGTAGTGGGAACACGCAGGGCGGTATCATTTCCAACCGTGTCAACGGTGGTGCGATGATTGTTGGTCTTGCTGCCAATGATTCTGCGACACTAACGGTCGATAAGAATGGCGTGCTTCTGCTGTTCAACCAGACTAACAATAATCAGAAGCCTGCCCAGCCTTATGGTCAGTTGATCGTTGGTAATGGTGATGAGAGTTACGGTGCCAGCCCGACGAAGCAGGCAAACCGTATGATTGTCCAGAATGGCGGTCAGGTGGGTGTCATGACTGTCGCTATTGGGAATCAGGCCAGTGGTAAGGGTGATATCTCCGTCACGGGCGATGGCAGTGCTATGACCGTTGGTGCAGGTGGTCTGCTTGTTGGTGCTGGCGGCGAGGGTGACCTTACTGTTCAGCAGGGTGGTAAAACCGTTGTGGGCGGTAACGTGACCGTTGGCGCGGATGCTACCGCTCAGGGTAGTGTAACAGTTGATGGTTCAGGCTCGACCCTGACAGCTAAGAACGATGCGGGTCTGACTGTACAGACGGTTGTCGGTGACAAAGGCCAGGGAACATTTAATGTCCAGAATGGCGGTACATTTAATACCGATGGTAATGTCATTGTCGGTAATCAGGCTGGGTCTGTCGGTACTGTAACCGTTGGTAATGGTCAAAATGTCGGTACTAATGCACAGTCCACAGCAAATCTGACGGGCAGCGGCAGCACGGGTAACCTTGTTGTTGGTAATCAGGGCACTGGCCATCTGAATGTTCAGCAGGGCGGTGTGGTGAATGCTTACAGTGTGTCTGTCGGTGGGCAGGATACAGATGGGCATCTGGCTTCCAACAGTTCTGTTAATGTTGGTTCCGCTGGGTCTGGTGTATCTCAGGCCGGTGGTCAGCTGAATGTTGGCCAGGGTGGTATGACCATCGGTACGGGGCAGGGAACGGCTCCGCTTTACTCTGCTGGGGTAACAGCCGGTGGTGTCATCAACAACGCTGGTAATATCAAGATTAAGAGTGATGGTCAGCTGAATGTTGGTGGTGAGGATCAGTCCACCAAGGGCGCAGCAAGCGGCACTCTTGTTGTTGGCGATACGAATGGCAGCAGCGGCATCAGCAGTGATGCCAGCCAGACGAATAAGAATTCTCCCAAGGATAATGGTGGTCTAGTTCTGTATGGTAACGGTATCATCCGTAACCGTCAGGGCAGCGACCTGCATGTGGATTCCAATGTCGCCCTGTTTGATGGCACACCTTCTGGTGAGGCCGTTCGCCATGGGACGTTTGATACGAACAGCCAGAACACCTATCTTACGGGTAAGCTGACAGGGACTGGCGGTGTGACTGCAACGGGCGGTGGTACGTTGTATGTTGCCAATCATGACAACAGCTATCAGGGTGAGACGGTCGTTTCTGGCAAGAATACGACGCTGGCTCTGGCTTCTGGTTATGGTCAGGCTTCCGATAGCAACAATAGTTCCTCGTCTGGTATCAAGGTTGAGGATGGTGCTCGTCTGACCGGTAACACAACCGACAATGGCGCAGCTGCTGTTACAACAGTTGATGGTGGTGGTACGGTCGAGGCCAACTGGAATCAGAGCAGTGGCACACTGAACATTGGTGCTTCTGGCCATCAGGGTACTGCCCTGACGATGAATGGCAGTGCGGGTAACCAGTCTGTTCTGTCTGTGGGGGCAAGCTCCACGCCGACTGCTTCTAACTCTTACATCACGCTTAACAATGTTCAGGGCTATAACCGTGCTGCGGGGACACTCGATACAACGGGTCGTTCTCTGACAGGGTCTTATCGTCAGCTTAATAGCGGTCTGATCCACGTGAATGGCGATGCCCAGTTGAACAGCGCAACCCTTAATGTTGTGCAAAATGACAGTGGGCGTGTTTATGCTGGGGATGGTTACCGTATCCTCACGGCGACAGGGACTGTCAGTGCCAATCATGATAACGCTCTGACAGGCAACCTGCCGACAAGCCTTTTCGTTTCACCTTACCTGGTGTTCGAGAATCAGGCCGTGGACGTGATTTACACACGTAATACTACGGCCTTCACGAGTGTGGCAGGGACCCAGAACGAGCGTGAAGTTGGTCATGCGCTTGATGGTATGGCTGACAGCAACCCTGTGGTTCAGGCTATGACAGGCCTTACATCTACGGGTGAGGCACGTCGTGCGCTAGGTAACCTGTCTGGTGACATTCATGCGTCTGCCCGTACAGCTATGATTCAGGACAGTTACCTGCTGGAGCAGGCCGTGCTGGATCGTCTGGGTGATGCAAGCTGTGATGGCAACAGTGATGGTGATGGTATCCTGTCGTCTCAGGGACATTATGATCTCCATACCCGTCGCAAGGGGGCACGTTGCGATAGCAACCACACCATCATGTGGGGTCAGGCTTACGGAAGCCTGGGCCGTAACGGTGGTGGTGATGTGAGTTCGCTGCACCATCAAACAGCCGGGTTCGTCATGGGTGTGGATACACCGATTGATGACCGCTGGCGTGTGGGTGGTATGGTGGCCTATGGGCACTCCATGTTCAACACCAACGGTGCAAGCAACTCTTCTGGCAACAGCAACAACATCAGCTTGGGCAGCTATGCCGGGTCTCACTGGGGGCGGTTCAATCTGCGTCTGGGTGCGTTCTACACATGGAACCTGATGAATATGCGCCGGCATGTGCAGGTGGCTGATTTCGGCGGTCGCCAGACCAGTAACTATCGTAGTGGGACAGCTCGTGCCTTCACGGAGCTGAGCTACAAGTTCGATTTTGGTAAGGTGCAGTTTGAACCGTTCCTCGAAGGTGCCTACGTTAACCAGTATGCTGGCAGCTTCCGTGAACGTGGCGTGGCTGCCCTTTATGGTCAGTCCAAAGATCGGAGCGTAGGCTTCACCAGCTTCGGTTTCCGTGTGGCGCGTAGCTTCCAGATTGGTGATATGTGGCTACGGGCTCATGCCATGGGGGCTTACCGTCGGGCTTATGGCAGCCTCGGTTCCAGCAGAACGGAACGCTTCATGAATGACGGTAGTGGCATGCAGGTTAGCGGTGTGTTGCTGTCTCGTGATGCTGCTGTGGTTCAGGCCGGTCTGTCTGCTAAGGTTACCGATACTGTCGATCTCGATCTGTCCTACACGGGGCAGTATGGCGAGCATTCGATGGATAGTGGGGCGACCGGTTCTGTTAAGGTTGCCTTCTAATAGAAGGCCAGAGCCAGATTATAAAAAAGGGAAGGCCGCCTATCAGGCGGCCTTTTCTGTATCTAACGGATGGAAGAACCTTAACCGGCGAACGCTGCGTGATAGAGCAATGTGCCCGCCAGAGTGAGCATGATGGCTGCCGTTAGCCCGTCCAAAATACGCCATGAAAGCGGATTGCTGAAAAAGGGTCGTAGAACTCTTGCTCCATAGCCCAACAGAGGAAACCATACGAAGCTGGCCAGTACGGCACCAAGCCCAAACCATGACCGACTTTCTTCAGGCTGGGTCAGGCTGACTGATCCCATAAGCAGGACTGTATCCAGATAAAGGTGAGGATTCAGCAGGGTGAAGCCGCAAGCCATGGTCATAACCTTTTTCAGGCTTTGCGAGGGCTGGTCATTCAGTGTGATGGAACTGCTTGTTGTCATATGGCGTAGGGCAGAAATCCCCTGCCAGATGAGGAAGGCCGCCCCGGCGTAGGTCAAGATGTTCGTAAAGAGGGGCATAGCCTCGACAATTTTTCCAACTCCGTGAATCGAGGCGGTAATGAAGATGGCATCTACGCTGGCACAGAGGAGAAGAATGGGCAGTACATGTTCCTTCTTCAGACCTTGACGCAGAATGAAAAGATTCTGCGCGCCAATGGCTATGATGGCCGAGGCACCAAGACAGAAACCGGTGATGATGGGGGTAATGATTGTATGCATGGCCCGTCTATGACAGGCGGGATATATACAGAACAGCTTATTTTATTTCACTCAATGAAGGAAAACTTCATCATGTTCGACTACGCCGCTCTAGCGGCCATCAGTGCTGTCGTGCGGGAAGGCAGTTTTGAGCGGGCTGCGGCTTCACTTGGGTTGACACCTTCGGCTGTCTCCCAGCGTGTCCGGGGATTTGAGGAGCGTTTAGGCGGTGTTCTGGTCATTCGTGGGCAACCCTGTCGGCTTACAGAATTGGGAACAATGCTTTGCCGTCATTTTGATTGTGTCAGGGTGCTGGAGAGTGATCTGTCCTCCCGACTGGCTTGGAAGGACAGAGCAGCGACACTCCCAGCAACGGTAAAGATTGCTGTTAATGCGGATAGTATTACGACATGGTTTTCCCGTGCCATGATGGCTTTTTCTCAGCAAGAGCCCGCTATCACGTTGGATATTTCGATTGATGATGAACAGCATACAGCAGAACGTCTGAGGTCTGGTGATGTCATGGCGGCTGTGACGGCGTCATCCGACCCTGTGCCGTGGTGCAGAACGGTGTCTCTGGGCAGTATGGCGTATGTGGCGTGTGCTAGCCCGACCTTGATGGCAACGCATTTTCCGCAAGGCGTAACGGCCGAAGCGTTGCGGACTGCACCTTATTTACGGTTTGACAGGAGTGATTTGTTTCAGGCGCAGTGGGCCGAAACTGTGCATGGTGTCACGTTAGGGGCACCAGCATGTTGGGTAGGTTCTTCCAAGGCGTTTCTGGACTTGTGCCTATATGGTCTGGGGTGGGCTATGCACCCTCTGCCTTTGGTGGAAGAGTATTTGCAACGGGGGGAATTGGTTGAAATCAGCTCGGGGCATCGTTTTTTTGTGCCCTTATTTTGGTCTGTGCCGAGACTATACGGGTCGGCACTGAACCGGCTGAGCCAGAATGTTCAGCGGGTGGCAGCGGACTGGTTGTTAGGGACGGCAGAAGAGTGATAGAGGAAAGCCCGTCAGAGAAACAGTCTGACGGGCTTTCTGTTATGTCGTGCGTTATGCGCTCTTACGGCCCGTAAGGGCGTATTTGCCAGCACCCGCCACGGCAAGGGCAACTAACCCCCCAGCGATGCTTATATTTTTGTAGAAGTGGATATGTGTATCATATTCTGCGAGACCTGCCGGCATGGTCCAATAATGATGGCCGATTAGCCCGCTAACGATCGTGTAAATGGCGAGAAGTAGTGCAACCGGTGCGGTGAAGATACCAAGTAGGATAGCCAGCCCACCGCCGATTTCAGCGATGATAGCAACGATGGCTGCAAGGGTAGGCACGGGAACATTGAGGCTTTTTAGGTAGCCGACAGAGGCATCGAAACCTGTCACTTTCTCCCATCCCATAACGAGGAAGAGGGTCGCCAGCAGGATGCGGGCGGCGAGAAGCAGAGTATTTCTCTGTGTTTGGATGATCATTGTGTCAGACCTTTTCTAGTTTGTTGAACAGCAGATAGAACAGATTTTATCAAAGATATCTAATGAATGTGGAAAGGTAACATTTCGGTTATTTTAGGGTGGAATAAAGAGTCACCCTCCCGGATATCTGTTCAGGTTTTGTTCTTGCCATGTTTGCCAAAGCGTTTTGTCAGGGCGAAAATGGCCGTGAAAGCCCGGAAGGGCAGCATGATTCGCCATGATGGTGAGAAATTGCCCGCCAGAAGCGAAATGATCGCATCCCTCATCCTGAGCGGGCTGTTCTTTGGTCGCATGAAGAAATAACGCAGCAGCGGGTCATTGATGCGATAGACAAGCCAGCCAATCAGCCGCATTTCTCGTCTTGTCTGGCGTTCTGCCTTGCGGGCGGCTCTGCGCCCCTGTGCTGGGTTAGCCAGCCATGCGCTAGCAACATCGGCTCCACGAAGAGCCCCCTGCATGGCCAGCATGATACCCGAGGAGAAAACAGGGTCCAGAAAGCCGAAAGCATCCCCGATGATGAAGTAGCGTTCGCCCCAAGCCTTGTCGCCTTTGTAGGAGTAATTTCCGGTTGTTGTAAGCGGTGCTAGAGCCTCCGCATTGGCCATGCGCTGCCGAACGCTGGGGCTGGACTGCACGGTTTTCCAGAAGAGAGTGTCCAGGGAGCCACCATGATTTTTAAAGCTGTCATGGTCGCCCACAAAGCCGACACTCATGATGTCATCAGGCAGGGGAATCATCCAGAACCAGCCGCCTTTGACCAAATGGACGGAGATATAGCCCTCCATCCCTTCGCCTTCTGCACGGGGGACATTGCGGAAGTGGCTGAAAATGGCAGCCTTGTTATTACGGAGGTCGCTGTATTTCTTCCCATGCTGGCGGAGCATGAGCGTATCCCGACCCGAGGCATCAAGAATAAAACGGGGGGCGAAGAAGCGGGGTCTTTCCCCTTCTGTTTTGGCCTCAACAAGAGGGGCATCAGGTATCGGGAAAGAAACTTTTGTGACCCGGGTTTTCTCAAAGGTCTTCGCTCCGGCTTTGGCCGCATTGCGAAAGAGCATCTCATCAAATTCGGAACGGCGGACCTGATAAGCGTGGTCAGCCTTTGGGTCTATGGCGTAGCGGAAGGGGAAGGAAAGTCGCCCTTCGCCGGTATCCGTCACGAACTCGGCACCGGGTTTGTAGACCCCCATCGCAGCGACCTTATCCAGTACGCCGAGCTGTTCCAGAATGGGAAGGTTACAGGCCAGCAGGGACTCGCCGATATGGAAGCGGGGATGCTGGTCTTTCTCCAGCATGATGACATCCAGCCCACGCCGGGCAAGGACGGTCGCTGCTGTGCTGCCAGCAGGGCCACCGCCAATAATCAGAACATCACAGGGAGTAGGAGACTGGGTCATGATGGTTTGTCCGTTGGAAGCATGACGGTACCTGTCCCGCCAAGAAGAAGCCCGGCAGAGGGGGCAGTCAGGGTGAAATCATAAATCATACCACTATGGGCCTGATGTTTCCGTGTCACGGTGATGGTGAGGTGGTCCCATGCGGGATTGTCCAGCCTGTCGCAATGGATCAGGACATCCCGGACACTGGTCAGCCACCCCTGCCGTGCCTCATGGGCTGTTAGAGCGCCATGAAGGGCCGCAGCCTGCATAGCCATTTCTATCCCCGTGACTGGAGGAAGATGGTCGGCAACCCTGTAGGGGTTGGCAGGGTCGTTATGGAGCCGGGTTGTGGCCTCAAGTGATGTTTCATCCCAGCATGTTGCTGCATCCAGCAGGCAACTTGCTCCCTGATGGGGAATATGGCGGAGGATGGCATCACGAGTGAGCATGAGTCAGGTCGATCGTCAGATGATTGGCCCCGTAGGGCAGGGAGACGGTATGATTTTTCCTTTGGGCAATGGCTTGCAATAGGGGAAGAATCTGGGCGGCAGGATTATGACGGGCCATGTCTGCCAGACTTTCAGGAAGGGAGGCAAATGGATTGCCCGTGCATTGGCCTTCTTTGAAGGAAAGTGCCAGTTGGCGAACCGACCCCGGGGTTGGATTCAGAATGAAAGCACAGCCAAAGGAGGCTCCTGTCCGGCGGACCGTGCCTAATGAACCGGGAATAGGAGCATCATAGACGCAGAAGAGGACAGGCCTTTCCTCTACATGGGCTTCGGCAGCGGCCTTTAGAAGGGTAGCAGCCAGTGTTTCATCATGCAGCCCTAGCGAGACGGCGGGCTGATGGCTCTTGTGGCTAATCATCCAATAACCGGCGGGAGCGTTATGGACGGAATTGTGAAACAGTGAGGGTGACACGGCACCCGCCGGGCTGGCGAGAGAATCCAGAATACGGTTGATGATATAACCATCGCCATTGGAGCTGGCAAAAATGGCGGGCAGTTCCCCAGCATGGCACCCGGCTTGCTGGCAAGCTTCTTCGGCGCAGAGTATGGCTAGACGGATGACCTGACTGGCCCGGCGGCGTTCGTTTGCGGGCAGACTTTCCGGTGGGGGGAGTTTCAGGCTGGTCCTGTCATGCTGGGCCTGCCCTCGTAAAATTGCTTCTGTTTCTTTCCAGCCATGCAGTCCTTCGCCCCAACATCCGATACCGTCTATAGAAATGATCATGTTAGTGGCCCGAAGATGAGACTGCTATTCGTACCGCCAAAGCCAAAAGAATTATTCATGACATAATTCAGTGCGCCATGACGGGGTTCAAGAAGAATATCACTCTGAAAGAGAGGATCAACCGTCTGGCTGTTCATGCAGTGGGGCAGATATTGGTTCTGTATGGCGATGGCGCAGATCATGCTTTCCAGAATTCCGGAGGCTCCCAATGTATGCCCAGACCAGCCTTTTGTAGAGGAACAGGGCACGGAACGGCCAAAGAGGGACGCCATGGCTCTGTCTTCCATCTGGTCGTTGGCCTGCGTCCCCGTGCCATGCATGTTGATGTAGTCTATGGCCTCTGGCGGCAGACTTGCCCGGTCCAGAGCTTTCTTCATGGCGAGGGCGGCTCCGCTGCCTGTCGGGTCCGGAGAGGACATATGATGGCCGTCACTGCTGGCACCATAACCCAGAAGACGAAGGCCATAGCCAGTGGGCTTTGCAGAGCGGGGGCGACCATTGTTACGCTCTAGCAGGACAAAACCAGCAGCTTCGCCGATGGAAATGCCACTACGTTCTGCATCACAGGGTCTGGTAGGGGTTGCTGAAACCAACCCGAGAGAAGCGAAGCCTTGCAGCGTCATGCGGCAGAGGCTGTCTGCTCCTCCAACAATAGCCGCATCACAGAGGCCGGCGGCAATTAGATGCGCCGCATCCACGAAGGCACGGGTAGATGAGGCGCAGGCATTGGAGATGGTCAGTGCAGGCCCGGTGATATTCAGCCGTGCAGCCACATAGTGTGGCAGAGAGGAGAGGTCCTGCGTGTCCTTATAGGGAAAATCGGGCGGCAGAGGAGCATCCTTGCAGGGGCGGGCGGCGTAGGCCTCTTCCGTTGTCAGGATTCCGGATGTGCTGGTGCCCATGATGACGGCAATGCGATGATGGCCATAATAGGCTTTGGCTTCAAGAACAGCCTCCATGAAGCCATCAGTCGTCAAGGCCATGTCGGCCAGCCTGTTGTTGCGGCAGTCGAACCGAGCCAGTGAAGTTGGAAATGGATGGGCTTCCACGCCAGTAACACGCCCGATATAGCCATGCCCCGGGGATTGAAACGTATCCGGCTGGAGAGTCTGATGCTGTTCCAGTAGGCAGGTGCGGGTAGCATCGATACCACGGCCCATAGCACTTACAGCCGTTCCCGCAGTGATGAGCAGGTCGGTCATAGATGGTTTCCCTGCTGGGAGGAGGCTGGGATGGTGCCCATCAGCAGGAAGCTGAACATCATGGCAAATAACGCTCCGGAAGAAATGGTAAGGCCTAACTCCCGCAGGAGAGGTGTTTGACAGCTTGCTAGAATGGCAAAAGAAAGAATGGTCATTAGATTGCAGGTCAGCAGGGTGCGGAGTGTCCGGGTCCTTTCGGCTGCGTCCAGCTGGGGCCGGCTGAAGAAGAGGGCGTAATCTATGCCAACACCCAGCACAAAAGCCAGAGCCACAATATGGATGATGGAAAAAACAGGGCCATGAAGGCGCAAAAGGGCCAGTACGCTCAGCCCTGTCAGGCTTAGAGTGAGGGCGAGACGCCCGGTACGGGCTGGGTTCTTCTGGCATATCAGAAGGGTGAGCAGGGCTAGGACAATCCCTGCAGCCAACCAGAAGGCGGCCTTCTGAACATAAGGGTGCAGCAGGTCGCCTACGGCTGTTTTCATATTGACGAGTAGGAGGTCAGGTCTCTGCTGGTGCAGTTGTTCCAGTGCCGCCACAGCTTGGGGAGAGCGGGGCAGGATGAGGCCATAGTAGAGGCCGTGTCGGGCCATAAGGAGGAGGTCCATGCGGTGGGCAAGGGCCGTCCCGGCAATATCGTTCAGACCTAGGGGCGGGAGGTGTCGGGCACGCTCCACATCACCTGGCAGGCTGGCAAAGGCGTCCGGTTGGAAGGGAGAGGCCTGAAGGGCCACCTGAAGATTGGTGCTTATGCTGTCTGCCGTTGGCAACATGGCAAGCCGCTGTTGCTGGAGGGCTTTGCTAGGTAGGAGGCGGGCTGCATGGTCCATGTCCTGATTGGCAGGAAGCTGGCCAAGGAGGGCCTCTTCCTGTTGCAGGATATGTTCACCGTCAGGCGCATGGATAACGGCCATCAGGCTAGGTTGTGGAGAACCAAGCTGTTGATGTAGCTGCCTGTCTGTTTCCAGCAAGGCGGGGGGAATGGGGTTGAGGATTTCCCCCTGTTTTTCAATGTGGAAGGGGTGCAGCAGGAGCAGGGCCAGAGCTGGAGGAGCTACCAGCAGGCAGAGTCCACGATAGCGGCGGAGGGTTTCCCAGCGTAGCAGGGAAGGCGATACACCTTGATGATGGGCGGCAAGGTCGGCCTGCGTGACGAGATGGGGCAGGACCCAGATGGTAATGCAGGCGGCTGTCAGAATACCTGTGGCGGAGAACAGGCCAAGTTCCATGAGGCCGGGCAGGCCGCAGAAAATCATGCTCAACAGTCCGACGATGGCCGTGAGTGTGGCCAGTTTCAGACTGGTACCGATACGACCTAGCACAACGGGGATATTTTCGCCTTTGTCCCGATGCCCCAGCAGCAGAACGGGATAGTCCAGCGAGACGCCTAACATGGTCATGCCGAACCCGACAGCAATGCCGTGGACCCAACCGAAACAGAGTTTGACCACCAGCATGGACACGGAGAGTGAGAGCAGGAAAGGCACTGCCAGCGTTGCCAGAACCCATAGGGAACGAAAACGCCAATAGAGTATGCCGACCACGACAAGAAGGGACAGCAGGGCGAGGCGGTCCATGTCATGCCGGAGGGACTGGGCGGCGAAGAAGGAAAAAGCGGGAGAGCCTGTGAGCAGAAGCTGGCAGTCTGCATTACGGGAACGACTGGCTTCGAAGGCTTTCTGAATGGCCTGATGAAGCCGCCCTAGCTGTGCCGGGTCGAGGCTTGGTTGGCGGAGTTGAAGCAGCATGAGCGTGGCGTGATGGTCTGCCGTTAGCCAGAGGCCGTCCATGCTTGTCGGGGGTGTGCTGCTTTCCAGACTGGCCAGATAATCGGCGTAGGCACCTGTTGGGTCTTTCAGCCCGATTTCCTCTACCAGTGGGGCTGCCATGGATTGGAGAAGATCATAAAGCCGGGTCGTATCGGCCTTTAGAGCCTCCGGTGAGAAAAGCCGTGTCCGGTCATGAGGGGCCAGCCCGTACCGATGGTCGAAAAAGAGCGGCTGGTCTTTTTGCCATGAAAGGGAGGCTGGGCCATCCAGAATGAGACTGAATTGTCCCGTTGCTTCCAGAGCCTGATGAAACCGGTGTCCAGTCTGGAGCAGGTCTGTTGTATTGCTGCCCCTGATGGAGGCGATCATGATGGACTGGGTTGGCCCGTGATTCAGCTCATCCAGTAGAAATTGAGAGCTTTCATCATGGGGCCGTGGCAGGAAAGCCTGCATTCCCATGCGGAGGGGAATGGCCGAGAATGTTGCTGCGGCCACCATGATGGCGCAGAGCAGGGCCAGCAGAAGGGGAAGGCGGCGTTTCATGGTGAGGTGATGGCTGTATCGGTCACATCGCCGTTAGCCTGAACAAGATGTGTACTGTCTAGCGTGTTATTGCGCCCTTCCATCTGGACAAGCCGGATGATGTGGGCGGTTTCTGCCGTGCGGGGGGTCAGTGTCAGTGTCCAGCGGCCAGTGTCGCCTGTGGCTGAGAGTGTATAATAGTGCTGGAGCAGGGCTACATCACCTTGCAATGGTCCCCTGATCGTAGCAGCCATGACCTGTAAGGCTGGGCTTACATGCAGGGAGATTGTCCGTGCCGGGTTTTGCCCATGCTGGAGCCGCACCGTGTCGCCCTGCATGATGAAGCTATCTCGTACGGGGGAAAGGGTGAGTTTTTCCACATAATCGGGCGGAATAAAGCGGAGTTGCCCTTCACTATGGAGTGGCACCCGGAGGGCATGTAACTGGCGGGTTTCGGTAAAATGGTTTTCTCTTTGGGTGACCATCCCGATACGGTGCAGGATATCGATCGCCAGAGCCTCGCCGTCTGCTGTAGCCGCAGGGGCATCGGGAGTTGGCACGGCAGTAGGTGCCGCCGCCTGTGCCATTGGCCAGAAAATTGGCAGGGTAAGAAGAAAGAGGGGCAGACGTTTCATAATGTCAGAGGCCTTCTTCCCAGAAATCAAAGAAATTGAACCATGCATAAGGATGATCCTGACAGAGTGTTTCCATCCAGCGGGCATAGGCCTGCATGGGCGGTACCAGCATCTCTTGTGCAGACGCTGCTTCTGCCTCTGAGGGAAGGGTATCAGTCAGACGTTTGCAGGCAATATGGTAGGTGCCATTTTTCTGGCGTATCGCCGAGACGAGAATAACCGGCGCACCAGTCAGCCGGGCTAGATGGAACGGACCTGCCGGGATGGGGGCGTCCTGTCCCAGAAAATTGATGGGAATGGACCGCCCTCCATCATGGGCTCTGTCTGCCAGAATACCAACGAACTCTCCATTCTGTAGTGCTTTGAAGGTTGCCAGCATACTGTTGGACTCGCCCAGCTCGATAATGTCCTCATGGAAACCTGGCGCAAGAGTTTCGATGAAGCGGGATGCTGCCCCGATGAACCGGCGATACATCAGCATGCGGAACCGGACAGAGGCATTCAGGCCGAACTGGCGCAGGGCGTCGAATGATCCAATATGGGCCCCCATGATGATGCAGCCTTTTTTTTGCTGTAGGGCCTCATGCAGGATGTCCTGCCCGGTGATGTGGATATTCTGTGGCGGGAAGCGACCACTGAGCAGATAGATGCGATCTAGCACGTTGGTGCTGTAGGCATGGATATGAAACAGCACCATGCTCCAGTGCGGGCGGCGCAGCTTTCCGGCGCGGTGCAGATGGGACAGATAATGCCATGATGCCCGTCTGACCGTGGGATAGGCGGCGGCGTAATAGAGCGTTGCTGGCCAACGCAGAAGGGCGGTGAAGCGGTAGCCCAGATTCAGGGCGACCCATACCAATAGTCGGATGGTTAGGCCGTTGCCTTTTTCTGGGCGGAGCCATGTATTACGTCGCATCAGGATGGACTCCCGACCTGCCCCCGGAGAATGATGGTTCCTTTCAGAGGGCCGGAAAGGTGATGGAGGGTAAAGCGTGTCTGCCCACCACCCAGCGCACTGGAGAGCAGCTGAACAGGCTCATCAGGCCTGACGATGGAAAGGAACTTCACGCTGCTGATTGTATGCACCGGCACGCCCAGTAAAGCAAAAATACGTTCCAGAAGAATAATACCCGGAATAGTGGGATTTCCGGGGAAATGGCCGGGTAAGGCCGGATGGTCGGCAGGGATGGAGAAAGGCGGATGGGAGCGTTTCTCTGCATAATCTCGGACGAGCGTCTCCAGTGTCTGCCGTGTCAGTTTGCCCACAGGGTTGCGGGGTAGGCTGGGCAGGCGGACAAGCCGCCGTGGCATGAAGGCCGGATCAATGTGTTGGCGGAGGGCTCTCATGATGGTGGTGGTCTCATCTACCCCGGTAACGACAAAGGCCTGTAGGCGTGTCGGTTCGGCACCTGTCTCTTTTAGCTCGTCCTCGCTGAAAAGGGGAGCGAAACAGCCATCAATGACTCCCTCAGTCTGGAGAAGGGCTTTGTTGAGTGCCCCGTAGGATGTGCGCTTACCTGCTATTTTGAGCAGGTCTCCCTTGCGGTCCACCAGATGGAAATGATGAGGGCCTTCCATGGTGATGATGTCGTTTAGCGGATAGGATGTAGCATGGGGAGCGTGGCAGATATGGGCCTGTCCCTGCTCATCATCTGGTATTTCCGTCAGAGTGATGTCGTCATAGAGCCGCCACGGGTCAGCACTGACAGTCCGGCGGCTGGCAATGGACCCGGTCTCCGTGGACCCATAAATTTCCATTACAGGGGCATGGAAGCGTTCTTCTGCTTCTAGTGCCAGCTCCCGGGGCAGAGGGGCGGAGGCCGAGATGATGCGTTCCAGTCCCGGCAAGCTGGCCTGCGCTGTCGTGAGGGACCGCAGGTGAATGGGGGTGGTGATGAGGGTGTGGCGGCCCGGTGTGCTGTTCAGCAGTTTTTCTACATCGCCGGGGAAAAAGCTGGGGCCGCTGGCTGTGGCAGTTGGTGTGTGCAGGCTTTGCAGAATGAGCGTCTCGAAGCCATACATGTGGTAGGGCGGTACCGTTCCCAGCAGAGTTGTGTCTGTCGGGTGCGAGGGTGCTAGTAGAGGGAGAGCAGCATGGCTGCGTGTTACTAGCTCTCCCCAGCATTTCTTGTGGACTCTGGCCTGCCCTGTACTGCCAGAGGTGAAGACATGGGCTGCCTCATAGGTGGCGGGCAGACGGATATTGTCCTGACGGGTTGATGTCAGCTCAGAAAGAGGCGGAAGAGAGAAGCCGGTCAGGGATTCAGGTAGGGAAGGGCCGGTACAGAAGGCATCATGGTCCTTCTGGAGAGCGGCAAGCTGGGAGAGGGCATGATTGCTAGAGAGCAGGCAATATTGCCCCTTCAGCAGGGTGGCAAGAAAGACAAGAGTGAACTGTAGCGGATTGGTGTGAAGGTTAATGACCGGGCGTTCCGGAAGCCGCTCTGCCAGTGCCCATGCATGAGACAGTAGTTGTGTGCCACACAAAGACCCCGTGACCGTATGGAAGACGGGGCGTTCTGGCGCGGTGATGAGAGACAGGTCAGGTGTGACAGGCATCAGCCCGGACGGTGTGTGCTGATATAATGTGCGAGCGAGCGAAGGGAGTGGAAGATCTCGCGGTTGTCATCATCATGTGATTCCAGCTTGATCCCGTATTGCGTGTTGACCATGAGGGCTATTTCCAGCACATCAATTGAATCCAGCCCTAGTCCTTCCCCAAAAAGGGGCATTTCGGGATCAATATCCAGAGGATCCATATCCAGCTGGACGGCCTCTGTTAAATGGGCAGCCAATTCACGTTCCAGAGGCGTCTGATCGTGAGAAGAGGAAACTGTCGTCACTAAGAGGTTAATCCATTGATGATAGGTAAGGTCTATCACAATCTAGCAGCGGGTTTACTATCCAGCAAGGGGCGGGTCGGGCAATTATGGCGGTTTGCTCTACTGTTCGGGGGTGTTGGGCTAGTTAGTCTAGTGCCATCTAGCTGTGGTTGGTTTGTTGGTTGTGTCAGTCTCGGGCTTATGATGCAGCTGGTTGGTTTGCTTTTTAGTAAACATCCGGGCTGGTTCTTGTTCGTGCCAGTGGTGGGGGTGCTGGGATGGTATTTCCCTGTTGGTCTTCGGCTATGCGATCAGATTGCTATTTATGAGCTGATGCTATGGGGAATGCTGGGCATTTTCGTCCGCTCTCTCAGGCGGGGGCAGGTTCCGTTGGTGACACGTCTGGCTGAGGCTGTGCATGGCAGCCCCCTGCGGCTAGATGTGCAACGTTATACGGTTGGCCTGACATGGGCATGGTGCGCCTTCTTCATCCTTGCCCTTCTGGCCCCGCTTATATTGTGGCTATGTGCGATGCGTGGTGATTTGTGGCGTCTGCCGCTTGAGGGTGGCACTCTTCTGGCTGCTCTCGTCTGCTTTGCTGTGGAAATGATCGTACGGCGTCTTGTTATCCGGAATTACAATCATTCTACCTTGAAACAGAATTTCATGGCGGGTCGTGCCGTATTCATGAGGAAGGACCTGAAGTGAGGAGGGAGGTTTTTCCCTTTTTATTAAGGTCTGTCATCTGGAAAGACTTTCACATAAGAAACAGGCTTCTGGGACGGTCTGTGTAACAGGTCAGTCGAGGTTCATTTTCATGGAGTGGCCTGAAGCATGATGGCAAACACGATGGTATTGCTGCCCGTCTATCATTCTGGGCCGGACAAGGCAGGGGCCTCCCCTTTGGCGACCCTTTGTTACGGTGGTTTCGGGGCTGATCTGGATGTGAGGAATGGGCGTGTTTACATGGCATTGCCCGGCCCCATGCCTGCGCAATACGAACATTGGTGCCCGGTTTCTTTGTCAGGGAGGCCCTTGGGGGAAAATGCTGCTGGAGAGCGGCGGGCTGGGATGGAAAAGGGCATCGGCTGGAGCAGTGAAGGCGATGTGTTCTTTGCGGCCTTTTGGGTGCAGGACCAGCCGGAATTATGTGCGGCGGTGCAGTCCCATTACGAACGTCTGATTACTCTGGCCCGTGAGAAGGGTTTTGGACACATCTACCGGATGTGGAATTATCTGGGGGCGATCAATCAGGATAATATCCGTGGGGAGGAGCGTTACCGGGACTTCTGTAGCGGTCGCTCTCAGGCCTTTGAGGCCATGAATATTGGTCTAAATGAGCTGCCTGCGGCGACAGGCATCGGCCTTTCCTCGGGTGGTGTGGCTGTGTTCCTGATTGCCCATCGGCGGGTGAGCGGCGTGAATCTGGAGAATCCCAGTCAGCTTCCTGCCTATCATTACCCGCCCCGTTACGGACGGCGATCCCCATCCTTTGCCCGGGCGACCGTGATGGAAGGAACAGAACGGACGGTTCTGTATCTTTCCGGTACGGCGAGCATCCGGGGCCATGAATCCGTAGGGAAGACGGTGGAGGAGCAGGTGGTCGTTACGATTGAAACGATCAATTCCTTGCTTGATGCCGCTGGAAGACGTTTCCCCCGCCTCGGAAATGGTCGCTTTGAGAGCATGAAGCTCTATGTTCGCCACCCCGAAGACGCTGCGGTCGTGCGGGAAGGCATTACACGGGCATTCCAGTGCCCGCCGGACCAGTCCCCGCTTTTTATTGCAGACATCTGCCGGGCAGAGCTGCTGCTGGAGGTTGAGGGGGTGTTTGTGGGGTGAGGGGCTGAGGGCTTTATATGGTTTATCAGCGTGTTGGCTGTCTGGATGGTAGTTTTTTTGGATATTATATTGCATACAATATTATTTCATGAAATAAGAATGATGCCTTACGTTTTTCCTATGTGAAAGGTGCAGATATGGATGATCCATCAGACAGCAGTCTAAGCTTGAAGAGGCAGATATGCTTTCCATTTTATGAGGCTGCTAACCTCCTGCAGCAGTTGTATCGGCCCTTTCTGGCTCCATTGAATCTGACCTACGCACAGTATCTGGTCATGCTGGTCCTTTGGGGACATGACGGCAAAAGTGATGTGACAGTGGGAACCATAGGGCGTCAGCTTGGTTTTGAGACGGGAACGCTTTCACCATTACTGAAGCGAATGGAAGCAGCAGGTCATGTGAAGCGGATGCGTAGTCCCGATGATGAAAGACGGGTCATCATCAGCCTTACTCAACAGGGTCAGTTTTTACGGGAAAAGGCAAAATACATTCCCGATCAGCTGCTTCGTGATTCAGGGTTGAGTGATGCTGAGTTGGCTGGACTTCGTGAGAAGGGACAGACCTTTGCACATTGTCTTCGAACGATGTTGCAAAATCGTTCCGTTTAAACTTGTTGAAGGAGATAAAATTATGAAAGAGCCAGTATTATATAGTGATGCTCTTGAAAATATTGCTTCGGATGAAGAAAAGGTTCATCAGGGGCTTGCACGTGAATTTCATAAGATCATTACTGCGACACATCGTGACAATGGTTGGGCTGATCGGGGAGTCCATGCCAAAAGTCATGCCCTGTTGGAGGGAACCATCCAGATACATGATGATCTGCCGGATGTGCTGGCGCAGGGTCTGTTTGCACAGCCAGGGGAGCATTCGGTCATCATACGTATTTCGTCCATTCCAGGGGACCCGTTAGATGATGCGGTGTCTGGACCACGTGGTTTTGCTCTGAAAATCAACGATGTTAAAGGTGAGCTTCTGCCGGATAATGAAGGTGTTCCGGTTCAGGACCTGCTGCTGGTCAATGGGCCTGTTTTTGCGGCACCTGATTCACGCCATTTTTTACGCACGTTGCGCCTGCTGGCTCTTACAACAGATCGTTTTAACGGGTTTAAAAAGCTGCTTTCACGGTCTTTGCGTGTACTTCAGAAACAACTGAACCGTTTTGGTAAGTCAAATGATATGATTGGCGTGCTGGGGGGATATTTGCCTACTGTTCCTGTAGGTGATCGGTTCTTTAGTCAGGTACCGTTACGGTTTGGGAAGTACGTTGCCAAGTTTGACATTGTACCGTCTTCCGAGAGTTTCAGACGTCAGCGGGGTATGCTGATAGATATTGATAAAAATCCTGTAGCTATCCGTCAGAAGCTGAATCATTTTTTTAGTGAACACGGAGGGGAGTGGACATTAAGGGCACAGCTTTGCCGTGACCTGAAAGAGAATCCTATAGAAGATGCGAGCAAGGTCTGGTCAGAAGACGATAATCCTTTCCTGCCTCTTGCAACGATCAAAGTCCCGCCGCAGGATTCTTGGTCAAAGGAACGGGCAGAGCGTCTGGAGGATGGTTTATCTTTTTCACCGTGGCATGGTCTGACCGCTCATCGTCCTTTGGGAGATATCATGCGCGCCCGTCGTGCCATGTATCCTTTTTCATCCAGACTTCGGACACGCCTTAATGGGTGCCCTCTTCATTTCAGGGTGTCCGGCTAATTGTAGCCTTGAATGTCTTGCGCTCTGCCAGTCACGAATGTGGCTGACAGGGTATATGCGCTTCATTGCTTGGGGTGTATGAGACTTGCCGTCTGGACGCATCATATGGTTCTGAAGAACCAGTGTTCGGCCATTTTTCTGGGTATCGCTTCAGCCACAAATAACAAGAAATGCTCATGGAAAAGTGGCGTCCCGTACGGGATTCGAACCCGTGTTGCCGCCGTGAAAGGGCGGTGTCCTAGGCCTCTAGACGAACGGGACTAAAG
>JAFNMF010000025.1 GCA_026537415.1 Acetobacteraceae bacterium B3987 | reverse complement strand
AGTCTGGCAGCTCACAGTCTTGAGAACAGTTCTGCATGGAAGAGCCGGAGCGTGGGCTTTCAGGCGGGTGCTGGGAGCGGCATGCTTTCCGGGTCAATAACGAAAATAATGACCAGCTTCGGCACGGGTATGGCTGCGAATTCCATGAGCATGCTGGGCGGGAACCGCTCGCATGATGAAAGGAGTGAAAGCCGGTCCGCCATCAGCGATAACATCACGGTCAATGCGGGGCATATTACGGGGTCGTACAGCCGTGATGTGGACCATGCCAATGGTGCGCTGACCGACAAGTTTGATGCGCAGAAGCTCCAGAACCAGATACGGGCCAGCCAGCTTGGTACGCAGCTTGTTGGCGAGGTGATGGGACGTGTCTCGGACAAGCTCTACAGCCATAGAGTGCAGGGTTTTGACGAGCATAGTGCAACGAACAACTGGGGCCGAGCCATATTGGAGGCAGGTGGCAGTGCGGCTGTAGCTGCGGTGACCGGGGGGAATGTTGCCGCCACTGCAACGAGTGTCTTTGCCGGGACGATTGCTTCGGGGGCCACCCGTGACTGGGCGGATCATGCTGCCACAGCCCTGACCGGCCAGCCGACGGACGCACGAAGTACGCAGGCCAAACTGCATGACAGTCTGATGAATCTGCTGAGCAACGGCATTGCCAGTGCAGCAGGAGCGGTTGGTGGGCTTGTGGCGGGACCGGGTAATGCCACGGCCAACGCCCTGAACGGAGCTTCGGCAGCATCAGCTATCCAGCAGTATAATCAGGCGTTGGAGAAAGTACTGGAGAAAGGTCTTCCAAGGGTTGTTGGATTAATAGGTGGGGAGGCTGCTGAGGCAGAAATTGGAGGTTTTGTAGAGGATGTTGAAACAGCTGCCAATAAATATGGGAGAGACCTATTTGAGCCTGTTGATCAGGGTATATCGCAGGGTATTCGTCAGATTGGCGATCTTTTAGGGTTAGCTATTTCCTATGGTCAAAGACTGAGCGATGCGAGTTCAGGACCGACTTCTGTCACCAGTCAGAATGTAGGAAGTGTTATTTCGTCGCCTGCTCAGGCGCAGATGCTGAAGGATTATATTTTCTCAGCTCCTGTTCTGTCTGATTTTTCAATTCCATTGACAAAGACGGATGAGACTGGAGCGATTGCCTTGCCTTCATGGCTTGATAATGTCTTGATGGCGAAGAGGCCCAAGCTAGGCAAATCTGGGCCAGGTATTTCCTCTCTGAGTACATCATTAACGGGGGGAAGTGGTGCAGGTGGACAAGAGCCTGATGATGAGGAAAGTAAGCAGAGGAAGGTACGTGCGGATTCCAACAAGAGTCCAGCCCTTAAGGATAGTCCGTATCATCCTGAAATAGTTGACGGGCGGGTTGAGAAGCCAATATATAGGGCTAATCAAGCACATAACCGTGGATCCTCTAAGTATAATCCTAATAAAGACCCTGAGCCGTCAGATGCTGAAAAAGTCTATGCAGGGGCTATTCGTATTGGAATTAACGAGGAATCGCAGAGAGCGTGGTATAATATCGGTATGGATGGCATTTATCGGTTCTTTGATGATAATGCAGGAGGCGCTCATTTTTCAGGTATTATGAGGTCGGGAGATAAAAATTTGATTTTATTAGGAAAATTTTAAGGGAGGCAGGTAAAAAATGATTTTCGGAAATAAAAGAGAATTTGCTATTGAGGTTGTTGTAAACAAAATACAAGAAGATTATCAACTGTTTGGATATGTACATCTTTATATAAGAAATAAAAGGATAGGATATTTTCGTTTTATTGATATGTTGTGTGACATTATGCTCTCTTTCGAAGGTATTTATCGTATGAAAAATATGAGGTTGTATGAAGAGTTATTTTATCTTGATAAGGATGATTTATTCACGGTTATTTGGTTTGCTCATAGGTTTCAAGTTCCTCAGCATCTTAGGCCCATGGTAGAGCATTTTTTTCCGAGAAGTGAAGATATTGATATATATGATGATAGAGTCCCTATGGATTTTAATTTTTTTCCTGAAGTTGATACCTTTCGGCAATGGTGTGGTTTTTTGATTTCTTCAGGTAAGCTTGATAAGCTTGTTTATGGTTATCAGCCTGATATTATCGGATATAATGAGAACGAGGATACTTTCTATCTGAGGAAAAATTTTTCTGAAAAAATAAAAATTCTTACTTTGGAAAGAGGAATTTTTGATTCTGTTGTTAAAGAGGCTGTTGATTACTTTCATAAGCAATATTCTTTAGCAAAAATATAATCGTGATATTTTTTGCCTCTAGAGGATGTATTAAGGTGTAAGGTACTTTTATGGTTACCTATGTGATAAGTGTTTCAAAGAGGTAGATGGAATGATGGGCGTCTCTGACGCTGAGTTTATTAGATTCTATTATGAATCTCTAAGAACTCTTTACTGTTGAGCCGGATAGCAGTGCTAAATTTCTGTTTGCCCCCCACAAAGGAGAGAAGAGGAGGAATGGTATAAAAAATCAATAGCTGCTTTGACCCGGTTGGGGATATCAGGCTTGCGTTGAAGGAAATGTATCGGGGAGGCCGCATGTGATTTCTCTTTCTGTATAGAAAACTAGACGTTCGTTTGGAGAATCCGTGTTTTTTGGTCCTCTCAAAGACCAAATAGTTATTCCAAACAAGAACAGCCCATATTTCCATTATATTCAAGAAGCTCAATTAGGAAGTCGGTGTTTCCAGCGGTAGGAAGGCGGCTCCGAGATAGCAGGATGCCATGGCCGCCGGTCGGAAACGGTAAAGTCGGGCAGGGCGTCCCGCTGTAGCCCGGTCATAGGTGCCTGTTTCTTCTACAAGCTTCTGATGCAAGACAAGGCGGCGGAAGTTGGGTTTGTGCATGAGGCGGCCAGATACTGTTTCCATCGCCTGTTGCAGTTGTAGAAGAGTAAAGGCCTTTGGGAGAAGGTCAAACACCGCTGGGCTATAGCGGATGCGGGCCCGCAGGCGGGAGAGGGCCGTGGCTAGAAGACGGCGGTCATCTTCTCCTGTTGCTTCAGGAGAAGGTACAGTACGAGGCACAAGACCAGACTCCCAGAGCAGTTCATAGCGTTCTAAAACACGCGTATCATCCCACGGCAGATCATGCAGGCCAAAGGCTGGTGCAATACGGCTCTGGCGTTCTTCATGTCCAGCGGCCCATTGTTTTATAGACGTAATGAATTGTGCCAGTTTCCGAGTGCCGTTTTCGCTTCGACGGTCCTCCCAAGGGAAATGTTGATAGAGGGAACCGTGGCAATGTCGGGGGTGATCCGGGCTAAGGGCCAGATAGGTGATATGAATGTGTGGGGTCTGTCCCTGTTTGGGGAAAGAGCTGAATGTATAGAGCTGCTCCATATAGCCAATGGAACAGTGTGTTAGTGTCTCGGCCCAATGGCAAAGGCGTTTCTGTAAAGAATGATGGCTTTCTTCAAAAGTCGGCGTGTCCTGATCATGGCGTAGCAGGATAACATGAGGCGCGTTATCGCCCAGTGTCATCAGGACGGTAATAAGGTCTGTCGGGCATAGGCTTTGGAAAGTCATCGTGAGCGTGGTGCAAACTGGCTGAAATGGTCGTAGAGGGTCTGTAAGCGTTCCGATGAGAGGCCGGGTGGAATCCCGTGGTCAAGTGGAAGGCTAATCATCAGGGGATGGGTTGATAAATCCATCATGCGTGGGCTGTTCATCGTATTATTCAGCAGAACTTGCATAGCAGGCGGTACATGTTGGCGGAACCATGTGCTTTGTAGAAACTCTTCCAGCGGCCATTGCCAGTTGGTCAGGCTGAGAGACAGTACTCCGGAAAAGGCTGGGACATATAGTTCTCCTCCAAGGGACAGCTGGGGAGGTGGTCCTTCTTTACTGTTCCCGGTAGTAGGCTGAATGATTGCACTTAGTTCGTGTAGTCTGAGCCGTAATGGAATATCGGGCCAAGGAGAAGTAGGAGTTTTCTTCCCCGTAGAAAGACCCGCCGGACTGGGCAATAGAGCGAAAAGACTACGAACCTGTTCAATCTTGAACTTGTGCAACAAGGGGGCAGGGTAGTCCAGCTGTTTAGCAGTGAGTGACGCTGAAAGCAGAGCCCTGTTCTGCAAAGCTGGGTCTGGATGGGACAAAGATTGTGGAGCAAAACGGATTGTCCCGGCAGAGTGCAGAAGTGTCAGGGTGTAAGGTAGGCGGGATGAGGCGAATTTTAGGTCGGAAATCTGAAAATGCGCCCGATAGAGTGGTATTTTCTGACGGTTGTGACAGATAGCCGCAGGAGGGCAAGGGATGTCGGTTTTGCTGATGTTTAACTTGGCCCGTTCCAGAAGTAGGGTCCAGCTGTCCAGATCACGAACCATACGCAGAGCGGTCTGTTCAGGTAGTTGAAGGGGAAGTTCAGTCCCAGTCATCAGGGCTTGTGCCCAGTCCAGCCAGTTGCCGCCAAGTTGAAGGGTTGGTGTCGCTCCCGCAAGGTCTGCACCATTAAGGTGCGTATGGAAGGAGACGCCATGAAGCTGTCGCCATGCTCCGAAAGGCCACCCTTTGGCCTCGGAGCTTTGGATGGTCAAAGTCGGTGTTGGCCCGTCAGAAGGAAGAGACTGAACGGCCAGATGCGCTAGCTGATGAGAGAGCAGTGCCTGCGTCTTGAGGTATAACCCCCAGCTGCCTGCCAGAAGGACAAGACACAAAGATGTAATAATCAGGCTAATACGGCGATAGGACAGGGTCATGCTCCAGATTCTTTCTCGGGTAAGGAGAAGAATGGGAAAGTCATTAGTTTGTCCCCAGAGTATTCTTTACTATTTATATAGTAATCCTTTTTTTGTGGTGGCGTAGGTGGCCCCTCTTTAGGGGATAGGAAGGTCATAAAAATTTTTATATTTCATGGTGTTACATTCAACGCTGTAGATACGCCCCTTTCGCTGCACCTTGCTGTCCGCATTGAGGGCTATATGGGATTCATTCTTTGTCTTGCTTCCCATCCACAGAGTTTTCCACAGGGTCATAAGGCAGGTCATATTGTTGGCAAAGCGCATCCCACGCCTTATTGATCGCCGGGATGAGTTCACGTCCTTTTGTGCTGGCAGCAAGAGGCTCACCGATGACGACCCGAAGTATTCCGGGATATTTCCGCCAGTGCGAATGGGGCCAGAATAGGCCGGAGTTCGTCACAACCGGGATGATGGGACACGTGGCCTGACGGGCCAGAGCGATGACGCCATTCTGCAAAGGAACCTGCTGACCAGGTTTGGTGCGTGTCCCTTGGGGGAAGATGATGATTTGTCGTCCAGCAGCTTGTGCTTTTGCCACAGCGTCCATCATGCCACGTAGAGCCTGCGAGCCGCCAGAGCGGTCAACAGGAATCATCCCGCTGAGGATGAGCATGGGGCCAACCAGCGGAATATTCGTTAGTTCCTTTTTGATGACATAGGCCGGAAGAGGCACAGTGTTCATCCAGATAAAGCCATCAAAGAAGGATTGATGCTGGGAGGCAATGAGGGCGGGGCCATCCGGTAGATTTTCCTGACCGGTGATGACAATGCGGATACCACACAGTCGCTCTAGCCCCCATAGTACGGCTTTAGACCATAGCTTGGCATAGCCCAGAGCGGCATCCCGCCTGTTGAGCAAGCGGATGGGGAAAGCGAATACCCCCATGATAAGGGTTAGTATCAGAAGATACAGGTTGAACAGGGTGCCACGAACGAAGCTCATCATAATCACCCTGCATGGCGCAGAACCCGCCTAAAGGGCAAGGGAAAAGATGATGCCCACCGCCAGAAATCAAGCCGGTGGTGGCACTGTGGCCGGTGGAACAGGGCGGAAGCCTTCCTGTGTATGCTCTTTCTGGTGAAGAAGCATAAGGCGAAGAAAGGCACCGATCAATTTGCCATATTGACTGAACATCAGCAGCATAGTGTGCGGGTGTAGTGGGTCATGCATGGCTGGAGGCTGAACCCAGTAAGGGGTAAGGCGTAGCTGCGGAGCAATGTCATGGAACTCCAATAGTGAGCGGCGCATGTGATATCCAGCCGTGACCAGCACGAGGTGATGCAGGTTCTTTTGTTTTGCCCATTGAGCGGTTTCCCATGCATTGCCGATTGTACTGGCTGCCCGGTATCCTAGGCTTATCCTATGGCTCAGCTCGGGAGGCAGAGGCCCGACTCCCGTAGCTACCAGAATATGATTCAATCCCGTATGGGGCGAGACACCGGAGATTAGGAGTAGGCGATCCGGTTTCTGGCGTAGGAGAGCAATGCCGGCTTCTATGCGGTTTTTACCGCCTGTTAGAGCAACGATGCCATCACAGTCGGCTGGAATGTCGTTTAACGCTGGTGAGGGCCGCAGAGCGTCCGCACAGAAATAGATGAAACTCCCCAACAGGACCCATCCTGCAATTGTCAGGATGGCGGACAGGGCAGACCAGACACCAATGCCCGGCCGTTTCATATGGGGTGGCGTCCCTGTTTGGCGCAAACCAGATACGTCATGCCCCAGCCAGCCAGTGCCATCAGGAAAGGCATCAGGAGAAACGTCCCCCAGAGCATCGGTGGCAGAAAGGATTGAGGCAGAAAATTCGGGAAGAGGCCGGTTGTGGCGGGTAGGCGCAGCAGAGGGCGCAGGGCTGAGGTAATGAGCATCAGTGAGGGTAGGAGCAGGATGATGCCTGCAAGACTGCCCAGAAAGGCCGTTAGTGCCATGCGCCGGGCCAGAATACGGTGCAGGGCGGTTACTGTTTCGCCTAGGGATAGCAGGACAGCCTGCTGCTGCCTGTTGGCTAGAGCGATGGTCCGAGCAGCCAGATAGAGGAGGGCCGGAACCACGAGTGAAGCGGCAAGTCCGGCAGCCAAAGCAACATGTTTTGCCGCTTTACGGAGAGCTGCCATAAGGGGGGCTAGTTTTGCCAGTTGAGGCGGAGGCGGTACGATGACGGCCCCCGGGACGACGTTATGAACCAGAGCGGTTAGCGTGGCCATGTCCCCATGATAGGAGAGTGTCAGAAGCCGGGGAAGTGGCCCTTCCCACGGGGCGGACCATGATGCCAGAATCTGAGCTACATCATGGTCTGGCAGAAGGGTGACACGGTCCTTGGGGAAGGTGTCTGTCAAGGCTTTGGATAGATCGTTCGTTTTATCAGGGGCCCCATTATCGGTTACGGGAAGGGCAATGACGACCTGATTATTGAGTTGTTCTTCCCAATGATAGACGGCTCTTTCCACACCGTAGGGTAGGGACAAAGCCAGACCGAACAACCATGAGAGAAGGCACAATCCAAGCAGTAATGGCCACGAGGTGGGCCGGTCTGCTGCACGGGACAGATACGTCATGGAAGCAGCCTTTCATCTCTGGTGGCAAGGATTTGTGGCATTGCCATACCTTCTTTAGATGTTGAAGGGTCCATGATCTCGGGGGAAGGTTTGTGTTGTGGTAGGGTCAGGACCTCACCCTCAAGGGGAGCCTCTTTTGGTAGGGTCTGTGTTGCCAGTAGGGTGGTCGCTCCATTTTGGGCCATTCCCTGTATGGTTGAGAGGAGACGCTCCCTCAGCACAGGACATAGGGTGAGAGCAGCTTCATCAACTAGAATGATGGAAGGTTGGGAAATCAGGGCACGGGCGCAGGCAGCTCGCAACCTTATGGTCTGGCTGAGCGTGGCGGGATAGGAGCGGGCATGGCTCTCCAGCATGAACCATTGAAGAATGGCTTCTGTTTCCCGTCTGATATCCGCTTTACGGACATGATGCAGCTCTAGCGGCAAGGCGATGTTGTCTGCCAGTGTCAGGCGGTCCATGAAGAGCGGCGTAGCGTCAATATAGCCTATGCGTTGCTGGAGAAGCCTGCGGGCACGTGAGGTGATGCGAGGACCTGCATCCTGATCCAGAAGGGTCATGGCACCGCCCGTGACAGGGCGGCGCAGGGCAATAGTTTCCAGCAGGGCAGTCTTGCCGGATTCGGCAGGTCCCGTCACCCAGAGGGTTTCCCCCCGTTTCAGCCTGAAGGAGACAGGCTGTACCCCGCCGGGTACGAGAGAGGGGCTGGTAGGGAGGGGGAGCGTCTCCAGAGTAATCATGCAGGCTTCCGCATGGTATTGGTCAGAGCCGCCGTGCCAGCCACGCTGCTGTCGTAGAGGAGGCTGCTGCCAGAGCCATGAGCAGCAGACCGTCCTTGATGAGGCCGTGTGGTGTCAGTAGATGGCCAGCGACCATGAGCTGGTCGGGGATGGTATGAGCGACATGGTTGACGATTTCATGCGTCTGCTGGTCTTCAGTCAAAGAGCCAAGATTAGCGGTGGCAACGGTAATGAGATGTGGCAGCAGGGACCAGCCCACCCCGAGGATGAGCAGAATGGGGGCAAAAAGTTCGGTCAGCTGGATAAGGAAGCTGAAAGCAAAATGGGCCAGTACCCACAAAATATTGAGCAGGACCCGCCCCACGATGAACCCGCCCTTCTGGTATGATGGGGTAGCTGAAAGCAGGCGTTCACCCCGTACCGGGGAGGAGTGGGAGGAAGAGGGCGATGTATCCATGAATGTTTCAGACCTTCCTGTAAAACAGCTGGGCTAGCAATGGCATATGTGAAGAAAGATAAAGAACAGTGGCAGAGCCGAAGCCCCTCTGTCCTATCTTCTTACTTCTGCACCTAGCTTCACGAGAGGCGTAATGCAAATCTTACCCACGCGGGATGAACAAGACGTTCATATTTTGCTTCTGGACCCAGCAGGCACAGCCCATAGCCGTGTATATGGTTTGTTGTGCAGTGAAGGGATGGATGTTGTCTGTCGGCAGAGTGCTGAAGCGATGCTGGAAGTGCTGGAGGCTTCCTGTCGAGCCAATCAGGTGGATATGGTCATCTGCTGCACCCTTCAGAAAGGCATGAGTGCTGGGCAATTTGTTCGTCGGGCAAAGGCGACTCCTGCCATGCAGGATGTCCCGGTGCTGATGCTGACAGAAGACGTTTCCTCACGAGTTGAGTTGGACTGTTTCGAGAGTGGTGCCGATGCTTATCTTTCTAGCTCCGCTCATTCTGATTTGCTGCTGCTGCGGATACGTACACTTCTGCATTTGGCAGATGAGAAACGGTATCTGCATCCTCAATGGCATATGCGGCGGGCCAGAGTCGTCATTGTCCGTGCGCCAGAGGATGAGACTTTATTGGAGTTCTGGAATGATCCCAAGGTCGTAGATTATGATGATTCAACGGAGGAAACGGGGCTAGGGGAATTGCTCTGGCGGGATGGTCATACGGTGACATCGGTTACACGTTCCAGTGACCTGTTGAGCGGCGGTTGGCTGACAGGGCCGGACGGGCCGGATTGTATCGTATTGGACGACATGCAGGATAATGAGGCGGATTTGGCCTTTTGTCGTCAGTTAGATCAACGCCGCCGGGCTTTGCGGGAACAGGGGGGGACACCTTTCCGTATTCTGGGGATCGTACAGGCAGAACGTTTTCGTGGTGAATCCTGCGTCGCGTTTCTGGAGGCTGGGCTGGAGGACCTTGTCCCCAGTGATATGACTCCAGTGGTTCTGGCACTACGAATACGGGCGATGGTGCGGCGGCGGCGGGAAAATGAGGCGTTTCATCAACGTGAGATGGAGCGGCAGCAGTCAGCTTTAGCGTTGGAAGCGGCACAGGCACAGGCTTCCCTGGCGGATGCGCTGGCCAGAGCGAACCGGGATTTGGCCCAAACGAATGAGGAATTGGTGCAGACACAGGCCAGACTTGTTCAGACAGCCAAAATGGCGTCTCTGGGGGAGCTTGTGGCGGGTATCGCTCATGAGATTAATAACCCGCTGGCTTTTACTTTGGGACATGCCGATACGATTGAACGATGCCTTCACTGGATGGAAAAGAAAGTACAGGATGAAGGGGATCAGGACCGTATCAAAAGGGCAGAAGCCCGCCTCGCAGCAATGAAGACAGGATTAGGGCGCATCCGGGACCTCGTTGTACGTTTACGTCGTTTTTCCCGGCTGGAAGAAGGGCAATGGCGCATGGTGGATGTGAGTGAGGCCATAGAGACAGGGTTGGCCTTAGTCAGCCACAGGCTGGGCGGGAGCATTATTGTGGAATCCCGTCTGGAAGCTCCCCAGCAGTTGATTTGTCAGGAAACATTATTTCATCAGGCTGTCATGAATCTCATTGCCAATGCAGCGGATGCATTGAATGACGTGCGGCTCATCGGGGATGTGCGGTATGATGGGCGGATACGAATTGCCACCCGTCTTTATGATGATGTTTACGAAATTACGGTAAGCGACAACGGTCCAGGGATAGAGGATTCGGTCCGTCCCCGGATTTTTGATCCTTTCTTCACGACGAAGGCACAGGGAGAGGGTACAGGGCTGGGGCTTTCCATAGTTCATGGCATTGTGCAGGCTCATGGCGGGACAATTGATGTGACGGATGCCTGTGAGATTGAAGCGGATTGTCCGATGGATGGGGGACAGGCCGGCTGTGGACGAGGTGCGCATTTTGTGATTCGCCTTCCCGTTCACAAGACGGCAGAAGGATGGGCTGTGCGGGAGCCAAAACGGCGTAAGGCTACAGGAGGAAGTGAACCGGCATGACCGTGCCATATAGTATCGAGACTAGGCCTTGCGTTCTTCTGGTTGATGATGAGGAGGAAATCCTCATTGCTCTTGGCGATTTGCTAGAGGAAAGCTGTACGGTACTGACAGCCACCGAGCCTCTCCATGCTCTTGCCGTGCTGAAGGAACATCCAGAGATTTCCGTCATAATTTCAGACCAGCGCATGCCGGGTATGACGGGCGATCAGTTTCTCAGTCGAGCCAGTACCTGTTCAGATGCTCGGGCCATTCTGCTGACGGGCTATGCGGACCTTGATGCTGTAGTTGCAGCCCTGAATCACGGAAAGATTGTGGCCTATGTGCATAAACCATGGGAGGCAGATCATGTTCTCTGTCTTGTCCATGAGGCACATAGAACATGGCAGGCCCAGCATGCCTTGAAGGTGGAACAGGCCCTGTTACATGGCCTTATGGAAAGTCTGCCCTTCGGGTTGGTTTTTTCGGATGCGCAGGGCCGGTGCATCCGGAGTAACCGACATTATCAGGGAACCTGCGAGAGTAAGCATTATGTAGCCAGTCTTCAGCCGGTGATTACCCGTCTGCGAGAAAAGGTCTGGCAGGAAGGGCAGGCTGAGGAGCTTGTGGAGATCATAGAAGAGGATGGCCGGAGTACATGGCATGAGATTGTTCGTTTGGCTCTGAAATGGCCGGAAGGGGCACCACTGACGGAAGCTTGGCAGGTCAGTATGGACCGAGACGTGACCCGACGGGTGATGATGGAAGATCGGTTGAATAGGGGGGAGCGGCTGGAGGCTCTAGGCCGTCTTGCTGGTGGTGTGGCGCATGATTTCAATAACTTACTGACTATTCTGGGAAATTGTCTGGATGCTCTGGCAGAGCAAATGCAGAATGACGAGCCTGTCCAAACTGTCCAGAAAAAATGGCTCACACGGGCTCTGGAGACCGTAGAGCGAGGAGAAGCACTGACTCGCCGGTTGCTTCAATTCGGGCGGGCGGGGCGAAGTGGTGGCACAGTTCGCCCGTTTGATATTGCTTCTTTTCTGAAGGAACGGGTCGGTCTGTTTCAGCATAGTTTTTATGGGACAACACCAACCATTCGCTTTGTGCTGGATCTTTCTGAGGAGGTGCCTTCATCGGTCTTGAGTTGCCCAGAACAGCTTGAGATGGCCTTGCTCAATCTTTGCGTAAATGCCCGTGACGCTATGCCGGAAGGTGGTACGGTCACGCTTTCAGCCCGTCGGGTTTGTCATGCCTTGCCTGCGGCTCCATCAGGTTGTGAGCAGGATCATGCATTGGCTCTGGAGGTCCGGGATGAAGGTGAGGGGATGAGTAAGGAGGTCCAACGCCACATCTTTGAGCCTTTCTTTACGACCAAACAGGCTGGGAAGGGGACAGGCCTGGGGCTAGCTGGCATTTACGGTTTTATTCTGGCCCATCATGGTGATGTGGTCGTGCAAAGCCAGCCCGGACAGGGGACGCTGATGCGTCTGTTACTGCCCCTTTTGAAAGCGTGATTGCATGACATTCCGGAGGAGAATGGTTCCTATTTTGTTTTGTCCGGGTATGATGTGTAGCACGAACGCTATATGAGGATGAGGGGGAAGACATGGCCGATATGAAAGCCTGTTTTGTTCAGCCGCAGGAAGAGGATGCAGCACAGGCCATCACGGCCATTGGTGATGAATTGACCCTTTTTGATGATTGGATGGAACGCTACCAGTACATCATTGAATTGGGGCGGAAACTTCCGACATTCCCGCAGGAGTGGCAGGATGATGCTCACCGGGTGCCGGGTTGCCAGAGTCAGGTGTGGCTTGAGGCAGAAGAGAAGGAAGGACGCTTGTTCTTTGCTGGAGCGTCCGATGCCGCTATCGTTCAGGGGTTGGTAGCCTTATTGCTGCGGGTTTATTCCGGCCGTACGCGGGATGAAATTCTAGCAACTGATCCGGTTTTTCTGCACGAGCTGGGGTTGGTGAAGGCTCTTTCAGCCAACCGGGGCAATGGGGTGGAAGCTATGGCAAAGGCCATCCGGCAGCGGGCTGCTGCCTGACATCATCATATATAGAAGCAGGCTGGTTCCCGGCCATGAAAAAGGCCCTCTGGATTAAAACCAGAGGGCCTTTTTGTGCAGAGACCTGCAACACTTCTTAGTGCGTAGCAGGTGCTGCGGCGTCCGTTGCAGGCATGTCGGACTTCATCGGGTTGGAGCTGTCCTTCACGCTGTTAGCAGTGGCTTCGGCCTTCTCGACAGGTTTAGCATCCTGTGGGTTGCATTTGGCGAATTTACCGCTCTTGTCACGGCACGGTTTGGCTTTCGGCTTTTCACATTTCGTGAACTGACCCTTCTCATTGCGGCAATGGTGAGCCTTGGCATGAGGGGCAGCAAAAGCAACTTGGCTGGTGAGGGCACTGGCGATGAGGGCAAATGTAGCCATGCGGCGGAACATCATGAGATTTTTCCTTCTGTCAGATCAAGGACGAATAGGCTGCTATCACTCTATACGGAAAACTCCAGAAGAGAATAGTGAAGTCTATGTTATTTTCTAGAAATAGCAGTCGGTTATTACCAGATATTATCAATTGGGGTTAATCAGTTGGAAACAGGCTGATGACAAAAAAAGGGGGAGGCCCGGTTGGGCACTCCCCCTTTTACTTCATGATAGACTTTTTCAGACTATCACTTTTTCTCATCCTTCTCAGGCAGAGCATAGGCGATCAGGTAATCACCCATCTTGCTCATGAAGGAACCATGCCCACCAGCATAGGTCACGATGTATTGGCGACCATTGATGCTGTAGGTCATAGGAGAGGACTGTGCCCCAGCGGGGAGGCGGTCCTGCCAGATGACCTTGCCTGTCGTGATGTCATAGGCACGGATATAATAATCCTGCGTGGACGTCAGGAAGGCGACATTGCCAGCTGTAGCCAGCGGGCCACCAAGGCTCGGTACACCGATCTTGATGGGTGGCATCTGGATCGGAAGGATAGAGCCATGCAGGGAGTCCCGCAGGGTTCCGTTACGATGACGCCAGATGACCTTGTTGGTCCGCAGGTCGATCCCGGCAACAGCACCCCACGGCGGCGTGCGGCACGGTACGAAAAGGCCGATCTTGGCGAACAGCGGGTCTAGGAACGGATGGAGGTTAATGGCGTAGGGGATGCCGTAGTTCGGCTGGAGCCCTGTTTCGCCACCGCTTCCGCCTTTGCTGTTTGCATCCGGCCAACGGGGGTTACCCGGTCCACGAGGCACCAGTGTGGAGACGAACGGAATGGAGATGGGGTTGGTGAAGGCCACTTCACGGCGCGGATCAACCGCAAGGCCGCCCCATTCGAACATGCCGAGGTCCCCGGGGAAGACCAGCGTACCCTGTGTGGAAGGCGGCGTATAAGGCCCCTCATAACGCAGGCTGTGGAAGTATACGCTGCACACCATCTGGTCGAGGATGGTAGCACCCCAGATGTCCCGATCAGACAGTGGCTCATCCGGACGCATGGTCAGCTGGGAGTGAGGCTGAGTTGGGCTTGTATGGTCACCCGTAGCTGCACCACCCGGTACTGGAACCTCTGGTGCCGGAACAATCGGCTTACCTGTACGGCGGTCCAGAACAAAGATGTCACCACTCTTTGTCGGGATGTAGATAGCCGGTACCAGGCTGCCATCCTTCTGGGTGATGTCCACCAGGTTAGGCTGGGCGGAAGCGTCCATGTCCCAGAGGTCATGATGGACGGTCTGGTAGAACCAGACGAGCTTACCCGTATCGGCGTTCAGTGCAATGACGCCCGGCGGATAACGCTCGGCATCCTTGTCACGATAGCCACCCCACTGGTCAGGCGTACCAACACCCATCGGGATGTACACCATGTTCAGGTTCTTGTCGTAAGACGAGACAGACCAGGAGTTCGGAGAGTTGGGATGAAAATGCGGATGCTCTTCGCTCGGCATTTCGTTCGGGTCAGGATTGGCAGCGTCAAACACCCAGACAAGTTTGCCTGTGTAGACGTCATAGGCCCGTGTCGCCCCGGAAGGCTGATGAACGGAACCGTTATCCTTTACCGCACTATTGACGATAATCAGCTTGTCCGTAACGACCGGCGGTGATGTCGGTGCATATTCACCAATCGTTGTGTAAGGCTGATGGGAGAAGCGCAGGTCGATCTGACCATTGTCACCGAAGCCCTGACAGGCCTTACCCGTCTGTGCATCAATCTCAACCATACGGCCATCATTGACCATGGCGATGATGCGCTTGGCGCAATCTGTCGTGGTGACAGGCTGGCCACTGCTATCAACAGCATTGGCAGGCATCGTATGGGCACTGACGCCACGGCAGGTCAGATGCTGGAAGCCCGGATTGACATCGACCTTGGGGTCGAACACCCACTTCGTCTTTCCTGTCACGGCATCGACGGCAAAGACCTTCTGATGCAGGGTACAGAAATAGAGCGTATTATCGAACTCGAGCGGTGTGGCCTCGTTGGTGGCCTCGCCCGGGTCACGGGACTTGTCCGGAAGGTCGCCAGTTCGCAGAACCCAAGCAACCTTCAGCTGGTTGACGTTCTGGTTGTTGATCTGTGTCAGAGGAGACCAGTGGTTACCATCCTGCGTACGGGCGTAGGACGGCCAGTCATTATCCGGCACATTGTCCGGATTGGCCGGGCTGGCATTGACCTGCTCGGTCGGCAGAGACCCGTTGATGTCATATGGGTCCATGAAGATGGACACCACCAGTGCCAGCGCACTGAGGACAACACCAATCCCGAGAGGGAGCGTGGCCAGCTTGTTAGCAGCCAGCGGACGGCGGATGAAGGGCAGCAGCAGCACAACGCCAATGACGATGACCACATCCAGCCGAGGCACGAGGCCCCAGAGGTCCAGGCCTACGATGCAGAGAGCCCAGATAAGTGTGCCCAGAAGAACAACAGCATAGACGGCAAGACCGATCGGTTTCCGCTTATGAACGAAAAACGCGCTGAGCAGCGTGCCCAGCCCGCTGATGAGATAATAGAAGGGGCCGCCTTTGCTGATGGAATAGATACCACCAGCAACCAGCAGCAGGCCGACGATCGCCATAAGGATGGCAACCAGCGAGACCCAGATTCCCCCCGTACGGGAAGTGGAGGACATGGATAAGCCTCAGTGTTGTTAAACTCGATCATTCACGTGGGTAGTGCTTCCCTGGCAGGACTGTTCCGCCACGGATGATGATCTCTCGCCTTTAAAGCACAAGGAAGGGGCTATGGGTCAAGCATCTGAGTGTAATAATTCGGACTAGCTCAGTGCCTCTATCATCATATTCACAGCCATGTGATAAACCCTCACCGAAGGTTAATGGGTTGCTGTGGAAAAAACATGCGGTTGGAATGTGCTTTTTGCTTGAGGCAGCATCCCGTTATCCCTATAAGCACCCCCAGGTCGTGCACGCGCCCGGGCCATATGATGTGGCATGCCCGGCCGTGCGGTTTTCATTTTCCGTCAGGAAAAGGAAAACTTCAGAACTTAAGGAGATAAAAATGCCCAAGTTGAAGACGAAGTCTTCGGTCAAGAAGCGGTTCAAGATCACCGCGACTGGCAAGGTGACCTGTGGTCCCGGCAACAAGCGCCATGGCCTGATTAACCGCCCGCAGAAGATGAAGCGTAGCAACCGTGGTCCGCAGACAATGACGGACATGGATGCACGTACCGTCAAACAGTGGGCACCCTACGGGCTGTCATAAGGAGTTAAGAAACTATGGCACGTGTTAAACGGGGTACGACCACTCACGCTCGTCACAAGAAGGTCCTTGATCTGGCCAAAGGCTATCGCGGGCGTTCTTCTACAAACTATCGTATCGCTCTCGAGCGCGTCGAGAAGGCACTGCGTTATGCCTATCGCGACCGCCGCAACAAGAAGCGTGATTTCCGCTCTCTGTGGATCCAGCGCATCAGCGCAGCCGTGCGTGAGCATGGCCTGACCTACAGCCGTTTCATCAACGGTCTGAACAAGGCTGGGATCGAGATCGATCGTAAGGTTCTTGCTGCCATCGCCTATGATGATGCCGCAGCTTTTGCTGAGATCGTACGCAAGGCTCAGGCAGCCCTGTAAGAGGATCCCCCAATGCCTCATGGTCTGCTTTTGAGAGGCCACGAGGGATGGGACTGATGAATGGCGGGCTGTTCTGGCAACGGAGCAGCCCGTTTTTCTTTGAGGCTGCTTCAGAAACATCTCAACATCCAGCCCTGCGGGGCAAGTTTGGAGGGGAGGCGTTTCTGAAACAGGCTCACGAGATGATGGAAGACAGGCTATGGCCAATGACCTCGAAACGCTGAAGGATGAGACACTGGCGGCCCTGAAGGAGGCCAGTACTCATGGTGAGTGGGACGCAATTCGTGTGGGGACGCTGGGACGATCCGGCAAACTGACCGGCCTGCTTCGGCAGCTTGGTTCATTTCCTCATGAGGAGCGGAAAGAACGGGGACAGGCCCTCAACCGCCTTCGGGATGAGCTGACAGGGCTTATCGAACAGCGTGGTAAGGAGATTGAGGAGCTGGCTCTCCAGCAGCGTCTGGCGGAGGAGACGGTGGATATCACTCAGCCGCCGGCGGCTGCGCCTGTTGGCCTCATCCATCCTGTCAGCCGGACGATCGAGGAAATCACGACCATCTTTGGGGCTATGGATTTCCATGTTGCCGAAGGGCCGGATATTGAAAGCCAGTGGCACAACTTCTCCGCACTGAACACGCCGGAGCATCATCCAGCACGGACAGAACAGGACACATTCTATCTTCCCTCCACTGGGGAAGGTGAAGAGATGCGGGTGCTGCGTACGCAGACATCCGGTGTGCAAATTCGTACCATGCTGGGCGAGAAGCCACCGATTCGTATCATCGCACCGGGCCGGACCTACCGGGCCGATCACGATGCCACCCATTCTCCCATGTTCCATCAGTGCGAGGGGCTTGTCATCGAGAAGGGCATCACGCTGGGTCATCTGAAGGGCTGCCTGACAGAATTTCTGCGGGCCTTCTTCAATCAGCCTGATCTGCCTGTTCGTTTCCGCGCCTCTTACTTCCCCTTTACCGAGCCATCTATGGAAATTGATATCGGTTGGTCACGGGAAACAGGCGTAATCGGCGGTGGAGCCGATTGGCTGGAGGTGCTGGGGGCTGGCATGGTTCATGCCCGGGTGCTGAGCAATTGTGGGCTGGACCCGGCAGAGTGGCAGGGTTTTGCTTTTGGTATGGGGATCGAGCGTCTGGCCATGCTGAAGAATGGCATTACGGACCTGCGGTCTTTCTATGAGAGTGACCTGCGCTGGCTGCGTCATTATGGTTTTTCATCACTGTCCCCAGCAACGCTGACGGAGGGTTTCTGACATGAAATTTTCACTCTCATGGCTGCGGGATCACCTCGATACCACGGCTTCTCTGGATGAGATCTGCACGACACTGAATCGCATCGGTCTTGAGGTCGAAAGTGTGGATGACCCGACGGAACGTCTGGCCGGGTTCCGCACAGCGAAGATTCTGGAGGCTACCCGCCATCCAGATGCCGACCGTCTCCAGCTCTGCCGTGTGTCTGCGGGCAAGGGCTTTGAGGAAGTGCAGGTCGTCTGTGGTGCGCCGAATGCCCGCACAGGGCTGCATGTCATTTTCGCACCACCGGGCACTTACATTCCCGGTAGCGACATGACGATCAAGCCGGGAAAAATCCGTGGCCAGACTAGCAATGGGATGCTCTGCTCCCTGCGGGAACTGGGGATTGGTGAAGAATCCAACGGCATTGCTGAGCTGCCTGATGGTGCCCCGCTGGGCGAGGATTACGTCCGCTACGCCAAGCTGGATGACCCGGTCATCGAGATTGCCATTACCCCCAATCGTGGTGATGCGCTGAGCGTCCGGGGCATTGCCCGTGATCTCGCCGCCGCTGGTCTGGGCAAGCTGAAGCCGTGGCTGACGGAGACGGTGGAAGGGCAGGGTGAAAGCCCCATCCGCTGGGAGCTTGACCATTCTGCCTGTTCCTATGTGACTGGACGGCTGATCCGTGGTGTGAAGAATGGCCCCAGTCCTGCTTGGCTGAAACGGCGTCTGGAGAGTGTGGGGCTGCGGCCTCAGTCGGCTCTGGTGGATGTGACCAATTACCTGATGATGAATATTGGTCGTCCCCTGCATGTGTTCGATGCCGCTCGCCTGACAGGTGATAAGCTGACACTGACATCCGGTATGGGTGAGCATTTCCGGGCCTTGGATGGGCAGGAGCTTATTCTGGGAACGGATGATCTCGTTATTGTGGATGATGCTGGCGTGCAGTCTCTGGCAGGCATCATCGGTGGGGAGGCCAGTGCGGTCACGAATGAGACGGTTGATGTCTTCGTGGAAGCCGCCCTGTTCGACCCTGTGCGTATCGCTCTGACAGGGCGTCGCCTTGGTGTGCAGACGGATGCCCGCTATCGCTTCGAGCGTGGGGTGGACCCGGCCCTTGTGCGGTCCGGTCTGGAAGCAGCTACGGCCTTGATTGTGGAGCTGTGTGGCGGCACGCCGAGTGAAGTGACCGAAGCGGGTGCAGAACCAGCATGGCAGAGAACGGCCAGCCTGCGTTTTGAGCGTCTGGCCACATTGGGGGGGCTGGAGATTGAAGCGGACAAGGCCGTGGATATTCTGGAAGCCCTGGGGTTTGAGGTGCAGGACCGCACGGCGGATAAGGCCGTTTTTTCTGTGCCATCATGGCGCAATGACGTAGCGGCTGGGCATGGTCTGGCGCAGTCTGAAACGCTGGATGCTGCCGTTGCTGCACGGGCTGCGGCAAGCGTTGATGGCATGGAAGCTGAGGCCGATTTGGTCGAGGAAGTTCTGCGTATCCGTGGTCTGGATGAGGTTCCGGCTCTTTCATTGCCCCGGTCCCACATGGTGCCCGCTCCAGCCGTAACAGCGCAGCAGGCCAGAACATCTCTTCTGCGCCGTCTGTGTGCGGGGCGTGGCCTGATGGAAACGGTGGGGTTCTCCTTTGTTTCCGATCAGGATGCTGCCCTGTTTGAAGAGGGACGGGAACATGATCGCCTGCTGAACCCGATTGCTACGGACCTGAACCAGCTTCGTCCGACACCCATCATCAATCTGTTGCGGGCTTTGGGGCGGAATCTGGCTCACGGGCAGGGTTTTTCTGGTGATGCGTCCTTCTTTGAGCTGGGGCCTTGTTTCGGGCAACAGGGTAACCGTCTGGTGCTAGCGGCTGTGCGTGGAGGTGTGAGTGCCCGTGCCCCCGGTCAGCCTGCCGCTGAGCCATCTTGGATGGACGCTAAAGCTGATCTGATGGCGGCTCTTACTGCACTTGGGGTCGCCGAAGCGTCTCTGAGCAGCACGCAGGATGCTCCGGGCTATTACCATCCGGGCCGGTCTGGCGTTGTGCGGCAGGGGCCCAAGCTCGTACTGGGCAGCTTTGGGGAACTGCACCCCCGTGTGGCTCGCCATTTCGGGCTGAGCGGGACGGTGGCACTCTTTGAGATGACGTTGGACAAGGTGCCGCTGCCCAAGGCAAAGCGGAAAGCCGCTCCAGCTCTGTCGGCTCTCCAGCCTGTGCGCCGTGATTTTGCCTTCCTTGCAGGTGAGGATGTCCAGATTCAGGATGTTCTGAAGGCTGTTCGGATGGCTGATCGTAAGTTGATTACGGATGTACGCCTCTTTGATATTTTTGAAGGCGGCTCCGTTCCGGCTGGGCACCGGTCCCTTGGTGTGGAGGTTACCCTTCAGCCACAGAAGGACAGCCTGACGGATGCGCAGCTTGACGCTCTGATGGCAGCGGTGGAAGGTGCGGTTCAGAAAGCCACGGGGGCAATGCTCCGCCGTTAAGTCCGAGAGTGACGGTGCAACGAAGGGAATGATGTCATGGTGGGTGTGGGTGCTCCTGTCGAAGGTGAGGTTCCCCTTCACCAGCATGGGCGGGTGATCTGGATTCTCGCTGGGGAGCCGAGCGGGGACAGTATCGGTGCCCGTCTCATGCAGGCCCTGCACCGCATCGACCCGACACTGGTTTTTGCCGGTGTCGGTGGGGGGCGCATGGAGGCTCGGGGGCTGCGGAGCCTTTTCCCTATGGAAGACCTTACGGTCATGGGGTTCATGGAGGTTCTGCCCCGCTTGCGTTTGCTCTCTCAGAGGCTTCTGGAAGCGGAACAGGATATTGAACTGCGCCGCCCAGATATCGTCATCACTATTGATAGTCCGGGTTTTTCATTCCGGTTGTTGAAGCGTATCCGCAAGTTGAATGTCCGGCGGCTGCATTATGTGGCCCCGCAGGTCTGGGCATGGCGGGAGAGCCGGGTCAAAGGGTATCGTGGTCTATGGGACCGGCTGCTTTGCCTCTTTCCGTTTGAAGAAAAATGGTTTGCAGACCGAGGTCTGCCAGAAGGCCGTTTTGTGGGGCATCCCATCCTACAATCGGGTGTGGCGCACGGTAAGGCACTACGCTTCTTCAAACGGCACAATCTCAGGCCGACCAGTCCTATTTTAATTCTTATGCCGGGTAGCCGTTCATCTGAGGTTCCGCAGCTTTTGCCGGTATTCGAGAAGACGCTGGCCATCCTTCATGAGCGTTTCCCCGACCTACAGCCTGTAATCCCGGCGACGTCTGGAATGGCTCCATTGGTTCGAAAAATGGTGAAGCATTGGACAGTCTATCCGTCCATCCTGACAGATACGGAAGACAAGCATGATGCTATTCGCGCTGCAAATTGTGCGCTGACAAAATCGGGTACGTCTATTCTGGAGCTGGCGATTGGGGGCGTCCCTATGGTGGTGACCTATAAGGTCAATCCACTATCAGCTGTGCTTGGGCGGCTGTTTTTGCGTCTGCCTTATATTTCCATGATTAACATTCTGGCAGGGCGGGAAATTGTTCCAGAGCTGGTACAGCATGACTGTAACCCCCAGAAGCTGGCCGATGAGATAACATCTCTTCTGACAGATGAGACGAAGCGTCAGGCCCAATGTGAAGCGTTTGGGAATATTCTGGCGATGTTGAAGGCTCCGAATGACGAACTGCCAGCGATGTCAGCGGCAAAGCAGGTGCTGGAGCTTATGGAAACGCCCCTTTCTGAAATACGACCTTCATGAAAAAAAGGCCTGCTCCCATGGGGCAGGCCTTTTTTGTATGGGAAAGGGTACCCCTTTAGCGGAGGAAACCGACCAGCTTTTCGGCTTCACTGACGATAGGTTCGGAGACCGCACGGGCACGCTCGGCCCCCTGACGCAGAACCTGCATGAGATGGGCCTTGTCATCCATCAGGCGGCGGGTTTCATCAGCAACTGGAGCCAGTGTCTCGACTAGTAGATCAGCCAGAGCCTGCTTGAAGGTACCGAAACCTTGACCGGCAAATTGGGTCAGCACGTCTGCCAGTGTTCTGTTGGACATGGCGGCGTAGATGGTCAATAGGTTGCGGGCTTCTGGGCGGCCTTCCAGTCCGGCTTCCTCACTGGGGAGAGGCTCGGCATCCGTACGGGCCTTGCGGATTTTCTGGGCGATCTCATCCGCCGTGTCATTCAGGATAATGCGGCTCTGGGCAGACGGGTCGGACTTGGACATTTTCTTGCTACCATCACGCAGGCTCATCACACGAGCGGCATGAGGTGGAATGAGCGGTTCAATCTGCGGGAAGAACTCAACACCCATATCATGATTGAATTTTTGGGCGATGTCATTGGCCAGCTCGAGATGCTGTCGCTGGTCATCTCCGACAGGAACCCGTGTGGCGTGGAAGGCCAGAATGTCGGCTGCCATCAGGTTAGGATAGACATACAGGCCAGCGGAATGGTTTTCCCGGTTTTTGCCGGCTTTGTCTTTAAACTGTGTCATACGGTTCAGCCAACCGAGGCGGGAGACACAGTTGAAGATCCAGCCGAGGCGGGCATGGGCACTGACGGCGGACTGGTTATACAGGCGGGTGGGGTCAATGCCAGACGCCAGAAGGCAGGCGGTGGAAGCGAGGGTTTGCTCACGCAGGGCTTCCGGGGACCACGGCATGGTCAGGGAGTGCATGTCCACAAGGCAGAACAGGCAGTCATGGTCTTTCTGCAAGGTAACCCAGTTGCGGATTGCCCCAAGATAGTTGCCGAGATGCGGGATGCCTGTTGGCTGGATGCCAGAAAAAACGCGCTGCATGAACATTGTCCTGCGGAAGAAGATAGAGAGATGCCGCCCGCTCAGGGGCGAGGGGGCGGCAGAAGGCCCTGAAAAGCAGGGCAGGTCAGAGAAGGGGCGTCATCCTAATTATTGCAGGGGGTTGTCATCCTCGACACCCAAAAGCTGAATCTTGAAGATTAGCGGGCTGTTGGGAGGGATGATCCCCATGGACCGCTTGCCGTAACCCAGCTGAGGCGGGACGTACAGTTCCCATGTATCGCCAACACGCATCATAGGAAGTCCTTCCATCCAGCCTTCAATGACACCGTCCAAAGGCATTTCCATGTAGGCGGCACCGGTGTGCATTTCCGATGAATCGAAGATGCCACCATCTGGCAGACGGCCTTCATAAATGACCATCATAGTGGCTCCCTTCTGCGGATGCGGTGCATCCTTGGGGCCAGCTTTCAGCACTTTATAGGCAAGGCCATCCGGCAGTGTCTGCACGCCCGGTTGTTTATAGACCTGCTCCATGAATTGCTGGGGTGTCAGGTCCGGTTTTGCTCCACCAGAGCAGGCGGTTAGGCTGAGCAGACCAGCCAGCGCACAGGCGGGCAGGTAACGGAGGAGAGAACGCAGACAATGGGACATGGAAACGCCTCTTTGCAAACGGGAGAGAAGAGACAGACCTGCCGGACCGTTACAGCCCGGCAGAGGACAAGAACGCAGGATCAGGGCGTACCGCCACGGCGTCCTTTGTTGGCACCCAGCCGCAGACGGAGCGCATTGAGGCGGATGAAGCCCTGAGCATCCACCTGATTATAGGCACCTTCGTCATCCTCAAAGGTCACGACACGGGCATCATACAAGCTGTCGGGGCTTTCACGGCCCACGCAGATGACATTGCCCTTATAGAGCTTCAGGCGTACACGACCATTCACATGCTGCTGGCTGCTGTCGATCAGTGCTTGCAGCATGTGGCGTTCTGGAGAGAACCACAGGCCGTTATAGATCAGCTCTGCATAGCGGGGCATGATGCTGTCCTTAAGGTGGGCAGCTTCACGGTCCAGCGTGATGGATTCCATGGAGCGATGAGCCTGAAGCAGGATGGTCCCGCCCGGTGTTTCGTAAATCCCACGGGACTTCATGCCGACAAAGCGGTTTTCCACGATGTCGAGACGGCCAATGCCGTTTGCCTTGCCCAGCTCATTGAGGCGAGCGAGCAGGGTGGCCGGGGAGAGGGCCTCGCCATTGATGGCAACTGGGTCACCATGTTTGAAGTCGATGGTGATTTCGGTGGCCTTGTCTGGAGCAGCTTCCGGGGAGATGGTGCGCTGGAAAACGATTTCATCCGGCGGCAGGGAGGGATCTTCCAGAATCTTCCCTTCGGAAGAGGAATGCAGCAGGTTGGCATCCACGGAGAAAGGAGCCTCGCCACGCTTGTCCTTGGTGACGGGAATCTGGTTCTTCTCGGCAAAGTCCAGCAGCTTGGTGCGGGACGTTAGGTCCCATTCACGCCACGGGGCGATGACCTTCACATCCGGCTTCAGGGCATAATAGGACAGCTCGAAACGGACCTGATCGTTACCCTTGCCCGTTGCGCCATGCGCCACGGCATCCGCACCGACAGCCTCGGCAATCTCAATCTGACGCTTGGAGATCAGCGGGCGGGCGATGGAGGTCCCCAGCAGGTACTGGCCTTCATAAACCGTGTTGGCCCGGAACATCGGGAAGACGTAATCCTTGACGAAGGTCTCCCGCAGGTCTTCGACAAAAATTTCCTTCACGCCAAGGGATTCAGCCTTGCGGCGTGCAGGTTCCAGCTCTTCACCCTGGCCGAGATCGGCTGTGAAGGTCACAACCTCGCAGCCGTAATGCTCCTGAAGCCAGCGGAGAATGACGGATGTATCCAACCCACCGGAATAGGCCAGAACGACTTTCTTGATGCCTGAGGCTTTGCTCATGGTCGCTATGTATCCTCTGCTGAAAGACAGAACCAGATATTGTTAAGTTATTATGGTCTTGTAACAGTTGTCAGACCATTGGGCCAGAGGCCCCTACCCCGTAAGGGAAGGCTTATGCGCCGTTATTGCGGGATTCTGCCTGTCGTTTCCGCTCGCTCTGCGTCTTGAGCTGCCCACAGGCGGCGAGAATGTCCTTGCCACGGGGCATGCGGATGGGGGCGGCATACCCGGCATCCATGACGATTTGGGCGAAACTGGCCAGACGTTCCCGTGTGGAGGGGCGGAAGTCCGATCCCGGCCACGGGTTGAAGGGAATGAGATTGACCTTGGCTGGCAGGCCACGGATCAGCCGCACCAGCTCTCTGGCTTCGGCGTCACTGTCATTCACATCCCGGATCATGATGTATTCAAAGGTGATGCGGCGGGAGTTGGAGGCTGCCGGATAGCGGTGGCAGGCGGCCATCAGCTCTTCAATCGGGTATTTCCGGTTCAGGGGCACAAGCTGGTCCCGCAGATCATTGCGGACAGCATGGAGGGAAATGGCCAGATTGATTCCCAACTCATCACCGCAGCGATCCATCATGGGCACAACGCCGGAAGTGGAAAGCGTGATACGGCGGCGGGAGAGGGCAATGCCTTCGCCATCCATGATGATCTTCATGGCTTTGGCGACGTTTTCGTAATTGTAGAGTGGCTCTCCCATGCCCATCAGCACGATGGTGGAGAGCAGGCGGGGCGTGTCACCTTTGGGGCTGGGCCATTCGCCATAGCTGTCCCGTGCGGCCATGAACTGCCCGACAATCTCGGCAGCACCCAGATTACGGACGAGTTTCTGCGTGCCCGTATGGCAGAAGGTGCAGGACAGGGTACAACCCACCTGAGAAGAAATGCAGACAGCACCACGGTCTTCTCGCCGGTCTGGGATATAGACGGTCTCCGCTTCCTGCCCGTCACGGAAGCGGAACAGGAATTTGCGTGTGTCATCTTTGGAGGTCTGCTGGGTCGTCAGGCTGGGGCGACCAACGATGAAGTGCTTCTCCAGCTTGGCCTGCAATGGCTTGGCGATGGTGGACATGAGGGAAAAGTCCGTCACGCCCTGATGGTAAATCCAATGCCAGAGCTGCTTAGCCCGGAAGGGTTTTTCACCAATCTCGGTCAGGACTTCGGCCAACTCTTCCCGGGAGAGGCCGACCAGTTCACGACGCCCGTCTTCCGTGACGGGTGTGGGCGGTGCAAAAAGGGCAGATTTGGCCTCGATGCGTTTGCGCTCGCTCTCATTGAGAGCATTTACGGCATCGGAGGAAACAGGGGAAGAAAAGGGCATCGGATCTGTCATGAGGCGGCTATAGCACGGGAACCCGTTTACGGGTCAGAAAAGTGATAGGGTGAGAAAGGAACGACCTAGAGTGCGCCTTTACGGGCGGCAATGAGGAACTCTTTATTGCCTTCCGGCCCGGTGATCGGGCTGGGGACAAGACCAAGGATGGTCCAGCCGGGAAGAGCGGCAAACCAGTCCGTGATGTCCTGACAGACACGGTCATGCACGGCAGGGTCACGCACGACGCCTTTGGGGCCAATATCGGCCCGGCCCGCTTCAAACTGAGGTTTTATGAGAGCCACGGCCCATGCGCCATCCTTTGCCATGCCAAGGGCTGGAGCCAGAACGGTTTTCAGGCTGATGAAGCTGGCGTCGCAAACGATAATATCCGGGGCTTCAGGCACATGCTCGGTATTCAGATGGCGGGCATTGGTTTTTTCCAGCACGACCACCCGTTCATCAGAGCGGATTTTCCATGCGAGCTGACCATGACCGACATCCACGGCATAAACCTTTGCCGCTCCGTTTTGAAGCAGAACATCGGTAAAGCCACCCGTGGAGGCACCAACATCCACGGCGATCTTGCCCTCAGCAGAAAGAGGAAAATGCTCCAGCGCATGAGCCAGTTTTAGCCCGCCACGGGAGACCCAAGGATGATCTTGCCCTTTCAGGATCAGGGGCATGTCCTCGGCGAGCTGATCGCCTGCTTTTTTGACAGGCTTATCACCATGTGGGCCAGCATAGACCAGCCCGGCCATGATGAGGGCCTGCGCTCGGCTGCGTGTTTCGACCAGCCCCCTTTCTACAAGGAGCTGATCTGCACGGCGTTTGGCCATCAGGCCCCGGCCTTTCCAGCAAGAGCCTTGCGGGCTAGGTCGGCAATGTGAGGTGCTGTCAGGCCAGCTTCCTCATACTGAGCAGCAGGCGTGTTATGGTCGATCCATGTATCGGGCAGAGCCATCGGGCGGAAACGGACCTGATCGAGCAGACCGGTTGTTGCCAGATGCTGCACGACCTGCGTGCTGAACCCACCCGGTGCGCCATCTTCAATGGTGATGAAGACCTTATGCTGACGGGCGAGCTGTTCGATCAGGGCACCATCGACCGGCTTGGCAAAGCGGGCATCAGCCACGGTGACGGCAATCCCTTCTTTTTCCAGCGTCTCGGCGGCCTTTAGGGCCTCATGCAGACGGGGGCCAAGGGCGAGGATGGCAACGCCTTCCCCTTCGGAAGCACGCACAATGCGGCCTTTACCGATTTCTAGAATCTCGCCTTCTTTAGGGAGACTCAGGCCAAGGCCAGCCCCACGGGGATAGCGCAGGGCAGTCGGTCCGCTGTCATGGGCCCATGCTGTGGCCGTCATGTGGAGCAATTCCAGCTCGTCAGACGGGGCCATAACGGTCATGTTCGGCAGACAGCAGAGATAGTTGAGGTCGAAAGACCCGGCATGGGTCGCTCCATCAGCACCGACCAGCCCGGCACGGTCCACGGCGAAGCGGACAGGCAGATTCTGGAGGGCCACATCATGCATGACCTGATCGTAGCCACGCTGGAGGAATGTGGAATAGATGGCGCAGAACGGGCGCATCCCCTCGCTGGCGATACCGGCTGCAAAGGTTACGGCGTGCTGCTCGGCAATGCCGACATCGAAGTAACGGTCTGGGTGCTGTTCGGCCATTCTGTCCAGTCCGGTGCCGGAAGGCATGGCGGCTGTAATGGCAACCACCTTGTCATCTTGGTTGGCTCGGTGGAGCAGTTCACGGGAGAAAACATCCGTGTAGGTGGGCGGGCCAGCAGGAGCCTTTTGCTGCTTCCCGGTTTCCACATCGAAGCGGGCAACAGCATGATATTTGTCACCAGCAGCTTCGGCGGGTTTGTAACCCCGGCCTTTCTCGGTGATGACATGCAGTAGGACAGGCCCTTTATCTTCGGCATCCCGTAGATTACGCAGGATGGGGACAAGCTGGTTCATGTCGTGCCCATCCACGGGGCCGATATAATAGAACCCGAGTTCCTCGAAGAGGGTGCCACCGGTAATCATACCACGAGCATATTCTTCGGCCCGTTTGGCAGTCCGCTCGATGCGGGAGGGGAGACGCTTGGCCAGCTTGCCTGCCATGTCCCGCAGCGTCAGGAAGCGGCGGGAGGACATTAGGCGGCTGAGATAGTTGGACATCGCTCCAACAGGCGGTGCGATGGACATCTCATTGTCATTCAGGATGACGATGAGGCGTTCAGCCCCCTTGCCGCCCATGGCTCCGGCATTGTTCATAGCCTCATAGGCCATGCCTGCGGAAATGGACCCATCGCCGATGACAGAAATGACGTTCCGCTCCCGGTAGGAAGGATGGTTTTCCGCATAGAGGTGATGCGCTACCGCCATGCCCAGTCCGGCAGAGATGGACGTGGAGGAGTGTGCAGCACCGAAGGGGTCGTAGGGACTTTCGGAACGGCGTGTGAAGCCGGACAGACCGCCGGGCTGGCGCAGTGTGCGGATCTGCTCACGACGACCGGTCAGAATCTTGTGAGGGTAGGCCTGATGACCCACGTCCCAGATGACCCGGTCATCCGGTGTATTGAACACGGCATGAAGGGCCACCGTCAGCTCGACAACACCGAGAGAAGCACCAAGATGGCCGCCTGTTGTTGAAACGGCGTTGATGGTCTCCGAGCGGAGTTCTTCTGCGAGTGTGGTTAGCTGCTCGATGGACAGGTTTTTCATGTCCGCCGGTACGCTTACCCGATCCAGAAGAGGATAACGGCCCAGAGTAGGGATGGAGGAAGACGTGCTCATGAACAATCAGTTCCTGCGTTCAACGAAATAATCAGCGAGGGCACGGAGTGTCTCTGCCTGCGGGCCGAATGAAGAAAGGGACTGGCGGGCTTGTTCGCTCAGACGCTGCGCCTCTTTACGGGCACCTTCGATGCCTAGCAGAGAAACATAGTTCGACTTGCAGGCATCTTCATCTTTGCCTGCTGTCTTGCCCAATTCTTCAGTGCTTGCTGTAGTGTCCAGAATATCATCAGCGACCTGAAAAGCCGTGCCGAGGTCTGTTCCATAGCGAACGATGGCTTTACGGCGTGGGTCATCGGCTTTAAGCCCTGCTAGAATGGCCCCGGCTTCCGCAGCATAGCGGATTAATGCGCCGGTCTTCATGGCGTGCAGACGTTGGACCTTTTCCAGTGGGAGGGCTTTGCCTTCGCCACGGATATCAATGACCTGTCCACCCACCATGCCGGCACTGCCAGAAGCACGGGCCAGTGCCAAGGCCAGCTCGGCCCGGATGGCCGGGTCTTTACTGGTGGCTTCTTCCAGCAGAACCTCAAAAGCACTGGTCTGGAGGGCATCACCGGCGAGAATGGCGTATGCCTCATTGAATTTCTTGTGGGTGGAGGGCTGCCCCCGGCGGAGGTCGTCATCATCCATGGCGGGCAGATCATCATGGACGAGAGAATAAGCATGGAGGAATTCGACGGACGCAGCGACACGCAGGGCAGCCTCACGGGAGGCACCAAACAGGGCGGCAATTTCCAGCACGAGGAAGCCACGTAGACGCTTACCACCATTCAGGGCAGCATAACGCATGGCTTCAATCAGCAGGGATTCATCCCCCGGTACCATGGGCAGAAGAGCATCAATGCTGGCTTCAATGTCACGACAGGCCTGACGTAGGGCATCCTTGAGAGGGAGGGCGTGGCTGTCGGTCATGGAAGGGGTCTCCTTGGTGATGGGCGGGGATGGTTGTGCATCAGGTATCATCAGAACGGAATGTTATCATCCCAGATCGGAGCGGAAGGGTCATCATTCTGTGGCTTCTGCGCAGTCCGGGCAGGGGCTTTCTTACGGCGTGCCGGAATGGGCTTTTCCGCAGCGTTAAGCTCTTCCTCAGAGAGTGAGCCATCTTCTTTCTGAACGATGGCTTTCACACGCATTTCCGCTTCTCCCAGTCGCTCTTCACAATGGCGACGCAGGGCAGCCCCACGTTCATAGGCAGAGATAGCATCTTCCAGCTTCATCTGGCCACTTTCCAGCCCACGGACGATCTGCTCAAGTTCGGCCAAGGCGTTTTCAAAAGAAAGCTGGTGCAGCGGTATTGTCTGTGTCGTCATAGGGTCGGGCATGAACTATCCAGCCGGGGTTCAGATCATGAAACTTAAAGGGCATTACAGGGATAAAGAGATTTTTTCCAGCCCTCATCCTGTTTGTTCGGAAATATCACGAAACGCCGTGATACTTTTCGGGAGCATTTGCAACCCCGTTTTAATAGTTTCCATCAAGGAATATCAGGATGTTTATCGTACTGTTGCTTTACAGCTGTCCCTGTAAAATCATGTAACAGAGAAAAGTTATATCAAGGCCTATTATGACGGGTGTTACCTTATGAAAGGCTCGTCTAGCAAGTAGGATAGCCGTATAAAGGAGCATGCCGCAAGCCAGAGCCAGCATGAAATTGCCTGTGACGACTGTAAGCAGAAGCATGCAGATGGGGGGAAAGGCTTCTTCTGAATTGCTGGAGAGTTCTGTCAGATTACTGAGCATAATGATTCCGACAAAAATCAGCACGGGGGCTGTTGCCAGTGCAGGAATGGCGGTGATGAGGGGCCAGAAGATGCAGGAGATGGCAAAAAGCAGAGCGACCACAAAGGCACTGAGTCCCGTACGTCCACCAGCCTCGGCCCCTGTCAGGCTTTCCAGATAGGCGGAAACGGTGCAGGTGCCCAGCAGGGCCCCAAGGATGCTGGCTGCACCATCGGCGGTGAAGGCTCGGGGGTCAAGATGGGGGCGTTCTTTCGTGCCGCAAAGGCCAGCCTGTCGTGTGACGGTCAGCATGGTTCCGGTGGCATCAAAAAAGTCGCTGAGCAGTATATAAAGTGTGATGGGCAGAAGCAGGCCAAGATGATGGAAGAATTCTGCGAAGTTGAAGGGGGCCAGCATGTGGACCGGATAATGAGGCCAGTCCATTAAGTGAGCGGGGAGCTGGGTCAGGGGATGGCCATCTGGGCCGGGGATGAGAAGGCCGATCACGGTCAGGAGCATGATGGTGATGAGCAGCCCGGCAGGGATGCGCAGCAGCTGAAGAAGAAGGCAGAGCATCACACCGGTTAGAGCAAGGATGACGGAGGGTTGGGAAAGGGAGGCAAACCCCAATCCACTGGCTGATGGAACAGCGATTCCGGCGGTGATGAGGCCAATACGGGCAATGAAAGCACCGATGGCTACCTGAATGCCCAATATGATGCAGGGTGGGAAGCTCTGTATAATCTTCAGGCGAAGCCGGGTGAGGGAGAGCAGTGTGAAGCATAGCCCGCTGAAGAGAACAACCGTGAAGGCTGTAGCTGGCGAGACATGGGCTTGTTGAACGATGACCTGAGCAAACAGGACGTTACTGCTCATGGCAGGGGCAAGAGCAATGGGCAGCCGTACCCAGAGGGCCATGAGGAGGGTTCCGGCGATGGCACCGGCAATGGTGGTCATCACCATGTCGTGGCGGGCTAGACCGGCCCCCGCAAGAACAGCCGGGTTAACGGCCATGATATAGGCCATTGAGCCAAAAATGGTTAGCCCGGCACTGATCTCACGTGGGATTGTCGAGTGACGCTGGGTGATCTGGAAGAAGCGGTCGAGGCAGGATCGGATCACAGCCTCATGTCTCACAGGGTAAAGAGTGTGGTTTAGAGCTTCCACTCATGGAAGAGCTGATAAAGCAGAGGCGAGAAAAGGGTTCGGGCTTCCTGCTTGGGTAGTTGGGCATAGAGTGCCCCGATGACCGATGGGGAGAACCAACGGCTTTGCCGTATGGCCTCACGTAATCCAGCTGCTGAAAAACCATGAATCGTAAAGGATTGGAGGGCCTTTTCCACCGGGTCCGGCCCGGAGAGCAGGGCATTTTCCACATGGATGAGGGTGACAGGGTCATCGTCTGGTAAAGCCAGTCCTGCCGGACGAAGCGACAGCCTGACAGTATCGTCGTCTTCCTGTTTGAGATGAATAGGAAGGCAGTCCAGCAGTGCCGGGAAATAGGTGCGTGTGGAGTCTGTTGCTGGCAGATAGGGCGAAGCGGCAGGTTGCTCCGCATAGAGCCAGGCGAGATGTTCCGTTTCGGGAGAGGGGGCTTCCAGTTTGATGAGGCAGAGGGGGACAAGCTCGCCGCCATCATATAGCTCCTCAATGGGATAGAAGCCTACCGTGCGGCTGTGTCTATTCATGACAAGCTGCTGTCCGCCACGGTGCAGATGGAACCGTTTGAATTGGCAAGTTGTTTCAGGAAACGACAATTCGGTGTAAGTAGGGGAAGACTGCCCATTCTGAATGGCGTAGCAGGCACCGAGGATCAGCCCCTGTAGGATATGGGCACTGATGTCTAGTGTTTTTGGTAGGAGAGCCTGCCCTTTGTTGTAATATTGGTCATTGCGGTCGTAATAACGGCGCATCTGCGGCGTAGGGCTGCTGGCAGCAGCATCATGCAGGATGCGGGCCGTGGACCAGTCCGGTCTTTTCTGAACGTATGCAAAGGGATCGGGCAAGCCCTGTTGCTGGTGAGACGGGCGGAAGAAAGACCTTGTCACCCGGCTGTCTGGAAAGGCCTTGGAGGCATGGGTTTGGAAAAGGGCTCGTGGATGGGCCATCTGTCCATCGAACAGCTGATGTGTCCGTTTGCCCAGACCTGTTAGGCACCAGTTGATGGGAAGATGTGAGGTCTGCTGGAAGGCCTTCGTTCCCAGTCGGGCTTCTGTCTCGGTAAAGAAGGCCGACACGGAGCCGCTTTCGGGGAGGAAATACTCATCCACGTTTAGTTGAATGACCCAGTCGAAATGCCCCCCTTCCTGCCGAAGCATCTTTCTCAGGGCATTCTGATGGCGTTGCAGACGGTCCGTTTCCTGCCGGTCGGTTTCTAGTAGGCGGATGTCATAATTGCGGGCTGCCTGTGTCAGAATGTCCTGACTGCCGTCCGTGGAGTGATCGTCACAGATGAGAAGGGCCGAGAACCCTGCCGCCACATGGTGGGCGATCCACCAACCAAGTCTGTTGGCTTCATTGTGGATACAGAGCAGGGCAGCAGTCCGGGGCATGGGTCAGTCCATTTTCAGGGCAGCAAGGAAGGCGCTCTGGGGGATTTCGACCTTGCCGAACTGCCTCATGCGTTTTTTACCCTCCTTCTGTTTTTCCAGCAGTTTGCGCTTGCGGGAAATGTCACCGCCATAACATTTGGCCGTCACATCCTTGGAGAGTGCTCCCAGTGTCTCACGGGCGATCACCTTGGAGCCGATGGAGGCCTGAATGGCGATCTTGAAGAGCTGGCGGGGGATGAGGTCTTTCAGCTTGGCGCAGATGGCCCGTCCCCGTGTTTCGGCCACGGTGCGGTGAGCGATGAAGGCCAGTGCATCCACCGGCTCGTGATTCACGAGAATGGAGATGCGGACCAGATCGCTCTCTTCGTAACCGTCCATCTGGTACTCGAAGGAAGCATAACCCCGTGTGAGGGATTTTAGGCGGTCATAGAAATCGAAAACCACCTCATTGAGGGGCAGACGATAGACGACCATGGCCCGGTCGCCGACATAGGTCAGGTCGATCTGGACGCCACGGCGTTCGGTGCAGAGGGTGAGGACCGATCCCAGATATTCATCCCGTACGAGGATGGAAGCCTTGATCCACGGCTCTTCGATAAAGTCGATCTTGCTGATTTCCGGCATGTCTGCCGGGTTGTGCAGCTCTTCCACATCGCCATTGTTCATGTGCATTTTGTATACGACGGATGGTGCCGTAGCGATGAGGTCCAGATTGAACTCACGGGAGAGCCGTTCCTGAATGATCTCCAGATGCAGCAGCCCGAGGAACCCGCAGCGGAAGCCGAAGCCCAGAGCCGCAGAGGTCTCTGCCTCGAAGTGGAAGGACGCATCATTCAGCCGCAGCTTGCCCAGACTGGTGCGCAGCTTGTCGAAATCGTCTGCATCAACGGGGAAGAGACCACACCAGACGACCGGCACGGAGGGCTTGAAGCCGGGGAGAGCCTTTTCCGCCGGGCGGTTATCCAGCGTGATGGTATCACCGACATTACAGTCTGCCACGGTCTTGATGGCGGCATTGATGTAGCCCATCTCACCCGGACCAAGGGATTCAACCGGCTGCATCTTGGGCAGGAACACACCGACCTGATCGACATGATAGGTGGCTCCGGTCTGCATCATGCGGATCTTGTCCCCACGCTTCAGGCGGCCTTCCTTGATGCGGACAAGAATGATGACGCCAAGATAGCTGTCATACCAGCTATCCACCAGCAGTCCCTGTAGAGGAGCCTCGGCATTTCCCTTGGGGGCGGGCAGACGCTGGACAAGAGCTTCCAGAACGCCCTCAATGTTCAGGCCTGTCTTGGCACTGATCTCCACGGCATCATCTGCCGGGATGCCGACCACTTCCTCAATCTGGGCACGGACACGCTCCGGCTCGGCGGCGGGGAGGTCAATCTTGTTGAGAACGGGGACGATCTCATGATTGGCGTCAATGGCCTGATAGACATTGGCCAGTGTCTGCGCCTCGACACCCTGTGAGGCATCCACGACCAGCAGCGACCCCTCACAGGCGGCGAGGGAGCGGCTGACCTCATAGGCGAAGTCCACATGGCCGGGTGTGTCCATGAGGTTGAGCGTATAGACGTTGCCGTCTTTAGCGGGGTAGGTCAGGCGGACGGTTTGTGCCTTGATGGTGATGCCACGTTCCTGCTCCAGCTCCATGGAATCAAGAACCTGCCCCTTCATTTCACGGGCAGTCAGGGCACCGCAGGCCTCAATCAGCCGGTCCGCCAGAGTCGACTTGCCGTGGTCGATATGGGCGATGATGGAAAAATTGCGAATGAGGTGAAGCGGTGTGTCGGTCATGACGCCCTAATTAAGTGATTCTGAAGGTTCTGTCAGCAGGTGGATGTGTCGGAGGGGAGGGCCTCCGACACGGATGGTGGCGTTAGCGGTCTGTCAGGCGGAACTCGATCCGACGGTTGCGGGCCAGAGCTTCGGGGCTTGAGCCATTATCTAGCGGCTGATAGCCGGAGAAGGCTGTGGCTGCAATGTGGTGTGGGTTCACCCCATTGAGAATCAGCGTTTTGACGACCGTGATGGCACGGGCAGCTGATAGCTCCCAGTTGCTTGGGAAAGCCGAGCGGATGGGGTTGCGGTCTGCATGACCATCGACACGGAGAATCCACGGTACATCCGCCGGAATGGTAGCGGCTACCTCACGGAATGTACGAGCCAGAGTGAGGAGCTGTTTCTGGCCTGTGGGTGTAAGGGCTGCACTGCCACTAGGGAAGAGAATTTCGGACTGGAAGACAAACCGGTCGCCCACAATGGAAATCCCCGGCTGATTTTTCAGGATATCCCGCAATCTGCCAAAGAATTCGGAGCGATAACGTTGGAGCTGGCTAACCTTGTCTGCCAGAGCGACATTGAGTTTCTGCCCCAGCTCGGCAATACGGGCATCTTTGTCAACCTCGTTCTTCTTTTCCAGTTCCAGCGCACTGGAAACAGCTTGAAGCTGATGGGTCAGTTCTGTGATCTGCGAAGACAGGTCAGCGATGCTGCCAAGTTGAGCCCCTTCAATCTCTTTGGCGTGGGCCTGTACTTCATCCAGTTGATGTTGCCTGTCATCAAGCTGGCTTTTCAGCGAGGCAACCATGTTGCGCTCTTCCTGCTCGGCATTGCTCAGCGTTTTGACCTTCGCCTCGCTAAGGGAGAGCATATCACTGAGATGGGTCAGTTCCTGCTTCAGGTTCGCTAGCGCATGTTCTCTCTGGCTAATGGCTGCAGAAAGGAACTCCTGCCCCAGTACGAAGACCAGCAGCACGAATGTAACCACCATCAGCAGGGAGGAGAGCGCATCCACATAACCCGGCCATGCGTTGATCGGACCGGAGCGATGACGGCGGCGGGCCATGATCAGCCCTCCTCATGCCGGGAGAGGAAAGAGCCTTTGCCTTCTCCAGCGAGCGCAACGATGTCGGTGCGCAGGCCAAGAAGCTGCCTCTCCATGTCCTGTAGCAGCTGGGTAACGGCTGGGTCTTCGAACTGACGTTGGCTGATGGTGCTGCTCAGGGCTTCCATGCTGTGTAATGTGGCCTGATTTCCTGCTTCAATCTGTTGAAGGATGGTCTGGATTGGGGAGAGGTCCAGTGCAGGAGCGGCTTCCTGTCTGTGCTGGAGGTTTGTGTTGATCTCTGTCAGCTTTTCGAGGATAGCGGCCTGCCCTGTGCGGATGGCTTCATCCTGCTGCTGCGAGGGAGTTTCTAGCCTGTGCTGGAGATTTGTGTTGATCTCCGTCAGCTTTTCGAGGATAGCGGCCCGCCCTGCATGGTTGGTCTCATTCTGCTGTTGCGGCGTAGACTCCCGATGGTGAAGGAGGCTTTCACTAATCCGAGTTAGCCGGTCGATGAGGGAGCTTTGTCCCTCATGAGAAGCGGAAGCTGGAGGCTGCTGTGCGGATTGCTGGAGGACACCTTCCATATCGGTCAGCTTGTTGAGAATAGCAGTCTGTCCGTGGTGCAAGGTGCTGTCAGTATGGAGTTTGTGAAGGCTTTCATTCAGGGCCGCCAGACCATGGATGATTTTGTCGTTAGCTTCTTTATTGCCTTCCATAATGCGGCGCAGAACGGTGATGTTCTGCTGGAGCAAGGCTACATTCTCCGTTGTGAGGCGCATGAAATCCTGCACCCGTGGAAGCCATGCCTCTATGTTGGCCGTTTTGTTTTCTGCAATACGGGCAGCGTTATGAGAGGTTTTGTCGTCTGTTTCTGTGGCGGGGGTATCGAGGAAGGTCTGGTCGGCCAGCCATTCTTCAATTTCATTGGCAAAACGGTTCTGCGCCTGCCCGGAGGTCAGGTCAAGGAAGCCAAGAATGAGTGACCCGGCCAGACCGAACATGGAGGCGGAAAAGGCCGTGGACATTCCACCAAGTGGTTTGACCAGACCCGTTTTGATGTGGTCGAACATGGTGGAAATATCGGCCCCACCAGAAGGCAGGGCACTGATGACATCCGCAACAGAGCGCACGGTCAGGATCAGCCCGTAGAACGTTCCCAACAGTCCAAGAAATACCAGAAGCTGTGTAATATAGCGGGAGATTTCCCGTCCTTCGTCCATGCGGGCTTCCAGACTTTCCAGCATGGCCCGTGTGGTCTGTGTGGAGAGGGCCAGTTTGGGATTCTGGTCACGCCGTGCCCGCAGAACACGGGCCATGGGGGAGAGAAGACGGGGTGGTTCCGGCACCTTCAGCCCCGCACGTGGCTGGCGCAGGATGTTGACCCAGCGAACTTCCGGGAAGAGGCGGAGGGTCAGATGGAGATTCCAGAGAACACCAAGCAGCAGAATTGCGACGATAACACCATCCAGCCCCGGATTGACCATGAAGGCATGAATCAGCACATTCCGCAGGGCAAAAGCCAGCCCCAGAATGATCAGAAGGAAGACAAGGATACGGACGAGGTAACGGGTCGGGCGTGTCATGGTGCCGTGTTTCCTTTTTCAGAGCTGTCCGAGGAGGAAGGGTTAGTTTCAGGGAGGATGTCCAGCCTGTCTGCTGGTGCGGTGTCGGTACTGTCTGGCCGCCCTTGGGCGATGGGATAGATACGTGTCGTGGCAATGCCGCCTTGTATCAGCAGGCTACGGACAGCCAACGCACGGGACAGAGAGATGCGGCGTGGGGTGGAAATGTCGCTGCCCGGTGCTGTGGCATAGCTGCGGAGAACGAGGCGGGTCTCTACCTTCGGGGCCATGGTCGCTGCGTAATGGCGGATGGCGTCGATGGTGGTGCTGTTCATGCCGGTACTGTTTGCATCGAACAGAATACGAAGGGAATCCGATGGTTGCGGTTCGATCCGGCTATGGCTGTCCTTAGCGGGTTGAATATCCGTTGCGGGGACAGGAGGGTGCAGCACGACCGGAAAATCCGGTGGTGTTATGATGGTCGGTTGTGGAGGTGCCGCTGAAATAGCGGGCACCTGCGTATAACCCGCTGGTACCGGGGGAGGCGGTGGGGGCGAATCATGATGGATAGGAGCGGGTTGGCTAGTATGTCGCACAGGCTGTTGGGACCGCTGGGCCGGGGCGGCCTTGGGCAGGGCGTCCAGATTAGTGGAAACCTGAGCCTGTATAGGCGGAGCGTACAGAAACCCCGCCAGAAAAGGCGTGAAAAGCAGAGGGGAGAGGAAAGCCAGCCGTTTTTTCATGCCTTTATCCTATGCGGAGGAGCCGTATCCTGCAATCGTTATGGCAACACCATGCTGGAGAATACGGCTCCATAACCCTCTCATGGTGATGTGAAGGCCTAGTCCTGCGTGAGAGCGTTGTGGACCAGTTCCCGCAAGGGAGCATGGAAATGCTGGTTGCCAGCAACCACATTCACATCATCGTCCAGATCACCAAGGTCACGGCCCTGATCGTCCGTAGCATGGCCTCCAGCTTCACGCACCAGCAGCAGGCCAGCCGCACAGTCCCATGGCTTCAGCCCTAGTTCCCAGTAGCCTTCGTAGCGACCAGCGGCCAGCCATGCGAGGTCCAGTGCGGCGGAGCCACAACGGCGGATGCCGGCCACTTTGGGCATGAGGCTGCTAAGAACACGCCCGAAAGGCAGGCGATGCTTGGCAGGAACTTTGGCGAAAGGAATCCCCGTGGCGAACATGGATTCTGACAGTTTGCGCCGTGCAGAGACACGGATGCGGCGGTCATTCAGAAACGCACCGACGCCTTTTTCTGCCCAGAACATTTCGTGAGAGGCCGGATTGTAGACGACAGCGGCCACCAGCTCGACATCCCCATTGGGGTGGCGACGCTGGAGGGCGATGGATATGGCCCAGAGCGGGATACCGTGGAGGAAGTTTGAGGTTCCATCCAGCGGGTCGACAATCCAACGCCATGTCCAGTTGTCACCGCCAGAGGCACCGCTTTCTTCCATCAGGAAGGCATAGCCGGGGCGGGCACGAGCCAGCTCTTCACGGATGGTCTTTTCGGCCCGCATGTCGGCCTGGGAGACAAAGTCCCCTGGGCCTTTGATGCTGACTTGAAGCTGTTCAACCTCGGCAAAGTCACGCAGGAGAGACCGCGCCGCTTTCTGCGCCGTGTTCTGCATGACGGCCATATGGGGAGAAAGACGCATGATCAGTCCTTGGCACGCTCAACGTAAGTGGCGTCTTCTGTGCGGACGACAATGCGCTCACCAGCTTCGATGAAGGGAGGAACCATGACCTTCACGCCGTTGGACAGCACAGCAGGCTTATAGGAGGAGCTGGCGGTCTGACCTTTGACGACCGGGTCGGCCTCAGCAATTTCCAGCGTGACCTGCGGCGGCAGGGTGACGGCAACCGGGTCGCCCTCAACCAGCTTGACGCTGATTGTCATGTTGTCCTGAAGGAAGGGGAGCTGATCGCCAAGGATGTCTTTCGGCAGCATGGTCTGCTCGAATGTCTCCGGGTCCATGAGAACGATGTTGTCGCCATCCATGTAGGAATAGATGTAATCGTTGTCTTCGGTGATGAGACGCTCGACGGTGTCAGCTGTACGCCACCGCTCGTTGCTCTTGTTGCCACTGGCGAGGTCACGCATCTCCACCTGAATGAAGGCACCGCCTTTGCCGGGGGTCAGAATCTGCTGCTTGAGAACGGTCCAGCGACGGCCGTTATGTTCGATGACCTGCCCGGCCCGGATGAGGTTGGCTTGCTGTTTCATGTCAGCTCCTGATGTACATGCAAAAGATCGGGTGTTGCTCAAGGCTTCCCGCCATACAGGAGGAAGCGATGAAACTCTGGGAGACTTCTAGCCGTGTCGATGGGGGCTGCGCAAGCTCCCTGTGTGTACTCTAGGTAAAAGGATAGGGCTTTCCGTCCGGTCCCCGTGCCTGCGAGGAGGCGAAAGTTTCATCAGAGGGCGAACTGACGAGATAATCCGGCCCGAGAGGGACTTTGCCTTTTCCACCGGGAATATCCACGACATAGGTTGGCCAGACCAGACCGGAGACCCGGCCCCGCAGGCTTTCAAGCAGGGCACGGCCTTCCTCCACCGGAACATGGAAATGCGCCGTACCGGGAGCGGAATCGAGATGGTGGAGGTAATAGGGCTTGATGCGGGCGGCAATCAGCGCACGCAGGAGGGCTTCCAGCGATTCAGTCGTGTCATTCACACCCCGGAGGAGGACGGATTGGGAGAGGACAGGAATTCCCCGGCTGAGCATCTGGCGAACTGCCAGACGGGCTTCTTCTGTCAGTTCCCGTGCGTGGTTGATGTGGGCGACCATCCAGAGGGCACGGTCAGTTTCCAGCGCATCCAGTAGTTCCGGTGTCAGACGTTCCGGGGCGGCGACAGGGACACGGCTGTGAATACGGATGATGTCGATATGGGCGATGGAAGAAAGACGCTGGATGATGTGCTTCATCCGGCGCGGGGAAAGCATCAGCGGGTCACCGCCTGTCAGGATGATTTCCCGTATCTGCGGGTGTGTTTCAATCCAGTGGAAGGCATTTTCCAGTGCGTCTTCCCCTAGCAGGCCGCCATCGGGGCCGACATGCTCTCGCCGGAAACAGAAACGGCAGTAAAGCGGGCAGATGAGCAGCGGCTTGAGCAGTGCCCTGTCCTCATAGCGATGCACGATGCCGGGAACGGGGGAGAGGGCATCATCGCCGATAGGGTCTTCACTTTCATGCGGCATGGTTTGCAGTTCCCGGGCATCGGGAATGACCTGCCGTCCGATGGGATCATCCGGGCTGGTGATGAGCCGCTGGAAAGCCGGGGGAATGGCGGTGGCATAGCGGTCAGCCACGGCTTCTAGCGCAGGGACCTGTTCCGGCGTGATGAGGTCTACCTCAAGAAGTGACCGTGTGCTGCGGAGGGTTTTGCGTGATGGGGACGATGAGGCCGGGTCTTGCATGAGCTTGCTCTAGCGAAAGGAGGCGGCTTTTCGCAAGAAAACTCTGCTATGGCCCTTTCATGGGGGCCTGCTTTATAGGGGAGGGGCGAGCGGGAACGAAAGTGGAGGGTGGCGATGGGACGTTTCAGTACGGTACAGACAACAGCCCGGATACGGGAGCGTCTGCCATTCTTACGGCGACGTGCCCGAATGGTGCAGGCTGTGCGGGCTTTCTTTGAGGGGCGGGGTTATCTTGAGGTCGAGACGCCTTATGCCGTTCCTGTGCCGGGTGAGGAAGTGCATCTGCGTTGTTTCCGCACCGTGCTGGATCATCCAGATGGTACATCAGAGGTGCGCCATCTCCATACCAGCCCGGAATTCGCCATGAAGCGTCTTGTAGCGGCAACGGGCCAGCCTCTGTTTCAGCTGGCTCGTGTCTGGCGCAATGGGGAGCGGAGTGCGACCCACATGCCAGAATTCACCATGCTGGAATGGTACCGCCCCGGTGCAGCCCTGTCGTCTCTCATGGATGAGACGGAACATCTGCTATGTTCTGTTCTTCCGCCGCATCTATCCTATGGGGAAGATGCTCTGGATCTGTCTCGGCCTTTTGAACGTCTGACGATGCAGGAGGCTTTTGCCCGTCATGTTGGGGTAGACTTGCTGGCCAGTGCTGGGGATGCGCCCCGTCTTGCCCGTGAGGCTGGTGTATCATTGCGAGAGGGAGAAGATTGGGAAGACCTTTTCTTCCGTCTGCTGCTGGAGAAGATTGAGCCACATATCGGGCGGGAGCGTCCCACCTTTCTGACACACTGGCCAGCCGCACAGGCAGCTTTGGCAAAACGTGATCCGGCAGACCCACGGGTGGCTCTGCGTTTTGAACTTTATGCCGCTGGGCTGGAGCTGGCCAATGCGTTTGAAGAATTGACAGACCCGCAGGAGCAGCGTCAGCGTTTTGAGGCAGACCGGGCACGGCGGGTGCAGATCACGCCGGAACAGGATTGGCCATTGGATGAGGCCTTTCTTGAGGCTCTGCCCGACATGCCGCCGACATCCGGTATTGCGCTGGGGTTTGACAGGTTGGTGATGCTGGCAACGGGAGCCCCTCGTCTTGAAGAGATTCTTTGGTTAAGCTGATGGCAAATGGTTCTGTAACCAGAGTGCATGGTTGATGAATTGAGGGGTAGGGGTATGGAACACTCTGCAAATGGTCGGGGGATGCGCAGGGTATGGCTGGCTCTGGGAGCCGCTTTATTACTGGGCGGATGCACGGCACCGGCTCTGCAGCGGCCCAAAGTGCTGGATTCTATGGTCGGGCAGTCAACCGTAGAGGTTCTGCGTCGCTTTGGGGTGCCTACCCGCACCTATGTTGCACAGGGACACAATTTTCTGTCCTACATCGAGACGGAAACGCAGTTTTCCCCGGGCTATTCCGGTTGGGATTGGGGCTGGGGAGGCGGCTACGGCTATGGATATGGAGGGGGTTGGGGTGGTGTTAGCATTCCCCCCAGCTATTACAGCTCTACCTGCCAGACGACATTTGAAGTGGTGGGGGATAAGGTTGTGGGATGGAAGCTGTACGGAGGGGGATGTTGAGTTTGATGCGTAGGTTGCGATGTGGACAGGTGCTGCCTGTGAGGCTGGGGCTGGTCTGTTTGGCTCTTTCTGCCCTGGCTGGCTGTGACGGCGGAACGTCGAACCGACAAGACCCTCTTTCTGTGCGTGGTTCTGTCTATTCTACGCCTTTGCCCGAGGCGAACAGTATTCAGGCGACGTATAAGCCTGCTTCCTCCGATGAGCCGCCTAATCCACGGGTTAGGTACCATATGCCTCCCGCCTTTTCTTTTGAAGACAGGCCATTGAGCGACAATCTCTCCAGCTCCATTGAACTGGCAGACTTTGAGGCCGCTGTCATACGGGCCGGATACTGGTCCCGCTTGGAGGGGGAGAAGGCGTATACGGTGCTGGCTGTTCCCAATGGGCCTTTTGAGGCCTTCAAACACGAAGTCAGGCCGGACCTTATGAAGCCGTCAGGGCATGGTTATCTTACGGGTTTTATCGGCCAGATGATTCTGGTCGGGCATTGGGATATGTCTACAATCCGGCGTAAGGCAGCAAAGAAGGGGGGCAGCATACAGGTGCCGACACTCGCCGGGCCGGGTCATGATGTTCTTCTGAAGCCCACTGTCTTCGGTAGCGTTGAAGTCATCGGCAAGAATGGCACGGTGACGCTGACTGGGGAAGGTTACCCGCAGTCCAATGGCGTTCTGTACATGGCGGATTCCATTCTCCCCTATTAGTAAGGGGAGACGTGCCCTCCTCAGGGGAGGGCTTCGCTTACCGCAGTGAACCGGGTTAGGCCATCTTCTGCCGGGTCTAGCGTGATGGCCAGAAAGTCGGCCCCAGCCTGTGCGACGGCACGGGCTTCTTCTGCCGTGCAGACATGCTCGGCCACGGCGGGAAGCTCGGCGAACATACTCCATTGTGTCAGGGCGGGCAGGTTGGCGGCAGGGAGGCTGACATAATCAGCACCTTGCTCTCCAGCGGACATGGCATCATCTAGTGTTATACATGTGCAGCCGATCTGGAAAGAGCTGGGTTTATCTTTACGGCTGGCAAAGGTTTTGACGTCCCGTAGATTGGAAAGATGAATCCCGTCACTCTCTTTGAGGGAAATGCCCTGTAACAGGTCGAGGCTGGCTGGTGCCAGAATCAAGGCCACATTCCGGTCCCATGCCATCTGGCGGACAGTTTCCAGCTGGCTGCGTTTCAGTGGTCTGTCAAAACAGAGCCGCAGAGCAGTGACAGAGTCGCTGTCTAGTAAAGAAGGAAGCTGCTCCAGCACTGCCGTTAGCGCATGGAGGGAAGGAATGACAGGGTAGAGGTCACAGTGATTCATAGAGATCAGATGTGGCAGATTGTTTGTATATTGACCAGCTTTTCATCTTTGAGAGGGTATAAGCGTCGGGATGGTCGTCTCATGCGGTCGTTGGGAGAAAAGGCGTCCTTTCATGTTCTCTGGCAGGCCAGCTCGGAAATCCCGGCATACGACTCCCTCAATGCCTTTGTGTAGGGCCTCGATGGCGAGTGAGGCACTGGCTCCACAATCCAGAATGGAGGGGGCTTCGACCTCTTTTGTGAGGTGAAGCCACCATTCTATGCCCAGACTGGCTCCGGCATGGAGAGGGGAGACGATGGTGAAGGAGTGTGCAGTAAAATGTTGATGCGCTCTCAGGAGGGCCGTACGGGTGGAAATGGTGATAAAGGGGCGGGGGAAGGATGGAAAGATGCTTGACGCACTGTGAGGATCGGTCATTCTGGCTCCATCTGGGACGATGGCTGTAAGTTCATGGGGATGCAGGGGCCTGCTTCTACCGTGCAGGAGCGTATCATAAGCTACGAGGGTGAGGGATGTCAGTGCAGGAGAAAAAGCAGGTGAATGCCATGCAGAAAAATCCGGACCTTGAGCGGCTGGAGATCGCCCTTGTCCAGCTTGGCTTTGCCTTGGAGCAGCAGGAGATTCAGCTAGAGGCTGAGCGTACGGAGCAGCAAGAGGTGAAGCAGGCACTGTTGGCCAGAATTGATGCCCTTGAAGCCCGATTGCGGGGAATTCTCGAAATGGATGCGAAAACGGTAGGGTTGGCGGCATCTTCTGAAGCAGAAGGGGAAAGATAAGGCATATGGCGCAGGTAACGCTTTCGGTTGGTGGTCTCAGTTATACGGTTGGGTGTCAGGATGGTGAGGAAGAGTATCTGAAGGATCTCGCTACTTCCATCTCACAGCGTCTTGAAGAAGTCCGCAGGACATTGGGGCCACGGGGCGATGGCGAGGCTATGTTTCTGGTCGCTCTGCTCACGACTGATGATCTTTATGAAGCCCGTAAAAAGCAGATGACGGATGAGGAGAGGGCGGCTGTGGAACGTAGCGGCCAGATTGAGGCATCCTATAAGCAGACGGCTGGACGTCTGGCGGATGCGGCCGATATAGCGAACAGTCTGCTCCGTCGTGTGGAAGAAGGTCTCAAGCCATCAGCCAAGGCAGTTGCTTCCAGCGAGGTAGCAACTGGCGAATAAAACGCCCATGATTCCTCCTACAAACTGGCTCTGCTTATGGCCGTAATCCATAGAAAGCGTCGTTCTGGTTCTTGTCTAGGGTCGGGTAGGAGTGCAATATGAGCGGCGAAGCTGCCTGGTGCGTCAGGCACGATCAACCTCTGGGCCGATAAGCACTTCCAAGGGAACTGGCTCTGTCGTGGCTGTGGTCACGTTATTACCGGTGCCCACCTGCCCTAGCAGGTCCGGGAGGGCTGATGAGACCAACGGCTAAGGCGGCTTCACCAGTTTATGGATTTTATGTCTCAACTTCCTCTACGATCTGATTGCGACAAAAAAACGCTTCGTCGGGAAATTCTGGCGTCCCGGCGTCCTGTTCTCCCGCGGCAGAATCGGCAACTGGTCGCCAATCTTTTGGCACATCTTCATCATATGCGGCCCACCGTGATTGCGGCTACTTGGCCTCTCTCGGGGGAAGTGGACCTGCGCCCGCTCTGCGAACAGCTGGTCCGTGCCGGTTATTGCGTTGCTCTGCCACAGACTCCTCCCAAGGGAGAGCCTCTTATCTTTCGGGAGTGGCGAGGCGATCGTCCGATGCGTAAAGGGCGGTTCGGGACCTGGTATTCCACAGGGGGACGGAAAGTGCCTGATGTCATTCTGGTGCCTTTCGTAGCGTTCGACAGGGAGGGAGGGCGACTTGGCTATGGGGGTGGTTATTATGACCGGACTCTGCCTCTCTATCCGCACGCCACGCTCATAGGGTACGGCCTATCTTCACAAGAGAGAGAGGCTCTGCCTATGGATGAGCACGATCATCGACTGCCCGTTGTCGTGACGGAGCGTGAAATCATTCAAATCGGAAAAAATGAAGGATAGACATTGAGACTGTTATTTCTGGGAGACATTGTTGGCCGGTCTGGGCGTGAGGCTGTTCTAGAAGGATTGAAAGGCTGGCGGGAAGAACTGTCGCTGGACATGGTCATTGCGAATGCAGAGAACGCCTCTCATGGTTTTGGCCTGTCTCCCCAGATTGCCCGTGATCTGCTGGATGGTGGTGTGGATGCCATAACGCTGGGCAACCATGCGTGGGATCGGAAAGACCTTATCGGGCAGCTTAATCAGCTCCCTGCTGTTGTCCGCCCTGCCAATTATCCCGAGGGAACGCCGGGGCAGGGGAGTTGTGTTGTTACTTTACCTTGTGGGCGGAAGGTGCTTGTCATCAATGTGATGGGTCGTGTCTTCATGGATGCTCTGGATGATCCATTTCGGGCTGTAGAGACGATTCTTTCCAAGCATCGTTTGGGGGGCACCGTTCATGCTGCCGTGTTGGATGTTCACGCAGAAACGACCAGCGAGAAAATGGGGTTCGGTCATCTTTATGACGGGCGGGTATCGCTTGTAGTCGGTACACATACGCATGTGCCAACGGCTGATCATCGTATTTTGAGGGGTGGTACAGCCTATCAGACGGATGCTGGCATGTGTGGTGACTACGACAGTGTCATCGGTATGGAAAAAGAAAATGCCATCCGCAAAATGCTGAAGAAGGTGCCAACAGAACGCTTCCAGCCTGCTGGGGGTAAAGCGACTGTTTCTGGTTTGATGGTAGAAACGGATGACACAACGGGTTTGGCCATTCGGGTATGTCCGTTCCGTCAGGGGGGAGACCTGTTGCCTTCCATGCCGAATTTTTAAGGATAGGTGAGAGTCTTCTGAATGGAAGGGCTGGGTTTATATGACCCGGCCCTTTCTGTTTTAGGAAAGGGGGAAAATTAAAATTGGGAGATTTTAAGGTTTTTTGAAGTTTTTTTGATTTTTCTTATTTTTGGGGTTGTGCGTGGAGGGGGTTCTGCGTATAAGCCCATTC
>JAFNMF010000024.1 GCA_026537415.1 Acetobacteraceae bacterium B3987 | reverse complement strand
GTCACAGGTTCAATCCCTGTTGCGCCCACCACCCCTCTGGTGATTATCCCCTTGAAAAATAGCAGTTTGTCTTCTGTGTGGCGGGTTGTCCTGCTGTCATCGTGGTAGGGCGATTGTGTATTTTTGCGTAAGAGTCGTCAAATAAATTGACACAAATCTGACACGGTACTTTCAGGGCTTTTTCCCCCAGCAGGCCGCATTTTCCCGCAGGGCATAATCCAGATCAGCCGCTTGAATACGGACATTCTTCAGCTCTGGGTGAGCCACCATCTCGGCATAGGCTCCCTGTTGCTGCTCTACCGTTGGCGTCCGGAGGTTGAGACACTGCTGGCGGATGCGCACCTCGCTGCATCCTCCCAATAGGATGCCACAAGCCAGAACTAAAGCGCAGGGGACGTATAGCCAGAGCTGCCTTTCCTTTTTCATCATTGGCCTTCCTTTCCGTCTCGGAGCTTGGCCAACATCTCATCATCCGTCTGGGGTGCCGTGGAGGCGGCTTCATTCATGCGGGCGAGGGTGGCGTTCTGGATGTTGGCCTCAGTCACGTTCTGCTGTTCAGACAGGACACGGGCGGCGTTACGACCGGCTCGATACAGAACCCAGCCGAATAGGGTGAGGGCGGCGATGAACGCCACCCCCAGACCGGCATAAGCGTAGATCATGCTGCGGAACTGACCTGTGCCGTCTTCTTTGTCTTAACAGCAGCCAGAACATCCTTGATGCCGCCCTCCACTTCAGAAAGGCCGCCTTCGACACGGTTGATGCCAGCAAAGAGAGCGGAGGTATCAAAGCGACCTTCCAGAAGGGATGCAGCCTCATCAGAGATGCCGCCAAGAATGGTAGAGGCTAGATGAAGGCGTGTTTTGGTCTTGACGCTCTCGCTATCACCCATTGCGCCCTCAATGAGAGCGAACAGGCCGTCAATGACGGAAGAGGCAGTGTTGGTTTGGGGCATGATACGATCCTTGTTTGTGTCTGTGAGGGATGGAGCAACCGGGTTCAGTCAACCCGGCTTGCTGGGTTCCTTTCCGGCTGTGGCGTTCTTTTCCAGAACCTCGACAACCGGAGGAATGGCAGCAGAGGCTACAGTGCGGGCCGTGCTGTTGTCCGGGAGGAGAAGGGGTACAGAGGCAATAAGAAGTGTTGACGCAAGGTTGGCATCAAGGCCGCCCGTTGCAGCCCCGGCCAGACCGGCCACAATCAGGGCGAGGCCCTGCAATGTCGTTGGCTGTCGGAGCCAATGCAGGATGCGAAGGAAGATCGTCATGCTGCGGCTCCGTGCCCGGCGGAGGAGGGTATGTTCCCTGCCACCCGCGTGACCAGAGACCCATAAGGGTTCTGGCCGTTCTCAAAGCGGATGATGGCATTCATCAGGCCGGTGAGCAGGCGGGGAGTAGGCTGGCCTAGCTGGGTATCCGGCTCGGTACCCAGAGAATGCGCTACGCCCCGGATATAGGCTGCCGTATCATTCTCGCTGGGCGGTGCCCATTTGCTGATGATGCCTGCCACCGTGTCGATGCCATCCCGTGTGATGTAGCGACAAAGCTGGTCCCGGAGGGCGGCAAGCCCCGCTTCCGCTGTAGGGAAGCGAGCAAAGCGGGCGTTCGGTCCGGGTTCCAGAACTGCGCCGGGCTGGTGAGCGAAGTTCAGGTTGCCGGGATTGTTGTTGCGGATGCCACGGGGAGTCATGTCAACCTCCAAAGAGATGCGGGTTGAGTGTGTGGAGGAGCTGGTACAGCCCCACCGCAACACCGCCCCCAAAGGCTGCGCTGCCGGTAATGGCGGCGGTAATAAGGCGGGAGCGGGTGGAGATGGTTGCGGCGATTTGTTCGCTCAGCGCATCCAGTCCGGCCCGTTGTTCACGGGCCAAATTGTCGATCTTGTCGGACAGTTTTGCGATGTCATCGTCATGACGTGCCTGCACAGCCTCCAATGCTGCAACACGCTCATTCAGCGTCACAAAGGGCGGCGGCCCGGGTAGCTGGTCAGTCATTTTATCCTCTAGGTACAAAAAAACCGCCTCAAAGGGCGGTTGTCATGGTTTGGGCTGTCTGGCGGGATTAGCCCGCCGTATCACTCGGGGCGGCAGGCAGAGCCGTGGTGGTCGTGTCCGTGCCGTTGGCAATGCCCATCAGCGACCGCAGGTAGGTGACCCATGCTGCCGGGGTTGGCTCGCCGAGGATGCCGAACTCGTTGTAAACGGTCATTCTGGCCCGTTGTAAGGCGGTTTCGGCCTGTTCTTTGAGGCTTGGTACCGGCGCAACATACGGTTCCAGCTTGCCCTGGTTGATCTGTGTTGGGTTCTGCGGTCCCTGCGTCCGCATGGCCCAATCTTCATCACTGATCTCAAGGGGGATCGCCTCAAAGCCGGGGGCGGCCTGATAGGGGGTGCTGGTACCATCCTGCGCAACCCAGCCCATGACCAGACATGGTTTGGTCAAGTCAGCTCCAGCCTTAATAACGGCATAGTATTTGTTACTCATTATCCAATGCCTCCAATAGCAATTACAGAAATATCCCCGGGCTCTGTTTTAGGTGTGCTGCCCAGATAGGCACGGCTACAGCCAAAATTGTACCGGCTGACGCCCCCGTAGCCACAAATAGGAAAATCCCAGTTCCCGTTTGCATTTGGCAACTTTGGAAATACCATCAAGCTCACATTATCGTCCGTAAATGCCTGTGGAAACGTAATAATATCACCATCCTTGACATTGGTTGCGGTAAATCTCTGGATCATCTGCCGTTTCCCTGCCTGTATTTCCGGCACGACATTTCCGAAATTCGTCAGGTAAAGCCCATTTTGATTGCTTCCCAGAAGATTGCTGTATTTCTGGTCTTTCAGGTTGCCATAGACCATTTCAGGCGTGTCATTCTCCCCGTTCCAGTGAACCCCAACAGCCTGCTGGTCGTTGGCTCCCTGTCCGAGATTGCCCAGAACGTAATTCTGGATCGCATCTGTTGTCAGAAGGTTGTCCGGCAGGGTTGCGTCCTTGCCCGGCGGAACTTTGATCTGGCCGAACTGTAGCGTGCCTGTCTGGTCCAGATAGGGGATTGTGACAGTGACAGGCTGCCCAGCTACGGGGTCTGTTTGCTTAAGAAATGCCATGATTACCTCAGCATGAAATTTTGAAAAAACGAACCAGTGCTGCACCATCCCCTGATACGCTGAGCGTTTGCCCAAAGGCCGTTTCAGGGGGGTAGATCAGACTGGAAATATAGAGCTGCCCATTGATGACGACCTCCACAGTCGAGACATCAAAAATCACCGTCACGTGATATTCCAGCGGGGCCGCCAACGGGGCAACACGGTCTTCTTTCCAGAGGGACTGCGCCGTTTCACCATTGGTTATCAGGGGTGTCAGCCCGCTATTGGCACGTTGCAGAGTAACGGTCCCGGCAGCAGGCTGGATCAGCAACCGTGTGTAATGTGTCCCGTCAGAACAGAACTCAAAGGTGATCGCTTTAGGCCATGCCTCCGGACTGGCACGGAACAGCGAGAAGTCTGCTCGCCAGGACAGGCCGGGGTTCCCCAGATCTGGCTGCCATGATGTTGTGCCAGCAGCAGAGAGACGTGGCGGATTATACTGTTCGTAACTGGGATATTGCCGCTCCTGTGCTGCCAATGGGGCAATTTGGAGGAAGAACGATCCCGCTGCATCCCTTGCCAGAGTTAGAGTCGTGACGAGAGACTGGTTTCCTCGGAAGCCCTGCGATGGGGTCTCGAACGAGTAATTCCAGTTCCCCATCCAGGCCCAGCAATAGGTCTTTCCGTCCTTCTGCCACACGGCCTGAGCGTAATAATCGCTGCCCCAGTTCAGGAGTTTTGGTGTGGAGAAATCCGGTGTGAACTTGGTGCCGTCCCAGCTTCCCACCAGATAGCCAACAGTGGAATAAGGCTGGCCTTCCCATGTCTTCAGGGAGAAGAACAGCACCCATTTACGGCTGCCATCCGGGGCAATCATTGGGACCAGATCGGGGGTCTCAATCTGCTGCCAGGCGGAGAGATCAAGCACGCTGAGGAACGACCATGTTTTCAGGTCTGGTGATGAGTAGAAAGCGACGCCGTAGCCCACGGTCAGCTTCATCAGCCAGTGTCCAGCAGCTTCATCCCAATCCACACGTGGATCTCTGAAATCCATGCCGGGAGCATGAACAACATCTCCAACCCCGGGGTTGCCCAGCACGATCCCGTCATAAACGGGGGCCATACCCAGCCGTGGTGCAATAAAACGGGCAATGCTCTGCTGGTTGTAGCCACCACCGCCGGGCACTGAAATCAGATAGATAACGGCATCCGGCCCGTAACCCGCTGTGCCTTTTTCATCCACAACAAAAGAACCACCCCAGAGCGTAGGCTGTTCGAGATTGTCGAGATAGAAGGGGATACGGTTGGCAACCCAGTTCACCAGGTCGGGCGAAACGACCTCAACCCATGTTTGTTGCGGGTTTTCCGGGTTATCGCTGGTCAGCACGAAGGCACGCCATATCTGGTTGTCCTCGTCCCAGATGGCTCGGCAGGGGTCGTTGATCCACGGGATATGCCGGCCCTGGTTGATGATGCCCGCTGTCACCGCTCCAATTTGCGGGGCTCCAGCGACCGGAGTGTACGCCCGGTTATAGGTCTCATTACGGTAAGGCGTGGCAAAGAAATGGCCCAGCGGCGCATATTCGGAGAAATTGCGCCCCTGTGACGTCTGGATGACGTCAGTCAGGCTGGTGGAAGATGTGAGAATTGCGCTCATTTATACAACCCCGCTTTTTTTGCCTGAACAATTAGCATTTGCTTAAATCTGGCCCATTGCTGCTGGTTTGCGGCCCATGCCAGTTGAGATGAGAGCTTCACGGCGATGCTGGCCTGCTCTCGGGTAAAGAAGGTCTCATCAACATCATCATAGGTGCCGGTGAGGTAGTGCGCTGGGGGAGGGAAAAGGGCACCGTCAGCCGCATCCAGCAGAACAGCGGAGTTGAGCGCATGTATGTCCAGCTTTAACCATGTTGGATTGTCAGCGGTGGGCGCAGTGCTGTTCTGGTCTTGCAGTGAAATCCAGTAAACGGCGGCGTCCGTACCATCGCAGACGATGGCCCCCTTCCGGTAGGCTGAGGGGGACTGAGCCACTTCCTGCGAGAACTGACCCAGATAGCCCGCCTGTGCCATGCGGCGATACAGAGCAGCCGTCATGTTGAGGGAGACCATATCCCCACTCTGGAAGGGCAGAGGGGTGGTTCCTTCCTGTCCTCGCCAGACGGTAAAGGTGTCGCCATTGCGCTTCACGCAGTACACGATCTCATAGTGTCGGCTGTTACTGGCAGAGACCAGTGTCAGGGCAATGGCGTCCCCTGGGCTTGTCGGACTAGGGAACTCTGCCCCGGTACCGCTGGCGGCAATCAGGTCCGTATCGCCGACAGTGATGTTGCGGGCAAGGATGGTCCGCACACGGTTGGAAAATTGGAACATCAGAACATCAGTTCCCTTCTTTCACGCTGTAGGAATGGGAGGCCGGGACTGAGAGAACGCCCCGCTGTATGAGGACGGGCAGCGCATTGATGAATGTGCTGTCTGCCAGCCCGGCAGTGACCGTGATGGTCACGGTCTGGCCGGACACGGTGATGCTGACGGGCAGCGTGCCATTGAAACGCCATGCGTGGCCCTGTTCTCCGGTCAAGAAGCGCATGACACGCTTCTTCAGCCACGGGATGGAGAACTGGCAGCCGTCGCCCTTGTGGTAGTTCCACGTCAGAGCCCGCTTGAAGATGTCATCGGAAACAAAGGTGCCTCCGGTGCTGACGAAAGTGTCCGTACCGTCAATGGCGAGCGCATTGATTAAGGCCGTATCAATGGCCCCGCTGGCATCGACCAGATCGACATAGCCGATGCGGTAACGCCGTTGGCCATAGAGGCAGTAGGCAGCGTAATCCAGCAGGCCGCCCGTGATGCTAGAGCGCATGTAGAGGGGCAGGATGTGGTCATTCATCCATGTCAGCGTGCCCTGCGCCATGCGGTTATACGCATCGAACAGGGCCACGATGTCGGCATCGTCGCTGAATTGCTGGTACGGATAGGCAGGGGCTGTCAGTTCTGTGGCCATATCATTCCCTCACAAGGCTGATCTGGTCGGGGCTGGTGACGAGGTAGCTCTGCGGATCGCAGGTGATGATGACGCTATCTGCTTCCGGGGTGGCCAGCACATCATCCAGGAACACATCAAAGCGCAGGCTTGAGATGACGGACCCCGGCATGATCTGGAGCAGCGTGGCTTCCACGATTGTGCCCAGCTGGAGGGTGGAGAGGGGGGCCCCCATCGTCAGGCCGTTGATGTAGTTTGAGAGTGACGGTCCGCATATCTGGGTAGCTGTGGCATCATCCACGACATTGCCGGAGGTAATGCTCCAATGGGCTACAAGCCTCACCTTCTGCTGGAGGGGGCGGATGAAACGGATGGGGTAGCTGTCCACACCATCAACGGCCACGGCTTCCATGTTGCGGGGGTTGGTCTCTACCACGCCATCGCCGGAATGCTGCGGGGCATTGGTGGTGTCCACCGGGATGGAGAAGCGGCTGGCATCCAGCACGGTGGCCGTGAAGGTGCCATTGATGGTAGTTGCCCCAGTCTCCCTGCTGATGGTGACTTGCTGGCCGTCTTTTAGGCCGTGGGTCAGTGTGGTCGTGATGACACAGGGATTGCTGCTGGTGATGCTGGCAATGGCGTTCGTGCTGCCTTGAAGGCCTGCCAGATCGAAGCAGCTTTCATAGATGGCTCCGGCAATCTGGGCGGGATCGCCGCCATCCACCATGACGCTGTAACCCATTCCGGAGGCAAGGGAGATGCCGATGGAGCGGGGGATCACGTTCGGCACGTTCAGCAGGCGGGAGCGGATGAAGCCCGGCGTGCCCTGCACAGTACGCATCCCGGTCTGGAGGATGCGGGAGCGGTAGGCACTGTCCGTCTCGGCCCCTGTGCCCGGCGTACCTTTCTGAGGGTTGGTGACGGTCAGGTTGGTTCCGGCTGCCACGCCCGTGACGACGGTCGTGATGCTGTTTTCCGGGATGATGGTCGTGCCGGATGTGGTGGACAGGACATAGATGTTCACCAGCACACCGCCGGAAGGAATGGTGGCCCCTTCCTGCGTCTCGTAAGTGTAGATGCCGTCCGACACCTGAAAGCCGGATGCCAGATACAGGCCCGGCGGCCCCGTGAAGGTCACATAAGCGGAGGGGTTCGCTCCGGCACCACGCTTGACGCCATAGACCTCTCCGAACTCATCCAGAAGGGAAGGTGTGGCGTTCAGGGGGGAGACGCTGTTGATGTAATCCACCTTGGCCTGGTCGATTTGGGCGAGGGCACCGATGGCCGTGCTGGCCATGTCTTCTACCAGAGAGCCGGGGAGATTGGTGGTCACGCCCGGGCTGAGCTGTGTGGCGAGCTGGACAAGCTGATCCCGCAGGGTCTGCGGGGCCGTGGGCTGGACACCGCTGTTCTGAAGGGTTGTCAGCAGGCCGGGATACTGGTCTTCCAGCAGGGCAATCTGGGCGGTGCTGATGTCGATGGTTGCCATGAGAACTCCGGGCAATAAAAAACCCGCCGGAGGGGCGGGTGGCATGGTGGCATGAGGGACGGCAGGAGGGAGTGGCCTGTCAGCTCCACGGTCCTGTCTGGCTGTAATCCTGATTGAAGGCCTGTCGGGCACTGGAATAGAACGTGCCGTCATTGAGGATGACGGAAATGTCATACATGGGGTTCGCTCCATCGCCGCCATCCCGCCGGGTGATCTGGAGGCTGGGGAAGATGTCCCGGAAGCGGCGTTGGGTGAGGTTCAGGTAATAATCCGGCCAGACACGGGAAACGAGGGTCTGCTGCACGGGGATGCCCCAGTCGGCCCAGAAGGGGCTTTCACCCAGCTGGAGCAGCAGGGCGTTCTGAAGCCATGCAATATTGCCCTGATCGCTCGTAACGGCCTTCCATACCCGGCTGCCATCCGGCTGGTGAACACGGGTCCATACACGCATCGAGTGGTTCCTTTCGTTCGCTGGGCAATAAAAAACCCTCCCGGTGAGGGGAGGGTTTGCAGTTACAGGCACGGTTTTTCATCTGCCGGTTGCATGTCGTATGTTGCTATCATATTATGATAGCATGAAAGCCGGCCAGAAACGCCTTCTTCAAGCCATTTTCGCCACCCCAACCAGTGCAACGCTGGTCTGGACGGAGATTGAAGCCCTGCTGGTCAGTCTGGGTTGTGAAGTGGAGGAAGGCAAAGGGTCGGCCATCAAGATTTTCTACGGGGAGCACTATCTGTTTCTGCACAGGCCCCACCCCAAAAAGGAGGCCAAACGATACCAGGTGCGGGAAGTGAAGGCGTTTCTCAAGGACATGGGAGTATCACCATGAGCACAATGAATTACCGGGGCTATCATGCCCGCATCACCTTTGAGGCGGATGACGGCGTGTTTGTGGGGCGTCTCGCAGGCATCCGTGACCGCATCCTGTTCGAAGGGGAAAGCGTTGACGAACTGAAGCAGGCTTTCAGGGACGCTGTGGACGATTACCTTGAAACATGCGCTGCCCGGGGCAAGGAACCCCAGAAGCCCTATAGTGGCCGCATGATGCTCCGTATTGACCCGGAGAGACATGCAAAGGCTGCTCTGGCCGCTGAACTCGCTGGCCTCAGCCTGACAAAATGGGTTGAGCGTGCCATCGACCATGAGGCAGACGTGGCGTAGAAAAGGGCACCCGCCAAGGTGCTCCAATCCCCGCTAGGGCGGGGAACACCGTACGCTTGGGCGAGGAACTTCTTCATGAGGTTCGTATATCTGCGGCCCATAATGGGCACTCTATGAATGCAGAAATGATTCGTCTTGTGCGCTTGGCTCTAAAAGAGAACCCGCCGGGAACCATCCACACTTCCGAGAGTGTCCCCCCTTCAATAAGGAAGAATCAGCAGAATTGATGCGGCTTTTTGAAAAAGCCTATCTCAGGACAAGGGACGCAAAACCATGAAACACCTACTACTCACTACCGCCGCTGTGTTCGGGCTGGCGGGGACGGCTTGGGCCAGCCCTGTGGACATCATGACCGGCCGGATTGAGATACAGCTCCGGCAGGCGGGGCTGGACCCGGCCTCTGCCCACTGGGGTGCATGGGCGGCCCTGCATAACCCCCGTAGTGACTGCGGCATCTACGCTAACATGATCTCCGGGCAGGCGGACATGCCCAGCGGCCTTGGTGGTGACGCTTCCCACAGCACGGAGTCCAACGTCATGGTCGTGGAGCGGGAGAACCTCTGCACCGAAGCCGGGGCGAAGAAGGTCCCTATTGCTCCAAAGACGCCTGCGCCTTTAAAAGAGCCGCCGGTAGTCACCGAGATTGACCCTGCCACTGGGCTGCCTATTGGGAAACCTACCACTATGCACTTGCTAGGTAGTGGCAATAACTAAACTGGGGTGGATGTTTTGTCTTCCCCCGCCTGAACACCCCCATGCGTGTGTTGTTTGAACGAGATGTTTCCCCCTTCCTCATTGTCTCTGTGCTGAGGGAGATCAGTCATCCCCTATCGTGAAATCGTAGTGCCAAAGGTGGGGTTTCCCATCAGGGGTGGGGGCTGGGTCGCCTTTCCAGCAGGCTGCGTTAACAAAATCTAGCACAGCATCGTCATATAGCTCTGTGAAGTGGTTGCTTTTTTTCTTCTTTACCACGGTGCAATTCCGGTTGCGCCTGTAGCCGTCGCTGCCTTCATATATTTCACAACGGGCGTCTACATGCCCTTCTATGTTGTCCTCCTGCGCCTCCTGAGGCCAGTCAGGACGAGTAATCTGGGCACAGCTCGGCCCCTCCTGTTTCGGAGCTGCTGGAATATCCACCAGCCCGAACGGGTCCTGCGGTTTTCCGTCCAGGCCGTATCCGCCGGGGAAATAGGGGCTGAGGTGCTTGCCCGGCGGGATGACCATGCAGCGGGCATCCTGAATCACGTGGCCTGCGCTTTCGGCGGCTTCTTCGTAGAAGCGGTAATGAGTCCGCAGGTAGTTTCTACACTCGGCCAGCGTCTTTGCGGGCAGGGTAGCGAAGGCAGGGCGGCCTGCCAGTGGCCCGACTTCCCCCGACACTTCATTGCCGCCTTCCAGTCTCGCCTTGGCGTCGTAGAAGTCGTGCATGGGTGCGTTGGGGTCAAGGAACTCTGCACTCTCGCCGGGCTCTGGCGGTGTCAGGACGGAGCGGGAGTAGTTGGGCGGGCTACCCGGCTGTGAGGCTGAACTCCAGACCAGAAAGATAAGGGCCAGTGTGCCGGGAGTAGCCATGTTCGGGCTCCTATACTGTCACTTCCAAAGTCCCGTTGTCCTCACGATAGACCAACTTGGAAGTCGAAATCGAACTTGTGAGATTTATATCATAGTTCTGTGGGGAGCCAATCAATGGCCGGAACAGTTTGTCTTCTCCTCGGGGCTCGGTGACTTTCAGATACCACCGCTGGCCTGCCATGTTCCACCATGTGGAGATGTTGTAGAGCTTCCCGGCAGCATCACTGAACTGCGCCTTAAACGGCGGCGCACTGTTCTCGTCCGGCGTGAAGGGGATGATTGCGTCGGGCATGGTGGTTTCCTTTCTGGCGTTGGGCAATAAAAAACCCTCCCGGTGGGGGGAGGGTTGGAAGGGGGAGCGGGTCAAAATTATCCCCTAGAGCCTCGACCAAAGGCATAGGCGAGAGACGTACTTATGAGAGAGAAGGCGCCATCAACAATTCTGTCCCAGACAGCAGAGCCTGAGGGGGCCATTCCTTCAAGGAAAAGAGAAATCGCTACAAAAACAAAAGCCGCGGCTATAGTAAGGAGTGCCAGAGTCAAAGGAGCAGATTCCCTTCCCCCTAAAAATTTTCCCAGCCAGCCAAGGTCCTTCTCACGCATTAACTGTGCGTGCCTGTGCTCCTCTTGGCTTTCTTGAAGTCTGAAGTGTTCAGCGGCCCGAGAAAAGTCACCATTAAATGGCTCTTCTCCCGATTTTTTCTCTTTGTCGTTGAGCGAACCTTTTAAGGAAGCGCGCGACGGCTGGGGAGGGGGATTCATGAAGTCACTCGATAAATGCGGTAGCCAAGCATCTGCTCTGACACGACAAACATATCCGCAAGTTCCTTGACGCTCATTTTATCCAGAAAATGAAGCAACATGTTGCGCGGGACTAGAAGGTTGGCCGCGAATGTATTGGCCTCCTTTTCCTTTGGGTCATTTTTGTCACCCTCCATATCCCGCATAAGAACACGATATTCGTTGCTTTTCGCCCACTCTTGATGCAGGAGCGCATGCCCTAACTCATGAGCAATCGTGAAAGATTGTCGCCTAGTTCCCTCAGCGGCATTAACGTAAATTCTCCTTTCGGACGGATCATAAAAACCAGACACATCCGGGTTTTGGGGGAACGAAACGAAAGACACGTCTATTCCCAGCTTTTTAGCAATATCTAGCGGATTGATAGGGGGGTGGTTGTAGCCGAGTTCGCTCAGGATACTCCGAGCTTTCGCCTCAGCTCTAGCAAAGTCAGGGTCAGGACGATGTGCGTGATTCATATCGCTCCTCGCCTCCCAAGCATAAGATTCGATAACATGCTGACAGATGTATAGCAAATTGGCGAATGTGCCAATTGACTGTGTCTATGACTAGACGATGCTCTTCTTTTAGCCCTTTCAAATAATCCCCAGCCCGGTGAGCGGGCCTTCCAGCAGGTTTCCGCTGCCGGTGCTGCCCCATCCGCCTATGCCGGGCATCCCTCCGGAGAGCTTCTTCATCAGCGTGCCCTGCTTCTGTACGGCCTCATCGACCTGTGTCAGGGGGCGGGTGAAGTCGAGCTGAAACTGGCTGCTGGGCTGCCTCTCCGGGTTGGGGGAGGTGTCGGACATTTTTGCCAGAATCATGTTGGTGTAAATCTGGCCCGGCGTGATGACCACGAACTCCCCGCCCATCGTGACATGCTTGTTCAGCACGGCAGAGAGGGCCTGTAGCGTGGCCAGCTTCGTCACCATCGCACCGGGGCCGTTGGGGGGACAGCGCATCTGCATGGAGACAGTAAGCGGTTTGTTCACCACAGCATTGGCAGCCAGCGTCTGGTTGGCAAAGGGGTAGGTGGCCACGTCATTATCCACCAGAGTGGAGCCGTTCATCTGGTTCCATGTACACCACATGTTGTCGAGATCAGGCAGGTTCAGCTTGCCAGAGAGGCCTCCGGCAATCAGCCCGTTCACAGCGGCAACAGCCTCGGTATAGAGCAGGATGGGCACGGTGCCGCCCAGCTTCTCGGCCACACCGCCCGTCAGCAGGATGGGGGAGATTTCGTAGCCCAGCTTGAGGACTGTTCGCCCCACGCTGTTGAGGATGCCGCCGATGCTCATAGGACCGCTCCCTGCCTTGCTGCTACGGACAGATCCTGCCCGCTGTAATTCTCGATGCGGATGATGGTGTTGTTCTGGAGGTTGTTCATGACCCGTGGGATGTACTCACGGGTTTCCTTCTTCAGGCCGTCCCGCCAGTTGTCGCCCCGCTGGCGGATGTCTGCGTCCAGATTGCCCGGCCCCCAGTTATAGGCAGCCAGTGCTTTCTCCGTGTCGTGGTAACGGCCAAGAAGCTGTTTCAGGTACTTCCGGCCGATCTGCCATGACTGCCGGGGATCAAACGGGTTCGTCCCGCCCAGGCTGTAGAATGTCTTCGGCATGGTCTGGAGCAGGCCCTGCGCTCCTGCGGGGGATGTCAGGTTTGGATCTCCGTGGCTCTCTGCCATCGCCACGGCCCCGGTGAGACGGTCAAGGTCAGCATCGGAGGTGTTGGCAGGGGATGCGCCGGAGGACGCCGTGACCCGGCGGATGGAGCCGGGGTTGCGGTGCGCCATGTCGAACGTATCGTCTGTCCCCAGTTCATGCGGGGTGAGGCCAGCGATGATGGCACCGACAGGGCCAGCCAGCCGTAATAGGGGACTGGCCACGCCGCTCCCCAGCAACGCCCCTCCGAGCTTAGGCAGAGCTTTCAGTCCAACGCCCTTGAGAAGGGACGGCCCCAGAGCAGCGGCAATGCCACCAATAAGCGTACCATTGCCCCCGGTCAGACCATCCAGACTGCTAGCAGCCTTGGCGGCGGAAATGGCGAGATCGTCCAGATGCTCCTGCGCCTTCTCCGCTCCCTGCGCCATGCCATCCACCACGGGGGCGAGGGTGTTCAGCTTTGTGGCCATCCATTCATCATGGCGGCGGCCAACATTGAGGTAGGCATCCTGATAGGATTTCAGGGTCGGGTCAGAAACCTGATTGCGCCGGGCGTTCTGCTCCACTGTGCCGGGGATGGCATTGACCTCATCCGCACTGGTCCGGCCCAGAAGATCAGCCGTCTCGACCAGATCACCCAGCTGCATCCCCTCAAAGACCTGCCGTTCAGCCGGTCCCTGATGGTCGTTGCGAAACTTCCGCAGGGCCGGGACGAGGGAGGCGAGGATCTTCGACGGGTCATTGCTGGAAGTATCCACCCCGATGGCCTGTAGCTTTGCGGCTTCGGCTCCGTCCCGTGTGGCTTCCACAGCGTGCTGCATCAGCACACCGTTAGGGTCATATGGCTCCAGATTGCGTTGCCAGGCGGTGTAATGCCCCGCATCCATGCCTGCCATTTTGGCCTGTGTACGCAGGTCCGTGCCCTGCTGAGCAAGGTTGGCGGCGGCATTGAGGGCCTTGACCAGCCCGGCGGCAGCAGCCCCGGCAATTCCCAGCTTACCAATGGGGCTTTTGGCGAATTTCATCGCCGCATTGATGTTCTCCCTCTGGTGTCGCCCGGCCTCCAGGAGCAGGCGGATGCGGTCCCGCAGGCGGGTGTTCTGCCGGTTCTCGGCATCTTCGCCCCGGTTTTCCTCGTAGGTGGCATCCTTGCTGGCTTTGGCAATCGCCTTGCGGGTCTTGAGTTCTTCCTTCAGGGCTTTGTTCTGGCTGGAGCCGCCATCCACTTCGTCCAGAGCCTTCTGAAGTTCTGCACCGGACTCCCGCAGTAGGTCCCGATATTCCCGGACGGAGGCCAGATAGGACTGGAAGGCACTGTCATTGACCTGAATGTCAATGATGCTGGTCTGATTAGCCATGTCTCACCATCCATGCCCGGTACTGGGCAGCGTTCTCAAAGGGACTGTCCTCGCCCATCAGCTGCCGGAAGGCAGGGCCGGTCAGCCAGTCGAAGACGGTGGCGATGATGCCCCCTCCGTCCCGCCAGTAGGTGCGTCCTTCTGCGAGGTCGCAACGGAAGCGGCGTACTCCGTAGCATTCAATGAGGAAGCGGCCACAGTGCGCAACGAGAGCATCAGGCGAAAGACGATCTGCCGTCTCGCCCGTGGCAGGAGGCGGGAGGCGAGCGTAAAAAAAACGAGGATGTTTTCCAGCTCGTCCCGCTCATCCTCACCAATCCAGCCCCGTTGCAGGGCGGTGCCCAGCGGGACGGGGCCGAATCCGTCATCCCCCATCGGGCCGATATAGGAGGCATTGCGCCGCAGCTCGGCCAGAAATGCCCTGTGCTTTTCCTGCTCTTCCGGACCGCTCTGGCGGGCAATGTCGGCCAGCGCATGGGCGGCTACAGCTCCTCCGGCGGTAATGCCGAGGTCTTCAGCCTCCAGGCGGCTCCATGTCCGGGCCAGTAGGGACCAGCAGGACGAAAAGGCTTCTCTGGAGAGGGGCGGGCAGAGGACGGTGCCTTTCCCATCCCCTACGGGCACGACGAGGTTCAGGGCCTCATTGATGCTGACTTCGCTCATGCGGCCTCCCACAGATCGCCATTGACAACCTCGTACCCGGCCAGCGTGACGCTCCACTTTACCTGCGTGCCGTTCAGGGCTTCTTCCGGGCGGGACATGATGTAGCAGTTGCGGATGGTCCGGCGGGGCATGGCAGAGCTGTCGCTGATGATGCTGATCTCACCCAGAGCCGTGTTCTTCAGTATCTGGTTGTAATAGGCCGTGGCGAGGCTCTGGCTGCGCACCAGATTGATGACGATGTTGATGTTCTGCTTGGCGGCCTGAGAGCCAACCCGGCCTGTCATCGTGTCCAGCAGGTCGGTCACATTCCCTTCTGGTTGAATCTCGATGCCCTCCGGCGTCAGGAAGTCAGAGGTGACATTCAGTGCGCTGTTGGAGGGGATGATGATGGAACCACGCAGGCGGTTGAGCATCCCCTGTGGCGTATTGGAACTGATGGACATGGGTTAGACCTCCGTGGTGGTGGCCGTAGTGGCAGCGACGCTCTGCCCGCTGAAATCCACGGCAAGGTTGAAGGTGAGGGAGATGAAGCCCCGTGGCGTGGTGATGGTGGCGGCAATGCCGCTGTAATCGCCTGCCGTGTAGGCTGTCGGGTTCTGGGTGACATACTGGGCGAACGGCACAGCGGTGATGCTGTAGCTGGTCACGCAGCCTGCGGCTTCTCCACCGCCCAGCGTCTGCTCAGATCGTGCCGTGATGCGGTCGATGCCGTTCTGGTCATAGACGAGGGGGCGGATGCCGGGCTGGCTGTCTTCAATGAGCAGGCTGGCCAGCTGAAGCTCCAGATTGATGGCTGCCCAGTCGGCCCCATACCATTCGCTCATGGGGTCGCCATTGATGAAGTTGCCCCAGAACAGGATGGTGCCTTCTACGCCACCTTCCCGTGATGTGCCGGGGAAGCTGATGTTGCTGGTCTTCATGCTGGCGAAGGCAGGGCCGTTTCCGGCTTCTTGCCATGCCGTGATGCCTGTCAGGAAGCGGAAGTTCATAGGGGCCAGACGGTTGACCGGGCCGGGGCGGGCGGACAGGAATTGGGCACAGACAGCGGCGGCCAGATGCTCCATTGTCTGGTTTGCGCCGGAGGCTTCTGCCCCATAGAAGACGGATTTGGAGGGGCTGTCTGTCAGGCTGCCAGCATCATCCTTGCCACCGCAGAGGAAGAAGTAAATGCGGGCATTATTGCCCCCCTGATTGCTCATGAAGGCAGGCAGCTTGTCGTCCGCCTTTTGAGAACCACGGGGCAGCACATAGCCGTAAAAGGTCAGCGGGTTGCTGGTGATGAAGCTGCCCAGCCCGTCCGCAATGGCCTTCGTGTTGCCCAGCTCCAGCACCCAGACACCGGCTGAGGAATTGGCGAACCATGAGGCCACCATGGCCTGTAATTCTTGTGTGGCACTGGAGAGCGAGGCCGCCGGGCTGTTGGCCTGTGCCGTGCCGGAGGCTTCCCCCGTGCCGGATGTGGTGGCGGTCGGGCTGGTCTGTGCCGAGGGGAGCAGGGCCGTCAGGTCGGCAGCCTCGGAGAGAAAGGAAAGTGTCCCGGCGGCTGTATTTGTGCCGCCCAGCGAGACGAGAACCCCCTTCTGCTGGAGAAGGTTGGGAGCTGCGCCTCGGACGACGCTTTCATTGATTGTGACAATCTGGGGCATCAGAAAGACCTCGTAAGGGTGGGTATGATATGGCGGATGAGCTGTAAGGCCGTGTCCCGCAGGGCGGTCTGGCTGTACATCACATCCAGTTCGATCGTTTTGCTCATGGCCAGCGCATTGATCTCGGCACTGGCCTGTTTCTCATCCCGGATATGCGGGCTGTTGATGATGCCCAGCCGGTCATCATTCAGGAGTGCCCAGTGCAGGACACGGCTGAGCAGGTTCTCCGCCTGCTGGTGGGGCAGGCCGTAGAGGCGCAGCCGGACCCGCTCGGTCATCAGCCGGTGCGTGGTGGTGGTCTGCGGGTCCAGCGTACCCATGCTGACAGCCCTGCCACCATCCGGCGCATTGTGGACAGCCATGTAGGGCGGGGGCTGGTTGTCTGGCACGGCGAAGGAAGGGAAGACAGGCACGCCCGGCGGCCACGGGCACCAGTCCAGGGCGACCGACCCCAGCGTGGGGAGGGCCAGAAAGAGCGCAAGGCTGGAACTCGTGACCGGCTCCATCTGCTGGAGCTGGGCGGCACTGTCGATGAACTGGCTTTGAAAGGCCGGTGTGACGGTACTACCCAGATAATGGAACAGTCCCGCCTGATTGTACCGGCTGGAGCGGGAGCTTATGGCAAAGCGTACCCCCTCAAAGTCCCCGATCCAGACCGTGTCCAGAGCGAGGTCGTGGAAAGGGTGCACTTCCGTCTTGGTGGTCAGAATGATCTGGCTCTGGTCGTAAGCCTGATCTTCGGTCAGCTCATTGCTGGTGGTGACATGGATAGCCCCTTGCACATCCTGCGTTTCCCCTGTGGAGACCCAGAACACGAACCCATCCACCGGCAACACGGTGCGCTGATACCGGGTGAAGCGGATGGTCTGGCTGTAGGAGATGTCATTAAGGCCCGCCGCCAGAGCATTGGCCAGCGGCGTCCCGGTCGTGCGGGTGATTTCGTCCAGTGAGGGCATGATAGTGGTCCTTACTCAGCCCAACCCCTGATGCTGCCCAGCAGGATGCCGGTATCGACAAAGGAAGGGCGGCGGTCCCCAACGGGGCGGGCACGCTCGCTTTTGGGTAGCTTCCGCTGGGCTTGCGTGAAGGCGGCTTTCTGGCCCGGCGAAACATTGTTCAAACCAGATTTGAAGCGGTGATTGATGCCCATGAGAGCAGCCTGTGTCGGCACCTTGCCCGGTCCGAGGTCCAGACGTTCAATCTGGCCGGTAGCGATGGCCTGCTGGAGGCGGTGCGCCAGATCGGCCGCCACACGCTCCAGAGGTAGGGCCACACCTTCATCGCTGACAAGGGCAGAGGCGGCGGCCCCGGCTATGGCCTCGGCAATCTGCTCGTTGATCCACTCCGCATTGGCCGCCACGAAGCCGGACCAGAGGCCGTATTCCTTCTCCAATATCTCGGCCAGCTTGGACGTGGTGAGGGGGGCACCTTTGCCACCGCCATGCACCTGCTCGATCACGCCTAGATGGATTTTGTGGATTTTCATGCCCACCCCCAGACGCTTCCGTACTGCTGCATGATGGAGAGATAGAACCGCCCATAGGGGTTCCGCATGGCATCCAGATCAGCCAGGGAGAGGTTCTTCAGGCTGTCGGGGATCATCCAGCTCTGGGAGGTTCCGTTGTCGCTGCTGGACTGGATGAGGCCCGGCGTGGTGCTGTTCATGCCCAGCTGTTCCCGTACCTTGGCCCAGTAGCCCGGTGGTGTGCTGCTGTCCGTGTCCTGAGCGAATTGGAGCAGGTAGGACGCCGCCAGATTGTACACGCAGTCCGTGTACAGGGAGCCATCAATCAGCCGCAGGTCACGGATGACGAGATCATTGGCCAGACGGAACACCATGTTCAACACGCCATCAGGAGGGACAGCCCCGCCGGGCACCTGCATGATGTCCCGCACGAACGTCTTGAAGCCCTCCAGTGTTGGCGTGTCATCCGGCATGGTCATTCTCCGTCAGCGTGATACGTTTCCTTGGAGAACGCAGAAGGGGCCTTGTCGCTGTCGGACTGTGTGGAGATTTCCACATCAAGCGAGCGTGTACGGTTACGCCGCCCTTTTGTTTTGGCGATGGTCTGCCCGGCGATCTGCTCGGCAGAGGCCCGGCGGTTGCGGGCACCTTCCGCCTTCAGCTTCTCGTGGTTGTCCTGCACGCCATCGGCCAGTGCTTGGAAATCGACCGGCCTGTCCTCGGAATAGACAAGCCCTCGGTAAGTCGGGTTCCGCAGGGCGTCCCGGATGGTGCAGAAACCAAAGGCACGGTGCTGGTGGATAATGTCCCGCATATCTTCAGGGTCCAGATCATCAATGACAATCTGCGCCCCGGGCCGGATGGTGGAGCGGCTGGGATTGTCCACCCGGTCGCCGGGCCTGCGGAATGTAAAGATGTGCGTCTGGTTGGTCGGGTTGCCGATAAATAATTTCACGGGGTTGGTCCTCAAAAAGAAAAGGCCGCCCCGGTATGGAGCGGCCTGATTGAAAGATAGCCCCGCCAGGGCGGGGAACATGTCTGACCGGGATCGTAGTCATCCAGCGTGGTCGGCTCATCCCCACGCAGGTGGGGAACACTACCAGAACTTCCCGATTGCCACGCACAAATCCGGGCCATCCCCGCACGGGCGGGGAACACTTTGGCGAGGGGCAACCCACGGCCCATGCCCGCGGGTCATCCCCGCACAGGCGGGGAACACAATGAAATCCTCATCACGGCGCAGGGCGACGCCGGGTCATCCCCGCACGGGCGGGGAACACGATCTGGAAGGCAGCAACAACCCTAAAGGCCCCGGGCCATCCCCGCACGGGCGGGGAACACGCTTTGTACTCGATCAGCCAGCCATTGGCCGTCGGGTCATCCCCACGTGCGTGGGGAACACGGCAATGCCGCCAACTGTGGCAGTGTTTTCTCCGGGTCATCCCCACGTGCGTGGGGAACACCAGACGGGCAGCGGGAGAAGCAGCATGAGCAACGGGTCATCCCCACGTGCGTGGGGAACACTCTTCCAGTCTAGTCCTGTTTCCTACAGAAGAGAAGCTGGACCCTAGATAACCCCACCTGTTGGGCTGCCATTGTTGCCGTTGCTGTGTTCGTGTGCCTTATACGGCTGGCCGTTGATGACGAGTTCTCCGCTGATTTCCACCCGTCCACCAGAGAGCGTCACGGTGGCGGCCCCGGTGGATAGGGTCACGGAATCCTTTGTCAGCGTCACGGTACTGGAGCCGTTGAGCCGGTCGGTGATCTGCACGCCTGCCACGCCATAGAGCTGGAGCAGATCGCCGGGCAGCTTTCCCCATTCAGCATGGCTGAGCGGCAGGAAGACGCAGGAGGACAGGTTGGGGCTGCTGTCATTCAGCGCAGGGCGGCGTGCCCCCAGTCCTGTCATCTGGCCCAGCGAGACATCGGCACTGATGATCATGCCCTTGCATCCCGGCTGGATAGGTGCCCGCACATACTCACTCTCTGCAATCGGCACGTTCAGCGGGGGAAGGGCCGGGTTGCAGTCCACCTCAAGGCGCACCGTCACGATACGACCCTGCACGGCGATGACGCTGGCCGGGAGTGCCTTGCCGTCATGTTCGCCCACAGAGCGGGCATGGGTGCGGGCCAGACGGGGCAGCCAGTCCGCCGGAGGGCTTTTGCGGAAGGTTTTCATGGCTTGGCCTTCGGTCCTTTGGGGTAGCAGGTGAAAGTGCTGGCCCATTGCAGGCCGTCCTTGCTGCGGAACTGACCTAGATGAGAGATCGTTCGCACAACGTATGTCCCAGCGAACAGTGAGTGCTGACGCAGGGCGAATATGGCGGCACTATTCTGCGCCATAATCAAGCCTGCTTCGCTGATATTCGGCAGTTCGACCAGATCCCCCACGCAGATATTGGCCCGCATGGCCGTGGTGAAGGAAATCTCGGTCGGCCCGTTCCATGAGGGCTGGCCCATCAGCTCTTCAAACGGAACCCGGATGGGGCTGCGGGTGTGGTCCTCGGTCGTGACGACTAGACTGTTTGAGCGGATGGAGATGGCGAGATCGAGGCCTTGGCTTTCCTTCCAGATACGCCCTATGCCGATGCACAAATCCTTCAGGCTGTGATAGCGGGCCAGATACTCCCGGGTTGCTAGCCGCACGGTGTTGGGAATCTTGAAGTCGATGCGGTAGTTGGTCGCCGCAGACTTCAGGGCCTGCTTTGTTGCCATCGTCAAATCCTCGCCCCAGCGGCAATGGAATTGCAGGTTGTCCACCGGCTGCTGCTGCCCTGTCGGCGTCAGGCCCGGCGCAATGGGGGTGCCCCACTGCTCCGGTGGGACGATATAGGGCAGCACATAGAGCGTCAGGCTCAGGTCTGTTCCCTCCCAGTTGCCAACGGAGCTGAGAACAGTCCCCAGCAATATCTCACCGGACTGCTCAGGGTTGGAGAGGGGGAGACCCTTGCCCATTCCCGCATAGAGGGAAACTGTCTTGCCCCGCAGGTTCTCCGCATTCTTGACCGTGGCAATGTCGATGCCTTTGATCGTGATGGACGCCGCTCCGGACGATGTATCAAACGTGGTCAGGCTGTTTTCCGTGAACTGGAACTGGATGTCCAATGCACCGGGATCGAACCTGTCCGTGGCGAAGCCGGGTACCCATCCGGGGCCGTTGGGGTCTCGCTTGACGTAGGAGGAGAGGGTGAACGGCTTGGCTCTGTTTTCGTTATAGGCATTGCGTGAAACTTGGCTTTTTTGGTGAGGATTGAACACTGAGAGGCGATAGAAGCGCACGGGTGGTTCCTTTCTTGCGCTGGGCAACAAAAAACCCTCCCGAGTGAGGAGGGTTGAATAAGCAACATATGTAATCTATAGTTTACACATGTTGGAGATCAGGCAGACATCATCGTTTCAGGACTGGCTGGCAAAGCTGAAGGACCAGCGGGCCATAGCGAAGATTAAGGCTCGTCTTACGCTCATGCAGGCCGGTTCATTCGGGGATGTCAAACCGTGCGGCGGCGGTGTCTCTGAAAGCCGGATTCACTATGGGCCAGGCTATCGTCTTTACTTTGTGCAGAGGGGAAGCGTGTTGGTCATCATGCTGGGCGGTGGAACGAAGCGGACACAATCCAGGGATATCCAGCAGGCGAAGGACATTGCCGTGCAGTTGGAGGGGCAGTTATGAGCAACAAAATCGAACTCACCACATTTGATGCCGTTGAAGCTGCCAAAGACCCCGCCGTGCAGATCGAACTGCTCAACATGGCGTGGGAGGATGGAAACAGCGAAGCTATCACACATGCGCTTTCTGTCATCGCAAAGGCCCGTGGCATGTCTGCCACAGCTGAGGAAGCAGGCATTACCCGCCCTGCGCTCTATAAAGCTCTCTCTGAAAAGGGCAATCCCAGCCTTTCCAGCCTGCTTGGCATCATGCGTGCGCTGGGCGTGAAAGCTGATTTCCATCTGGCGTAGAAAAGGGCACCCGCCAAGGTGCCCCAATCCCCGCTAAGGCGGGGAACACTGTTCGGGTCGGCAGATGTGCAACCCCACCCCCGGTTCATCCCCGCATGGGCGGGGAACACGCTTCCTGATGGCCGGGTAAAATTACATAGGGCGGTTCATCCCCGCATGGGCGGGGAACACTGTACGCAATGCCGTACGTGATTCTTCCGGGCCGGTTCATCCCCGCACGGGCGGGGAACACATCAGACCTTTGGCCTGTTCTGTTACCAGCCACGGTTCATCCCCGCACGGGCGGGGAACACTCCTCCGGGGCCGCCACCATGTAACCGCCGGTCGGTTCATCCCCGCACGGGCGGGGAACACGCGGATGAGACCGGCCAGAGGAATACCGGCGTCGGTTCATCCCCGCACGGGCGGGGAACACTCTTCTGGTTTAGTCCTATTTCCTCCTGCTGGGGAAGAAGGAAGGTATCCAGAAATGGATACCCCCCCAGTTGAGTCAGACTGCTTCTCCCTCTGCCCGTCTGATTTCAGAGACGAAATCGCTATATTCATCGTTCTGGTTGTTGATAATCAGGCGGAGCAGCCCGGCGACACCTGCGCCATCATATTCACGATCTGGCACGGCCCCCTCTACGACGGAGAGGGCGGAGATCAGGTCATTCCAGTTCTGCTGCACGAGGCGGCAGGAGGAAAGAAGCCGCTCAAGGCGGGCTTCTGCCGTGGTGGCTGTGAAGTCGTTTGTCTTGCTCATGCTGCTTCTCCTTTGTTGGAGAAAATATGCGCCAGACGGGTGCGGCCTTTGGCGGTAATCCTCAATTCGTCAGTCACTCGGACCTCGCCACTGCTGGTAGTGTACGTGGTGGTGATAAGGCGTGTGTAGCCGTTGCTGAGACCGTAATGCGCCGGTTTCAACTTGCGGCCCTTCCCATCCCGGCAGGCCCATTTGTGTTCCAGCAGATAGGCGACAAGAGCGTTCTGGCCGACATGGAGTTCACGCCCCATATCCCTGACGCCGATATCCTCGGCGTGCTGCGAAATATAGTCCAGAGCGGCTGCTTTGGGACGGACGATAACCAGTTCGTCCTCAAGATCAGCGGCCAGCCGCAACGCCTCCGCTTTCGTGGCCGGTATGTTGTAATTGGCAGCGGGAGAGGGGACCTTCCCCTGCACTAGATCGTCAAAGGCTCGGATAACATGTAGGTGGAAAGCTGGGCTGATCCACATGGCGTAGGCGTAGACCAATTCACGGCAAACGTAGGTGCCTTGGTTTAATCCGCCCTTTTTGACGGAAATAGGCGATACCGGGATTCCGGTATCGGTCAATTCTCTGGCGAGAGACTGCGCTTGTTCCGTATCAAGCCAGTATGATGGGCCGTGCCTTTTTTCGCTACCAGCTGCCTTATGGCAGTCATTCAGACGATAGCGGCCCTCGGCATCCTGTCTGATTTTGGTGGCAGCAATCGTCAGCGTTGTGGTATTACTCACCGATAGGTGTCCTTTCGTGGTCACTGGTATGGGCATCGGGATTGGCTTGCCGGCTTTCCGATGCCTTTTTTGTTTCCATATCCTCCTTGTACCTTTCGATACAGAAGGCGATTTGTCCGCTGAGAGATCGCTTGTTGTAAGTTGCATCTCTGCGTGTCCAATCCAGAAGTTCGCTATCAAGCCAAACCCTGAATTGTGCTAGTTTGGGTTTTGCCATTATCCTTCTCTCTTGTCTGTCCCACCGTGGGACACCTCATCTGTCACACGGTAGGGCTATTGTCGTCAAGAAAAAAAGTGGAGTACCGTGTGACATGGCTAAAAGAGATGACCCACAGTTCCGAATTCGGCTTCCCGCAGACCTCAAGAAGAAGATTGAGGAAAGCGCAAAGGCCTCTGGAAGATCATTGAATACCGAGATTGAACAACGTCTTGATTTTACGTTTAATGTTCTAAGAGAAGGTGTGACTTCGAACTTAAAATATGTCGACCAAGAGGTAGCTATAGCGAAGAAGGAACTGAGAGTAGCTGAGGCTGCGTATGAGGATGCTATAAATAGTAATGCAGATTCTGTAGAGAAGGCTATAGCTCGTTATGAAGTAAAGAGGGCCTTGGAGAATTTAAAGATAAGTAAGTGTATGCAGTCAGAAATGTTATCTGTGATGATAAAGGGGGCATATCAATCTACCCTCCCTGATGGTTATAAATCTATTTTCAAAGATATTTTAGAAGACGATGAAAAATAGGAAAATTACTTTTCATCGTCACTTGGTTGAGAGTAGCGGGGGCGTCTTAGTCGTTGAACGTGAAATTGTGATGTTCAAGATGAGGTTGTCCATCAGAGGTGGGGGCCGGATCGCCTTTCCAGCACCGTTCGCTTTCAAAGTCTAAGGCTGCTTCAGCGTACAAGTTCGAAAACATCTCATCGTGCTTTGAGACCACTTTACAGTTACGGTTGTGACGGTACCCGTCATCTCCTTGGTAAACTTGGCATTCAGTATCGGCGTGCCCTTCAACTCCTGAAGTTGCTGCCTCCTGAGGCCAGTCAGGACGAGTAATCTGGGCACATGCTGGCCCTTCCTGTTTCGGGGCTGCCGGAATATCCACCAGCCCGAACGGGTCCTGTGGTTTTCCGTCCAAGCCGTATCCACCGGGGAAATAAGGGGATAAGTGCTTGCCCGGCGGGATGACCATGCACCGGGCATCCTGAATCACATGGCCTGCGCTTTCGGCGGCTTCTTCGTAAAAACGATAGTGGCTTTTCAGATAGGCCCGGCACTCGGCCAGCGTCTTTGCGGGCAGAGTAGCGAAGGCGGCGCGGCCTGCAAGCGGTCCAACTTCCCCCGACACCTCATTGCCGCCTTCCAGTCTCGCCTTGGCGTCGTAGAAGTCGTGCATGGGGGCGTTGGGGTCAAGGAACTCTGTGCTTTCGCCGGGCTCTGGCGGTGTCAGGACAGAACGGGAGTAGTTGGGCGGACTGCCCGGCTGTGAGGCTGAACTCCAGACCAGAAAGATAAGGGCCAGTGTGCCGGGAGTAGCCATGCTCTGCTCCTATACTGTCACTTCCAAAGTCCCGTTGTCCTCACGGTAGATCAACTTGGAAGATGAAATCGAACTGATAAGGTTTATATCATAGTTCTGTGGAGAGCCAATCAATGGCCGGAAGAGCTTGTCTTCTCCCCGTGGCTCGGTGACCTTCAGGTACCACCGCTGGCCTGCCGTGTTCCACCACGTTGAAATGTTGAGCTGTCCCTCCGCCACTGTGATCTGCGCCTTAAAGGGCGGCGCACTGTTCTCGTCCGGCGTGAAGGGGATGATTGTGTCGGGCATGGTGGTTTCCTTTCTGGCGTTGGGCAATAAAAAACCCTCCCGGTGGGGGGAGGGTTGGTTGTTATTGTTCATCGTTTTTTTGAGGTGGTGGCTGGACACCATCTTTGGGAGGTAAGACCCTCATTACCAAAACCCCTAGACCAATCAGGACAGTGGTCGTAGCTACAACGCCGGCTATATATGGGTGGTCATGCATGGCCAAGGTATACGCAACGAGCACGCAGCCGCCACCGAAAATAAGGCCTGTGATAGTTCTGGAGAGATCACTGAAAAAAGCAAACCATTGCGCACGATGAGCCGTTTTATTCTGTGTCTCATTGTTTTTCCTGGCCATCGCCAAGATGAGATCCAGAACCTCACCATCCTTCCCGATTTTTGAATAGGCCTCTAAATCGCTGGCAGATGGTAGTGGGCCAACGTGCAGTTTCTGAGTATGTACGACCTGAGAGGTTTGAACAAGCCTAGCCTGTACGCTTTCCTTGCCAAGGGAAATGGTATGAACCTCTCCCATAGGAGAGGAATACTTTTTGGGAGGGGCTCCCTCGGAGTCAGTCATCTGGTGGATGCAGCTTTTTCCGCTGCGTAGGCGTTGTCCGCTTCTCTCATTGCAGCTCGTAAGGAAGCACCAGTCTGTCGCCACGCCGCAGCTGTCAGTGCATTGGCCGACGTTGCCGTGTAAGTGGTAGGCTGCCCACCAAGGGAATACATGGCGGCAAACACACCCATGACACTCTGGCAGACATGTCTGGCGATACGGGACATCACGGATCCCCCTGAATGTGTAATACGTTCCATACGCTAAGACATACGATAGACGTGTCGTGCGTCAATAAAAAACTTTGAGGAAAATAGGAAATATCCTTCTGTGCCATAAGTGAGGAAAGATTACTCAGTACTGCGGGAAAGAGCGGAATATTTAGCTGCTAAATTTTTGGTTCAGCCCATCGACCTGCATGGCCGCTCCGCCTTGGAGCTACTAAGTTCGATCCTAGAGGAGAGGGGATGACAAAACACCACCCCCTCACTGTGTGCGCCCTTACGAGCCTGTCTTGGCTGCCGTGCCGCTGCTGGCCGTGCTGGCGGTCTGGGTTGCCTGTGTTGCGGGGGCGGTGTTCAGGGAGAACTCATTGCCATCCGCCACGGGGATGGAGAGGATGGCTGTAGCCTCACCACGCAGGGACCAGCCGGACGTGACCGTCATGAAGCTCACCGTGTCAGTCCCCTCGGCTCCGATAGGCCCGGAGATCTCGGCAGGCACTTCACGGTCCACGAACAGGGCGTTGCAGGCCCGCTCATCAGGCTGGAACTCATCGCCAAACACATTGGTGTCAAACTGGCCCTGTGCGCCCATGTCCGGTAGTTCCGGGATGGTCAGGATGACCGCATCCGTACCGCCTTCACCACGGCCCCGCAGCGTGTCGTCCGGCGCAAACTGCACGTCCACATTGGAGGCTCGCATCACGTCAATGATGGACTGGATGATGCTGGCAGACCCGGCACCCGGACGCTGGTAGGATGTCAGCTCCACAATGCGGGAGGCCAGCAGACCCAGCACACGCTGCGGCGCAAGGAAGACGACCCGTACCGGCGGCCCACCTGCATTATACTGGGCGGAGATGCCCAGCAGGTTACAGGCATTCAGGCGGCCCGTGATGGCCCGCAGGAAGGACTGGAGAGCCTGACCGGGGTCATAGTCATCCAGCGTGGTCCGGCCGTTGCTGTCGGCCTGTAGCCGCTCCCGCACTGTGCCGGAGGCACTGTTGATGAGGCCTTCGCCATTCTGCGGGTTGAAGCCGAACAGGGCAGCGTCACGCAGAAGCTGGAAATGGGCCTGACGCATGGCCATGGTATAGGCACTGGCCAGCGAGATGTTCCAGCTCGAAGCCGCATTGAGGTCTTCACGGGAATAGGCGACACGCACCTTCTGCTCGTAAGCCGGGGTGGTAATGTAGTCCGCCTTGATGCTGACGCTGGGCAGCTCGTTGTAGCCTGTCTGGCTGCCTTTTGCGAGGGTGCGGAGGTCCAGCACCGGGACATAGACGGCCTTTGCGCCTTCGGTCAGCTTCACATCCGGCCCGTCACCGGGGAAAAGACGCATGAAGCCGGAGCGGACGGCATTGTTGAGCAGGAAGCGGGGAGAGGTGAATGACGGATTGACCGTCATCCGGGCGGGGGCAATTAGTGCCATGAGCGTATCCTTTCAGAGGGTCAGAGCTGGATGAGAACCAGAACGGAACTGGCCTTCGGGTCGTCCGAGCGCATCCAGTTGAGGCTTCCGGTCGTCTGGTCGTAATTCACCAGCAGGCCACCGGTCTCGTAGACCTCCAGCAGGCGCACCGGAATGGTGGAGCCGCTGCTTCCGGCCACCAGACGCTGGTTCTGGAAGTCCCAGCCAAAGGAGCCATTGGTCAGCTGTCCGACCTGATTGAGCAGGGCCGGGTCAGCCGGGACGGGTACCCGCACGTTGGAGCCGAAGCGGGCAAAGCCGATGGAGTTGCCGGGGAAGGCCTGCGGGGCACGGCTGGAGGGCGTGATGACCATGTGATTGGCGTGGTCGTACAGCGCAAAGCCGGTGATGTCCGTCGTGGAGGTGGCCCGCTTGAGGGCAGACCCCATGCGGCCATTATTGGGGGACGTGCCGCTATTGACGCTGGCTCCCATGCCGGGGATGCGCCCGATACGCTCGGAGACGGCCACACCGCCCCACATGGGCAGGGTTTCTTCCTGATCGACATAGCCGATGGAGAGGCGGTAGCGGGCCGCCGGGTCGGCCACCATGAGGCCCTGAATGGCCCCGGTCGTGGAGCTGTTGAACAGGCCGGAAGCCTGTGTCGTGGCGTAGGGGGAGAAAGAAGGCGTGTTTGCCATGAGGGGAGTTCCTTATCAGGCCATGAAGTTGCCGAAAGCACCACGGAAGCCGCCCCGGTAATCGGTGCGGGTGTGGCCGGTCTCGCTGCGCTGGCGCACGGCGGTGAGAGGCTGGCTGCTGTCGTACTTCACCGGACGCCGGGCGGCGGCCTGAGCGTCCTTGTGAATCTGCCGGGCTGCTACAGCGAAGACCTCCGGCGGCAGTTTGGAGAGGTCCGTATCCTTCCAGTCCTCAGAGTGGGGCTGAAGGAGAGCGGCACAGCGACGCCTGTAACCGGCTGTCGTCTCGCCGGGGATGTAACGGGGCGTCCGCAGGCCCAGCGGCAGGGCCACGGCGTCCGTATGGGCCTCCGTCTCGCTGATCTCGTTATGCTCTTCATCGGAGAGGGGACGGGTGCTGGCCTTCAGCTCATCCAGCTCTTTCCGGCGTTCCGCATCCCGGCGGTCCATTTCGGCCAGACGCTCACGGGTTTCCCGCTCGGCATCTGTCTCGGCTTTCACATAGTCATCCGGGTTGCCGCCGCAATCTGCCACACACTGGGCAATGGCCTTGTCATCGCAGCCATTGGCCCGCATGTTCTCGACCATCCGGGCCATCTGTTCGGGGGGCATTGTCATGTCCTTGCGTTCCACTGTTTCGGTGGCTGGACCTTCCAGACCATCCTTGCGGTCCTTTTCGGTCTGGGCTTCCACAGCCTTTTCAGCCTGACCTTTGCCGCCTTCCGCGCTGTCCTTGCGGTCACGACGGTCTTTCAGGGCATCCTTGGCGATCTTCTCCAGGGCATCGGCCAGCTTTTCCTTGTCCTCCGGAGCTTCGGAGCTGGTCTGCGGAAGCGGCTCGCCGGGGATGTGGTTGGAGGGCATGTCACCTTCACCATCATGTTTGGCGATGTCCTCACCAATCTTCATGAGCTGCTGGGCGATCTCTTTTTCACTTGGCCCTTTTTCTTCCCCATCCGTGCGGGCGGTGGCGGCCCCTTCGATAAGCCCCTTGAGCTTGTCCAGCTGCTCCAGCAGCGAGGCGAACAGGGTAGAGCTTTCCTTGTTGCCCTTGTCTTCGGCGTCGTTGCGCCCATCCGTGCAACGCTGTGCCAGCGCATCGCAGGTGGAACGCATGGCAGAGTTCAGATCGGCCATGTGTGTATCTCCATCTTGTCGTGAAAGTGAGGAATCAATCCCCGTGGGTGGCCCGTACTTGTCCCAGACACCGGCTGAGACGATGGCGAGGTGATCGGGGTGGAAGGGTGCCCCTTCCAGCAGCAGGGTGGTGCCGTCCTGCCCCAGAGGGCGGCTGACACTGTCCTTGCCTGTCAGCACGCCCGGCGAGGTGGACCACTGTTCATCCGTCAGGGCCTTGGCAACGGCCCGGTTCTGGATGCGGACGATGGCCCAGAGTTCATCCCCCTTTATGTAGGGAAGGACGACCTGCCCGACTGACCGCTCCCGGTAGAAGGCGTCCGTGATGACGGGGGTTTCTTCCGGGTGTTCCAGAACAACCGGCATCCCCTGACAGGCCTGCATGACCTCCGGGGTGAGCCAGTCATCACGGCTGCGATAGGCGTATTCCTGCCGGTCTCCGCCCCTGTAGGCCCAGCCTGTCCCGCTGATGCGCATGGCAAAGAGCGTGACATTCATGAAGCGTTGAGGGCTGGTATAGGTGCCGTCCGCTATCTTCTGGCAGATGCCGCCCATATTCATGGTGAAGCGGTCCAGCACGTCCGCCGTGCCGGGGAACAGGGGTGAGGGCAGTTTGTTGCCTGCGAACCAGCCCCAGCCCGTATGCTCGTCATTCAGGCGGGGCATGAACTCCTCATTCAGCTGCACGGCGTAAGCCCGGAAGTCCCCCGGCCCATCATGACGGGGCATCTGGACGGACCAGAGCGTCTTGCCCTCCGGAGCAGTCCCGATCTCTTCTATCGCCTCACGGGCAGCGGTTTCCGGCGGGGTTTCGCCTTCTTCGCTCTTGCCCGCCACAATGCCCCATGTGCCGTCTGCCCGCTTAAGCAGCAGCACACGCCCGGCGGTGGTATAGACAATACCGGCGGCAGTAACGGAGGACATGGCGGCGTCTTTCTGTTCGTGATCCGTGCTGCGGAAATGCTCCGGCGGTAGGAGGGGGATGGAGTCCGGCTCATAATCGTCTTGACGGGAGCAGTCCTTGCGCTCCATATTCAGTGGCGAAGCGGGTGAATTATCGCCTTGCCGGTCCCCATCCGGTCCTTGTGGGGGCACGGTCTGTACAACCTCATGCCCATGATCGGAACGGGCATCAGGAGGATGAGATGGTTTCTCCGTCCGCTGCGAGTCCTCCGCCTGCTTCTTCAGTTTCTTTACATCCCGCCATTTCCCACGATAGGCCGTTGTTACCGAGTAATGGTCACCCTTCTCGTGCAGCCGTAGCGGTGTAAGGGGTGTTCTGGCATTTGAGCTTTCCTTCTCCGGCTTCTGTGCCAGAATACGGGATCCTCGCCGCTGATCTTCCACATCAATGTCATGGTGGTTGACTATATGCCCGGCGAAGTCCACGGCGTCACGGAAGCCTTTGTCCCGCAGTTCCTGTCCATGACGAAACTCGATGTGCCGTCTGCCAAACCCTGATCCGGCAGGGTGAGTAGTATCCTGCATTCCTTCCCGCAGTACGACAGGGACACGAGTGTTTCTGTCATAAGGATGGTGGATCTCTCCTAGCACGATAGGGCGGGACATTCCCGGCTGGTTACGGGTATCGTAACCCCCCTTGCCGATGTTCCATGCTTTGTCTCCATAAGCTGGCGGGTTGGCATCTTCCTTCTCCAGCCGGTCCAGCAGCTTACCGTGCCGTTCCTGAAGTTTCTTGCGCTGGGCACCGCCTTCGCTGACCCACCGCCCATATTCGTCCCGTGGACGGTCATCACTGGAAGGCATGGCAGCGTCTTTCTGGTCGTGAACCGTGTGGCGGAAATGCTCCGGCGACAGGAGAGGGATGACGTCCGGCTCATAATCGTCTTGACGGGAGCCGTCCCTGCGCTCCATATTCGGCGCAGCAGGTGAATTGTCGCCTTGCCCCGCTTCCCCGGCCTTCAGGGAATGACGTTGGGTTGTTAACTCGTGGTTATGGCCGTGCTGACCACCAGGGGAAGGTCGCGAACTCCCCGCCTGCTGTTTCAGACCTTCAATGTAACCCCTGTTCGTCGGGAAGGCCGTCCGCACGGAGTAGTGATCTCCATGTGGGACTAGGTTCAGAGCTGTCAGTAACGGCGTCCCATGCGGGCCTTCAGCCGTGAGCTGCCTGGTGGGATGTCTGGGACTCTGGAAATCATCCGTATGGTTCTCTACGGCATGTCCCACGAACTCCAGGGCGTTCCTGTATCCAAGGTCCCTGATTTCCTTCCCGTGCCTGTATTCGATGTGGCGGCGGCCATAGCCGCTACCCCGTCCGTTCTTCTTGCGAGTGTCCTGCGTTCCTTCATGGAAGGCCACCGGCACCTGAACGCTCTGGTCCTCAGGGTGGGGTATTTCTCCCACGATGACGGGGCGTTTCAGGGGCGGTTCTTTCCTCGTATCATGCCCCGTTGAAGGCATGTTCCATGCCTCGTCTCCATAAGCTGGCGGGTTGGCATGTTCCTTCTCCAGCCGGTCCAGCAGCTTTCCGTGCCGTTCCTGCAATTTCTTGCGCCGGGCACCGCCTTCGCTGACCCACCGTCCATATTCATCCCGTGGGCGGTCGTCACTGGAAGGCATGGTGATTTCCTATGGTTTGGCCAACGCTTTGCGGGCTTTCTCTGTCAGCATGTCGTCGGGCAGCTGGTCGAGGTGGTAGAGGTAGCGGCCCCGGCAGGAGCAGAAGGGCAGCTCTCCAAAGCTGTCCATGTCCTCGTAAATCCCGGCCCCTCTGGTGATGAGGCCTTGCCTGTAGGCCCAGCCATCCCGGAGGACGTAGATTTTCCCATCCCGGGCCAGATGTTCCTTGCGGTGGTTGTAGTTTGGCCGCCCGGCGTTGGCGTCCCAGACTACGGCGATGGCTTTGTTGTCCGAGGCCACAAGGTAATTGATGTTCGAGTTGAGTTTGGCTGTCTGGTCGATGATGACACGCCGCTTCTCGAAAGGCTGGGACCGTACGGGTTTGGCGATGTCCGCCTTGATCTCCCGTACTTTCTCCGGCGTCACCCGTCCGGGGTTCTGTGCCGTGGCCCAGCCGGAAAAGCGTTGCAGGGTGCGTTCAATCGCCTGTGTGCGGTTCAGGGTGATAAGGTCGGCGGAAGCTTGTATCCGGCGGGACAGTTCCCTCTGGAGAGCGGGCGATAGCTTCTTGACGGTATAGGCGGGGATGCCTTGCCGCCGTGCCAGAACCCCACCTGTGACCTGCTGTGAGTACGCCTTGCGGAGGGTGCGGCTTATCTCGCTTTCCAGAAGCTGCGGCGAGCCTGTGGCGGCCTCTGCCGCCCGGCGCAGGGCACGCACCCATTTCTGAAGACGGGCCTTGCTGTCATACCCATGCGCCCGCAGGTCCGCCACCGCCTCCGTCAGAATCTGCTGGAAGGAGGGACGGGGCGGCATGGGGGAGACTCCGGGCAATAAAAAACCCTCCCGGTGAGGGGAGGGTTCGTAGTCACTGCTTGTCAGCGTGTGTCTGTCGTTCAGGTGGCCTGTTAGTTTCCATGTATGTCGTGACGTTTTCCAGCCACTGGGCGACATTATGGGGGATGGAAACGGCCCCTCGTGCCCATTGCCTGACGGTGCCTTCGCCACGCCCGACAATGCGGGCGAAGCCTCGCTGTGTCCAATGGAACGTGTCCAGGCATTCCCGAAAACGGGTCGGTGTCATGATTGCCTCCTTAGAAATATAGACCTTTTATCAGCCCGTAGGCGAAAGCCACCAGGGCAACCAATGCCAGACCAACCCAGATGAGCCGTGGCCGCTCAAGAAGCCATTCCATAGTGTCCTCCCTCATGGTGGCGGTGATATGAGGGGGACGGATCCCCCTCATACCGTTAGTGGGATTTAATCAGGTTGGCCAGCCAGTAACCAAGGTCTTTGGCCGTTGCGGCAACGGTACAGACTGTTTGTATTACGACAAGCCAGAAGACTATTTCCTCACGCTTGGGGGATTTGCTCATAAGCAACCTCCTTTTTGTCGGGCTTGATTGCCTCGACAAGTCTTTTATACGCAAATTGCGTTTATAATACAATAATAAATTTGTGTTCTTCGTAAAAAAGCACCCGCTAAGGTGCCCCAATCCCCGCATGGGCGGGGAACACCTTGAGGAAAGTGCTAAGCTAGCCAAGCGTTCCGGGCCATCCCCGCACGGGCGGGGAACACTCTTTCACTCTAGTCCTGTTTCCGCTCACTGTGGAGCGGAAGAGGCAAGATCGCCGGGCGGTACGGCTCTCACTGAATCCGTGTCTATGTCCAGCTCTCCAGTGAACAGGTCGCTGCCGGTGTTGTTGATGTTCGTCTGGACGAACTCCAGCAGGGAGGCCATGCCGTCCGGGCTGTTCTGGACCATGGGATAGAGCAGGCGGGCCGTGTCCAGAATGATGCGGTACTTTTTCTCAGTGGTCTCGAAGGCTTCTGCATCTTCAGTCTCAGAAGGCCAGCGGGCCGTGAATGAATCCCGCCACTCCCGGAAGATGGTCTCGTCCGATTTCTCGCCATATTCCTCCGGGTGCTTCTCCCGCATGGCCCGGATGAAGCCAGGGTTCCATGCCCGGCGCATCGTCACCGTATCGCAGAAGCCATAGGCGGAGCGGAGCCACCGGCGGCGGCCTGCGATATACTGGGCAATCTGCTTCGCATCTTCCGTGCCCTCACCAAATCCCTGCGCCAGTGTCTGGCTCTTGAGTATCTGGGCAGGCATGGTGGCAGCGGCGGCGATGTCCTCGATGATGGACTGCCGGACGCCGGAGAGGGAGCCATCCACATTCAGCAGGTTCAGGGATGAAATGTCCTCATCCTTGTCGATCGTGATGACGTTCTCGTTGCCGCTGATCTTCAGCCGTTCCGCCTTGAGGGTGGAAAAGACCTGCATCATCCGGTTGGCGGTGCTGCTGGCCTGCTTGATTTTGGCGATCAGTACCCCGGCCTTGTGCGCCACCTGATTGTTGGCGACCTGTGTCTCCAGATAGGAGCGCAGGGGATAGATGCACCGGCGGAAGGATGACCGGCCAGAATAGCCATAGGTCGAGCCTTCATAGTCCAGATATTCTGGCCCTTCATTCTGGAGGACCACAAACCGGCCCTTGCAGTAGGTACGTCCGCCCACCGTGACGGCAGAGGGTGGCTTGAGAAAGTCTGGGCTGTTGGGGTTCTGCTCCATCACCAGCGACCCGGCAGCGTTGAGCGGGTCCACGACATTGAAGTAGATGTCCAGTTGATGCAGCCGCTCCAGTGGCAGGGGCTGGTCGGTCGGGATGGGGTCACCTGTTGCCGGGTCCACCGCTCCGAAGATCAAAGCCGACAAGCCATAGACCCGGGCCTTGGTGCCAAGCTGGGCGATGACCTCATCGCAGCCATTATACTCCCAGTGGCGCAGGAACTCTCTGGCCGGCTCATCGTCCGGTGCTGCATCCACACGGATCTCTCTTGCTTCCCCCAGGGCCATGTCCACCGGCATCCCGGCAATCTTCGCTCCCAGCGGGTGGGAGGTGTAGATCAGCTTGCACAGCTCATAGCCGGGGGCATGGCCGGGGAGGATGTCCTCGCCCATCATGGCCTTCCACAGGGCGTTGCGGCCATAATCGCCATCGGTTGCCATTGGTCATCCTCCCATGTTGTCGCCCAGCCCCACGGCGATGCCGTAACAGAAGCAGTCCAGCAGGTCGTCCGCCCGGCGCAGGGCGTCCTTGTCATTCAGCCGGAAGCCGAAGACCTGAGACAGAAAGTGGTTTTTGCTCTGCCCCCGGAAGATGTTGGTCTTGCTGAAGGCAGGTTCCGCAATCTTGATGAGGCCCTGCTGTACGGGCGTGGAGACATCCAGTGCCCGCTGGTCCTTGCCCATGCTGGTCAGTTTGCTGTCGATGGCATGGACATTCATGCCCCGCCGCTGGAGCTGGGGAATGATGACGCTGCCTGCCGCCTTGTCCTCGATATGCAGCCCGATGGAGCCATGTCGTGCGCCGGTGAGGCGTGCCAGTTCTTCCAGACGAGCCGTGACGGTCGGTGTCCAGTCTTCCAGCAGGGCACCTTCCACCTCGACCAGCTCCCAGTCCAGCACCATCAGCGGGCTGGTACGGTTGAACCTGTCCAGAGCGAAATAGGCCACGCCTGTACCGTCATTGCCCTGACCGCCCTTCAGGGTCGTATCCATGACGGCATAGACGCAGTCACAGGCGGCAGGCAGGGGCAGGGGGGCGTCATCCAGCAGCGCATTGGAGAGGTTGAAGAAAGCGTCTCCGTAGCGGCGATAGTCGCCCTCCCAGATGTGTTTGTAGTTCCCCGGGTCGTGATTCAGGCAGCGGAGCCGTTCTTCATTCAGGACGGCTGGAAACCACGGATTGTCTGACCAGTTGACCTGCCGGATGAAAGCATTGTCGGACCCCAGAAGCGTGTCACGCAGCACCTCAATCGGTGCGCCTTCTTCCAGCGGGTTCCAGGTAAACCATATCTCGGAGCCGGGCTTGCGGATGGTGGGCAGCAGAAGGTCGATTGAATTCTGGCTGATGGTCTGGCCTTCCTCTACCCAGGCAATGTCCACGCCCTCGGTGGATTTGATTGACTGGCTGTTCCGGGCTAGCCCCTTGAACAGGAACTCGCTGCCATTATGCGCTCGGACGGTTGTTTCCAGCACCGTGAAATAGCGGCTCAGCCCCAAATCGTTGATCTGTTCGGCCAGCAGCTTCATCACGCTGTCAGCGATGCTGTTCTGGAACTCACGGCAGCAGAGGATGCGCAGCTTCCGTGTGGCGGCCAGACAGACCAGCACACGGGCAACCGTCCAGCTTTTGCCCGACCCACGGCCACCATAATACATCCGGTAGCGGTAGGGCTGGGCGAAGTTGCCGAAGGCTTCAGGTATCTTTACTGGCGTCCTTTGCTGCTGTGTCATCCTTGCTGCCTCTCGGGACGGTCTCCATCACCAGCACGGGGCCTTGCAGAGGCGTGCCCCCGGGGCCGGAAATCTCCTGCGTGGCGGTGGCCTTGCCGTACCCACGGTCCAGCAGCTCCTTGGCGGCGGCAATGCGGGCTGTGTCGCTGTCTGCCGACATGAGCAGTTGGGCGAGTGCCTTGATGGCCGCTGGACCATGCTCACGGGCCAGCTCTTTTATCTCGGCTGTGGCTTTGTTGGGGGTGCCTTTCTTCCGGCCGGAGCCGGGTACCTTGGCCTTCCGTCTGGTCGTGGTCTTCGTGGAAGTGCCCTTCTTCGGCTCGGAACCGGGCGTCTTCCTCCCTGTCACGATGTAATCCTTTCTCTATTTGCGTCTACTTTAGAGCGTGCGCTTTGATGGCTTCTGCACTGGGCGGCTCCAGTACGGCGGGGATGACGCCACAGACCGCACATCGGCCCTGCGGTAGGATGACATGACCCTCATTCGTGCAGTTGTGACGTGATCGCCAGAGATAGAAGGCCCAGCGGAAGACGGCCCTAACCATATCGATGATGCGGTATGGCCGGACCTCCGGGCCGTTGGCGGCTGGCATCTTCATCCTGCCGGATGGCCAGCTCACGGGCTACGGCCTTGTCGATGCGTTGCATGAGGGTGACAGGAGCTGTGGCCCGCATGGGGTGCAGGCGGTGAACATTCATCACGCTGGGCACACAGCGCACAACATCACCATGCCTCAGCTTCATTCGGAGCGTACCTAGCCATGAGGGATGGATGTCTGCCCGATGTCTAGGCAACGGCCCCTTCACGATACGCACCAACACGGCTCGTTTGCCCCGCCGCCGTACTACAATGCCCAGACCGGACCGGGTGGACACAATACAGCCCCGCTCAATCCGGGTTGCGGAATGAGGGAAGGGGCGGCGCATGGCATGTCCTGAATTGTGCTGATTGGCAGAAAAGAGCCAATAAAAAAGCCGTGCAACCCAACTGGGCACACGGCTAACGATCATGCCAATTTTTTACAGTTATCCGCCTATGGCTGTCAATCCATGCCGGGGGCGATTGAGCATTTTCTCTCCCCGATCAATCAGTTTCCTCATACCGGGTCGTGCTAGACCAAACTCTTTACACAGCACAGGGAGAGAAGGGTACGCCCTGAAGCAACGGGCCGCCTGTATGGCCCGTCCGGCTTCTGTCTTGCGTTGCTGGCACCAGAAGTCATGCAGAGCCAGAAGGGCCGCCTCGCAGGCTTCAGATGCCCGGTTTCTTGCTCTGTTCTCACTCAGCTCCGGCCAGTGTGACCGCCCGATACTGGAGAATGACCAGCCATGAGCCAGCATCTGGACCAGCAGCATATGTGTTTCCTGCCCGGCGTGACGGCAGAACGCTCTTATGGGTAGCCACTTCTGCCCCCGTAGGACGTTGAAGGTGAAGACATTCCCCGGGATCGCCGGGCTGCCGCTGTTCTTCATCTCATCGCAATAGCCATTCACGGCGAGTTCCCAGTCCGCAATCCAGCGGTGTGCCTCTGCAATCACGTCATCGCCAACCTTTGGTTGTAATGCTGCCAGAGTGTCCGAGCGGCGGCGTTTCTTCCCAACCTGTTCCCAGTCTGGCTTGTTCATGCGTTCTTTTGTCGGTCTCATTGTACTGCCCGCCTTGTTGTGCTACAAAAATCCCCATTCCTGACAGACAAGACCGGCACTCAGACCAAGGCCGCCCGGATTTCCCCGCCAGGCGGCTTTTTCTTCTAAGCCCTGATATTCGCATAGGCAGCGAATAGCTCCTGTGTTTTCTCGACCGTGCAGTCGTCCTCGTAAGCGAGGGTAAGGATTACATCGAATGGAACGGACAACTTCCCGCTGAGGTATGACTGAACCGTACTTGCTCTCCTGCCCACTAGCTCTGCCAACTGGCCGCTGGTGATGCCCAGAGACTTCTGGCGTGCCTTGATCCAAATGCTCACAGCCTTCTGGAGCCTTTCTTGCTGCACTGGCGTCATGAGGCTTCTCCCGCAAAATGGGCTGCATACGCCTCACGGGTGACGGAACAGGGCGGCAGGCCCAGCGCAGCGGCACGCTCCGGCCAGACACGGTTGACCCATCCGAAATCACGGCACTCCTCGAAAAGTGCGGACCAGGCACGCTGGGCACGCCCCAGAGCATCGTTCACCATTCGTTCAGTGTCGCTCAGGTGCTTCTCTGCCACGGGCTGGCCAGTGGTGCGGCTAATGGCACGTTCGAGCCACGCTACCGGCTCTGCTGCGTCCTGACGTTCGCATTCGGTCAGCAGGCTATCCAACAGGGGAACGTCATCGCCCAGTTTCTTGCGCCACGACCCCAATAGCCCCCGGCAGGCACGCTCTGACCGCCCTGTCAGGGCCACGACACGGGGGAGATGGGCGAAGACGGACCTATGGGGTGAAGGGACAGGCCTAGCGGGTGGCGTGTGTACCGGCTCAGGCTCATCATCGTCTGGCAGAGGCTCACGGTCATTTTCAGCAATAGAAGCAAAACCCCGTGCCTGCGGCGTAGCCGTGGGCCAATCTTTAGATTGGTATATCTCTCTCTCCCTCTCACTCTCAGAGCGGATGTCCGGCGGACATCTTTCGGACAAATGAGGGATGTCCCCATCCGCCTTCCGCTTTTTGGCGGCACGCTGGGCACGCTTACGCTCCCTGTCTCGTCTGCGCCCTTCGTAGGAATGGATGGCGTCCTCAGCGAGCAGGGGATGGTAAAGCCTCCCGTCGCTGCATTTTATCCAGCCGTGCAGAGCGAGTTCCTTGGCGGCCTTCCAGCCTTCCACATCAATGCCGAAATCAGCCAGTAGGGCCAGTTCATCGTCATCATCGGGCAGGGAGCCTGCCGGTACCTGAGACTGCCATGCTTCCCACATCAGCTTGATGGAGGCGATGAAGGCCCGGTGGTTCCGCAGGCCCTTTGTATAGAGTGTGGACTTGAACAGCTTGTGCCCAAAGAGCTTCATGTGTTCATAGCCACGCAGGTCGCATTCTTCTGGCACCAGAGGTTCGGGGAGGTGAGTGTGGCTCATGCGTCTGCTCCTTCTTTAGCGAGGATTTCAGCCATGCGGGTCAGCCCTTTGCGGGTGAGGACCAGAATATCCGTTAGGCGGTCTTCTCCGGTCCGTGTGTCCGTGTAACAGCGGGAAACAAACCGGACATATCCAGTGGAAAGTCCGTAATGGGCTGGTTTCAATCGTCCGGCTTCACGGCAGGCCCAGCGGCGGGAGATCATGGTGCGAGCAAGCCGTGTCTGGCCTATGCCAAGTTCCCGCCCGGCGTCTCGCACCCCCATGTCATCCGGTGCCTGGCTGATAGCATCTAGAGCAGCAGCCTTTGGTTCCAGTGTTGCCATACGCTCGGCCTGCTTGGCAGCCAGACGCAAGGCTTCTGGTAAGGTGGTGGGGATGTGAGGCTGGGTCTGCTGTTCCAGTTCGAGCCAGCGTTTCACGATGGCGTTGCGGAGCTTCACTTTGTAACCCGCAATGAGCGTGTAGGTCAGTTCCTTATCCAGGCTGAACTCGCTGACATAACCCCTTTTGTCTCGGGCCCAATGGAATGATGGATGATGAACCCGTTTGGGATCATCTCCCATGATCTTCCCTAGGATTTCATCGGCGTGTTGCCGGATGTATTCAGAGTGCCTGTTTCTGTAATGTTCGGGGATCGTCTTGGCGACGTATTCCTCGCCATAAAGAGAAATTATCATGCTGCGGATATCTCTCAGCACATGTGCGTGCTGCTTCCCGGTCAGCTCTGCAATTTCACGGCTGGACATGGTGAGGGGGACACGGCCCCGTTCCATAATGTGCAGTATCATGTTATACTTCCTTCGTTGGTTAGGGGTTTTCTGCGGGTTGTAGCGTCAGAAAACTCTTTCCTTATTGGAGATCAGGCGGGCGTTGCTTTTACGGGCACGCCCGCTTCTTTCAGGGCGTGGAAAACATCATCCACCGACCGCACGATCGCTACACCGGCCCCGGCTTGCTCTATCTCCGGGATGCGCTCTTTCTGGCTCTCATGCAGACGGCCCTTGGGAACCTTCACTTCTAGAAACAGCACACGGCCCTGATAGATCGTCAGAATGTCAGGTATCCCAGCCTTGCAGCCACGCCGCTTGCGGCGACCGCCTTCATTTCTGCCATTGTTCCGGTTCTCGATGCTGGACCAGAAGAAGCCGGGCAGTTCTGCCAGCTTCAGGTAAGCTGCAATTTGATTGTGCAGCCGATCTTCCTGATGGTTGCGGCTCATGGTCTGGTAGTCCCCAGCCTGTGTGGAGGAACGCAGCCGGTTCGTCCCGGCCTGTTCAGCCCCAGAGCTGTCACCTCTGCTGTCAGACCTATCCTGTAACCGGTTAGCGGAAGAGAAGGGACACGCTGGGGCCTATCGGCAGTGTTCTCCTTCTGGCGGTCATCCTCTGCCAGTCCAGGCAGCTCCCGCACCTCGTACACCACACGGCGCACCAGCCCGGCGGCAGCCAACAGGCGTGGGCTGATCTCGCAGCGGGAGTTCAGCATGTCGCTCAGGTGCCCCTCAGACAGGCCGAGCGCACGGGCGCATTTACGTTGTGTCCCGTATTTTTTGCGGATGAACGCCCGGATGCGGGCAAAGGCCTCGAAGCCATCAATGAAGTCGGGCATGCAGGGTTGCTCCGATCATCAACAGTAAGATGGTTACGCTGCCCAGAAACGAAATTACGTTGATTAACGTAGAAAGATTCATTCGGGATGAGCGGGTGCGGGCGGCCGGGATAGGGTGCAGCCCGTGACAACACACCAGAACAGGAGCGGAGGCCCAGCGCAGAAGCGTGTTACGCATTCTCAGCCTCCCACCGGCGGTCACGTTCGGCGGAAAATTCGCTGCGTACGACTATGTTCAGATCGTTATAAAAATCCTTGCTGAACCCACCATGCGTATCATCAGGGACCGTCTTCAGCAGTTCTCTCATAGCGTTTCTCAGTGCGTCCCATTCCGCCCCTTGTGGATCAGGCTGAACTGTGATGACGGCATCAAGTCTTACAGAACACCTTGCATCTGTTTCGACAGTTCCGTTGACGGAAACGTATCCGCACCAGATTCGATAATCGGCATCGGTTGGACACATATTAAATTGTCTGGCTACTGCCTCTCGCAGTTTCTCGGTGGGAGGGGACATTCTGTACGCCTCGCACAGTGTCAGTCCGTCCTGACCGTTGTTGTCTGGGTCGCTCACGATGCGCTCCTCTGGGTGGGTTTGGGGGGGATTTTCTGGACGCCCTTTGGCCATGGCAGGTCTTCAGGCCAGTTTATGGCCAGCCACTCCATGGCCTTTTCATAGCTACGCAGGGTGATGCCGCTGTTCTTTCTCAGTCTGAGAACGGCGTTGTTGCTGGAAAAAATCTGGTCTGAGACGTATCGTTCAGATAGATTTTTATGGGCTGAATAGGCTGATATTGCCTTGATGATTTGCTCTGTCGGTCTCATGCGTAAAAAGTGCCGCATAAAGAATAATAAGTCAAGATATACGTAAAAAGTTACGCATGATTTGCGTCAACTTTTATGGAATAAATTACGTATGTCGGTTAAATCTCTCGCCACGTTTATCGAAGCTCGTTGCAAAGAGCTGAAAATCAGCCAACGAAAAGCTTCTATTGAGGCTGTCAACAGCCCTGATTTTATCCGTCACATGAAGACGGCAAAAAACGCTCCTAAAACCGATAAGCTGTTTGCGCTTGCTCGTGTCTTATCATTGGACCCTGAGCTTCTTTTTCAGCATGTAAAAAGCGGAGCAGACTCTTTTTTTGGGAATGCTATTCCTCATCAGCCAACGAACATGGCGGCCATTCCTGTTGTAGGATCGGTCCAGGCTGGGGTGTTTTCGGAAGCTTTTGAGTGGGATGCCAGCCGTCGTTACAATATCCAGATACCTATTGATGATGGCTATCCCATTGAACTGAACCGCTATGCCCTAGAAGTTAAGGGGCAGAGCATGAACAGGGTTTTCCCTGATGGGTCTCTGGTGTCAGTGATAGATTTCGATGTTCTAGGACGTCCTCCTGAGACTGGTGACTATGTTGTTGTCATGAGGCGTGACAGCCACGGCCCTGGTTTTGAGGCCACCATCAAAGCACTTCAAATCCGTGAAGATGGTTCAGTTTGTCTGTGGCCCCAGAGTACCGACCCAAATTTTCAGCAGCCTTTCATTATTCCGGCCCCAGATTGTGATGAGCCTGACTGTGCTGGTTGCCCAGATATTCAGATCAAAGGCCTTGTTGTCAGTTCAATAAAGACACGCCTGAAAGCCACGTTTTGAAGGGAAATAATATGGACGATAATTATAGGAAATTACTTGATCAAGTGGCGCAGTTGTCAGACGTGGTCTTAGCTATGATGGAAGCAGATTGTGAATTTAGATCGTTATTGATGAGCGATGAATCTTTTGTGCGTCATGCTGCTCAGCACAGGGATTCAGTAAAACGATATGATCAGGCATTTAAAAAAGTATCAAGGAAGATGAAGGAGTTCTTGACCTCATTGGAGGAAAAGGAAAGTGAGTAATGTTGTTGAGTTATCTTCTCGATTGAATGAGATGAATAGACGTTTCGCCAAATTAAATTGCAAAAATGGTGTTATTGAAAGTGGAGGAGGCCCCATTGACGGAGGCGGCGGCCCTCCCCATTTTACTGATATGGAACGGCGCCTCTCAAAACTTGAAGATAAAATGGACAATGTTCAGGCTACCTTGTCCGACATGAGGGGAACGCTTACCCGTATGGATGAGCGTATCTCTCACTTACCAACGTATAAGGGAATCTGGGCTCTTGTGGCGGGTATAATTACGACCACGTCTGTAGTTATAGGAGCGGTTACAACTATTCTTCATTGGTTTCATGCTTCCTGATTTTTTTTTGCTTTAAGTATGAGAAAGCCGCCTTTCGAGGCGGTTTTTTTTGTATGCCGTTAAGGGAGGATGATAGCACGAAAGTCGTTTTGCGGGAAAAATAAGAGTAATTTTTTACGCACAATGATTGACTACGTAAAAAATTACGCATAATCATATCCTCAGACACCACGAACACGGAGGTGATGAGGTGGATAAACTCAACGACGAGTATCAGCTGAAATATGCAGGGCTGATCCTACGGGATATGGCCCGGAGTGGATCGCCTGAGCGGTGCGCTCAGGCTGTCGGCACGGCTTACGACATCATCAGCAGTGCCCAGCGAAACCCGAATATCAGTCAGGAAGCCCGGAGCGTTCTGGGATATGGGTCGCCTGCATGTGTACCACGCCAGAAAGGTGCTGGAGGTGCTTCATGAGGGATGAGGTGAAGAAGCACGACATCACCATGGCCCGGCGCAATCTGCTGGATCAGTGCGGTAACGGGGCCGATGCGCTGAACAAGGCTGATAAGAATATCGCAGCCCACGCTCTGCGGATGATAAGGGCATCTCTGGACGTTTTGGCTGATTGCGATGGCGTTGGGCCGGAGGCTCATGACACGATCCTGCACGCAAATGATCTGCTGTCTGATGCGCAGTTTGAGATCGAGGCGAGGGGGACAATTCCCCCGGTCCGATCAATCAATAACGGCCTGTCTGAGGCGGCCAGCTGCCTGCTGGGGCTGTCCATCCGTCAGCAGCTGGAGAATGTGAGAAGCATCGAGATCGGAACCGGCCCCAGTGCGCTGACGGCAGGGAGGGTCTCCAAATGAAAACGCAGGATTTCTCGTATGAGCAGCTCAACCTGCCCAAGATTGATGCCATTCTAGCCGACATGCGCCGCCAGCCCGTGCCCCTGAGCAACATGGCTTCCCATTATCGGGCTGTGCAGATGTTCGAGAGCGTGCGCTGGGCGAAGATGTCCGAGCAAACCCGACGGGGAGTGAAGGCATGATGCGAGACGATGTTTGCATCAGCTGGCAGTCCCCGTTGGACGTGATACCCGCCCTGAACCGTCACTATCTCGTGGCGGATGGTGTCAGCTCCGTCCCGTCTATTGTCAGTGGCACCCAGCTCATGACCGGTCTGGCAGATGCTTTCTGTGTCGCCGAACTGCCCGATGCACCAATTTGTATGAGGGAGGCGGTCGATGACTGAGCCTCAGAAGGGGGGAGGTAGTGCAAGTATCGCAGACACCGCCTGCGCTCGACATAATCATCCCTAAAGGCAGGCCACTGCCTGGACAATACGAACTGTTCCATCAGGACAGTAACACTAGCAAATAGAGAGAAAGTAATGACTTGTCGTTCAATGCGCCTGCATGGCGCATACAGGAGAGCTGCGCCCGCAGCACGGCCCCAAACGCACGCATCGTGTCCGTGGTGCCCTCCCGGGAGACAGAACCTCATCAACAGGCCCAGCGTGGATGGGCATTACGTCAACTGTCTGGAGTGCGGGGCTACCGGACCCTACGCCCCCAGCCGGATTGAGGCATGGGTGAAGTGGGACGTGCGGAAGGGAGGTCGATTATGACAGTGACACCTGAAGTTATGAACATCAAGGATGTTCTGTCACTTCTTGGTCCTGCCATCCGGCGCAGCACCCTCGTGTCGCACCTGAACGACATGCCGGTATTTCAAGGCAGGCCGACGCATAATCGTTGGGGTAGAAAATACGTCTTCACACAAGAAAACTATGAAACATTGAAGAAAAGCCTCTCATGCCGCTCAAGATCATCAAACGTCCGGACTCAGCATACTGGCAGCTCATTGGTACCATCAACGGACGCCGCATACGAGAAAGCACGGGCACTACTGTCCGCCGCCGGGCCGAGGAGTACAGGGCGAAAAGGGAAAGCGAAATATGGCAGGCCAGCATCTACGGCGAGAAGTCGGTAATTACATTTTCCCACGCTGTGGCGGCCTATCTGGAGGCAGAGGAGAGGCACAGTGCCACAAAGGCCTATCTGGCCCGACTACTGGAATTCTTTCGCAATACGAAGCTGCTGGAGATCAATCAGGCCAGACTGGATGAGGCATACAAGGTCGTGCTCATAAAGGGCATGGCATCTTCTCCAGCAACCAAGAAGCGGGCCGTGAATACGCCTGTCAGTGCCGTCATGCGCTTTGCCGCCCAGCGTGGATGGTGTGAGTTGCCAGCGTTTGCACCCGTCCGCATGAAGGAAAAGAGTGTGCCTTTTCTGTACCCGGATGAGGTTATCCGCCTGGTGTCATCTGCGGCGGAACATCTGAGGCCGCTTCTGATCTTCCTTGTGGGGACAGGTGCCCGGTCGTCAGAGGCTCTTGAACTGGAATGGAACGATGTTGACCTGAAGGGGCGCAGGGCTGTGCTGTGGCAGAAGCAGGGTAACCAGCGTCATATCGACCTGCCACCTGTGGTCATGAAGGCTCTGTCAGACCTGCCTCATAGATCAGAACGTGTCTTTGTTCATTATCGTAACGGGGCGGAGAGAAAGGGGCTCGCCTATCATGATAATGCCCGCACTAGCGGGGGACAATTCAAGAGGGGATGGGCAGGGGCCTGTGAGCGAGCTGGTCTTCCCGGGCGATATAAGGAATGGGTGCCCAAGGGAGAGGTGCGAGAGCGCAGGCAGTTCGTTCCTGAGCATACCCCTCATGCCCTGCGCCATACGTGGGCCTCTTGGCATTACTGCTTGCACCGTGACTTGCTATTGCTGAAGGAGGAAGGCGGTTGGGGAACGATCCGCATGGTGGAACGTTATTCAAAGCTGGTACCTGATGCCTATAGGGATGAAATCAGGCAGTTTATGGCTGGTGGCTTTTTGTCACGAAATTGACACGGGATAACTACCAATATTGTCACACACGGCAGAAAACAGGGAATAACAGGGATACGGCACCTACCTTGACATGGTAGGGGTCACAGGTTCAATCCCTGTTGCGCCCACCACCCCTCTGGTGATTATCCCCTTGAAAAATAG
>JAFNMF010000023.1 GCA_026537415.1 Acetobacteraceae bacterium B3987 | reverse complement strand
CAGAAGAAGACTCGAACTTCCACGTCCTTGCGGACACAGGCACCTGAAGCCTGCGCGTCTACCAATTCCGCCATCTGGGCACACACTCTTGCGAGTATGGTGAACCGGCTGGGACTCGAACCCAGGACCATTCGATTAAAAGTCGAATGCTCTACCAACTGAGCTACCGGTTCACTTGAGGAGGCTATCTACCCGCTCTCCTTAGGAGCGTCAACCCCAACAGGGGTAGAAAACGCCTTCCTTACGATTTTCTTTATCCGCACGGAACACAGGATTCCGTGCGGAAGGAATCATCGAGTTTCAGATAATTATATCAGTTCTCGATGTAAGCCTTGATGATGTGATCAGGGTTCTGGACCATACCGGAAGCCCCGGAACCACGCTTGATCTTGTCCACATACTCCATGCCTTCAATCACCTGACCGGCGATGGTGTACTGGCCGTCCAGAGACGGCACACGGTCAAACATAATGAAGAACTGACTGTTGGCGGAGTTCGGATCCATCGTGCGGGCCATACCCAGCGTGCCACGATCAAATGTAGCCGTCTGGCTGAACTCGGCTGGCAGGTCCGGATAAGAGCTACCACCGGTGCCAGTGCCTGTCGGGTCACCGCTCTGTGCCATGAAGCCCTCAATCACACGATGAAACTTCACACCATTATAGAAACCCTCATTAGCCAGCGTCTCCAGACGCTCAACGGCCTTAGGGGCCAGATCAGGACGCAGAGCGATGACCACCTTGCCATCCTTCAGCTCCAGAACCAACTTCTTGCCTGTTGTCGTACCTGTCATTGTCGTGCTCTCCTTGAGCTGATCGTTACCATCCTGCTCACTGGCCTGTGCCTGTGTCAGGGTTCCACCGGTCATGGCAGAGACTGCCGCAAGACCGGCAATGAAATGCCGCCGTCTCATGTCTGTTCTCCTGTCAGTTTCGCCCGTACGAGACGGGCCGTCATGGGGCTGACAAACGGGGAAATATCCCCCCCAAGACGGGCAATTTCCTTCACAATCCGGCTCGCCGTCGTACGATGGCTCTCAGACGCCAGAAGGAAAACCGTTTCAATCTCCGGGGCCAAACGCCGTAAAGCACCGGAAAGCTGCGTCTCGAAATCAAAGTCCCCGGCAGACCGCAACCCCCGGATCACTGTTCCCGCCCCGGCCTGCCTCACGGCATCCACCAGCAGCGTGTCAAACCCGGTAACGGAGATACGGTCCTTATGGGGGAGGCTGGCAACTTCCTGCTCCAGCAGTTCCCGCCGTTCCTCAAACCCCAGCAGAGGCCCCTTGGCATCATTGATCGCCACCCCGACCACAACGTGATCGAACAGGGCCGCTGCTCGGTCGATCACATCCAGATGCCCGAACGTGACCGGGTCAAACGTACCGGGATAGAAACCGATGCGCCGGTCAGTCATCCGCCCCGTCACCATCTGCTGACGGAGCCACCTCAACCTCTCCGTCCTCCGTGCTGACGGCAGTCTCAGCCTCGGCATCCTCTTCCGTTTCCGTGTCATCTTCCATCACGGGGAAGACACTGATGATGCGCTCATCACCATCCACACGGAAGAGCGTCACACCACCAGCCTGACGGGACATCACACGCACCTGCTCGACCGGCAGACGGATGAGGCGGCCCGTATCGGTCACCATCATCACATCCGTTCCATCCAGCGTGACCAGAGTGCCCACAACCTCACGCCCACGGCGGGCATTAGAGAAGGTCATGTTATTGATACCCTGCCCGCCACGGCCAGAAACACGGTAATCATAAGCGGAGGAACGCCGCCCGAAGCCCGTATCCGTCACGGTGAGCAGAATTTGTTCCTGCGCCTCAAGCTCGGCATAGCGGTCTTCACTCAGCGGGCTGTCGGCCAGAATCTCCTCCAGCCCTTCCTCGTCAGAAGCTACCTCGCTGCTATCCTCAATCTCTTCCTCCAGCCCCTCATCACCGGGCTGGGCAGCAAGAACACGACGACGCGCATTGGCTGCCCGGAGATAGGCCGCGCGCTCCTCCACACTGGCTTCAACGTGATTCAGCACGGCAAGGGAGACAACCCGGTCGCCATCAGCAAGACGGATGCCACGCACGCCCGTGCTGCCACGCCCTGCAAAGACACGCAGCACGTCATCCGTGATCTGGAAGCGGATGGCACGGGCATTGCGGGTAGCAAGGAACACATCCTGCCCCTCACGGCACGTTGCCACGCCGATCAGCAGATCATTCTCATCCAGCTTCATAGCAATTAGGCCGGAAGAGCGGATGTTACGGAAATCACTCAGGCGGTTACGCCGCACATTACCGCTTGCCGTGGCGAAGACGAGATGCAGGTCATCCCACAGCTCTTCATCCTGCGGGAGGGGCAGAACAGCGGTGATGGTATCCTCACCCAGCTCCGGCAGCAGATTGACCAAGGCCCGCCCCTTGGCTGTCGGGGCAGCTTCCGGCAGGTGCCAAACCTTCATGCGGTAAGCTTTCCCGCCCGAGGAGAAGAACAGCACCCACTGGTGGGTATGGGCATTGAAGCTGCGGATGACAATGTCATCACCACGCCGCCCCGCCGCCGTGCGGCCACGGCCACCACGGTTCTGCGAGCGGAACAGCTCCAGTGGCGTCCGCTTGATGAAGCCATCCCGCGTGATGGTCACCACCATCTGCCCCGGCTCGATCAGGCTCTCATCAGACTGATCGCCCAGCGCATCAGAAATTTCCGTGCAGCGTGGGTCGGCCAGAGCGGCACGGGCGGCCTGAAGTTCCTCCCGCATGACTTCCATGCGGCGCACATGGCTGCCGATGATTTCCAAAAGCTCGGTGATACGGGCACTGACCTCTGCCAGCTCTGCCTGAATCTTCTCACGTTCCAGACCCGTCAGACGCTGGAGACGCAGCTCCAAAATGCCACGGGCCTGCGCTTCTGTCAGATGGACACGGCCATCAACAATCACATTGCCTTCATCATGAATCAGTTCCAGCAACGGCTCCACATCAGCGGCGGGCCATGTACGGGTCATGAGCTGCTCACGGGCCGTGGCAGCATCCGGAGCGGAGCGGATAAGGGCAATGACTTCATCGATATTGGCAACGGCCAGCACCAGACCAACCAGCAGATGCCCCCGGTCCCGGGCCTTGTTCAGGTCAAACCGGGCACGGCGGAGGATCACATCTTCACGGAAGCGGATGAAGGCATCCAGCACATCCCGCAGCCCCATCGTGCGGGGGCGGCCTTCATCCAGTGCCAGCATGTTGACGCTGAAACTCGTCTGAAGCTGGGTGAAACGGTAAAGCTGGTTCAGCACCACTTCCGGCGTGGCATCACGCTTCAGCTCGATCACCACCCGCATACCGGAACGGTCACTTTCGTCCCGAATGTCGGAAATGCCTTCAATATCCTTGGAGCGGACGAGATCGGCAATCTTTTCCTGAAGCGTAGCTTTATTGACCTGATACGGAATCTCCGTCACCACAATGGCGAAGCGGTCCTTGCGGATTTCCTCAATCTCGGCACGGGCACGGACAGGAATGGAGCCACGGCCTGTTTCATAAGCCTGCCGGATGCCCCGACGGCCCATGATGATTCCTCCGGTCGGGAAGTCCGGCCCCGGAACAATCTGCATCAGCTCTTCCAGCGTCATGTCCGGATTGGCGATCAGGGCCAGAACGGCGTCAATCACCTCACCCGGATTATGGGGCGGGATGTTGGTGGCCATACCCACCGCAATACCGGACGCCCCATTGACCAGAAGATTGGGGAAAGCCGCTGGAAGAACCTGCGGCTCCTGCTCGCTTTCATCATAGTTGGGCTGGAAGGCGACCGTATCCCGGTCAATATCATCCAGCAGGAAGGAAGCGGACTTCGCCAGCCGGGCCTCGGTATAACGCATGGCCGCCGGACTGTCGCCATCAACGGACCCGAAGTTACCCTGCCCATCCACCAACCGCACACGCATGGACCAAGACTGCGCCATGCGGACCATGGCGTCATAAATGGAGCTATCACCATGCGGGTGATATTTACCCATCACGTCACCGACCGCACGGGCCGACTTGCGGTAGGGCTTATCCGCCGTAAAGCCGCTTTCCCGCATGGCATACAGGATACGGCGGTGAACAGGCTTGAGGCCATCACGCACATCTGGCAGCGCACGGGAGACGATCACCGACATCGCATAGGCCAGATAGGAGGAACGCATTTCCTCCTCAATCGTCACCGGGAGGCGGTCGGAAGGCAAAATATCGTGCGGCTCGCTCAAGACAGGTCCACCCGTTTTCTGTAATGGTTAGTGGTTCAGCATAACCCATTCTGCATCAGGTGCCTAGTTTGTTCCTGTCCGCCCCCTCTTCTGCACCCCGTATCACCGAACTGCCTTGGCAGCCGTCGGAACGGCTCTTTCCTCTCTGCTGGCAGGAAAAGAGGTCTGTATTTCTTGATAGTGGCGGGCCAGCAGAACAGGAACGACACCGCTGGAGCTTCCTTTGCCCCCAACCAGCCGAGCATCTCACACTTCCTCTGACAGAAATGCGCCATTTCGCCCGGCATTTGCGAGCATTTCTGGCCGCTCATGCGCCGAAAGGTGAACTCTCCACCCCCTCCCCCAACTTGCCCTTTACCGGTGGGGTAATCGGTCTGCTCAGCTATGAAGCTGGCATGGCCCGTGAAGGGCTGATCTCACGTCATGAAACGGACTGCCCTGCCTTCACCGCTCTGGCTTGTCGGGACCTGTTCATTATCGACAGGCTGGAACAAAGGCTCTGGTGGGCAAGCCTAGACGGTCTGCCCCCGCCAGAACTTCCTGCTGCTACCCCACCAGCCCATAAGTGCCCGCCCATCACAGCCATCGCAGAACAGAGTGCCAGCGCATGGCAGGCCGCTGTTCGTACTGTGCAGGACTATATTGCGGCAGGAGATATTTTTCAGGCCAACCTGACCATGCGCTGGGTCGCGTCTCGGCCTGAAGGGCTGGACCTACCACACCTGTACGAACGACTCCGCACAGCCTGCCCTGCTCCTTTTGGGGCATGGTTCCATACGCCAAACTTCACATTACTCAGTGCCTCGGTCGAGCGATTCCTTTCACTAGACCGCCAAGGAAGAATTGAGACACGGCCCATCAAGGGTACCTGTCCCATCAGCACCGACCCACGGCAGAATGACGCCCTGAAAGAGACTCTCCGCCGGGATGAGAAAGAACTCGCCGAGAATCTGATGATTACCGACCTGATGCGCCACGACATTGGGCGAGTCTGTCGGCTGGGCAGCGTGGAGGTTCCTCAGCTTTTTGCCGTGGAACGGTTCGCCCATGTCCATCATCTCGTCTCCAGCGTCACAGGGCAGCTACAAGCTGAATATGACGCTGCCGACCTGCTGGCGGCCACGATCCCGCCCGGGTCCGTCACGGGGGCTCCGAAATATCGGGCCATGGAAATCATTGATGAGGTCGAGACCTCTGCCAGAGGGGCCTATTGCGGCACGCTCTTCAGGCTAGGTTGGGATGGAGCAATGGACAGTGCCGTCATCATCCGCAGCATCAGTGCGACAGCGGACCATCTGAAAGTAGGAGCAGGCGGTGGAATCACCTACCCCTCCCATCCAGAACGAGAATATGAAGAAATGTGCCTCAAGGCTGCTCCGCTGCTGAAGGTACTGCACAGTTACGGACACTGACCCATGCCCACCTCCTCCTGCCCCTTTCTCTGGCTGAACAGTGATCTTCTCCCAGCGGACAGTCCGGTCATCACGGCACGGGACCGGGGCCTGCTGTTGGGTGATGGGCTTTTTGAAACCATGCAGCTTCGCAACGGGCAGATCCCCTTTCTGGAAGCCCATCTGACCCGGCTGGAAGAAGGCTGCCACATCCTGCGCCTCCCGCCCCCCAAATGGGAGATCATTCAGGCCGCTCTAGGCCGTCTCATCGCGGCCAATAGCCTGACGGATGGCTCCGCCCGCCTGACCCTCACACGAGGTCCCGGCCCGAGAGGGCTGACGCCACCTGCAACACCTCACACTACGCTACTCATCACCACGGCTCCGCCGCCCGGCCATGCCCCGCATCCCGTCCGCCTGCATGTCAGCACGCAGCGACGAGACCGACAGGCCGTGCTGAACCGGGTAAAGTCTCTCAATACCCTACCCGCCATCCTTGCCCGCATGGAAGCACAGGAACAGGGTGCCGATGATGCTCTTTGGCTCACTCATGAAAGCAAGATTGCCGAAGCCACTGCCGCCAGCTTTCTGGCCCTAATGGACGGGCAGATCGTCACCCCGCCCCTCTCTGCCGGAATTCTGCCCGGCATCTCTCGTGCCCGCCTACTCGCTGCTGGCCTCTGCACGGAACGCCCCCTGATGGAAGCGGACATCCCCCATCTTCAGGGCGCATGGCTCGTCACGGCCCTGAGCCTGACGCCCGTCACGGCCATAGGGGCGCATGAGCTGCCACCTCAACCAGAGCAAACAGCCCGGTTGCGGGATTTTCTTTATGACAGCCCATGACGCATCCCTCCAAGCCATTGAATCCCTTCCAACCAACCGCCACATCTTTCCCCATGACTGCTGATAAACACACCACCACCTCCCTGCCCAAGGCCCCTGTGGCCCGGCGCAACCCCATCGTGCTGGAACAGCTTGGCCGTACCCGCACAGATTCCTACGCATGGATGAAGGATGAAAACTGGCAGAAGGTTCTACGTGACCCATCTGTCCTGAGGGACGACATCCGCTCCCACCTGAAACAGGAAAATGCCTACACGGAGGCCGTACTGGCCGAGACAGTTCCACTTCAGGAAGAACTCTTCAAGGAGATGGTTGGCCGCATCCCACCGGCTGAGGAATCTGTTCCCCTGCCGAGTGGCCCGTGGCTGTATGGCCTGCGCTACGAGAAAGACGCCCAGTATCCACTCCATGTCCGCCGCCCCCGCAAGGCCGGTACCAATGAAGCCGATGGGCCGGAAGAAATCCTCCTGAACGTGAACGAGCTGGCTGCCCAGCATAGCTTCTACAGCCTCGCTCAAGCCGCCCATACGGAAGACCACCGCTATTACGTCTATGCTGAGGACGTGCAGGGGTCGGAAGTGTACCGGATTCAGGTCAAGGACCTTTCCACTGGCACACTCTGCGCTCCCGCCGTGGAAAGCAGTACGGGCAGCTTTACCCTTTCACCAGACAGCCAGTATCTTTTCTGGATTTACCGGGACGATAATGGCCGCCCCTCCCGCATCTATCGCCGCCCGCTTCTGGGGGGCGAAGACACGCTCATTTTCGATGAGACAGACCCCGGCTTCTTCCTCAGCATTGGCGTCAGTGCCTCCCGAAAATGGGTCGCCATTGAGCGGGGCGATCATGACACGAACGAAACCCTGCTCATCCCCGCCTCCGACCCGACAGCCACGCCCAGAGTCGCTGCGCCACTGGTGCGGGGCGAACGCTACAGCCTGACCCACTGGCATGACCGCTTCATCATCCTGACCAACGCAGGCGGGGCCATTGACTTCAAGCTGATGACCGCCCCAGAGGCCACACCGGACCGTGCCCACTGGCAGGAGTTCCTGCCCCATGAGGATGGGCACTTCCTGCTTGGTGTCAGTGCCGGAAAGGACCATCTGGCCTGGATCGAGCGGCGCAACGGCAATACGGAAATCTTCACCCTCAGCCGCAGCGATGCTGACAGGGGCGACATACGCCGCCATGCCCGCCATATCAGCATGGATGAGCCTGCCTACACGCTGAGCCTGCTGGGTGTTCTGGAATATGAGCAGCCCGTCCTGCGCTATATCTACCAGTCCCCCACCACACCGGCCCACTGGTACGATTACGACATGCAGACCGGTGAAAAGAGCCTCCGTAAGGTACGGGACGTTCCCTCCGGGCATGATCCTGCCGCTTACGAGACACGCCGCCTGTTCGCACGGGCTGATGACGGGGCCTTGGTACCCATCACCATCCTCATGAAAAAAGGCACGGAGCTAAACGGGGCGAATCCCATGCTGCTCTATGGCTATGGGTCCTACGGTATTTCCATGGAGGCCAGCTTCTCCACCACGGCCCTCAGCCTCGTTGATCGTGGCGTGATCTACGCTACGGCCCATGTGCGAGGCGGTAGTGAAAAGGGCTGGAACTGGTTTCTGGAAGGACGGGCGACCAAAAAAACCAACAGCTTTACCGACTTCATCAGCTGCGCCCGCCATCTGATTGCCGAGAAATATACCGCTCCCCGCCGTATCGTGGCGCATGGCGGCTCTGCCGGTGGCCTGCTAATGGGGGCCATTGCCAACATGGCACCGGAACTGTTTGCCGGTATCGCTGCGCAGGTGCCTTTCGTGGACATGCTCAACACCATGTCGGACACATCCCTGCCCCTTACCCCGCCGGAATGGCCGGAATGGGGGAACCCGCTGACAGACCCGGAAGCTTACGACCTCATCGCCAGCTATTCCCCCTATGACAATATCCGCCCGGTGGCCTATCCGGCGATTCTGGCGATGGGCGGACTGTCCGACCCACGGGTCACCTACTGGGAACCTGCCAAATGGATCGCCCGCCTGCGTGAAGAGGCACGGGGCGGCCCCTTCCTCTGCCAGATCAACATGGAGGCAGGGCATGGCGGGTCTTCGGGTCGTTTTGCTCGCCTGAAAGAAGTGGCCCTCGTGCAGGCCTTCGCTCTCTGGAGCCTGAAACGGGCTGAAGGCTGAGCCGCTGAAATAAAAAAGCCCCCTGCCTGTTTTTTGAGGCAGGGGGCTTTTTCATGACCAATCCATCAGCTCACTGTAAATCGTCACTCTGCTCATTCGAATCGAGTGAGGAAAGCTGAGAGCATATCTTGCCCAACCGTGCATTCTGCCCGGCGACACCATCCTCACAAGCCGCACGAGCGTCCTTGCCACAACTGGAAACGACACTTTCCATGTCCGATTCCAACACGTCCCGCACCAAATCGATATCGACACTGCGCTGGGCTGTTTCTTCTACATCAAGCTGTTTCTGCACCTTGTGCATCTCATGTAGATTCTTGAGACAGAGCTGACCCGCCGAGTTTGGACTGACCCGCAGAACGGCAAGGATATTGTTCACAACGACGCCTTTGGCATTCACAGACGGATCATCATCATCCGTCCGGGCAGAACCACCCGCCCATGCCGGGCTGGCGAGACAAACACTCCCCAACACCAGAACAGACATAAGATGACAGAGAGACGAAAGAGAAAAAGACGGAAACTGGTTCATGCCCAGCACCATAATCCGAAAAGGATCAGGAAGAAAATGGGGTTTTAAGCCGCATATCCTTGACTCACCCCCTTCTGACAGGGTATGCGGACCCCAAGTTTCGCGGGCGTTTCAGCCCTGCACTGTAAGAGCCGCCAACCGCAAGGCTGGCTGGCCTGTCTTTTCTGTCGGGGAGCCTGAACATCATGAAGATCCGTAACAGCCTGAAGTCCGCTAAGGTTCGTGACAAAAACTGCCGCGTCGTGCGTCGTCGTGGCCGTGTGTACGTCATCAACAAGCAGAACCCGCGCATGAAGGCCCGTCAGGGCTGAGCTGACAGACTGATGGGATGGTGCGGCATGTCCACGGCTCCGCTGCGCCCCTCTGTCTGTAACGCTCTACAGCGTACAGCCTCCTTCGAGGGGCTGAAGCCTCCTGCCCTATGGCTGGGGGCTTTTTTTATGGTTCTGGCCAGCATGGCCTCCGGGAACGCAACAGCCTCCCCAACACACGGGCGGACTCAGAGCCATGCAACGCCCCACGCCGTTTCCGCTCCACCTCATGACCCCACCCCGCATGATAAGCCCGCTGCCGCTCCCCAAAAACCGCACAGCCTGAGCCTGCAGGAAAAACTGGAACAGACTGAACAGGCCATCGCCAGCGAACAGGACGACCAGAAAGCCCAAAGCCTAATGAAAAGGGCTGAGACCCTACGCCTCTATAGCGTAAAGAATAGTGGCCGCATTTTGCTCAGCGAGGCACAGGATAGCCTAAAGCAAGGTCATACAACTGAAGCCGAGAAGACGCTCTCCGCTGCCCTGACCCTTCAGCCAGATAATGCGTTCCTCCGCCGCCAGCGAGCCGCCATACGTTTTCTCGGCAACGACCTGACCGGAGCTGTGCAGGATTTACAGGCTGCTCTGGTGAACGATCCCGGCGATGCCCAGAGCTGGGACCTGTTAGCCCGTACACAGGAACATCTCCGTCACCCTCATCAGGCTCTCCATGCCTATACCGAGGCCCTGACACACGCCCCCCTGCTCCCCGATGGGCAGAAACGCTACAAACAGCTGGAACAGCAAGCTAACGGCATCCCGGACTGAACTGCCTGTCCGGTTCCTACATGAAGGATACCGGGTCCACATCCACATCAATACGGGCATCATTCTTACGGGGCGCGCCGTCCAGCCACCGTCGCAGCAGAGGCTGAAGGGCAATGTTGCGATGGGTCCGCAGCAGAAGACGGTAACGATAGCGATCTCTCAACAGAGCCAGTGGAGCCGGGGCAGGCCCCAGAACTTGAATCCCCTCCCCCCGTGGAGCGTGCATGGCCAGCAGACGGGCCAATTCTTCCGCTTGCCGTTCCTTCGGCGCACTGACGATCACTGCGGCCAGACGCCCATAAGGCGGCCAGAAACCGGGACGACGCTGTGAGGCTTCCTGCTCCATGAAGCTGATGAAATCATTGGCCAGAAGAGCCTTCATTACCGGGTGATCACCCACATAACTTTGCAGCATCACCTGACCCGGCTTTGTTCCACGTCCCGCACGCCCCGCCACCTGATGAAGAAGCTGCATGGTCCGTTCCGCTGCCCGCAGATCGCCCCCACCAAGTCCAAGGTCTGCATCCACCACCCCGACAAGGGTCAGATCGGGAAAATGCCAGCCCTTTGCCACGACCTGCGTGCCTATGATCAGGTCCACTTCCCTGTTGGAGATTTTCCGCACGGCTTCTTCCATGGCCGCAGGAGAGGTCAGCGTATCAGAGGCCATGCTCAGCAGCCGTGCATCAGGAAAGCGGGCCTGCGCCTCCTCATGAATCCGCTCCACACCCGGCCCGATCGGCACGAGACTGTCCTGCGCTCCGCAGGATGAACAGGCCGTAACGAGAGGCTGGGTATATTCACAGTGATGACAGGCCAGAATCCGCCGCCGCCTGTGTTCCACCATCCATGCCGAACAGTGAGGACACTGAAGACGATGCCCACAGGCCCGGCATATCGTCATCGGTGCATAGCCACGCCGATTGAGGAACAACATGCTCTGCTCCCCGGATTTCATCCGCTCTTCAATGCTTTCACAGAGCAGAGGAGAGAGGAACTGCCCCCGCTCCGGGCCATGTTCCTTCATGTCAATCAGGCTGATCTCCGGCATCTGGGCCGTTCCGTGCCGGGCCTCCAGCACTTCATGACGGAAACGGCCTTTCTGCACGTTGACCAGCGTTTCCATGGAGGGCGTGGCAGAGACGAGAATCACCGCCGCCTGCACCAGACGTGCCCGCACGATGGCCATGTCCCGCCCGTGATAGAGAACACCTTCTTCCTGCTTGTAGGTGTTCTCATGCTCTTCATCGACCACCACAAGCCCAAGGCTGGCAAAGGGCAGAAACAGGGCAGAGCGTGCCCCCACGACAACCTGCTGCCTCCCCTCCGCAATGGCGCACCATGTTTCACGCCGTGTCTTCTGCCCCAGTTCGGAATGCCAGATGGCGGGCCGGATGCCGAAACGCCGCTCGAACCGTTCCGTCCACTGAGCCGTCAGAACAATTTCTGGCAGAAGCACCAGCACCTGCCGCCCCTGTTTCAGACACGCCGCCACGGCCTCGAAATAGACTTCCGTCTTGCCGGAGCCTGTCACCCCCTCCAGCAACGTGACATTGAAGGCCCGTTCCTCCACCCCGGCCACCAGAGCCTCAGCCGCCTCAGCCTGCTCCTCGGACAGAACCGGCGGGGCATGATCGGGGTCAACCTGCCCGGCAGAGGACGCCACCTCCATGAGACATTCTTCCAGAACGCCCGCATTGGCCAGACCACGAATCACCGCTGCACTGGCCCCGCTTGCCTCACTCAGCATCGCCGTACTGCTGGGGCTTCGGGCTTCCAGAGCCGCCAGAACGGCTTTACGGGCTGGTGTCAAACGTACGGCCTCCGGCAAAGGGCCGGGTTTCCTCACCCACCCCATAGCTGGCTTCATCCCGCCTGCCTGTGCCGGAACCCGCAGAGCAATCGCCAGAACCATGCCCGGCGCACTCAGCCCGTAAGCCGCCACCCAGTCGATGAACCGGCGCAGATCATCCGGCAGAGGCAGGACATGTTCCAGCACGGCCATGATGGAACGCAGCTTCTCAAAGGCAATCACCCGCCCTCTGGAAGGTGGACGGAAATCCGGGGGAAGATGGGTAGGCTGGCTGTCCCAGACACAGCCTGTCAGCTCCTGCCGTCCCAGCGGTACACGCACCAGCGTGCCCGGTGCCAGAGGCCTGTCGGACCGGTAATCCAGCGGGCCATCAAAAGGACGCGGCACCAGAACGGAAAGACGATGACCGGCTTCCATTCTCCTGCTATGGGGAGGAAGGCTGTTTTCTGCCATGTCTTCATCCTAACCTTTCCGGCCGGGAAATACCATGAGCCTTCCATCTGGAAGCCCCCCCTCCAGCTCCGTGACAGTTCATGCTGCCCATGAAGCCCTTACCGCCTGGCAGGACTGGCTGACCCACGAGAAACAGGCCAGCAAAGCCACACGGACAGCCTATCTGCACGATGTCTCACTCGCTCTCGGCTTCTTCAGCCGTCATTTCGGTGGCGACCTCCCACTGACGGCACTGGGTGAGCTGAAACTGACCGACTTCCGCTCATGGCTGGCCCATGAGACGAACCGTGCCGAAAAGGCCGCCCGCTTCCATCCCGGTGGCCGCCATACGCCGGATGGTCATGCCCGCAGCCGTGCCCGCCGCATCTCCGCCCTGCGGGCCTTCTACCGCTATCTGGAAAAAGAACACCGCATCACCAACCCGGCCCTTGCGCTCCTCCGCAGCCCCCGTGTGAAGACCCGTCTCCCCCGCCCCCTGACACCGGAAGCCGCCCGCATGGCCCCGGATGGAATCGCCGACCAGACCATCAATAATGGCTTTGCCCTGCGGGATGCCGCCCTCTTCACCCTGCTTTACGGGGCCGGACTGCGCATCAGCGAGGGGCTGGCCCTTGATGTCAGCGACATAGAGCGGATCAGCGATGATATTCTGTTCGTCACCGGTAAGGGCGGGAAAGAACGGGCTGTGCCTATTCTGCCGCAGGTCCGGCAGGCTCTGGAAAGCTGGCTCGCCGTCCATCCATCGCCTCATGCCGATGCGCCGCTTTTCTGCGGTGTGCGGGGCGGACGCCTCAACCCGGCAGTGGCTCAACGAGCCATGAGGCAATGGCGCATGTCCGAGGGCCTACCCGACTCCGCTACACCCCATGCCCTGCGCCATGCCTTTGCGTCCCATCTGCTCCAGAATGGAGCGGACCTCCGCACGATTCAGGAACTCCTCGGCCATGCCAGCCTCTCCAGCACACAAATCTACACGCTGGCAGACGAGCAGCACCTCATGGAGGTCTGGCAAAAGGCGCATCCCCGTGCCAACCGCTGACAGACCCCTCCCCAAACAAATCCATCATCGCATCATGACATCTAACCTCTCCCGCTTTCTCCCCTATCTCGCCAGCCTCATCCTGATAGCCGGTAGCCTCATCGCACCTGCCGCCCAAGCCTCCAAGCCGGAAGCTGCCTGCCATCAAACGCACATCACCACACTACCCCTCAAGGAAACAGGCTATTACCTGACCACCGTGGCACAGATTCATGGCCGGTCCCTTTCCATGATTGTCGATACAGGGTCAGAAGGCAGCCTGCTGACACCCGATGCCATCAACCGACTCCACCTGACCCCCAATGAGGAAGATGCCACCATTATCTCCGGACCGGACGGGCGGGGGCATGTCGTGCCAACCATCCAACTGGCCTCCATCACACTTGGGCAGCTCACCTATCGTCATCCTGTCCTGCCACTGGGTGCCCTACCGGGATTCCCCGCTATACAGCCCCCCGTGCTGGGGCTGATCGGCATGGACCTGCTTGGTCATTATGATCTGGACCTTGACCTGCCCCATCACAGGCTCAGCCTGTGGGACATCCATCCCGGGTCCATTCTCTGCCGCCAACCGCCCTTCTGGTCCACACCGGGGCAGCGACTTGCATCCCAGCGCATCCGCAACCGCTTCTTCATTCCTTTCACGCTGGATGGACAGAAAGGCCTTGCGCTGATCGACAGCGGTGCCCGCTCCCACATCATCAGTCGAGATTTTGTCCATAAGCTAGGCATTACCAAAGAAGAATTAGACCGTGACCCCGGCGGGACTAGCGCAGGCATTGGCGACAGAGAACACCGCTATCATTGGCACCGTTTTCACCGCCTTACTCTAGGTGGTCAGACCCAGCTTCACCCGGTATTGACCGTGACCTCCCTGCATGAACAGGCCGACATGCTGCTCGGGGCCGACTGGCTGATCCATCATCAGCTCTGGCTTTCCGCAGGGCCGGAAGGGGCTGTTTTCATACAGAAACCCTGAAAAAGGACCTTCGTGAAGAAAAACGTAAAAAAGTGATATTTCTCTATTGCCAATAAATCCGTATCCCGCTAGATAGACGCCATCCCAAGGGAACAACGCTTTTCAGAAAAGCAAAAGACTGCGGGTGTAGCTCAGTTGGTTAGAGCGCCGGCCTGTCACGCCGGAGGTCGCGGGTTCGAGCCCCGTCACTCGCGCCACTCCTTCTTCAGAAGGGTGGCGTTTTTTTATTCCCTCTCCCCTACATAATAATCTGGCCCCGTGTTCTGGTGACGTTTCCGCATCTTCACGCAAGAAAACCCTTGCATCCTGAACGAAGCTGCCCGACATCTCTTGCCCATGCCTTATATCGTCAAGGAACTATTCGCCACATTACAGGGTGAGGGTGCCCATTCCGGCCGTGCCGCCATATTCTGCCGATTCACCGGCTGCAATCTCTGGTCTGGCCGGGAAGAAGACCGTCACAAAGCCCAATGCACCTTCTGCGATACGGACTTCATCGGGACAGATGGCCCCGGCGGTGGACGCTTCGCCACGCCTGAGGCTCTGGTCGATTCACTAGATGAATGCTGGCAGGCCCATACCACAGACAAGACACACCGTTATGTGGTCTTCACGGGTGGAGAACCATTGCTTCAACTTGATGAAACACTCATCACAGCAGCAAAAGCCCGTGGCTTCACCATCGCCGTGGAAACCAATGGCAGCCTCCTCGCCCCTGAAGGAATCGACTGGGTCTGCGTCAGTCCCAAACCCGGCCAGCCACTGAAGCAGACACACGGCCATGAGCTGAAGCTCGTCTATCCGCAACAGACCCTGACACCGGAACAGTTCGCTGCGCTCGACTTCCAGCATTTCTGGCTCCAGCCCATGGATGGGCCAGACCGTCTTGCCAATACGGAACAGGCCGTGCGCTACTGTCAGAACCATCCGCAATGGCGGCTAAGCCTGCAAACCCATAAACTGATTGGGATTCCCTGATGACAACACCCTCCTCCCCTTCCGCCAGCCATCAGGCCGCCCAGAATCGCCGCGCGCTCGTCCTTTTCTCTGGAGGGCAGGATTCCGCCACCTGTCTGGCATGGGCACTACATCATTTCGACCATGTGGAGACGGTAGGCTTTGCCTATGGGCAGCGTCATGCCGTAGAACTGGACTGCCGCACCACCCTCCGGCAGAGCATCAGTGCCCAGAACCCCCATTGGGCCACGAAACTAGGCGAAGACCACACGATTGACCTCGCCAGCCTCGGTGCCCTCTCCGACACAGCCCTGACACGGGATGCTGAAATCAGCATGGGTGAAAACGGCCTGCCCAACACTTTTGTGCCCGGTCGGAACCTGATCTTCCTGACCTTTGCCGCAGCCCTCGCCTTCCGCCGCAGCATCCGCCACATCATCACCGGCGTGTGTGAGACGGATTATTCCGGTTATCCGGACTGCCGGGATGATACCATCAAGGCCCTTCAGGTGGCCCTGAATCTGGGCATGGAGCAGCGTTTCGTCCTCCACACGCCGCTTATGTGGATCAACAAGGCACAGACATGGCAGCTCTGCCACGATCTGGGCGGCGATGCGCTGACGGAAACCATCCGTCATGAGAGCCATTCCTGCTATAAGGGAGACCGCACCCATGAACATGCATGGGGATTCGGCTGCGGAGACTGCCCCGCCTGCGCCCTGCGTGCCGAAGGGTGGCGGCAGTATCAGGAGGGGGTATGAACGACATCACCCGGACAGAACTGGTTTTCACACGGCGTTTCTGTATGGGGCACAGGCTCATTTCAGGCAGCAGCGAGCGTTGTGCCATCCCACACGGACATAATGAATATGTCACCGTCACGCTGATTCCCGGCCCCAATGCGCCACAGAGCCAGCGACTAGATGGGCACAGCAACATGCTGCTGCCCTTTGCAGAGGCCAAGGGGCGTTGGCACCGCTTCATTGATGAACGGATGGACCACAGCTTCCAGCTTTCCGAGTCCGACCCGCTGCTATACTGGTTCGCCGAGCATGAACCCCAGAGGCTGGACCGCCTTGTCGTCACGCCCGGCGACCCGACAACGGAACTACTCGCAGCCCTGCTGATGAGCAAACTCCGAGCCTTCCTGACTGCACAGGGCGGGCTACTGGCTCCTGCCTCGCTGGAGATCAAGGAAACACCCACCAACACGGTGCGCCTGCATGGCGATCCGTCCCTCTATCTCCCGCTGGTAGACCGTCCAGCAGAAAAATGCTGGTGGCACCGGGCAGACGATACCACACGGGACTAACAATCAGCCCGCCCCCTGAAAGTGAGGCTTAATCCCGCATCAGGGCCATGACTTCCTGACGGGCCTGCGCATCATCGGCCCAGAGGCCATAAGAGCCTGTCGTTACAGTCGTGGCACCGGGACTGCGGACACCCCGCAGGCTCATGCACATATGCTCAGCTTCCACCACGACCAGAACAGCCTTAGGCTCCAGCACCTCTACCATAGCCTGCACGATCTGGTCTGTCAGACGCTCCTGAAGCTGCGGACGACGGGCATAGCCCTCCACGACACGGGCCAGCTTGCTCAGCCCTGTCAGGCGGCCACCTTCTGGCAAATACGCCACATGGGCACGCCCCAGAACGGGCAGAAGGTGATGCTCACAAGTGGACTGAAAACGGATGTCTTTCACCAGCACCATGCCGCCATGCTGGTCGGCACTGAACTGCTTCTTCAGATGATCCCGTGGGTCTTCATACAGGCCAGAGAAAATCTCCAGATACATCTTGGCCACACGGTCCGGCGTATCCCGCAGCCCCTCACGGGATGGGTCTTCTCCGATTGCCAGCAGAAGTTCCCGCACACCGCTAGCGATACGGCTGATAGTATCCTCTGGCCGAGCAATGGCCCCTGCGGCTCCCTCCGGTGTCGGAGCCTTTGTCTCTGAAATCCCTGTTTTACTGGCTGACATTCAGCATCCCCTCAACTTCATCCACCCTGCCCCGGCATACGCCGTGTGACATCCCCAGCTATACGATCCAACTCTGCTAACGCTTCCGTAACGGAACGTCCAGCAATCTCAAGTTCTGGCTCCAGTTCAGCGAGGGGTTCCAGCACGAAAGCCCGGTCAAAAAGATGAGCGTGAGGAAGTGTCAGGAGCGGATGTTTCACCGGTCTCTCCCCATGAAAGAGCAGGTCAATATCCACAGCCCGCTCCCCCCAACGCCGCCCCGGCACACGGCCCAGCGACCGCTCAATCTCCTTGCAGAGACCCAGCACGGTGTGCGGGGGCAGGATCGTCCGCCCGAGGGCGACGATATTCACAAAAGGCGGCTGATCTTCCACACCCCACGGGGCACTGTCATAAAAGGACGATACGGCATCAATCTCCAGCCCTGGCTGATGGCCCAGAGCCTCCACGGCGGCACGCAGAATAGCTTCACGCTCGCCCAGATTGGCCCCCAGCGAGAACCCGACCCGATGCGCCCGCTGCTGCATCACTGTGACGGACACATCCTCCACCACATGCGGCACAGGTGCCGAAGGTTTGCGTACCGTGACGGACACATCCTCCACAGCGGGACAATCTGCCAGCACGGCTGCACAGATGCGCCCGGCCAGTGTTTCAATCAGCTTGCACGGTTCAGCCTGAAAAACCCGCTCGGCACTCTGGCAGAGCTGCCCGTAACAGACGGCCTGCGTATAATCATCCCCGGCAATCGCCGCCGACAGATCGGCCCGTACTTCCAGCGAAATATAAAAACGCTGGCCAAGGCGGGTTTCTTCCTCATGCACGCCGTGATGGCCGAACAGGCAGAGATCATGCACCCGTACATGGGTCAGGGCTGGCGTTATCACTCTGTTTCTCCCCTTACCATCCCATTCACGGACAGCAGGGCGGTCATGTCCATCATATCCCGATGCGCCTGCACGTCATGCACCCGTATCATGCAGGCCCCCTGCGTTGCCCCATAAAGATTGACCGCAAGAGTGGCAGGCAGACGGTCATTCACCTGCCGCCCCAGAAGCCTTCCGAACATGGATTTGCGAGAAGCCCCGAGTAAGACGGGCAGGCTGTAATAAGCCTCCAGACGGCGCATATTCTGCACGGCCCAAAGATTCTGCATCACCGTCTTGCCGAACCCAATGCCGGGGTCCAGCAAGATGGACTCCCGGGCAATACCGGCCCGTTCTGCCAGTTTCAGGGACCGATCAAAGAAACGCCGCCAGTCATCCCACAGGTCCAGACTAACATCGACCACTTCTCGATTATGCATCACCGCCACAACAGCACCGGCAGATGCCACGACAGAGGCCATGTCCGGGTCAGCCTGAAGGCCCCATACGTCATTGACCATCTGCACCCCGGTTACCAATGCCCGCCGTGCTACGGATGCCTTTGTCGTATCCACAGACAGGGCCACCCCTTCCCGTGCCAGAGGTGTGAGGACTGGCTCCAGACGATGCCATTCCTCATCCGCTTCTACAGGGGTGAACCCCGGTCTTGTGGATTCTGCGCCAACATCCAGCAGGTCCGCCCCTTCAGCGAGAAGAGTGCGGGCCTGTTTCAGGGCGGCTTCCGGTGTGAAGAACTGCCCACCATCCGAGAAGGAATCCGGCGTGACGTTAACAATCCCCATCAAAAGGGGATGCCTCCATGCTGGAGAAGGGCGCATCGTCTGCCAGACGGCCAACTGCTCTGCAAGGGTCTTCATTTCAATTCTCCACCCGCAGGTGAGAGTCAGCCTTTCCGGGCTGCCTCAAGAAACTGCTCCATCTGCTCCATGCCCAACGCACCCGGAGCCACAGCAGCCTGACCAAACAGGAAGGTCGGCGTACCCTGCACGCCCACACTCTGCGCCTGACCAAGATTGGCCGTCAGGAGAGCCATGACGGCCTGCCCCTTCATGTCCTTCTCGAAACGGGCAACATCCAGCTTCAGGCTCTTTGCTACGTCACGAAGATGCGCCATGCCGGGTTTGGCTGTTTCCTCCATCAGGCGGCGGCGCATGGCGTCATACTGCCCCTGAAACGCCGCCGCATAAATGGCCTGAGCATCCAGCAGGCTGGCATCCCCCAGAACCGGAATGACCTTCTCCACCAGACGGACATCTGGATGTTTGGCAAGGAACTGATCCACCACTGGGGCCATATGGCGGCAATAAGTGCAGCGTGGGTCGAGAAATTCTACGACCGTAACCTGCCCCTGCGGATTACCCCGCACCGCATAGGATGGCGCTGTGGAAAGTGCCTGCCAATTGGCCCGCACGGCGGCCTTCACATGGGCTTCCTGCTGGGAGCTTGCCTGCTGGCGGATAGACTGGATGGCATCGGACAGGATGCTCGGGTCGGTTTTTAACGCATCACGGACGATCTGCACGATCGCTGCCCGTTGCTTTTCATTGAAAACTGCTTCGTCCGCCGCATGGGCCGTTCCCGCAAAGGACAATCCCATAAGGGGAAGGCCGGCCAGCACTGCCAGAGAAAATGACTTTACACGCTGTTTCATGGTCGTGCCCTCCGTGGGATTAAGATTTATGGTGGCGGAACTGCCTGTTTAAAGAGCCTGGAAGCTCTTTCACCCTGCACTACCCGTGCGGAAAGACGACTTCCATGGCCGGCACCGTTAAACAGCAAACCGGCCTTTTTTTGAAGCCCCGCCATCCCGGACAAGGGAGCAACAACCCACTCCCAAACTTACAGCCCCGGCATGAAGGAGCCGTTAAAACCACCAGATGCAGACTTGCCCTCCCATCCCCGGCAGTTTAACGCTATGATGCCTCATTATGGGGCATATCTACGGCATAATGCCACCCCTATCATATCGCCTTGTTGTGACCCAAAACACTGGAGAGCTGCCACCGTGGTAAAGCATGACAGCCGGACCCCTCATACCCCCTGCCTGTCTGACAGACCCGCCCCCCGGTGGGCACGCAGGCTCTGCCTGCTGGCCTCTCTGAGCCTTCTGGGTGGCAATCTTGCTGCATGTTCCAGTGGCAGAAGCCTCAAGCATCACCTGTTCGGCCATACAACACCAACCGCCAAGGCCAATACCGGCATCGTCGTAGCTGACGAACCACAGGCCGCTCTGATTGGCCGTGATGTTCTAGCCCGTGGGGGTAATGCTGCCGACGCCGCCACAGCAACCGCCTTCGCCCTGTCCGTCACGCTGCCCTCCCGTGCTTCTCTAGGGGGTGGTGGTGCCTGTCTGGTAGCCCGCCCCGGTCAACCAGCGGAAAGCATCTCCTTCCTGCCTGTCGATGGTACCGGCCCAAGCGGGGATCGGCCTGCCACCGTGCCTATGGTGGCCCGTGGGCTGTTCCTGCTCAATCTCCGTTACGGCTCTGTCCAGCTCGGCGATACAATCGACCCGGCCATCACTCTTGGGCAGCAGGGCATTACCGTCAGCCGCCAGCTGGCAGAGGATATCGCCGCCGTGCAGGGGCCGCTCCTCTCCAATGAAGGCATGAAGGCCCTCTTCAGCAAGGGGAACTCTGGTTTAGCTGTTCGGGAAGGTGACCAGCTGACCCAACCCCGCCTGACCTCCTTCCTCTCCCGCCTGAAGCTGGTCGGGGTGGGGGACCTCTATACTGGTGCCCTGTCTGATGTTTTCGTCACACAGGCCAACAAGGCCGGTGCCGCTCTAACGCGGGATGATTTACGCCACTCCCTACCCGGTGAGACATCCGCCCTGCACTTCACCAGTGGCCCATACCAGCTCAACTTCCTTGCACCACCTGCTGATGGCGGGCTGGGAAGTGCTGTGGCCTTCCGCCAGAACGTACGGGCTGAAAATGTCGTCAGCGCATGGCGTCGCACAGGCCGGAAGACCCTTCAGGAAGGGCAGATCTTCATGGCCTCCGGTCAGAGCGATGCCACCGGGCTTCCGCCTCTACCTGCCTCCACCTCCTTCGTCGTGCGGGATGGTCGTGGCCTGAGTGTTGCTTGTACCCTGACAGAGAACAACCTCTTCGGCACCGGACGGCTGGCAGGCAGCACAGGCGTCATTCTGGCAGGGGCGTCCCGTTACTACCCTCGCCCACTCCTCAGTGCCGCCATTCTGGAGGCCCCGCACAAGCGGATGCAGGCTATCCTTGCGGCCTCCGGGCAGAATGATGCAGCGCAGGCCGTTGCCGATGCGCTGCGCCAGCTCACACAGGGACAGGACATCCCCGCCGCTACGGGCACAGGGCAACTCAACAGCATTGTCTGCTCTGGCAATAGCTGCACTGGCCGGGCCGCCCCGAACGGCAAGGGGCTGAGTGCCCAGACAACCGCTGCACGATAACCGGCACGAAAAAGCCCCGGACAGGCCATGAGGGGCTTGTCCGGAGCCTTTCTAAACGCCACCTGATGGGGCAGAGGCACATGCCCCGCACTTCTTCTCTGCCCCGAGGTCCGGGGCCTGTCAGTCACGAGGTCTTCATGTCAGCAGACAAGAACGCAGAAAAAAGCAAAGCCCTGGAAGGCGCACTCAGCCAGATTGAACGCTCCTTCGGTAAGGGGTCCATCATGCGTATGGGTCAGCGGCCCAAAGAGCAGGTGGATGTTATTTCTACCGGCTCTCTGGGGCTGGATATCGGATTGGGCATTGGTGGGCTGCCCCGGGGGCGCATTATTGAGATTTACGGGCCGGAAAGCTCCGGTAAGACCACGCTGGCTCTCCATGCCGTAGCCGAAGCACAGAAAAAAGGGGGCACAGCCGCCTTTATTGATGCTGAACATGCGCTGGACCCCATTTATGCCCGCAAGCTGGGTGTGGACATCGACAATCTGTTGCTCAGCCAGCCGGATGCTGGTGAACAGGCTCTGGAAATCGCCGATACGCTCGTTCGCTCCGGGGCAATCGACATTCTGGTCGTGGACTCTGTTGCCGCCCTCGTGCCTAAGGCCGAGCTGGAAGGGGAAATGGGCGACAGCCATGTCGGTCTCCATGCCCGCCTGATGAGTCAGGCCCTGCGGAAGCTGACAGGCTCGGTCTCCCGCTCCAACACCACCATCATCTTCCTGAACCAGATTCGTATGAAGATTGGTGTGATGTTCGGCAACCCAGAGACCACAACAGGCGGTAACGCCCTGAAGTTCTACGCCTCCATCCGTCTGGACATCCGTCGCATCGGCTCCGTGAAGGATAAGGATGAGGTTGTGGGCAACCAGACACGGGTGAAGGTCGTCAAGAACAAGATGGCTCCGCCCTTCCGTCAGGTTGAGTTCGACATCATGTATGGCGAAGGTGTCAGTAAGATGGGCGAACTGCTGGACCTCGGCGTAAAGGCCAATGTGGTGGAAAAATCCGGCGCATGGTTCTCTTACGACAGTACCCGCATTGGTCAGGGCCGGGAAAATGCCAAGCAGTATCTGCGTGAACACCCTGAAATGGCCGCCGAGATTGAAAAGCGGGTTCGGCAGGGTGCGGGCATCATTGCCGAGGAAATGATGGTTGGTGAATCCTCGGAGAATGGTGCTGATTCAGCCAATGAACTGCCGTTGGATAGCAACAACACCCCCGCCAGCAGTGGCAGCAGCAACCGACGCAACAAAGATAAGAGCTGAAGGCTCTCCTCCCCCCTTTCCCTCTTGATGGGGGTAAGGGGAAGGTCATGAAAAACCCCGCTCCGGTTTTCCGAGAGCGGGGTTTTTCGTATCCAGCAAAAACTGGCAGAAGACCTTAGGCAGCCTGCCGTGCATCAGTGTCTTTCTGACCACGCAAGCGTTTCCAGAGCTTAACACCACGCAGGGCCATACGAGCAGCAAACGGGGCCATCTGCGGACGCAGAAGGCGAGGATCATAGCCAGCGAAGCGACGCTCATTCTCCTTGAGGCACAGCTCCATCAGCTCAACAAAATCCACCTTCTTATCCGTCATGCTCTGCGCACCGGTCACGGTGAAGTTGTTGTCCTGCGTATGTTCCACACCATCATCATCAAAGCTGCGGACAAGGCTCAGACGTTCGTAAAGCAGGAAGAACAGAACGCCAATCACCCGCATCTCAAACCACGGACGACGCCAGAGCGGCATGACGGCACGATGATAGGCCAGCCAATTGGCGAACAGCAGAATATGACGACACTCTTCCTGCATCACCGGCTCGAAAGTTTCGATCAGTTCCATCGGGAACAGACCAGCCTTCTCAGCCAGTGAGAACAGCCCGAATGCAAAGAAACTGTCCCAGCACTCGGAGAATCCTGTCACCAGATAGGCCCATTCCGTGTCCCGTGGCTCAATGTACGGGTCTTCTGGGGCCAGTGGAATGCCATAATGCTCCACCATGCGGGCCAGAACTTCCTTATGACGGTTCTCTTCCCACGCATTACGGGCAATGGCGTCCTTTACATCCGGGTCATCCAGCATATCGGCATAGGCAGCCATACGCAGGCGAGCTTTGCCCTCGGTCTGCACGGCAATGTCCCAGATCGGCAAGGACGTGATGCGATGCAGCGTCTCCGGGTCCAGCTCCGGCCAAGGAATGACAGATGGCTTATACGGGTTGAACGTCTCTCGGAACATGTCGGCCATAGCCTTTTTATGCTCCGGTGTCCCCGGCTTCAGCGGCCCTTTGACGGGGCTACTCCAGTGGCGGGCATCATAATCGACCTGCTCCAGAGTCTTCTCCGAAGGGCTATCCGGCAGATGGGAATAAATATCTGCCAGAGAACTCTTCCCGGCTGGTTTACCTGCATCGCTCACGATAAGGCTCCTTTTCCTTGCTGAGACTCAGCCCTGTTCGAGATCGGCTGCCGAAGAAATGATACGGCCAACAAGCCCGTACTCAACCGCTTCCTTCGCCGACATCCAGTAATTGCGGTCCGTATCCCGGGCCACTTTCTCGTAAGGCTGTCCCGTTTCACGCGCGAAAAGCCTGTTCAGACGTTCACGCATCTTGATGATCTCGCGGGCCTCGATATCAATATCAGTCGCCGGCCCCCGTACACCGCCCATCGGCTGATGCAACAGAAACCGGGTATTAGGAAGACACAGACGCCGCTCTGGACGCCCAGCTGCGAAAATCAGCGCACCAGCAGAGGCCACCCAGCCTGTGCCGATCATGTTGACCGGAGCAACAGAATCCACAAAACGGATCATGTCGTGGATGGTGTCACCGCTTTCCACATGGCCACCGGGAGAATTGACGTAAATATCAATCGGCTTATCCGATTCCCCGGCCAGAGCCAGCAGCCGACCCGTTATATCCCGGGCCATACGGTCATTCACCCCGCCGAAGATCAACACCTTGCGCTGCTCAAAAAGGTGGCGTTCCACCTCCGGAGCGGCACCGGCCTTTTTCTCTTCTTCCGTGGTTTCTTCCGGCTCATCCTCCATGACGGGATGCATCATGGCGGCATGATGCCGGATATCCTCTCCAGCAGAGGCAGAAGCCCGCTGGCGGGCGACGTTATGAGTATGGCGTTCATCATGTGTCATCATGCCGCTATCCTGCCCCTCCCTGCCCGCTCTGCCAAGCCTTAAAAAGACGCTTTGACGCAGCTTTTTCATCGTTTTTCATGATTGAAACAGGACCTTTTTTCTCCCTTTCCCTGCTAGTAAAGAATTGCGTCTGAGGGAAGAGACACATATTCTGCCCCTCACCCTTCATTCTGGGGCTTTCCTGTTTTGGCCCTGCCCCTTCCTGCTCTGTTGCACGCCGGACCATGACACCCAGCCTTTTCATCCGCTCCTTCCGCTCCATTTCCACCGCCATCGTACGTGGCACCAGTCTGTTCCAACTCGGAACCTGTCTGCTGGCTTTGCCGGCCCTGACAGCAGGGTGTCAGCATCGTGATGCCATCGACACCACACGGGATGTTGCACATGACATCATGGGCGGAGAGATTAAACGGCTGCGCCCACCGACCCCGGGCTATGATCGGCCTGCTCCCAATATCGCCCTCATCCCCACCACAAAGCCCGAATTTCCGAGTAGTGAAGCTAGGGCCATGATTACGAGTCGGCTGGAGCAGGACCGCAATTACTCCCAGCGTGTCGCCGCTGCTGGAGGGGCTTTGCCTGTCGGTATAGTCAATCCCCCACCGCCCCATCCACAGAATGGCGGGACCATGACACTAGGCAGCCAGAGTAGCGGACCAGCCACCGCCCATCCGGCAATCATCAGACAGGAAAGCCCTTCCGGTTCGACCGGCAGCAACAGCCTGATCTATCAGCCTATTGCCCACACTCTGCCCATCCATCTGCCAGACCCCGGCCAACCGCCCAAGCCTCTGCTCTTTCCGGGCTTTAGCCTGCCCAGCACGACTCTACCCATCATTCCAGATTTCGACACACGCACACCGACTGGAGTGCTGATCCTCTTTCAGGCAGGTACCGACCATCTGGATGGTGACCAGACAGACACATTCAACCAGATTGTCGCCCAACGTCACCGCCATGTCCTTCTTATCCGAGGGTTCGGCACGACCCTAAGTGCCCAGAGTGGCCTTTCTCCTGATGAACAGACCCATGAAATCGGGCTGGCCCTGCTCCGTGCCCGGGCTACAGCCCAGCGTCTAGCCCGCCTTGGCGTCCCGCAGGAGGATATGCGCCTGACGGGTGAGGCCATCGGCGATGGTGTGCGTGTCTCCTACGAAAAGAATATCTGGGCCGAAACACCCCCCTCCCACTAAAGCCCGGGCTTACCGGCCCGGCCTCTTCTCCGCACCAACGGATAGGGAGTTACAAGAAAAGATAGGTAAAATTTCTGTCTTTATCTCCCAAACCCCCTTGTCGGACCGACCTGCCTCATGAAACATGGGCTGCCCCTTTTCCGGGGAGCCCTGCAAGGCTCCCCTTACTATTGATTGATTGAGTGTCATGACTGAAGAGTTCCACAAGATTCGCCGCCTGCCGCCTTATGTCTTTGCAGAAGTCAACAAAGCCAAGGCCGCCGCACGGGCCGCGGGCGAAGATATTGTGGACCTCGGCATGGGCAACCCGGATAGCCCCCCGCCACAGCATGTCATCGACAAGCTAGCTGAAACGCTGCGTAACCCCCGTGTGCATGGCTATTCTGTCAGCCGTGGCATCCCCGGCCTCCGCAAGGCACAGGCTGCTTATTATGAACGTCGCTTCGGTGTAAAACTGGACCCAGAAACGGAAATCATCGCCACGCTCGGCTCCAAGGAAGGGTTGGCCAATCTGGCTTCGGCCATCACCAGCCCCGGTGATACTATTCTGGTACCCAACCCGTCTTACCCTATCCACCAATTCGGCTTCATCATTGCCGGGGCTTCCGTCCGCTCCGTCCCGGCCTCGCCGGATGACACTATGCTGGAAGCCCTGTACCGGGCCGTACGCCATTCCGTCCCCAAGCCGACAGCCCTCATCATCAATTTCCCATCCAATCCGACCGCCTTTCTGGCCTCGAAGGAATTCTATAAGGAAATTGTCAAATTCGCCCGGAAGGAAAATATCTGGGTTCTGTCCGATCTGGCATATTCGGAAATCTATTTTGGGGATGAACCGCCGCCCTCCATTCTCTCCATCGAAGGGGCAAAGGATATTGCGGTAGAGTTCACCTCCATGTCCAAAACCTACTCCATGGCAGGATGGCGCATCGGCTTTGCAGCGGGGAATCCCCGCCTCATTCAGGCCCTGACACGCATCAAATCCTATCTAGACTATGGTGCTTTCACTCCGGTGCAGGTCGCTGCCACCGCCGCCCTGAACGGCCCGCAGGATTATGTCGAGAACATGCGGCTGCTCTATAAGGACCGGCGTGATGTTCTCATCCGTGGTCTCCACGCTGCCGGATGGGATGTGCCTACGCCGGAAGGCTCCATGTTCGCATGGGCACCTATTCCACCTCAGTTTGCCCATCTGGGCAGTGTCGGCTTCTCCAAGCTCCTGCTGAAGGAAGCTAAAGTTGCCGTGGCACCGGGGCTGGGCTTCGGTGAACATGGAGACGGGTTTGTCCGTATCGGTTTGGTGGAGAACAATCAGCGTCTCCGGCAGGCCACACGGTCCATCAAAAATTTCATGAACCAGCATAACGTCTCCAAACCGTAACTTTCTTATCCGGCCCTGCCTATGCAGGGCCCCAGCCTAACAGGAAACACCCTCTCATGACCTCCGTGCATCACAACACTGTTTCATCCTCCGCCACATCCCCGCTCCGGCTGGGCATTGCCGGCCTCGGAACAGTGGGTACGGGGGTTATTCGGCTGATTCGTCAACACGGTGCGCTGCTGCACAGCCGCACAGGCCGCAACATCGAGGTTGTGGCTGTCAGTGCCCGTAACCGTTCACGGAACCGTGGCATCAACCTTTCCGGCCTTCGCTGGCATGACGACCCTGTGGCTCTGGCAAGCGACCCAGATGTGGATGTCGTTGTTGAGCTGATGGGGGGTGCCGAAGGAGCCGCCCGCACACTGGTGACCGAAGCCCTGAAAGCAGGCAAGGCCGTTGTAACAGCCAACAAGGCTCTGGTCGCCCGTCATGCTCAGGAGCTTGCCCATCTCAGCCATGAACATAAGGCTCCCCTCCTGTTTGAAGCCGCCGTAGCTGGCGGTATCCCCGCCATCAAGATGGTTCGGGAGGGTGTAGCCGCTGATGCACTGACCCGTCTGGGCGGGATTCTCAACGGAACGAGCAACTTCATCCTCACCGAAATGGCCGAAACAGGCCGTGCCTTTGAAGATGTCCTGAAAGAAGCGCAGGATAAGGGCTATGCCGAGGCTGACCCCTCCGCCGATATTGACGGATGGGATGCTGCCCACAAGCTCAGCATCCTGACAGCCATTGCTTTCCGCCCCATCGTGTTTGACAGTCTGACCGTCAGCGGGATGCGACGCATCACGACCGACGACATCCATCAGGCCCGCAAGCTGGGCTATGCCATCAAGATGCTGGGCGTGGCCCGTCGCCTGCCGGAAGACCGTGTGGAAGCATGGGTGCAACCTTGCCTTATCCCAGCCCGCTCTGGTCTGGCGCAGGTCAACGGAGTTTATAACGCCCTGACGACCGAAGGCCCTTTCAGCGGTCCCATCACCATCTCCGGTCAGGGTGCCGGTGAAGGCCCAACGGCTGATGCCGTCATGGCCGATGTGATCGACCTCGCCCGTGGGCACGGCCTGCCTCTCTGGGGCCGGGTGGATGAACAAGCGCCCATCCCCTGCGAACCGGTGGAAAAGCTGGTCAGCCGCTTCTATCTCCGCATCACGCTCGCAGGCAGCGCAAATGCGGAAACAGCCCTAAACGAGTTCCGTACCATCCTTGGTAATGAAGATATTGCCGTGGAACAGGGGCATCACCACACAGCGCAGAATGGAGCTGCACAGCTCATCCTGCTGACCAAGCCTGTCACGCTGAATGACATCGACCGTCTCCTGCCTATCCTTGAGGAAATGCCTGTCGTACAGGACACACCGCTGGCTCTAAAAGTGGAAGACCTGCCATGACAGCGAAACAGACCCATCACATTCCTCATGAATATCGCGTCACGGGCCGTAATCTGGGGCTAGACCTCGCCCGTGTAACCGAGGCCGCTGCCATCGCCTCCGCCCGCTGGACGGGCCGTGGCGACAAGAATGCAGCAGACGGTGCCGCTGTCGAGGCCATGCGGAAAGCCTTTGATACGGTAGCCATCAATGGCACCGTCACCATCGGCGAGGGGGAAATGGATGAGGCCCCCATGCTCTATATTGGCGAGAAAGTAGGCTGCGGCGGACCGGAAATGGACATCGCCGTAGACCCGTTAGAAGGCACCAACCTCTGCGCCCGCAGCCTGCCCAATGCCATTACAGTCGTAGCTCTGGCGCAAAAAGGCTGTTTCCTCCACGCTCCTGACATCTACATGCAAAAAATTGCCGTAGGCCCCGGCCTGCCGGAAGGCGTGGTGGATATTGATGCCTCCATAGGCCAGAATCTGGCCAACCTCGCACTGGCCAAGGGATGCGAAGTCAGCGACCTGACCCTCTGTGCGCTGGAGCGGGAACGACATAATGAACTTGTTGCCAAAGCACGGGAGGCCGGTGCCCGTGTCCGTCTGCTCAGCGATGGTGATGTCGCCGCTGTAATTGCCACCTGCCTTCCCGGGAGCGGGGTTGACATCTATGCCGGGAGTGGAGGCGCACCGGAAGGTGTGCTGGCCGCCGCTGCCATACGCTGCATGAACGGGCAGATGCAGGGCCGCCTTCTTTTTGAAAATGAAGCGCAGATTGCCCGGACCCGCAGCATGATCCGCCCCGACCTCGACCCGACACAGGCCCTCAGCCTGACGGACATGGCCGCTGGGCCGGTGTTCTTCTGCGCTACAGGCGTGACGGCGGGAGACCTGCTGCGGGGAATTGAATATCCCTCCAGCAATTACATCCGCACCCATTCCGTCATGATGCGTTCGGAAAGTGGTACCATCCGTTACATGGAAACCTACCACCTTTTTGACCCCCACACGGCCTAATCTCACCAGCTTTGATGCATCCAGACGCCCCCTCACAGCCCGCCCCTGCCCTCGTCCTGAATGTCCAACATAGTGCAGGACTGCGGCGATGGGTCTGGCGACATCCCATTCTGGCAGAAACAGATAATCGGCTCGCATTGGCCCTTGCCCAGAAGATGGACATTTCCGAGCTGGCAGCCCGGATTCTGGCCGGGCGGGGTATCTCTGCCGAAACGGTGGAAACCTATCTCCAACCCCGGTTACGTGATGCTCTCCCTGACCCTTCTACCTTGAAGGACATGGACGCCACGGCCCTCCGGCTGGCAAAGGCCATAAAGGCGGGAGAGACAGTCGGGATTCTCGGGGATTATGATGTGGACGGAGCCTGTGGCACGGCCCTGCTCAGCTCCACACTGACCACTCTAGGCTGCACAGTTTTTACCCATATTCCCGACCGTCTGGCAGAAGGGTATGGCCCCAATATTCCCGCTCTGGAATCCCTGCTCGACCGGGGTGCCACATTGCTTATATGCGTCGATTGCGGCACGGCAGCCATCGGGATTCTAGACCATTTTGAAGGGCGGGCCGACCGGATTGTTCTAGACCATCACAAGCCGGATGGTGTGCGTCTGCCTAAAGGGCTGGTCGTTAATCCCAACCGGTTGGACTGTGAATCCGGTCTGGGTCATCTCTGCGCCACAGCCGTAGCGTTTCTGACCGTTGTGGCCCTTCAACGCACCCTCCGCCAACAGGGATGGTTTGAAACACATCCTTCACCGGACCTCATGGCCCTGCTGGACCTCACCGCTCTGGCCACCATCTGCGATGTCATGCCGCTACGGGGCCTCAACCGTGCCCTTGTGACACAGGGGCTGAAGATCATGAACCGCCGTCAGAGGATCGGTTTGGCAGCATTGGCGAATGTTGCTGGTGTTAAAGCCAATGCCAGTGCCATGAGCTGCGGCTTTGCCCTTGGTCCCCGCATCAATGCCGGAGGGCGCATTGCCAAGGCAGGACAGGGATTGCAACTCCTGCTCAGCCAGTCCGAGCATGAGGCGCAGGCCATTGCCGAAGAGCTGGATGCCGTCAACAGAAAACGCCAGACGGTGGAAAGCCATATTCTGGATACCGCCATGGATATGGCCCAGAAACAGATAGAGGCTGGCCATGCTGTCATCTTTCTGCATGACGGTAACTGGCATCCCGGCGTGGTCGGCATTGTCGCCGGACGGCTAAAAGAACGCTTCAACCGTCCCGCTCTAGTCGGTGCCCTACAGGATGGTGTTGTGAAAGGCTCCGCCCGGTCTGTCACGGGGCTGGATATTGGGGCGGCCATCATTCATGCTCATCAATCTGGCCTGCTGCTGACAGGGGGAGGCCATGCCATGGCTGCCGGTTTCTCCGTGAGGGAAGAAGACTGCGCCGCCTTCCATACCCAGCTTGATGAAGACCTCAAAGAGGCCCTGCATCTTCCCCCTCAGGATGACTTGCCGCTGGATGGGGTTATCACTGTCAGAGGGGCCACACCTGCACTGGCAAAGCAGATCGCCCTGCTGGCTCCGTTCGGGCCGGGAAATGAAGAACCCTTGCTCGCCATACGGGATGTCCGCTGCGTAAAAGCCGACCGGATCGGGCAGGACGGCAACACGCTGCGGGTCATTCTACAGGACGCTGACGGCTACAGCCGCATCAAGGGGCTTGTCTTCCGTGTTGGGGACAAACATTTCGCCGATTTGCTGGAAGACCGCAGCCGCCCCTTACTGCATATAGCCGGGCAGCTTCGCCTTGAAACATGGCAGGAGCGGGAAAATCTCACTTTTTTCATTTTTGATGCCGCACGGGCTTGACGTTACCCCCGTTCCTGCCTATTAACCCCTCACGCCTTTAGTCCCGTTCGTCTAGAGGCCTAGGACACCGCCCTTTCACGGCGGCAACACGGGTTCGAATCCCGTACGGGA
>JAFNMF010000022.1 GCA_026537415.1 Acetobacteraceae bacterium B3987 | reverse complement strand
CAGCGTCAGGGTCGCATCTTTCCCAAGATAGCCGCTCCCATAGCCTGTCAGGGTGCCGATACCGGCTTTGGCGTTGTCGGCAACAACGAAGAGATTGCTCGTACCCTTCAGGTCAGCCAGCACGGCACTGGAATTACCTGTCATGCTGTCATGCACAGCAGAAAGCAGAGCCTTCGCCTGCGGGTCCGCTACTGTTTTCAGCTGATCCGCCACATAGGTCTGACGACTAGCACTCATCCGGCCATCCGTCCGGTCCAGACCCGCCACATGATCGAGCTCTTGAGACCCGTTGCTCTTCAGCGTGCCGACGCTGGCACTGTCCGACAACGTGACCACACCGGCCTGCTGGTCTAGAACACCAGTCACCTTAGCCTGATTACTCAGCACCACTATACCGGTATTGATCAAGGAAGCCACCTGACCTGTCCCGGAGATATTAACCTGACCACCACGGTTGGACACATCACCAGCCTGACCTGTCAGATTCAACGTGCCGCTATTAACGATACTCCCAACACGGCTCGCAATATTCAGCGTGCCAGCTTCACTGGCCGAAGCACCCGTCAACCCGACAATCAGGGCAAGCGCACTGGCAGATAATCCAATATATTTCCGATAATTTCCCCAGCCACAAAATGGAGACAGACCAGGTAAATTACTCCACCCTTGGGGAAAAAGGGAAAGACGTTCAGGCACTCTTGGGACTCCATATAATAAAAAATATTATTCCACTCACGACGAGGTGCGATCATAAATACTATTTTCAGAATTAAAGTATTATTACATTTTTCAAAATTAGAAGAATGTTCTTTTCTGTTACAAAAAGCCCACATGGATAATCCATGTGGGCTTTCTCATCTATCCTGCCAGTCCTGATTACTGCTGAATCAGTTTGCCATCCCTGTCCACCAACGTGATGGGATAATCACCAGAGAAGCAGGCGTCACAGTTCGTATGATTTTCCGCAGGACGTCCCTGATGGCCAAGCGCACGATAGAGACCATCAAAGCTGATGAAGGCAAGACTATCCGCATTGATTGCCTTGCACATTTCTTCCAACGAATGACGAGCAGCCAAAAGGTGCTTTTCGGAGGGGGTATCAATCCCATAGAAGCAAGGGTGCTTGGTCGGCGGAGAGGTGATGCGCATATGCACTTCCTTCGCCCCGGCGGCCCGGACCATATCCACGATCTTGCGAGATGTCGTACCACGCACGATTGAATCATCCACCAGAATGACCCGGCGACCTTCCAGCACGGCCTTATTGGCAGAGTGCTTCATCTTCACGCCCAGATTACGAACCTGATCGGTCGGCTGGATGAAGGTCCGGCCTACATAATGGTTACGCACAATGCCCATTTCGTAAGGCAGACCACTTTCGTGCGCATAACCAATGGCTGATGGCACACCGGAATCAGGTACAGGCACAACCACATCTGCCTCTACTCCACTCTCCCGGGCCAGCTCACCACCGATGCGGGTCCGTACTTCATAAACGGACCGCCCCTCCAGAATGGAATCAGGCCGAGCAAAATAGATATATTCAAAGATACAGAAACGGCGGCCAACATCACCAAACGGCCAGAGCGACTTCACGCCCTCTGCATTGATGACAACAATCTCGCCCGGTTCAAGGTCACGCACATAATCGGCACCGATAATGTCCAGCGCACAGGTCTCACTGGCCAGTACCCAGCCGCCCTGCTTGTCCTCATAGCCGGGCATACGGCCCAGAACCAGCGGACGCACGCCAAGCGGATCCCGCATCCCCAGCATCCCGTTATCCGGCGTCAGCGTGATGAGAGAGTAGGCTCCCTTGATCTTCTTCGCCGCATCCATCAGCCGCTCGATCACCGTGTCATACAGCGAGATGGCGATAAGATGAACTATGACTTCCGTATCCATCGTAGAATGAAAGATACAGCCACGCTTCACCAGTGCCTTGCGCAGGGTAGCTGCATTGGTCAGATTACCATTATGGGCAACAGCCAGACCACCAAACGCATAATCAGCATAGATAGGCTGAACATTACGTACGTGGGTTCCACCCGTTGTGCCATAACGATTATGCCCGATGGCTGCTTCCCCCGGCAGACCTGCAATGACATCCTGATTACCAAACACATCTCCGACAAGGCCCAACGCCTTGTGCTGGTAGAAGGCTTCGCCATCAAAGCTGACGATACCGGCCGCCTCCTGACCACGATGCTGGAGGGCATGTAGGCCAAGGGCCGTCAGTGCTGCCGCATTCGGCACACCCCAGACACCAAAAACACCACATTCCTCGTAAGGACGACTGGACGATTCAGGAAAAGACATAATGGCAGAGCAAACCTGACGGGAAGAATCCCGCTCATATTTAAGTGGCACAGCGGCACAGGCAGCCAACCCTTTGAAAAAACCGACTATTACCCTGCTCCAGGGGAATCTGTCCGTCAGGGTGATGCCTGCGACCCCCCTTCAATGGCTATTCGATGGCAGAAAGGCAAGATGTTCCGACCATGAAAGCGGTATATAACCCTGTAAAAAAGCCACGCCACGCACGATGAAGGGCGAAAAGACACTCCCCTGCATGGCGGTCTCCAACCAGTCCTGCGCCAGATAACTACCGGCGCAGAAGAGCAGAACCAGCACAACATACCCCCGCACCAGCCCGAAACCGCCCCCCAACAGAGCATCCAAAGGGCCGGAGAGCAGCCCCCTCATACTACGGGCCAGCTGGCCGGTGACTAGATTCAGAACAATCATGACCAGAACGAACAGCACAAGCCGCCCACCCCAAACAAAAACAGGCGTCCCCTGAAGGGATGGTGAAACGAGTGGTGCCAGATGAGAAAGGACCACGCCTCCCCACCTGCCAATAAGCCAGAAGCTGCCAACCCAGACGAGCAACGCCCCGCTCTCCTGCGAAAAACCTCGTATAAACCCCCACAGAGCCGAAAGACAGATGAGGATCAGAATACCCCAGTCCATCGCTCCCAAATGCTCTAGAAATGCCCCGTGCTGGCCTGTCATTGCGGCTTCGTCACTCCTTTACCATCAAGGCCGACCGGCCCTGTCAGGGTAGTTTGGTAGACCGATAACGTCCCCCCTTGCGGGCCCGGATGCCACGTTTCAGCAAATCAGATGAAAGGTCAATCCGCTCATTCAACTCCCGCCAGATCGCTCCTTCATCAACACCATGCTGCCGCCAGATTTTCTGTATCTCCAGCAGGAACAAAGCACTATCATCGACCAGTGCCTTGGGCTCCTCGTACAAATAATCCAAGAGGCAATCCGTGGCTTGTTCGGCCAGCATCTTGCATTCCTGCCCATCCTTGCCTCTAACATCATCCAAGGCAGGCCCGCATCTTGTGGATTGTATCATACTGGCCCCCAATCGTATCTGTCCTGCCCATTTCACAAACAAAGAAGATAGGCCATACAGAACCGTTATCCTAGCTCGACAGGCTGACTAAAACCAAAAACCATCATTTTCAAACCGATCCATCCTTTTAGGACAGGCAATATAATTATTTATAAAAAGTAAAAGCAAAATTCTTATTCATAATATTTAATTAATTCATAAACCTTTCAAAAACACACCATAAAAATACCACAGACCTCTCACCACCATAAGTCACTTTCGCACAGAACAGTCAGGCGGGACCGTACCTTACGGAGATGAAGTGTTATGTCGATCACATGGGAAAAATCGCAGCATTACTCCAACTTAGCCCCTGGTGCGGGGGGATATAACAGTGCTGGCTACCCTGGTTTTTGGTTCGGTTCGGAAACTCTTCCACAGCCACAGACTGGAAACGTGTTCCATACACAACTCAATCCCAACTCCCAGATCACACAGGCTCAGCCGATTTATCAAGTTGCCATAGTCCAAGGCGCAAACATCAAGCAGAAAGGCGATCAAGCCATCGCCATGATGCACATTCCCGAATCGCACACATTTGCGATAACGTACCTGTCTTACGTTGGCACGTTCTCCTACAAGGATGTCTCTCCTCCTACTCCCGCCGTTATTGCAGAATTTGCCATTCAACGTGTCCGGTTTGTTCAGCAGGTAGGAAATGGGCAACAATACGCCCTTATACCTCCCGAAGATCAAACCGCTGGACTTACAGCACTGAGTCAAGCGATCAGTAACGGGCAAAGCTACATCTACCTCCAGCTTGTTCCGAATACGGGCTATGAGTCCGTTGCTCAACATAGCCCGGCAACACCCGGTTCCACTGTGGTCCTGTCTGATATCGGTTGGAACTTCGATTCCGGCGTAACTAACGTAGATATTGCCTGCTTCCTGCCCGGCTCCCTGATCGCCACAGAGGCTGGCCCCAAAGCTGTTGAAACCCTCGCAGTCGGTGACCTTGTCCTGACCGGCCTTGCCGGGAACCAGACACCGGAGCCGGTCACATGGATTGGCCGTGGCCATGTCGAGGTTCAGCCGGACCTTCCAGATGACCAGGCAGGTTATGCTGTCTGCATCAGCAAGGATGCGTTGGGGAAGAACTGCCCGGATACAGACCTGCATCTGACATCAGAACATACGCTCTATTTCAACGGCCATTTCGTACCGGTGCGAATGCTCGTCAATCACCGGTCCATTTTCTATGACCGTAACCTACTCTCCTACGATTATTATCACTTTGAAACAGCCGAACACAGTATTGTCCATGCCAATAATGTGGTTACAGAGAGCTACCTTAGTGCAGAGAGTAGCCGTCGCGACTTCCGCGATATGGACTTTCTCCAACAAGGCAACGTCGTCACCTTCCCACCGCCTTCCAAAAGCTGGGAACAAAATGCCTGTGCGCCGCTCGCTGTAGATGCTGCCTTTGTCCAGCCACTCCATGAGATGCTGGATGCTCGGGCACGCTCCCTCGGCTTTGCCCGGCAGGTGCCGCCCGTTTCTCTGATTCAGGATTCAGACCTCCATCTGGTGACCGTTACCGGGGAAACCCTCTACCCCATTCACCGGGCGCAAGACCGAGCCGTCTTCCTTCTGCCTAAAAGCGTCACGACCCTCCGCCTCCGCTCCCGCGCAAGCCGTCCTTGCGACACGATTGGTCCCTATGTGGATGACCGCCGCTTCCTCGGTGTTCTTGTTGGTAGCGTGGAGCTATACCAGGGTGGCCAAACCCACCGTCTGACCTCTCATCTGACAGACCAGCACGCCCCCGGCTGGGACGTTGTAGAGAACGCCCCCCACCGCTGGACAAACGGCAATGCTCTCCTCTCCTTGGAAGAAGCCCCTCCCGTTCGTGAACGGGACATGCTGAGCGTCCAGATTCTGGCAGAAGGACCCTATATTGATGAGACCCAGACAGAGACCTCCACTATTGCTCTGCCGAAAAAGGTAGCCTTGAGCTGATTAAGGCCCCTCCAGTGCTTCTTGGTAAGGTTCGAGAAGCACTGGACTATAAACGGTTTCCTGAAATATTTTGCCATTCTTAAAAAATACTTTATACACCCCCCTATCCGTGAACGGCTGCTGCTGTCTTCCACAATAGGGGATCATCTTCCATGGGTGCCTCCACTACAGCCATTCTGGTCAGGCTTCTGCCTACTGCGCTGGTCGTTGGCCTGTTATCTGCCCCCATTACGTCACCCGCTCTGGGCCAGAGTACACCCGTGGCCGGCTATTCTCCTGGGGCTCGAAGTGCCACAACAGCCAATACAATGCTTGACAGCGTTGTAGGCAATACCCACTCTCCCATAAAAAAACAGACCAGCATAACCGGCGAGCTTTATCACATTGCTGCGGATGGTACCGTCACCGCCCCCAATGGGCTTCTAGTCTCACCCGGTGGCTGCCAGACACCCGGTACCGGGTCCCTGCCTGTCGCCTCAAAAAAGACCGCCCCTCTCGCTCCCTATCGCTTTGGCACATTACGACATGGCAAAGGGTTCGAGACCGTAACCATCGGAGTCAGTGCGCAACCCAGCATAACCACATCAGGCCCCAACGCTCCTAGAACCCATCGTGCAACTCTGAATGCTTCTTTCGGCCCGACCGGCCTCTATATCCTCCCAGAACCCTGCCACCGAACGAACCCCAGCGACACCGCCCTAACACTGGATGCCGCTGCCAGTCTGGCCAGTGCGGATGGAAACGCCTTCACTCTTGCCGGAAACCGGTCCAACGAGATACCCGTCAATACCGCCCAAATCCTCCCTAATGGCGATGTGGAACTACGCAACAGTGCCCTCTCTGGTGCTGCTGTCCCATGAAACTCACTCCCGCCTCCTTTATCACTCGGCTGACCCGCTATCTCCCCTACCTTTCGCAGCCTGCTCTGCTGGCAGGGGGGCTGTTACTGCCATGCAAAGCACTGACACAAGGGATTCCAGCGGCGTCCACTCCGGCCGCCGTTCCCATTACATCCATGCCTACCCCTCTGGGTTTCTTCAACCATCACACCATTGGCAGCCCAACCGCCAACAGCATCGGGACAGAGCCGGATGACGGGCTAAATCACACCACCCCAGCCTTTATGGAAGAACACATTCCACAGGGGCCTGCCGGGCCAAATCCGACGCCCCATCTGGAAGATACCATCGCCCTACCGAAACTAGAGGCCGTCATCCTGCAACCGGCGGGACGGCAAGGAAACAGGACAGGCCAACAGCCCATCTCCTCAGAAGGGCTACGGCTGAGCCATTCTCCAGACCTCTATAAGGTCATTCTGCCTTATATCGGCCATCCACTGACCTTCCAAAAGATGCACGAACTGACGGGGGCCATTGCCATCTTTTTCCGCCGGAATGACCGGGCCTTCATCAGCGTGACCGTTCCCCCTCAACGTGTGCATGGAGGCGTACTGCGTATTAACGTCTCAGAATATCGTCTGGACCGCATCACCGTGCATGGCAACCGCTGGACGCCTTCCTGGCAAATCCGTCAGGCCAGCAATCTCACGCCCAATCAGACCATGGCACTGACAGCCCTACAAACGGATCTGGACTGGTTGAATCTCAATCCGTTCCGCACGGCAGATCTCATCTATCGCCCTGGTAACCATCCCGGCAGCACAGATGTGGACATCAATGTGACAGACCGCTTTCCGGTCTATGTCTATGGGGCCATCAACAATCAGGCCGACCGTTCACTGGGCCGTCTCAACTGGTATACGGGGGCCTCATGGGGCAACGCATTCGGACTGGGGCATATTCTGACCTATCAGTTTAACCGCACCTTCATGAACCGCTTCGATAATCATTCGGCAAGTTGGACTATTCCACTCATTGGTCATAATGCCCTACAGATATTCGGCAATTATGCCCTCTCCCACCCGACCAGCAACACGCCAGACCTTATAAACCGTGGTCTCAGCGGGCAGGTATCCATACGTTGGCTACATATGTTCGACCATATCGCACTTGGCCGTGATGCCGGGCTAGATGGTATGATTCAACTTGGTTTTGACTGGAAAAATACCCATTCCGATCAGTTTTACCACACCCGCACCATCACGCTCTCCAAGGCGGACACAGCCCAATTTGTCGTGGGCTATACAGGGTCCATTCAGGACCCGTTGGGGCAGACACAAATCAACAATCAGTTCTTCTATGGCCCCGGTGGACTGATGAAGAATGATTCAAAACGGGCCTATGAGAGCATCTTCCCACTCTCCAGTCCCAATTACGTTTATGACCGGCTGATGCTCACCCGCACGCAGGATCTGCCTTACGGATTCTCCTCCACCACGAAGGTGACCTTTCAACGGGCCAGCAAAAATCTGCTCTATAGTGAGCAGCTCATGATTGGTGGCATGGGCAATGCCCGCGGCTATTTTGCCAACACCTCATTCGGCAGTAATGGCAATGCCGTTAGTGAAGAACTCTTTACCCCCGCCCTATCCCTGCTCAAACTGGCTCATCTGCCCACGCCGGGACAGCCGGATAGCAACAAACTCGGTATCTTTTGGGACTGGGCCGATAACCGACAGGTCCACCATGTTGGCACAGGCGCACGAGCGGCCACACTCTCCAGCATAGGGGCGGACCTCACGGGCAGCCTGAACCAGCATATCAATATTACCTTCGATGCTGGAATCCGCCTCCGCCGCATCCACACGACGGAACTTGCGAACCGCCGTGGGACATTCTGCGACTTCCAAATCGTCGGCGGGTTTTAAGCTGCGGAACGAGGCAGATTCAGTTCTGTCCAGAGTGTATCCAGCGCACTGACCAGAGAATCCAACTCTTCTTCCGTATGAAGCGGGCCGGGAGTCAGACGCAGACGCTCCGTGCCACGGGGCACGGTCGGATAGTTAATCGGCTGAAGATAATGACCAAACCGCTTCAGAAGACTATCCGTCAGCTCACGGCAAAGGGTTGCATCGCCCACCATAACCGGCGTGATGTGCGACTGACCACGCATATACGGGATCTTCACCGCTTCCAGCTTCTTTCGCAGCAGAGCCACAGCAGCCCGCTGGCCTTTCCGCTCGGCATCGCTGTTCCGCAAATGGCGGACACTGGCCAGCACACCGGCAGCAATCATCGGCGGTAGAGAGGTGGAGAAAATAAAGCCAGACCCGAAAGACCGCACGAAGTCGCACAGCGCAGCAGAGGCAGCAATATAGCCACCTACCACACCATAAGCCTTACCCAACGTCCCTTCGATGACCGTCAGACGGTGTTCAAGCCCACGTTCCTGCGCTACACCACCACCCTGCGGACCATACATACCCACGGCATGAACCTCATCCAGATAGGTCATGGCGTTGTAACGGTCGGCCAAATCACAGATTTCTTCAATCGGGGCAATATCGCCATTCATGGAATAAACGGATTCAAAGGCAATAATCTTTGGCGTATCCAGCGGCAGCTCTTTCAGCTTTGCCTCAAGGTCAGCAAGATCATTGTGTTTGAAAATGCGCTTTTCCGCACGGGAATGGCGGATACCTTCAATCATGGACGCATGATTGAGTTCATCCGACAGCACGACACAGCCTTTCAGCCGTGCGGCCAGCGTGCCCAGGGTAACCCAGTTGGAAAGATAACCGGAATTGAAGAGCAAGGCACTTTCCTTGCCATGTAGGGAAGCAAGCTCCTTCTCCAACATGACATGATAATGGTTCGTGCCGGAAATATTGCGTGTTCCCCCTGCACCTGCACCGCTCTCGTCCAGAGATTTATGAATGGCGGCCAGCACATCAGGATGCTGCCCCATACCCAGATAATCATTGGAACACCAGACGGTCACATCACGCCCGACCCCATGATGGAAGGCCTTGGGGAACTTGCCAACATGCCGCTCCAGCTCCGCAAAATAACGGTAGCTGCCATCGGCACGGAGGCCATCCAGCGCATTCTGGAACAGGGTATCATAATTCATAGATATTGCTCTCCTCGGGCCTCACTTTATGGTCCGTCCCCCAGAAAGCAAGGTTTAAACACTGTTATAAACGAAAACATGATTACAGACTGTTTTAAACAGGACTGTTTAGCTACAGTTTTTTGAATCACTCCTTTATAGCTGGTGGCCTCATTGTTCCCTAATGCAGGGAATGCTTCTTGTCGGAGGCCTGTCTTGCCTGTTTCCGCTTCGTCCCCCACCCCGGATAACCGACCGGGATTTAGTGCCCTACTGCCTTACTGGCAGGTTACACTTGCCGCCTTCAGTGGCTGGTTTCTCGATGCATTCGACCAGACTGCCCTGATGTTCACCCTCCCCGATATTGCCAAAGACTTCGGCTGTACGCTGTCCGCTCTTGGTAGTGTCTTTCTGGCGCAAGCATTGGGGCGTGCCGTAGGCAACACAGGCTGGGGCTGGCTTTCCGACCGTTTTGGCCGTAAGCCTGCTTTCACACTTGGCATTCTCTTCTTTGCCCTCTTCGCGGCTCTGACAGGCACGACTCACAGCATCACCATGCTGGTCCTCATCCAATTCCTCTTTGGGATAGGCTTTGGGGGCGAATGGACGGCCTCTGCCACCCTGCTGATGGAAAGCGTCCCCGCCCCGCTCCGACCCCTGGCCTCCGCTACCATGATGTCTGGTTATGAGGTCGGCTACATGGCCGCTGCCGGGGCACAGGCTCTTATTCTGCCCCATTATGGGTGGCGGGTCATGTTCTTTATCGGGCTGTTACCGGCCCTGCTCATCATCTTCATCCGCTTCAACGTAAAGGAAAGCCCCCTCTGGCTGGCGGTGCAGGAAGAAAAGGGGAAACAGCGAGCCAACGGTACAGAAACACCCTCCGTATCCTTCCGGCAGACTATCCGACAGTTCTGGAGTGGTGCAGCCTTTCAGGCCATTGCCTTCATGTGCTTTCTGGAGTTCCAAAAGGCTGCCCTCTACACATTCTATCCCACCATCCTGCGGGATAGCCACCATCTCAGCCCGCAGATGATTTTCTGGCCGGTCTCGCTGTACTGCCTCGGCTCACTGAGTGGAAAAATCCTCTGTGGTGCGCTGGCAACCCGTTTTGGCGAGGGTCTCGTCATGCGGACAGCGTTGGTCAGCGTCATGGTGCTGATCATCCCATTCCTCAATGCTGGGCCATGGACCATCCTACTGGCCTCTGCCTTCTTTATTGGTGCCGCCGCATCTGGCGTCTATGCGCTGGTGCCTCATTACCTCTCCCAGCGTTTCCCCGATGCGCACCGCAGTGCAGGCATGGGAACAAGCTATGCCGTTGGGTCACTAGGGCAAGGTGTGGCCGGAAGGCTCGTTCCTTCCCTTGCCCCGCTGGTAGCTGGCCTGCCCATTGCTGCTACCCTTTGCGTTCTTTCTGGCACGCTCATCAGTATTGGCGTCACACTCTTTCGCCCGAAAGATGTGTGCCGGGAATAAAATAACCAGCTGTATATTTTAAAGATAAGGGCGGCATTGACAGTCATTCTGTCCTTATCTTTTTGAATAATTATTACAAAATATATCCCTATTAAAGCATCCCCCCAACATGCCATGCTCATAATGACTGATATTGCGTGGCACGCCCCATGACCACACTCAGCAACCGAGCTGCACAAGAATGGACTAGATGCCATTTTTATGGAATACACCTAAAAGCAAATTTCAACCTATTCAGTGAAAGTGGTTACTTCATGAGAAGTCTTACAGGGATAAGAGGTATTTTTTGTGTATACGTATTTTTTTACCATTTATTTCCCATAAAATTTTCTCTTGTTAAAAATGGATGGGTTTCCGTTGATTTGTTCCTAGTCCTTAGTGGTTATATATTATCCTATGCTCATGAAAAAGACTTCTCACACAGATTCTCAGAATACAATATGTGGGAGTTCATGAAGAAGCGCATATTCAGAATATTCCCGCTCAATACATTCATAATTTTTATGGTTTCCTTATTGATGTTGATACCCCAACATTACCTTCATGATGGGGTTCTAAAAATAAAATCAGATGCATTTTTCACCAATCTGTTGCTTATAAATATATTCTCTTGCCATGAGGTCAGTTATGATAGCTTTTATCAAAGTAGTATAAACTTCACATCATGGAGTTTATCTGCTGAATTTATTCTATATACATTTTTCCCATTCATTTTTTATATCGTAAAAAACAAGAGATCTATCACGATACCTGCTTTTGTCTGCTCTATCTCCATAATGGAGGTCATATTTCAACTTCATGACCACAGCCTGCCAATATATGGGTTCGACGCCTTAGCAAGATGTGCGTGCGATTTTGTAATTGGTATTTTAATGTTTAACTCAAACATATTTCAGATGTCAGGAAAACGCTCCTTCAAAGTGGATGCGCTTTTCATGCTTATGTTGATTTCATTTTTTATTCATAAGTCTTTCCTCATAGGCATCATTCTATTTTCAATTATTATCAAGAATATGAATGATTCACATTCCCTATCTGAAAAGATTCTCTCAACACCACTCATTGTTTATCTAGGTGATATTTCTTTCTCCATCTATATGAATCATCTGGTAATCGGCATCATTATGAGCAACGTTTTCAAGGATATTCTTTTTAAAGGGTTTTATGGCCATGAATTTCTTAATTTTGCTATCGTAACATTGGCCGTATCTATATTCACCTACCACTGTATTGAAAAGCCTGCTCGTATCTATTTGAGGCGTAAGTTCTGCTAACTGATAACTAAAGGGCTTTCGGTTTTTATAAGGCAATATAAAAAAGGCGACCCATTACGGGCCGCCTTTTTTGTCACCAAGCCTGAATGATACGGCTTAGAAGCTGATATTAACACTTCCTGTCGCACCACTCTCAGTAGAGTGAGCACCATACTGACCGATATAGGAGAGGTCCACACCGATACGGTCCGTAACCTTCGCTGTGACACCTGCCTCAGCCACGGCGACATTGCTGGAGAGCAGTACACCAGCAACATCCATGCTGCTGCCCCCGCTCCCCATGGCAAAGCTCTCATGCAGACCGGAACGCATACGCCCGAACCCA
>JAFNMF010000021.1 GCA_026537415.1 Acetobacteraceae bacterium B3987 | reverse complement strand
TCGGACCATCTGACGCTGATGGCGGGGGACATCGCCAATCAGGGGGGCAGCCTGCTGAGCAGTAAAGGCGATGTGAGCCTGACGGCTGGACGGTTCCAGAATGAGGGGGGCTTAGCTCAGGCGCAAGGGAATCTAAATGCCACTCTGGGCAGCTATGCTTCTGATGGTATGGCTCGATTAGTTGCTCAGCAGGTGATGGTACTTTCTCTGTCAGGAGAGTTGTCGAATAATGGCTTGCTGGGGGGTGGCACGGGCCTAACTGTGAGTGCAGCGTCCATTCAGAATGGTAAGCAGGGTCACCTTTTGTCAGATCAGGGTGATGTGAACCTAAAGACCGTTCAGGGGGGTATTGAAAATCAAGGCATTGTAGAGAAGCGTAATGCTTCAGGACAGCTATCGCTGTCGGCTCCATTCGTAAGAAATGAGGGAACATTACTGTCAGCAGGAATTGTTGCCTTGGATAAGGTACAGGATGTGGTGAATGCCAGTACCATTTATGGAGCTAGAGGACTGACAGGACAGATTGCTGGGACATTTGAAAACAGCAATGGCCTGTTTGTTGTGGGAGGACAGGAAGCTCACATTGAAGCAGCACGAGTCATTAATGAAGCGGGAAGTATTCGTGCAGTAGAAGGTGGGCTGACTCTGCAGGTAGGGCAGATCGACAATAGGGGCGGACAGATTGACGCTGTGGCTGATGTTCAGTTGCAGAGTGATTTTCTAGCCAATCAGAATGGTCTGATACAGGCTACGGGTAATCTGGCTCTTGGTCGCCATGATGCGCAGATTGAAAATAGTCAGGGTACCCTGCAGGCTGGGCATGATGTGGCTATTACGGCGGCTCACTTGGCTAATGATAATGGGAAAGTTCTAGCTCTTGGCGGTGATCTGACAGTTAATAATGCTGTGGCTGCTTCCGATGCAAAGATGGCAGACGGTCAGGCAACAGCTCTCGATAATGAGGCTGGGATTTTGCAGGCTGCTCGGGCGGTGGCATTAGGTCTGTCGGCCCTGAAGGATGATGCTCATTCTATTATAACGGCTTCAAAATATCTTTCTTTGTCAGGTATTGCTCCATTGACGGTCAATGGTCTGATGTTGGGAGGAGAAGGGGTAAGTCTTCAGTCATCTGGGTTAAGTGTCACGCCTTCTGGGCAGATCATTTCAAGTAATGGTCAGCTTCTTCTTGGGTTGGATGGAAACAACTTGAACAATCAGGGGCTGATTCAAGCTCAGGGGCAGGATGCACGTCTTGTAGTGCAGGCTACAGGGAGTGTTATGAACAGCGGTACGTTGCTGTCCACTGGAAGTATGGGACTGGAAAGCCAGAATCAGTTAATCAATGGTGGTACGCTCGGGACATTAGGTGGAGATCTGGCCATCCAGGCACAGAACCTGAACAACCAGGGGAAGATAGTATCTTCTGGTTGGTTGGATAGTACGATTACGGGGGATGTGCATAATGTTGGTCAGATGTATGGTCAGAAAGGCCAGACCTTGTCTGGTGGTAATATTGCTAATCAGAAAGGTGAGATCAGTGCTCAAGGTGATCTAACCTTACAGGGACAGTCTCTTACGAATGATAATGGGCACATCATTTCTGATGCTGGCAATATTACGGCGCATATCGCAGATAGTGCAAGCAGTCATGGGGGGCTTGTACAGGGGCTGGGCAATGTCACCATTACGTCGGGCACTTTTGATAATAGCCAGCGGGGAATAATTCTCAGTAAGCAGGGAGCTGTTCAGCTTTCTGCAGCTCATCAGTTTGATAATCGGGGTGGAACTATTCAAGCTGCACGTGATGTGCAGCTGACGGCTCTCTCTCTTGATAATAGCGGGGGCGGATTAATCAATGCCGTATCGGGAGGCGTGGATGTCACGGCCTCGGGCGGGGATGGCATGGATACCCTTCATAATGAAGGGGGAACTATACAAGCCAATGGTGATCTTCATCTTGCTGCACAGCATCTTAGTAATGCAGATGGTAAGATTCTTCAGCAGTCTGATGACTATGGGCTGAGTATCGATGATGGGGTCGGAAAACTTACTGATGTAGCTGTTGGATCGGCTGGTACCATCCAGACAAAGGGAAGTTTGAGTCTTGCTGTAAACAGCCTGCATGGGTTTGGGACGCTTATTGCTCCTAAGGACCTGAATGTAATGACGTATACGCCTGATACGGATACGTTCTTTCAGGCAGGTCGTGATGCGACTGTAACAATTCTAGGAGATTACAATATTGCGACCGGTGCCGGTGTATTAGCAGGGCGCAATGCCATCGTGCAGGCAGCTTCCATACGGAATGATGGGGCCTTGATGGCTAATGGCGGCATCCTGACCGTCCATTCCGGTAGAGACGTTTACAACACCGGTCTTCTCTATGGTGCTACAGGGCTTGTCACAACCTTACCTGGTACGCTGACTAATTATAAAGGAGCCGTTCTTACGGGTAATGGCGGCATGGTTTTAAGTGGCCCAAATGGTGGGGCCATGTCATCGTTGCTGAACCAGTCGGGTCAGATCACGGCGACTGGATCAGATAGTGACATAGACATCGCTGCAAACAGACTGACGAACGATATTGTCGGTGGAGTTGCTCGAAAAGACACGGGCGAAAAGAGGGTTTGGTATTATGCGCGGGGTGAGTGGAGATCCAAGGGTAACCCGGCTCGTATTCCCATCCCAGTTGGTTTTCTGGATGCAAAAGGTGAGCAGGCGACGGGCACTTTGATCATGTCTCTACTGAGTACCTATGTTGGAAAGCACCGTGGAGAAGCAGAGGTTACCAAAAAAGAGATATATAGCGTAGCTAACAATGCGGCTCCGCTTCTGTCTGCGGGGCGGGATATACACGTTAGTGCGACTGGTGGTCTCCTGAATGATGGTGGGCACATTGCGGCAGGGAGGGACATGGCTCTTTCTGGCGCAGCATTGCAGAATGTTGGTTATACGGATGAACGAATTTTCAAAATCGGGTGCTTAGACCATCGAGGATGTGGATGGAAAACAGAAGGTGGGACAGTTCCCAGTTTCAAGCACACGGATGGGCGTCTCGGTAAGACAAAAAGGGCCAAAGCATTCACATGGGGAACATTCTATTTACCGGGTTTGAGTGGAACGATTGCTGCTGGCGGAAATATTACAGGTAGCTTTACTGGTTCAATTACGAATCAGACTAAGTTGGCGGGAGATTTGGAGGCTCTTCAAGGCGTTCAGTTTTTAGGGAAGCGTCCTGATGGCCTTAGGCGGCAATCTCCGGGAAGTAATTTTTTCGTAGCTGCAGCTTCTTCTCAAGATAAGTCAGGGGGATTGCCACAATTACAGCCAGATAAGGCACCACCTGTGATGGTGACTGCATCACAGGCACAGCCTTTGTCTCTTCCCGGTTTTAGCGGTACGACGGTGTCAGTATCGGCTTCTAGCGTTTCTGTGGCAAAGTGGAAGCCAGCAGATACGCCTGTATCCGGTTCGTTGGCAGCTGGTGAAGTATCTGTTCCCGTTGGCAGGACAGGGGCCCCGCCGTCGTCTGCGACTGTTCATCAGGTGGATGGTAGTACGCTTCCTGGTCAGTCTGCTCCATCCATGTCAGCTGGGGGGAGACCGGCAGGCGAAGGTGTTTCAAAGAATACTTCGGGCAATGCCGTGCTTTATGTGCCAGCCACCAGCCTCCATGCGGTCGTGGCTTCTATTCCGGCGAGTGGAACGCTTTTTGTGCCCAATCCGTCTCCATCGGTGCATTATCTGCTGGAGACTAACCCACGCTATGCGACCTTTGCAGGGCTTTATGGGTCGGATTACCTGCTGGGGCGTCTGGGCCATTCCATGGGGGATTATCGCTTTCTTGGGGATAGTGGGTTTGACACGCAGTATGTGCAGCAGCAGATGTGTCTGCAACGGGTCAGACCTTTCTTGGTGGAAGCTACCAGACAGCCAATGAACAGATGCAAACCTTGCTGGACAATGCGTCCCGACAGTCTGACCAGCTGGGGCTGACCTTTGGCAGGGACCTTACGGCGGATGAGCAGTCCAGACTGACAGACAACATCGTCTGGTATGTTCCGGTTTCCGTGAACGGGCAGACAGTTCTGGTGCCGAAATTATATTTGGCTCCCGGCAAGGTGAAGCTGGCTAATGGTGGCGTTATTTCCGCCGGGGGGGACTTGTCTCTTCAGGGTGGTAGCCTAAGCAATAGTGGGGCGATTACTTCCGGGAAGGCCCTGAACCTTGTGGCCACTCAGGGCGATTTGGTGAATGATGGGGGAAGCCTTTCAGGTGGGGATGTGACCCTTGCTAGTCTTGCAGGGTCTATTGTGAATGACAGTCAGCTGAGAACATCCCGAATTGCCGGGGGAACGCAGCAGGATCTGCAGCAGCAGGGAGCCATTACGGCTAGTGGTAATGCCCGTTTGAGTGCTGCAAAGGACCTTCTTTTTAAGGGGGCGTCGCTCAAGGCAGGAGAGGATGCCACGCTTGTGGCGGGTCAGAATATTGATCTTGATGCTCTCTCGGCACATGGGGCCGGTGGTGTTTCTATGCACCATTTCACACAGACAGGTAGCTTTGTTCGTAATATTGGCTCCAGTGTTATGGGGGATGGAACGGTTACTCTGGCGGCTCTGGGAGGCGATATCAGTCTTGCCGGATCCGGCGTCGTGGCGGGCAAGGATGCCTTCCTTCAGGCCAAAGGTAATCTGGCCCTGAAGGCCGTGACGGATGAGGATCACAGCTATAGCCGTGTCGTCAAGAAGGGTTTCCTGACCAAGAAGACCATAACGACCAGCAATGACAGCACGACAGAAATTGGCAGTCTTGTCGGAGCAAATGATAATGTCCTGATGAATGCTGGTGGTGACCTTTCTACAAAAGGTACTGTCAGTGGAGGACAGGACACGACACTGACAGCTGGTGGGGCACTGAGCATTGATGCGCTGAAGGACACAACAGCGTCTTATTACCAGAAGAAGAAAAGTGGCTTTTCCTTCCATATAGGAACCCGGACGTCCGTCGGTTATGGCAAGTCTCGTGACACGGATACGGGGAACGGGACGAGCTGGACCTCCAGCACGGTCAGTGCTGGCAAGGGCGACCTGACACTGAAGTCCCAGAACAGGACCACGCTTACCGGATCTACGTCGAGTGCGGGGCACGATATCAGTTTTGATGCGTCTTCAGTTGTGTTCAAGGCCGTGGAGCAGAGCCTGAAGCAGACGCAGGACAGCATGTCCAGCTATTATGGTGTGAGTGGCGGTCTTACCGGGGACTCCGTGCTTGGGAGCGTGGTACAGTCTGCTCTTGCGGCGAGCCAGGCCAAAGGCAAGGGCAGCACCGTACTGCGGACCTTCAATGCCATGCAGGGGGCCTATCAGCTGGGTACGGGGTTAAGTGATGCCATTAATACCGGCTTTTCCAAAATGTTCAGCTTTCCTAAGGTCAGCCAGTCGTCCAGCGGAAGTCAGAGTGATGGCAGCAGTAGCAGTAGTGGCGGCGGTGGGTCCCTCGTCGGCGTGTCGGTCTCGTTTGACATGTCGAAGACCAAAAGCCACTCGGAGCAGGAACAGAGCACGGTTCTGGGCAGTACGGCCACGGCGGGTAATCGACTTTCCATCGTAGCCCGTGGGGAGCATCCGGAGCAGGTTGATGATGGAGCGATCAGTGCGACTGCAGCGCAGCTGGCTGCGAAGGACATCACTCTTGAGGCAAAGAAGACTATTGACCTTGAAGCGGGCTGGAACCGTCAGAGTGCCCTGAATCACACCACGCAGAAGGGCCTTTCGGTTGGTGTTGAAGCGAGTGTGGGCACGAGCGGGGCTGGTATCAGCCTGTCTGCGTCTGGGCAGATGCAGCGGACGAACATGGAGAGCC
>JAFNMF010000020.1 GCA_026537415.1 Acetobacteraceae bacterium B3987 | reverse complement strand
TCCCGTACGGGATTCGAACCCGTGTTGCCGCCGTGAAAGGGCGGTGTCCTAGGCCTCTAGACGAACGGGACTAAAGGCGTGGGCGTTTCTTATAGGAATTTTAGTAGGATGGTCAAGCTGTGTGTGCGGGGAAAAAAGACTGATTAGGTAATATATTGTGGGGATTAGGCCTTCTCAGGAGATGTCCTCAGGTAGTTATGATGCCATTTTTTTGAGGGATGCACGCAATGAATTCCATAAGGCTATTGAGAGCGTTAATCGCAGAACAAAGAATGGCCACATTGTGAATCTTGGTGTCGATTTGTGTTTTTCTTTATAAATAAAGAATGATGCACGCATAGATTTATATTTGTAATTATATCATTAACATGAATACAAAATAATATAAGATATTATGTGGTGTATATAAGGTTATCATAATATTAATGCCAAAGAATATATCATTTTATTGTTGACTATAGTTGTGCGTTGTGAGCTTATTCCTCTTGGAAGGTGCAAGATATACTTCCAACCTCTTAATAAAAAAGTGTGTGGAGACTTGAGATGAGAGCTCTTAGCAACCTTGAGCTGGACAGTGTTTCCGGTGGTTGTTTTCTGGGTAACCTGCTAGGTGGCCTGTTTGGTGGTGGTTCGTGTGGCAACTCTCAGAACCCGCTTGCTCCGGCAGCCAACACCAACACAACCCCGGCTGCTACTAATGGCGTTCAGGCTAGCTATCCGGTTGGCGGCAGCTGTGGTGGCGGTCTGGGAGGACTGGGAGGACTGCTTGGTGGTCCTGTTCAGGTTCTTACCGGCATTCTGCAGGGTCCGCTTACCCTGATCGGTTCATGCATTCAGCAGGCTGTGAACTGCGTTACACGTCTGATCTGAGCCGTATTGTCTTAAAGTAAGGTAATTATGGCAGGGCTGCTGCCCAGTCAGGGCGGGCTCTCTGTAGGGGGATGGTCTGTACGGCCATCCCCTTATGTATTTTTGGCAGATGGGTCAGGAAAGAATATATGGACCCGCACTGAGTATTTTGATTTTTAGAAGACAGCCATCCTGTTTCTCGACATCGGGAAGCGGCAGGCGAGCCTCTCCATTGGTCCAGCGACAATGTGTAGCCTCTATGACATCCCAACCAGTGCCTTCTGAGGCTGTTAGATGGGATGTTAGCGGCAGATCAGTTCCATCGGGCTGGACTAGTGTTATCTCACCAATAAGAACACCCAGCACACGTCTGTCATCTACGAAGGGGCCGACTGCCTTGTCTGGGCGTGCTGTCCGGGATTTGATGATGAGGAAAGGCGGATCTCCTTTCAATCGGAACAGGTAAAGTCCATTAGTGCGCTGATAGAGGGATAGTTCCGTTCCACGCGGGTCGAGTAGGGTTAGGTCCGGGTCGCTTGTCAGCGTATGGGGAACCTCTTCTGCTGGGAAGCCTAACTGGGTGGCTCGTTCTGCTAAGGCGGCATGGAGAGGTTCAACAAAGTCTTGTTGTACCTTCAGGGGAGCGGCTGCGTCATGCAGCCAGCTCTTTACGGGGGAGTGAAGAGCCGCTCGAGAGGGAATGGCTATCTTTTTCCCGGTTGTTGTGAAGCTGTGTCGGTTCCCGGTGTCCAGATAGGTTTCAGAGAGGGCACCATTTGCGCTGATGATGCGATGTTCATATGTTTCGATATGGTAAATATCGTAACGGTCACGTTTTTCCCGTAGGATTGTTCGGCCGTTGATGAGCATACGTGCAGGAACGAAAAAACCCCGCAGAAGCAGGCAATGTTCCTCTGTGATGTAGAGATCTTGGAAGGGACAGTTTTCTCCAAAAGCATGGCGTCGTATGCGTATTGGCCAGTCATCAGGTGACGTTGAGATGACGGATTTTTGCCCAGTCCAACGAAGATACTCGACGGTTTTCTGTTTGTTTTTGAAAACATGAACAGCATCACCGGGGCGAAAATCCTCAATAGGTCGTGGACCCTGAGGCGTATCGATTAGGGTTCCTGCGAGGTAGCAGATAACAGGCGCGTTGTTCTGTTGTGCGGATTGTCCCGCTGTAGGGACATTGAGTGGGTACCATCGCCCGTCCTGCGGTATCTGATAGGGGTTGCCGGGAATGAAGATGTTGGTGTGTGCTGTGCTGTGGAAGCTGAAATCTTCATTTATTTGGATGAGCGTCTGATTGGCTGAAACATCATAACGCTGTCGTGCTATTGTTTTGGTTGGGGCCTGTGTGGCGGTGGAAAAAGCGAATTGTAACTGGAACCCCGGTGGAGGGGGGCTGATGAGATGCAGGTCCAAAGACAGGTTGGTCTGGAGAGTTGTACTGTCCAGACCTGCATAATCAATGATGAGTTGTCCCCCGGTTCCGGGGTCTATGCTCAGAGAGTGCGGGGCAGCCATGGCGGAAGAGCTAATAAGCCCTGCCCATGAAGCTGGGGAAATAACGAGTGTTCCTCCTTGGAATGTGAAGAGACTATCTTCAGATAACGAAGGAAGGTTATCCGGCATAAAAATCGTCTCTTTTATAAGAGCTTTATGGGTCTGTGGAATATAATTGACAGTTTGGCCTAATGTGATGATCACGATTTTTGTCTTCGGTACTATTTTTGATTTTTTCCTAACATGAAGAGAAGTTATACTATCTTTACTTATCGAAAATTAATTCACCCTTCTTAATTTTCATAACATATTCTATTTGTTCACATTTTTTGCAGGCGGGATGAGTATTTATTTTTATATAAAGGAAGAAGAAAAAATAAATAAAGGAATAGATTTATTATAACTTTTCGTTAAATAAATAAAAATGACCATATTTATTTAACTAAAAACATTATTGACTATTATATATGATTATGTATTTCATATTATTGGAAAATCGTTCTAAATTTTCCAATATCCTATGATGATCTTTTGGGAGACTCATAATGAGAACTCTTAATGAACATGAACTGAATGAAGTATCCGGTGGTGGCCTTCTGACAGGGGCCATTTCGACGCTAGGTGGTTTCTTGCTGAATGGTCTGTTTGGCTCCGGGCGGAACTCTACGGGCCAGAATGCATCTGGGGCGTCATTGTTGGGTAGTAGTTCGCTGATGAGCCAAAATTTGGCTGGCGCACAGGCTGACATGGCTGGGCATGGGCAGCCCCTTCCTAGGCCGATTAAGCCGGGTCTTGATAGCTTCCTGCAAAACGGCGCAGGCTTTTTGGAAGCTCTGGTACATGACGTTTCTGGGCATATCAGCGCAGGCATTCGGGACGTTGCAGACCTTTTGGGGCGTCTTGTCTAAGGGCTTGTCGGGTAGTTGGCCCTTAGGGCTTGGATAATGCCCAATAATTGAAGAAGGGCAGGCCGTTATGGCCTGCCCTTCTTTGTTTAGAAGCAGAGATGTGCGCTGGGATCAGAACTTCATTTTGAAAGAACCCGTTGCGCCGCTCTCGGTAGACTGATTGCCGTACTGGCCGATATAGGACAGGTCCAGATCGACACGATCGTTTAGACGGGCTGTTACGCCGGTGTCGATAATAGCGGCATTGTCGGAGAGCAATACACCAGCGACATCCATGCTGCTGCTTCCTCCAGTTGTGGCAAAGGACTCATGCTGACGTGACCCCAGTCGCCCAAACCCACGGCGATAGGCTGCTGTGAGATGCGGTGTGAAGAGTGTCCGGCCAATGTTCAGCTGCGTAGCGGCGCGGAAACCGAAGGTCGAGAACGTAACACCCGAATCCGTCCCACGGCTACGAAGGGCAGCTTCGTTACCATGCTCACGATAGCTGTTGGTCTGCATGTTTACATAAGACACATTCATGAACGGTTCGAACACGCCGCGTCCGGTACGCATTTTATAACCAAGCTCGGCGAAGGTCTGTGCCGTTCCGCCCAGATAGCCACTGCTAACACGCCCGCCATAGTTGCCAACGGCAATATGACGCTGGGTGTTGATGACATTCCAGCTATAGGCAGCTCCCAGACGCAGGTTCAGGCGGCCCCAATGTGTCCCGGCATAGCTCCCAACGGTGATGTTGTTGCTGTTGCCTGAAGAGGACCGGCCCCGCTGGATGTTGAACTGGGAATGCCCGTAAGAGAGCAGCCCGCCGACACGCCAGTTGCTGCGGTTGATCGGAGCATCAGCCCCCATGACGAACCCGGCCGTATTGTGGTTCATGAGGGCAGCATTGCCATCTCCACCATTATGGCCAAGTCCTCCATAAGCCTGCCCCCAAAGAACAGCATGGTCAGAATAGCAGGTGCCGTTCTTTTCGTGCGTTTTCAGGTCATAAAGGCTCTGACCATTGCGACCATAATCACAGTCGCTGTTTGCCAGACGGTTTATCACCGCATTGCGGATGTAGAAGCTGTCCTGAATCAGGGCCGTGCGGATGGAGGCATGTAGTTCACCGGAGAGGTTATCCAGTGCCTGGCGTGCCTGATCCCGTGTCAGACCCGTCATGGTCTTACTGAGCGTTGAGGTTTGGTCAAGACGATCCAGGCCATGACCTGTGGTGATCTGATTGCGTGTTTCACCAACTACGCTGAAGGAGACAGGCTTGCGACGCATAACGATGTCAACGGCATCGGCACTATAGGCGAAGGTCGGGTCCAGATACGCATATTGGGGTGCCAGATTGCTGGAAAGCTTCGCATCAAACTGACCACTGATACCGTCTGTAGCCGTCAGAACCCGATAAGCTTGGTTATATGTTAGGCCAAGTCCTGCATTTTTCAGCTGGAGGTCCAACGTCCCGCCTTGCAGGTTTGCTTTGCCGGTAACGGCTAGACGGTCGGAGGTGACCTCTTCATATCCAGTGCCTTTGGCTGTGTCGATGGTCTGACCTGTTGTGTCGCTTGTACCGCGAATACGCAGAATAGACCCCTGAGCCATGGTCAGGTTGCCATTGATGTGCAGGGTGGACGGCGTATCGGAGCCGATGGCCCCCGGTGCAATCACACCTTCAGAGGCAACCTGTGTGGAACCGACAGTGCCTGTACCACGCAGGGTTGCACCGTTTCCGACAGTAACCAGACCATTTGCAAGACCGTTATTGCCGTCCACTTCCAGAGTTGCCTGATTCTGGATCGTCGTGGGACCAGCATAGGTGCTGTTACCTGTCAGTGTTTCTGTTCCACCAGTGATGGTCAAGCCACCATTACCAGAGAGGGCACCATTGTAGGTGTCTTTGGCATTATTGAGGGTCAGCGTACCATCCAGCGTGCCGTTGCCATTCCCAGCGAGGGAAGCGGCATTGGCTCCGTTATTGGTGACGGTCAGGTCCTTCCCGTTCTGGGTGAGAGTGCCCCCGATGGTGTTGCCATCAAGCTTCAGGGTTCCGTTGTCTTTATTGGTGACATCCCCGTCT
>JAFNMF010000019.1 GCA_026537415.1 Acetobacteraceae bacterium B3987 | reverse complement strand
GCAGACAGATGTGCAGTCTGGTGCCCTGAATGTGACGGATGTCACGATGAGTGGACCGGTTCGCAACCGGGAAGGTGCCAGTTTCAGCAATACGGGCGGTGTGCTGGCTGGAGACCTGGATAATCGGGGTGACGCTTACGTCGATCATACCAATGTGACGGGTATCATCACGAATAACGGTGATCTCACATCCCAGAGCAGTCAGCTTGCGGACCTCGAGAATAAATCTGGTACGGCTACTCTGAGGAATACTCTGGCTCTCAATGTCACGACTGAGAAAAATGCTGAACTTGTTCTGAAGGACACGGTTGTCCGGTCTTTCACCAATCACGGCAGTTTCCTGGAAATTGATAACGCAAAGGTACAGGGGCTGGCCACGAGTGCTGATAGCAAGAGCGATGAAGATGTTCTGGCAGGGCGCAGTGGTGACTCTCCCTATGTGCTTACTGACCGGATTGCCGCTTCAGATACGGTAAGTAACAGGGATGATTCTAATGATGATTCCTATCTTGACTCGATCCCGGTTTCAACAAATTCCGGGCGGACGAGAGCAAGGCGTAGTGAGCTGAGTTCCGTGGTGAATACTGGTACTCTTCAGCTGTTGCAGAACAGTATTGGTGGAAAGATCGTTCAGAATGACGGTTCGCTGGTTATCGATAACTCCAAGGTTCTCAGGCTTGAAGCTAACGGTGGTTTGTTTGACGTCACCAGTGGTGGTGCAACGGTAGAGAGGTTGTTGGGTAGTGGTAACGGTCAGCTGGAGGGTACGCTGAACCTTACCAAAGCGCGGGATACCTATTCCGGCAACATATCTGGCACGGGTAATCTGACCATCTCCGGTGGTACGGAGACGCTGGCAGGGAATAACACCTATAGTGGCAATACGGACATTGCTCAGGGCGCAGGGCTGGTTCTGACAGGGTCTCTTGCCAGTACCCTGAACAATAATGGGACGACGGATATTAACGGTGGCACGGTTACCGGTGCGACCACGAATACCAGTGTCCTGACAGCCGAGAAGGGTACGCTGGCTGATCTTGCCAACAAATCCGGTGGTACGGCGACCATGCAGGACAGCACGGCAGGTCATGTGACCAACGATGATGGTGCGACCTTCAGTGCGACTGGTGGTCAACTGGCCTCTGCTGAGAACAGCGGCACCATGACGTTGGGCAATGGCAATACTGTCACCGGTGATGTCATCCAGAAGGCAGGCAGCCTGACACTGGATGGCAACAAGGTCGATGGTACGCTGGCAGCCAATGGTGGCCAGTTCCATGTTGCGGATAACGGCTCCACGGTCGGTTCACTCACAGGTTCCGGCGATGGTCAGCTGGATGGGGCACTGAACCTGACCAAGGCCAATGATACCTATGCGGGCAGCCTTTCCGGCAATGGTGGTCTGACCGTCTCTGGTGGTCATGAAATCCTGACCGGTAACAGCAGCTATGCTGGCCCGACCCTCGTGCAGAATGACGCACAGCTGACCGTGAATGGTGACAACAGTGCTGCAAAGGGTCAGACATCCGTCACGGACAGTGCGACCCTGCGTGGTAACGGCACGGTGGGTGGCAACGTAGCCATTGGTTCCGGTGCTACACTGGCAGCAGGGACGAGCGAGGGACCAGGTCGCCTCAGGATCAATGGCGATCTGCATCTGGCTGATGGTTCCCGTCAGGTCTTCCGTCTTGGTCAGGCCAACACGGAAGGTGGGACCTATAATGACTTCGTGGACGTCAAGGGTAACCTGACGCTCGGTGGCACACTGTCCGTCCTGGCGGTGGATAATGCGCCTGATGTCAAGGATTCTGCTCTGCTGCCTGGCCTGTATCGTCTGTATAGCTATGGTGGTGTTCTTTCTGGCGTACAGCAGCAGATGCAGTTGCCGAGCGGGAACGGGGATGATCTGTCCCTTCAGACGTCCATTGATCATCAGGTCAATCTGACGGTTCCTTCTCCGGTAGTTCCGACCCCGACGGATACGGCTCCGCCAGCCCGTAATGCCAACTTCAATTTCTGGGACGGGAACGCTAGCTCTCACCGTGGTGCTGATGATGCCGGTAACGGAAAGGTCGATGGTGGCGACGGTGTCTGGAGTGCCGCAAGTCCTGATGGCATACCCAACTGGGCTGAGAGCGATGGCAAGACCAACGGTCAGTGGCAGGCTGGCAACATGGCCATCTTTGCGGCTTCTGCCGGAACGGTTCATGTTGATGACAAGGATGGTCAGGCACCGGTTTCCTTCTCCGGGGCACAGTTCGCCAATAATGATGGCGGGCAGTATCTCGTAACGGGGGATAAGCTCTATGCTTCCACGGACGATACTACCATCCGTGTGGGTGATGGTACGTCCGAAGGCAAGAAAATTACCGCCGAGATCGCTTCCGTCATTGATGGCAGCCATGTTGATGGTGGCACGGGCCTGCGTAAGACAGACTTCGGTACGCTCATCCTCAGCTCCGACAATGACTTTGCAAAACCGACCCATATTGATGCAGGTACCCTGCAGCTGGGTAATGGCGGTACGACCGGTTCTGTCGGCACTCAGGAAATCGTCGATAATGGGACGCTGGCAGTCGACCACAGCAATGATGTCACGCTGGCCCAGCCCATTTCCGGCACGGGTTCCTTCGTCCAGAAGGGTTCCGGCACAACCACTCTTTCTGGTGACAATACATATGCCGGCCCCACGGATGTTCAGGATGGTCGCCTGAACATCACAGGCTCCATTGCTGGTGCCCTGAACAATGCTGCCACGACTGATGTTGATGGTGGCAAGGTGGCAGGTCTCACCACAAACAGCGGTACGCTGACGGCTGAGAACGGCACGCTGGCTGATCTTGACAACAGTGGCAAGGCTACCCTGACGGGTGGACAGCTGGCTTCTGCTACCAACAGTGGTGATCTGACACTGGGCAAGGGCAATACTGCTACAGGCGATGTGACCCAGAATGCAGGCAATCTGACACTGGATGGCAACAAGGTCGATGGTACGCTGGCAGCCAATGGTGGCCAGTTCCATGTTACGGATAATGGCTCCACGGTCGGCTCCCTCACGGGTGCAGGCAATGGCCAGTTGGATGGCATCCTTGATCTGGCTCACGCCAATGATACCTATTCTGGCAGCCTCTCCGGCAATGGTGGCTTGACACTCTCCAATGGTCAGGAAACACTGACGAACCAGTCCCATCTGGGCGGTCCTGTCGCCGTGGATAATGGCACTCTGACTCTCACCGGCTCCTCTGCCCAGCTGGCAACGGATGGTGGTATGACGATCGGGGCCAACGGTCCGTCAACCGTCACACTTTCTAATGGTGCTGGCCTCCAGAGCAGTAAACCGGTTGTCTTTGCTAAGGCAGAAACCATGCCTGTTGATGGCTTCAATGCCACCATCAATGTGCTGGATGGCAGCATGCTGGCGGCTGGTGATGCCGACGGCAAGCCGGGTCTGGATGTGGAAGATGGTGCCAAAGCCAGACTGAATCTGGATGGTGGTACCCTCCAGAACCAGAAAGGCTCTGACCTGACCAGCAACGTGGATACGTCCATCGGTTCAAAGGGTGGGACGTTTGACGTGCAGGATCAGAACCGGATGACGCTGGGCAGCAATGTCAGCCTGACATCTGATGCGTCTAGTGGTGACAAGGCTGGTACCCTCACGAAGACAGGGACAGGCTCCCTTGACTTTGATGGTGATGGTTCTGGCTTCAGTGGTCCGACTGACATTCGGGCAGGTCAGATGATCGTGGATGGTAATCTGTCCCATTCTGACATGACCGTGCAGAAGGGTGCTGGGCTGGCTGGTAACGGCTATGTCGGGTCCACCTTCGTGGATAGCGGCGCAGCACTGGGTGGTGGCAATGAGGAGCGCATCGGTGGTCTTCATGTCATGGGTGACCTGACGATGGCCAAAGGGTCTGTCCTGTTCATCCGTGGTGATAATGAGGCAACCGGGCAGAAACTGGCCGAGCCGGACGGTTTCTCCTATAGCGAGCTGAAGTCTGACCGTGTTCTGGTATCGGGTAAGGCGACCCTTCAGGGTGGTACGCTGGACCTTCAGGTGAAGAACCCGATGGCCTTGTCTTATGGTCAGGCCTATCGTGTGCTGACGGCCAATGCTGGTGTGAACGGTCATTATGATGACCTGAAGACCAACATCGGTCAGGATTATGCCTATCTTGATCCCCGTCTTGTCTATCAGGACAATGATGTGGATGTGGTGCTGCGTCGTTCGGTCTACGGGTTCGACCATGTCGGCCAGACCCGTAATGAGATTACGACTGGGCAGGGGATGAACCGCATCGGTGACAATACCCAGCTGGCTCAGGCCATGACGGTTCTGACAAAGGATCAGGCACGCCATGCGCTGGACAACCTGTCTGGTGAGCTGCATGCCTCCATCCGGACAGGG
>JAFNMF010000018.1 GCA_026537415.1 Acetobacteraceae bacterium B3987 | reverse complement strand
CCCTGTCCGGATGGAGGCATGCAGCTCACCAGACAGGTTGTCCAGCGCATGGCGTGCCTGATCCTTTGTCAGAACCGTCATAGCCTGGGCCAGCTGACTATTTTCGGCGATACGGTTCATCCCCTGCCCAGTCGTAATCTCATTACGGGTCTGGCCGACAGAATCATAGGCATCCAGCGAACGACGCAGCATCACATCCACATCATCACCCTGATAAACAAGATGAGGATCCAGATAGGCGTAATCCTGACCAAGATTGGTTTTCAGATCATCATAATGACCATTCACACCACCATTAGCACTCAGCACACGATAAGCCTGCCCATAATGCAGCCCCATCGGGTTCTTCACCTGGAGGTCCAGCGTACCACCCTGAATGTCAGCCTTACCAGATACCAGGATCCGATCTGACTTGAGTTCACTGTAAGAGAAGTCACCCGGTCCGGTCAGTGTCTTTCCGGTGGCCTCATTATCACCACGAACAAACAGAACCGAACCTTTGGCCATGGTCAGATCGCCATTGATGTGGAGACCACCCTCATTCTTCTCGTCACCGGCACCAAGTGTCGCCCCTTCAGAGACCAGTGTGCTACCCACATAACCATTACCGGCCAGAAAACCACCATGCTGCACGGTCATGGCGGAGTGAGCCATATTACCATCAACGATCATCTGACCGGACTGAATATCAGTCGGTCCACTAAAGTCCGACCCATCCCCGGCGAAGATAAACGTCCCTGTCCCTGTTTTTGTCAGAGTATGGCTACCGTCACTGCCATCATCCGTCAGACGCACATTGCTGCCCAACGTCATGTAGTTCTGGTCCTGCACATCAAACACTGCCCCCTTGGAACCAATGGACGTATCTACGGCATTGGTCAGGTCAGCTCCCTTCTGATTCTGAAGGGTACCACCATCCAAAGTCAGCTGCGCTTTTGAACCCTCTTCAGCATCCAGACCGGGCTTGCCATTGGCATCACCGGCACTCAACGTGCTGCCATCAAGAACATCCAACTTGGCATTGAAGCCATCGGCTGGTGCCGTTTCAGCTTTGGCAAAGACGATAGGGCCATGGCTCTGCACAGCAGCACCACCGGAAAGCGTCAGCTCACCAACCTTACCAGCACCAATCTTCATACCGCCATCGGTCGTCAGATGGGCATTCGCCCCGGTAAGAGCCAGCGTGCCATCATCTACAGAAACAGAACCACCAAGATGGGACTGGTTCGTCAGTGTTTCATGCCCGCCGCCGGAGAGTGTCAGCCCACCATTACCAGAGAGGCTACCAGCATAGCTATCCTTGGCATTGGTCAGGTTCAGTGTGCCATTCACAACACCATTCCCCGACCCGGCAAGAGAGCCAACAGTCGAACCATTTCCCGTAACGTTAAACTGGCCACCATTAGCCGCCAGCACCCCAGCAATCTGGTTCCCATCGAGGGTCAGGTTACCCTTGTCATTGGTAACATAACCCGTGACATGGTTGTCCTTGCCCAGCGTCATGCTGCCACTATTTTCAGCCGAAGCCAGTGTACCGCCCGTGGCACTGAATGTAGCACCATCAGCATTGGTAACATGACCAGCCGTGCTATCCGTCAGGGTTGCCGTGCCACTCTGGTTGGCAACATCTGCCAACGTACCCTGCTGCGCCGTCAACGTGCCTTTGTTAGTCGTGGTACCAGCAACCTTACCACCATCAATAACGGTAGTGGCGACGTTATTCAGGTTACCCGCAAGGGAACCTGTCAGATTCAGACGGCCATTCTGAACATCTGTATCGCCTGCATAGCTGTTGGCACCGCTCAGCGTCGTTGTACCGGACCCTTTCTGCACAACAGAACCGCTGCCAGAAATAGCCTGGCTCAGCGTGACGTCATTGCTGTGATCCACAGCCAGTATCCCGTTATTAACGATGTCCTGCTGGCCGAGAGACCCAGTCGTACCGCCATTGCCAAGCTGCAATGTACCGGCTTCAACCTGAGTCGGCTTTGCAAAATTATTGTCCGAGGTGAGAATCAGAGTACCAAGGTCTGTCTTATCCAGACCTGTACCGCCATCAACATGGCTACCATCAATAACAGAGGCAATCTCTGCCGTGATATCCTTGCCAGCCGATGTCCCATCACCCACACGGATAACGGTCTTATCGGTAGAAGCGTACAGATTATCACCTGTCACCAGATACTGTTTGCCATCATTATTGGCGAACTGAGCCCCAGAGAAGGAAACCGGCGCTTCGCCCTTCTTATCATCAACCGTGACCGTACCTGCAGAAGCTGCAAAGATGGCCATACTGCCAGCCTGCCACTGTGCATTGGTGACCCCATCGGACGTAGCCCAGTTGGGTGTGCCCTGCGGGCTTGCCGCACTCCAGACACCATCACCACCATCAACCTTGTCATTCCCGGCTCCGTCGGCAGACCGGTGAGAGCTATTATCGCCATCCCAGTAATTGAAGCCATTTGTTCTGACCGCCAGATTGACCTGATGATCGATGGAGGTCTGAAGGATCAGCCCTGTCGTAAGAGCCTGAGAAGCCATGTCGATATGCTGCTGTGTACCAGACAACACCCCACCATAGCTGTATAGACGATACAGACCCTCCATAAGAGAAGAGTTACTGACATTCGGACCGCCCTCAGTCGGCTGAATGGACAGCGTCCCCCCCAGAGCCAGATTCCCCTTGACGTCAACAAAGTCGTTATAAGCACCGCCGGCCGTATCAGTCTGCCCAAGACGGAAGACCTGTTTTGAGCCTTCGGCCAGATTCAGGTTACCATTAACCGTCAAAGTGGCTGGAGCTGCGTCAGACCCGGCTGCCAGCGTCGCACCAGAACCGATGTTGACATCACCACCAATCGTCCCCTTACCCCGCAGAGTGGAACCATCGGTAACGGAAGTCAGACCTTTTGCTGCGCTATTGTCACCATCAACTTCAAGCTGACCACCTGTCTGCACGAGTGTCGGGCCAGTATAGCTGTTATTAGCCGTCAGTATCTCCTGCCCGCCGGAAACCGTCAGCCCACCATTGCCACTCAGGACACCTACATAGGTACCTTGAGCATTGGTCAGGTTCAGTGTTCCATCCAGCTGACCATTGGCAGTCCCGGTAAGAGAGCCAGCATAAAATCCACCCTTCTCAACGGTGAAGTGACCACCATTGGCAACTAGCACACCTTTGACCTGGGCATCATCAAGCGTCAACTCACCGGCCTGCTGATTGATGCTGTCTGTAACAACGGCACCCTGATTCAGGGTCGCATCACCGTTATTAGCCAAGGAGGTTATCTGACCGCCCGCAGCACTGAAATTGGCACCAGACTGGTTAACAACATCGGCCAGCGTCGCATTCTCGGCAGTCATTGTGCTGTTATTCGTGGTCTTGCCAGCAACCTTGCCGCCGTCGATATCCGTTGTTCCGGAATTGTTCAGCGGGCCACCGAGCCCCCCCTTCAGAACCAGCCCTGCACCCTGAGCAATGTCCGTATTGCCACTATAGGTGTTATGCCCTGCCAGCGTCTCCGTACCACCGGAGATGGTCAGATTACCCGTGCCAGATATGTTACCGGAGTAAGTATCCTGCGCTTTGGTAAGGTTCAGCGTACCTTCCAGCTGACCGTCAGCACTGCCTGCAAGCGACTCTGCTTTTGCGCCACCGCTGGTAATATCGAACCTACCACCATTAGCGAAAATCACACCCTCAACAACAGAATCATCAATACTCAGCAAACCGGCATTCTGAATGACGTCGCCATGAATAATACTATTGTCTGTCAGGTAGAGGGTACCTTCATTCGTGACAGTACCCGACTCACTGTCATCAGATTCAGCCCAGCCCTTATTCGTCCAGGCCGACTGCTTGGGGACGGAGCCTGCCCTGTTGGTAAGCCCCTCTGAATCACCCATCCGATAGCTGAGGCCATCCGACAGGCCAATACGCCCTGCCAGAATAGCTGCGTCACTCTCGTTGCCATCCGGAGAAGGCGGCATACCCGGAAACTTGGAATGCTTATACTTCAGGTGTCCATTGTTATCGAGATTCGCAATGACCGTATCCTTGATATCAAGGAATCCCTGAAGCGTATTCACCACGTTGGTGGCGTACGTATCCCTGAGGATAGATTTCCCCTGAAAATTCACGAGATCAGCCAACTGGCCGCTCTGAACCGTGAAATTGCCAGTATTCGAAACTTTCCCCGTCACATTGGTACGATCGACAGAGGCATCACCCCGATTATCCAGATCTCCAGCCAGCACACCACCCGTATTGCTGAAGCTGGCACCTTCCCGGTTGCGAACCGGTCCACTCATCGTGACATCCGTCACATTCAGGGCACCAGACTGCACATCTGTCTGC
>JAFNMF010000017.1 GCA_026537415.1 Acetobacteraceae bacterium B3987 | reverse complement strand
CAGCGTCAGGGTCGCATCTTTCCCAAGATAGCCGCTCCCATAGCCTGTCAGGGTGCCGATACCGGCTTTGGCGTTGTCGGCGACCTTGAATGTACCGCCCAGCTGGTCCAGCGCACCGGTCACCTTCGCCTGATCGCTCAGCAGCACCGTCCCGGTGTTGGTCATGGAGGCCACCTGCCCCGTACCAGAGATACTGGCCTGACCACCACTATTGGACACGTCACCCGTCTGACCCATCACGGCCAGTGTGCCGTTATTGATAATACGCCCGACCTGACCCGCTATATTCAATGCGGCACCCTGAACAACGGAAACCTGACTCCTGTCGGAAATCACGGCATTCTGCGCCACAGTGAGCGTACCTCCCTGCACACCCGTGGCACCGCTATAATCATTCCGGCCCGACAGCGTGAGAGTGCCGGTCCCTGTTTTCATCAGACCCGTTTTTGAAGAACCATCATCCACGATGGGCGCAGCAATCGTACCGCTTCGCCCTGTTTCGGCATTCACGTTCAGCATGTTCTGGCCTGTGCTGGTCGCCGCTGCCGCCAGCGCACCACCTGTCAGCGTATAGCCATCAGACCCGAAATTGAGAGAAGAGGTCTGCACCGGCTGACCACTGGTTCCGGCGACCATGATTGTACCACCCTGTCCGACAAAGCTGGCCGGAGCCACCGAAGAGCCGGCCTTGCCATCAGATACACCCTGTTCCGTCAGAACAGCACTGCCACCCGACCACGCCGTCGGAGCAGCGGGCTGCTGCACCTCAGTCACCCCACCAGTGGTCCCAGCACCAGCACTGCTCGTGGTATCATGGCCTGTGTCCGTACCGGCATGGCTCTCGTTATGTCCGGCCTCACCACCGGTTGAGACACTGGATGTTCCACCGCCCGAGGAGCCACCAGTTGTAACGTCATGGCCCGTAACGACACCTGCACTACCCTTATCCGCACTGGTGCCACTGGAAGAGCTGGTCGCACCAGCTGTTGAACCGGCTCCATTCGTGACAGCCTGTGACACCATGACATCAACGCTCTTCGCTGCGTCGTCATGAACATAGCTGAGTGTCTGTCCAGTTTTCGTGGCAACCAGAGTGGCCTGCTGCTGGCCGGAAAGCGTCCCCGTATAATCGATCAGATGGTAAATACCCGCATCAACAGCACCGTTCTGACCTTTATTCTGTCCGGTAATCCCCGCAATCTGGATGTTCCCACCCAGTGTCACATTACCGCTGACCTCAGCATGGGAATTATAAGCATCACCCTTATTCCCTTTCTCTGAGGTCGTTCCTTCATAAAAGGTCGTCGTACTGCCCCGGGCAAGGTTCAGGTCACCATAGACCTTCAGGAGACCGGGACTGGTTGCCGTACCAATATTCAGAGTACCGCCATCAGACACGCTGAAAGCACCCTGCCGCTGCGTGTTGAAGGCCAATCCCTGATTTTCTGGCACGAGGCCAAGTGGCTTCATGCCTGTGATCGTGGCCGTACCACCCTGACCAATGGCAATATTCCCTGCACCATTCTGGCCACCCAGCACGGCAAAAGAATTATCCAGGTTCAGCTGGCCACCATGATCGACAATGATGTCGCCGGAGCCTTTGCCACCATCAACTGGGCCAATCCAGAGGCCACCATTCTGAACATTCAGCTGCGCTGACTGACCAACCGTCCCCGAATTGACGACATCATTAGACGAATTATACCCGACCTGGTCCCCGGTAACATGAATAACACCATGGGCTTCACCTTCGGGAAGGGAAGGATTGACATCATTGCTACCCTCCCTATTGTCCGGGCCATTACCGGCAGAATTGCCCAGATAAATACCACCGTTTACACCCCCGCCCGAAATGGTAACCGAGGCCCCATCAGATATCCACAAATTTCCCCGGGATGCACCGTAATCATGGACCAGTGTACTGCCCGGGGTAGCACCTATCACACTAGCATCGTCAACCCCCACTTGCTGCCCCACCACCAGCTGGGCAGCATGGGCACTAGTACCCTCATCTTTTAAAACAGTATTGGCAATAATGGACTGAACATTGCTCGAGAAATCTGATGATCCACCAATAAAATGATATCCATCCTGCCCACCTGCTATAAGAAATTCTCCCACATCAGCATGCGCTCCATTATTGAAAAGGACATTCCCTACACCTTTTCCGGCTTGACCATTCTCATTACTAGCATCTTCATTGGTTACTTCTAACAACCCAATTCCCGAAATTATTGCATGGTCAAAATTAACAAAAGCCGAACTAAGATAAATACTACTCCCTGTCGGTAAATCGATATCAGCACTTAATGGCGTGTTCATAGGAGGAAGTGCCGCCATATTAAATGCTGGGCCTACTCCCTGTATAGTACCAGAGAAATGACTCCCTGCACCAAATACTCTTAAAGAAGCACCATCATCACCATCAGGTAAGGAATTTAATATCTCTACTTTTCCATCGCCATTAATCTGATTTACTGCTGTATACAGGGAACCGTAATAAGATTTTATAGAAAGAACTCCATCTTTCGATATGTTAATATTAGTAATTGTATTATTATTATCATCAAAATTAATCGTTGATGGTGTTATAGTGCCATTATTTATGTTATTATCTTCGACTATGACTTTTCCATCTTTAATATTTAAATTTTGTACGGTTTTCACAGAAAAATCAGTTAAACTCAATCCAAACGTTACAGAGCCTCCGCCAGTAATATTCAGAGAGTTTGCATTAATAGGACGATCCCCATAGATACTATGGGATTCATCATTGTAAGTTGTAATCAGACCAGCATTAGATAACTTATCGTAATCATTCTTAGAAAGACCGGCATAATCGTTATTTGCCGAACCAAATACATTACTCTGTCCCGTCGGGACTGAAATGGTCACAGCACCGGTCTGGCCATCAGCCTGTGTAATAACATCCATCGGCTGAACATCATCAGCCCGTGAAGCCCCAGCTGAACCAATGATAAGAGCGATGGCACTGACAGACATACCAATATACTTCAAACAGTTTCTTCTGCCGCGCTCTTTCCTACAAGACAAGGTCAGTCCAGATGAATCATTCAGATCATGAGAGAAAGATGAGATACGTCCTGGCACTGCCCATACTCCATAGAATCAAAAACCTTATTCCCTCTATAAAAAGATTCAATTGGGACCACCATTTCGATGTTACATAATTCTTACCTTTGGTTAATTAAATATAAACATGTGACTTTTACGGCACATATGAAAAACCCCGCATGGACTGTTCCATGCGGGCCTTTCCTTCATCCAATCAACCAAACTTATAATCTAGGCCATCCTTGCGGACAGCCTCAATTTTTCAGAACTTGTAACTGAAGTTCCCAGACCCGCCAGAACTGGTCTGATGTCCACCATACTGACCGATATAATCAACATTCACATCGATCCGGCCCGTCAGACGGGCCGCAAAGCCGGTGTTGATCTGGGCCGTGTTGATGGAAAGCGGTGTGCCCTGCACGCTCATGCCATAGCCACCACCAAGGGCGGAGAAGCCTTCCCGGACGGACGCATTCGTCCGGCCAAAAGCACGG
>JAFNMF010000016.1 GCA_026537415.1 Acetobacteraceae bacterium B3987 | reverse complement strand
GATTTGTTATAAGAAAATTTCCGTCTGATACGGCACCTATTGTTGCAGGGGCGTCTGAGATTGCTTTGGGTGCGGATTTAATGAGCGAAACAAAAAATGGTTATGTATCTGTCATAGCAATACCATTGCCCGTGACACTTGAGCCTTATGTCAAAGGTTGGATGAAACGTAGTCTCATGATGACAGATGATGAATATAAGGTTGAACAGAATATAAATGATGGGTCCTATTGTAAAATAGGCCTGGTTTATGGAAAGTCATCTGATAATCATGGAGCTGTCTATTTGGCGGTTAATTCTTATTATCTTAAGGATGAGCAGCATAGATCGCATTAATTTTTCTTTTATCTGAAGTGAATTTCTACCCCTAGTGCATTGTATAATAATAGATCCTTCCTCGGGCGACAGCGAGGGGCTGAGCCATACTGGAGGCGGGTGGCAGTGCGGGCGTAGCGGCAGTGAGCGGGGGGAATGTTGCCGCCACTGCGACGAGTGTTTTTGCCGGGACGATTGCTTCGGGGGCCACCCGTGACTGGGCTGATCGTGCTGCCACAGCTCTGACCGGCCAGTCGACCGACGCACGCAGTACACAGGCCAAACTGCATGACAGCCTGATGAATCTGCTGAGCAATGGCATTGCCAGTGCAGCGGGAGCGGTTGGCGGGCTTGTGGCGGGACCGGGTAATGCCACGGCTAACGCCCTGAACGGGGCTTCGGCGGCATCAGCTATCCAGCAGTATAATCAGGCTGCGAATGTCGGAACTATAGATGATACCCCTGCAATTAATCCATTGAGTATTCCCGAGGCTGGAGTAGCTCTTGTTGGTGCAGCAGTATTGATAGCTGCGGAAGAACTTTATAATGGATTGGGTGACTCTCATGATCCGGGAGCGGCCAGTGTGCCTTCCCAGACAGCATCTTCTGATAATGGTCAGGGATCAGGCAGTGTAAATTTCCAAGTAGTATCGCCAGAGAACCCTTGGAAAGAAGCCTATATACCTCCCTCGGAACGGTTCGAAATTCCAGGGTTTTCAATTTCTGATTCGAAGGAGTTTCCGACTTCGGAGATTTTTGATCTTCCGTTACTGGAATTTCTTAATTCGGGGCTGGGATATGGTGCTGTACATATGACAGCATCGGGTGGAGCTGGGAAACAGAGTTCTTTGCCGTCCTGGCGTGCTTCGGAAAAAGATTTCGTGGGTGAACAAGGGAGCAAAAATAAGGAGGGGTTACGGATAATGCCCGCTAGCGAGGATTCTAAAGCGGCTGCTTATAAGTTTCTTGATGATATTACTAAGTGGCTTGCTCAAGATGGTATCGAGGAGGTATCGAATCAGAAACGTCCTACTGCTAAGGCTGGGGGGACGCGCCATGAAATAATATTCTCCGATGGGACAACTGTTAACATACGTGACGGTGAATCTGCTGGTAATAAAACAGACGATGATACTTATACTCTCGAAGTAAACGGGCATGCGGATGTTGCTAAAATTAAAGGTAAAGGAAATATGAAAATAAATTTCCGGCAGATTAAGAAATAGAGAGAAAGGTAGAGAAATGACCGTATCAGACGCTGAATTGGCTTGGTTTTATCAAGATTGCATAGCTTACCTTCAGGGGGGAGAGGATTCTTCTATGCCATTTATGGGAGGTCGTCATGTTAGCTATAGAGTTGGATGTACAGAAGAGGAGTGGTATGAAAAAGCAATCGCAGCTTTGGCGCGATTAGGGATATCTGGGCTGATTTGTTGTCGGTGCGATCAAGATAACGTACATGACATACGTGTTGTGTTAAGAGAGTTATTTCTTGATAGAAGCAGCATGACATGGGATGGTTGTTATTTTGAATTAACTGAATATGGCGAAAAATTGGCTAAAGAATTTCACCTTGAGGATGAGGATGAGGGGAACCTGTTGTCAAGGGTACTCCCTGGGTTTCGTGAGGAGCTAGGGCGTATTTTTGATGAGCATGGCGTAGGGTTGGACACGGACTTGCCCTATGATAAGCTGCTTTCGCTTAAGAGTAATTGAGGGCTGTTCTGTTTTTCAGAATACAGGCTGGGTTCTGTAACAGGAACTCAGCTTTTTTGTTGTAATTTGTAAGACAGTCTTTCCTTTTACATAGGGAGCCGGACGTCTGTCGGCTATGGCAAGTCCCGTGATGCGAATGACGGGTCGATCAGTGCGACTGCCGCGCAGCTGGCTGCGAAGGACATCAGTCTTGATGCGAAGAATAATATTGACCTTGAGGCGGGCTGGAACCGTCAGAGTGCCCTGAATCACACCACGCAGAAGGGCCTGTCAGTCGGTGTTGGCTTCAGTTTGTCTGCCTCCGGGCAGATGCAGCGGACGAACATGGAGAGCCATCAGGCGACGGCGGTTGATACGGTCCTGAATGCGACCAATAGCGTCAGC
>JAFNMF010000015.1 GCA_026537415.1 Acetobacteraceae bacterium B3987 | reverse complement strand
GGCTCTCCATGTTCGTCCGCTGCATCTGCCCAGACGCAGACAGGCTGATACCAGCCCCGCTCGTGCCCACACTCGCTTCAATACCGACTGAAAGCCCCTTCTGGGTGGTGTGGCTCAGGGCACTCTGGCGGTTCCAGCCCGCTTCAAATAAAACCCCACCTCGACTCTATAAAAAAACTCGACATAATTTATTTTGCGGGTTTCTCTGGTCGATAAAAGTTAAAGTCCATATATGCACGCCCATTATTATCATCAATCTGTCCCCCCAACACCACAATCACTTTACAATAAGACCCATCATGCATATCCATTTCCTTCATATGATCATCATATGAAGTCAAAAGATTACGTTTCATCCAACCCTTGACATATGGCTCAGACGTCAGAGGTTCTGGTATAGCAACAACAGACACATACCCATTTTTCGTTTCGGTCCTCAAATCCGCACCAATAAAAGAATCTACAACTCCTGCTACAATAGGTGCCACATCAGATGGTCTCTTTCTTACAACATATCCCTTTTTGATAGGATCCAAATCCTGCGCATAGTCATCTTCTTCAGTAAGATTGAGATACATACATGTATAATTATCAAGAGAGGTAAATTTATTATTCTCAGTTCCAACGTATTTTACTGAAGCATACGATACATTCAAAGAAAATAAAGCAATTAATACGCACTTATACATTTTCCTACTTTCCTTCCATAAGAATTGGAGCATTTATCACATTCCTTCCTACACCAGACTTACCCGTCGCCAGATGCATTAAAAAATCCTTCACCGTTACGTCAGGAGGCGTTCTATTGTTGAACAAGTGATCGTGATTTTTTACTACCTCCCCCATTGTCTTATTAAGGCCTCTACTTATTGCCTTTGCAAGGTCCCTACCTCCTGATGGACCATAAATATACAAAGCCCTCGCTTCCGCAAATGTGGGGTTAGCAATACCCATCTTTCTTAATTGAAGAGCAGCATTACGAAGAGTCTCAATTGCCAGCACACCTGTAGTCCAGGGATCCTGTTTCCCACCCTTTTCTCTCGGTATGAGAGTAGAAACTACTGGTGATTTCCTTTTTTCAAGAGATTCCCAGCTATCATCAAATGCAGCATTCGCAAACTGCCCTAATCCCTGCACAGACCCATCATGCACCTTTCTACCTCTCGCTACATCAACACCACTTTCTGCAGCAATAGTCCCCATCACAACTTCAATATTTACTCCCTGCTCACGGGCATACTTCTCCAGCTCAGCACGCTTGGGCATCCCAACCGTCTTTGCGTATTGTGCATCAGTCTGTTCATGGCTATTCCACAAAATCATGGCCTGATCGTCTGGAATGTTGTCCTGAGCTAGAAAAGCCTCCCTCATCTGATCTATCTCCTTCTTTGTCCAGACCTTCTTATGCGCATCAGCATTATACTGCTCAATTGCGGCCGCTGCGGCAGCTCCTGTCAGGGCATCAACCGAGGCATCTCCACCACCAGCAATCAGCCCACCAACAGTCCCCCCGGCAGCTGCTATGATGCCACTGAACAGATTGGCGAGACTGTCATGCAGTTTGCCAGTATTATTGCCTGTCAGACTGGTCACCATGGAATCCGTCCAGTCACGGGTAACCGCTGCCGCTACATTGCCTGACAGCGTACCAACACCCGCTGCTGCAACATTTCCTCCCGTCAAAGCCGCAACACCCGCTGCTCCGCCAGCTTCCAGAAGGTCCCGACCAATCTCCAGTGCGGAGAATGGACCAGGTACCGTCGACAGTTCTCCCCTGTTCCATTGCGCTTTCATCTGCTGATCCTGTATCTTCTGGAAAGCCGTCCCAACAATCTCGCCGACGAGCTGCGTACCGAGCTGGCTGGCCTGTATCTGGTTCTGGAGCTTCTGCGCATCAAACTTGTTGGTCAGGGCACCATTGGCGTGTGCCACGTCACGGCTGTACGACCCCGTAATATGCCCCGCATTGACCGTAATGTTGCCGCTGATGGCGGACTGGCTTTCACTACTTTCATCATGCGAACGCCCACCACCAAGAAGACCTGCAGAGTTCGCCGCCATCCCCTTGCCGATACCAACAAGCGTCTGCGACAGAGAACCGGTGATCAG
>JAFNMF010000014.1 GCA_026537415.1 Acetobacteraceae bacterium B3987 | reverse complement strand
AACACAAACTGGAAAAAACAAAAAAACAAACAATACAATGCGAATATACACAAACATAATACTTATTTCCCCTTTAAAAAAACCGGAACACGCATCATATCTTTACCAACACCATTGGTACCATTACTCACATGTATGAGCCAGTCTCTCACCGTCGCCTGAGGCGGAGTTTTATTTCTATATAAAAAATCATCACGGACTAAGACCCTCATTGGCTGATTCAAATCTTGGTTATGTATTGCCTTTGAAAGATGATAACCTCCACTTTTACCAAATTCATAAAGTGGTCTTATCTCTTCAAATGTTGGATCAGATATATGCAATACCTTCTGCGCATATATTCCCAAGTTTCTTATGAATTCAAGCGTCACAACCCCTTCCGTAAAAGGATCCTGTTTGCCAGCTCGTAGATCCATTGCAATTTTAGACGCTATCCACGGCAGCCTCTTAACAAGCTCATCCCTTGTCTCCTTAAAAGTGGCATCCGACATCTGACCCAACCCTTCGATGGTATTATGAGGATCAGAAGGACGCCTTCCCCTATATACATTGAAAGTGGTTTCTGCGGCAAAAGTAGCCATCAGAGTCCTGATGTCCATTCCCTGACTGCGCGCATATTCCATCAACTCCTCGGCCCGTTCCATCTTCTTCGGTGGATCCATACCATTTTTCCCCTGTGGTGCACTTTCCCACAGACGCATCGCCTGGTCCGCAGGCAATCCTTCTATCACCCTATAAAACGCTTTTACTTCTGCCTCTGTCATAGCCTTGGCTGTTTTATGCGCAGCAGCATTATACTGCTCAATTGCAGCGGCTGCGGCAGCACCTGTCAGGGCATCAACCGAGGCATCTCCATCACTAGCAATCAGCCCACCGACAGTCCCGCCAGCAGCCGCTATGATGCCACTGAACAGATTGGCGAGGCTGTCATGCAGTTTGCCATCACTATTGCCTGCCAGATTGGTCGCTACGGAATCTGTCCAGTCACGGGTAACCGCTGCCATCACATTACCTGACAGCGTACCGACACCCGCTGCCACAGCATTTCCCCCTGTCAGAGCCGCAACACCCGCTGCTCCGCCAGCTTCCAGAAGGTCACGGCCAATCTCCAGAGCAGAAAATGGACCAGGTACCGTCGACAGTTCCCCTCTGTTCCATTGTGCCTTCATTTGCTGATCCTGCACCTTCTGCAACGCCGTTCCGACAATCTCGCCAACGAGCTGCGTACCGAGCTGCCCGACCTGTATCTGGTTCTGAAGCTTCTGCGCATCAAACTTGTTCATCAGGACACCATTGGCGTGTGCCACGTCACGGCTATATGACCCCGTAATATGCCCCGCATTGACCATGATGCTGTCGCTGATGGCGGACTGGCTTTCACTACTTTCATCATGCGAACGCCTACCACCAAGAAGACCTGCAGAGTTCGCCGCCATCCCCTTGCCGATACCAACAAGCGTCTGCGACAGAGAACCGGTGATCAG
>JAFNMF010000013.1 GCA_026537415.1 Acetobacteraceae bacterium B3987 | reverse complement strand
CAACAAATCCGGTGGTACGGCGACCATGCAGGACAGCACGGCAGGTCATGTGACCAACGATGATGGTGCGACCTTCAGTGCCACTGGTGGTCAGCTGGCTTCTGCTGACAATAGTGGCACCATGACGCTTGGCAGCGGCAACGTCGTCACGGGCGACGTCATCCAGAAGGCAGGCAGCCTGACACTGGATGGTGACCAGATTGACGGAACTCTGACAGCTGATGGTGGGCAGCTGACCGTTACCGGGAATGGTTCAAAGGCCGGGTCTCTCACTGGTGCTCTCAATGCCCAGCTGGATGGCTCGCTGGAGCTGACGAAGGCTTCTGGAACCTATGATGGTGTCCTTTCTGGCAATGGTGGTCTGACCGTTTCTGGCGGCACTGAGACCCTGACAGGGAACCAGACCTATACAGGGGCCACGTCTGTCACACAGGATGGCGGTCTGGCGCTGAAGGGGTCCCTCGTCAGTGCCCTGACCAACGCCGGTACGACCCAAATTGATGGTGGAAAGCTCACGGCTGCAACCATAAATACGGGCACGCTGACAGCCGAGAAGGGCACGTTGGCTGACCTTGCCAACAGGGCTGGCACGGCAACCCTGAATGACAGCACGGCAGGTCACGTGACCAATGATGATGGTGCGGCCTTCAGTGCCACTGGTGGTCAGCTGGCTTCTGCCGAAAACAGCGGCACAATGACGCTGGGCAAGGGCAGTACTGTCACTGGTGATGTCACCCAGAAGGCAGGCGATCTGACGCTGGATGGCAATCAGATTGATGGTATGCTGACTGTGGATGGCGGGCAGTTCACCGTTGCGGATGATGATGCCACGGCAGACGCTGTCAGCGGCAGGCTGTATCGTATCGGCAATGGTGGAGGAATCAAGGTCGGCTCTCTTACGGGTGCAGGTAATGGTCGGCTGAATAACACGCTTGAGCTGACCAAGGCCTCTGGTACTTACTCTGGTGTTCTGTCTGGCAAGGGCGGTCTGAGCATCTCTGGTGGTCACGAAACCCTGACAGGGGCCAATACGTATACGGGTGATACGGATGTTGGCCAGAATGCTGGCCTGACCCTCACAGGTTCTGTCGCCGGTGCGCTGAACAATGCTGGCACGGCTGATATTGATGGTGGTAGGGTTGACGGCACGACCACAAACACGGGCACGCTGAAGGCTCAGAAGGCCACTTTGACTGATGTTGCCAACAAATCCGGTGGTACGGCGACCATGCAGGACAGCACGGCAGGTCATGTGACCAACGATGATGGTGCGACCTTCA
>JAFNMF010000012.1 GCA_026537415.1 Acetobacteraceae bacterium B3987 | reverse complement strand
GCCGACAACGCCAAAGCCGGTATCGGCACCCTGACAGGCTATGGGAGCGGCTATCTTGGGAAAGATGCGACCCTGACGCTGACAGGTAATAACACGGCCTATGGTGATGCGCTGTTTGGTCAGGGTGGGTTGATCGTTCAGGGGCAAAACGTCGTCTTTAAGGGGACGAACTATTATTCCGGCGGGACAGAGATTGCACAGGGAGCCGATGTCACGGCGGGGGCGCAGTCTCTTGGTACAAATGGCATCAATCTTGCTGGAACTCTGACGATTGAAGAGAATGGAACAGAAAGCTTTGATAACCCGTTGAGTGGTTCTGGCACGTTCAACAAGACGGGAATAGGGACACTGACGCTGGATCGGTCTGTTGATGACAGCCACTTTGAAGGCACGACAAATGTGCGTCAGGGTGAGCTTGTCGTGAACAACGTCCTCAATGGCTCCACGAATGTGGGGTCCGGGGCCATGATTTCCGGTAGCGGGACGATCAATAATCTAACGCTGCACCCTTGGTCTTTCCTCGATGTGACGCTGAATGGTGCGCAGGGTGTGACTAGCCCTCTAACGCTGACAGGCACACAGAACCATCTGAACGGGGCGGAGGTTGTTGCAACGGTCAATAATCTGTCCAGCATGGTGCTACAGCAGCATTATAAGACGACTATTCTGAAGCTGGCAGATGCGGCACAGGCTAGTGGCACGCTGAGCGATATCGCCCTGATGGACAGCAATGACAGCAATGCGCGCACTCTCCTGGACACGGCTTTCTTGAAGGGGAGAGTGTCCGAGGCGCAGGATGGGCGGAGCTGGATCTTGGATTATGTGCGTATGGTGAATTTTCAGGTCTATGCGCAGGATCATAATGAGAGTCAGGTGGGGTTCATTTTGGACCATTCGACATCCTCAGCAGGCTTTGTGAATGCTCTTGCGGGCTCCAATATCCGGACGGATGAGCAAGTGCGGGGGGCCTATAACAGTCTGTCTGGCGAGATCAATGCCAGTGCCAAAACGGCGATGGTCAATGATAGCTTCTATGTTCAGGAAGCTGTGGTGGATCGTCTGGACTGTGCCGGGGATGCGTTGCGGGCGCATACTCATGACGGCAAACAACAGACAAGCGGCTATTGCGATGTTGACCCGACCCGCCATGT
>JAFNMF010000011.1 GCA_026537415.1 Acetobacteraceae bacterium B3987 | reverse complement strand
GATGGTGTTGCCATCAAGCTTCAGGGTTCCGTTGTCTTTATTGGTGACATCCCCGTCTGTTTTGTTGCCACCAGCAAGGGTTAAGCCGCTGCTATTTGTAGCGGAGGCCTGAGAGCCGCCTGTGAGGGTCGCTTTGCCCGCATTGTTAAGAGCCTTGCTAAGCGTGGCGTTGGTAGCGTCCAGCTTACCGCTGTTTGTGACCTCACCAGCGACGGAGGAACCATCCTGGAGGGTGGTCGTGCCGCTATTATTCAGAGCTTTGCTGAGCGTGGCGTTGGTGGCGTTCAGCTTACCGCTGTTTGTGACCTCACCGGCGACGGAGGAACCATCCTGGAGGGTGGAAGTACCGTTATTGTTCAGAGCCCCGGCGAGGGAGCCAGTGAGGTTCAGGCCGGCATTCTGGGCAACGGTTGTGTCGCCTGTATAGGCTTGGTGGTTTGTAAGGGCTTCTGTTCCCTTATCGATGGCTAGTCCGCCTGTACCTTTGAGGACGCCATTATAGGTGTTTTTATCGGTAACAGTCTGACTGTCATTGCTGAGACGCAGCGTCCCCTCCAACGTGCCGTTGCCATTCCCAGCGAGGGAAGCGGCATTGGCTCCGTTATTAGTGACGGTCATGTCCTTACCGTTCTGGGTGAGAGTGCCCCCGATGGTGTTGCCATCAAGCTTCAGGGTTCCGTTGTCTTTATTGGTGACATCCCCGTCT
>JAFNMF010000010.1 GCA_026537415.1 Acetobacteraceae bacterium B3987 | reverse complement strand
GATGGTGTTGCCATCAAGCTTCAGGGTTCCGTTGTCTTTATTGGTGACATCCCCGTCTGTTTTGTTGCCACCAGCAAGGGTCAAGTCGCCGCTATTATTGGTAACGGAAGCCTGAGAGCCGCCTGTAGCTTTGAAGGTTGCCTCTTTAGTATTGGTGACATCCCCGGCCCTGCTGTCCGTGAAGGTAGCAGTACCGTTGTTGGAGAGGTTAGCCAGTGTAGCACCGTTGGAGACAACCAGCGTCTTGTTGTTGGTGGTCGTGCCGTTGACCTGTGCATTGGGCCCTTCGACCTGAGCATATTGGTCATTGATTAGCTTGCCAGCGATGGAGCCTGTGAGGTCCAGTCCAGCACCTTCGGCATTGGTTATGTGTGTGTCGCCTGTATATTTGTTCTGGCCGTTGAGGGTTTCTACCCCGCCAGCGATAGTCAGGCCGCCCTTGCCGTTGAGGGTACCATCATAGCCATTCTTCGCCTTGGTAAGGGTCAGAGTGCCATTGAGAATGCCGGTATTGTTGCTTGTGCCAGAGAGGGTTCCGACAGAAGCTCCGCCATCTCCAATGGTGAATTTACCCCCATCAGCAGCGAGCTTGCCGGTAACGGCTGTTCCTTGGTCGAGCAACAGGTTTCCGTTTGTTGTGACGGCTTCCAGCTGGGCACCGTGTGCGTTTAGGGAACCCTG
>JAFNMF010000009.1 GCA_026537415.1 Acetobacteraceae bacterium B3987 | reverse complement strand
CCATCATTGCTCAGGCCGGTCCCCTCAAGGGACACCGCCCCCTGCTGCGCTCCCAGCTCCCCGCTGTTCGCCAGAGACCCCATGCTGGTCAGGCTCAGCCCCGACAGCCCGATCAGCGACCCGCCATTCTGAAGGCCGCCAGAGCCCAGTTTCGCCTCGACGCTCTGCCCCTGGAGCTGCGCCTTCGTCCCGTTGTTAAGTTGCGTCGCCGACAGGTCCAGCCGCCCCAGAGACGCCAGAACACCCTCATTCTGCACCGCCCCCGGTGAGGTCAGATGAAGCTCACGCCCCGCCACAAGGCTGGACCTCTCACTGGAGACATAGCTGCCCAGTGTCGCCTCCAGCTGCCCCTGGGCCTGAACAAGCCCGCCCTCATTCTGGAACCATCCAGCCGTCAGGCTCACATCGCCCTTGCTGCTCAGAAGGCTGCCCCCCTGATTGGCGATGTCACCCGCCGTCAGCGTCAGATGCTCCGAGGACTGGATCAGCCCGTTCCGGTTGGAGATGTTCCCGCCATGCAGTTTCAGATCCAGCGGACCGGAGGCGGCAATCAGCTTCCCGCCATCATTGCTCAGGCCGGTCCCCTCAAGGGACACCGCCCCCTGCTGCGCTCCCAGC
>JAFNMF010000008.1 GCA_026537415.1 Acetobacteraceae bacterium B3987 | reverse complement strand
CCCTTGCCGATACCAACAAGCGTCTGCGACAGAGAACCGGTGATCAGGCCGCTCCCAGCACCCGCCTGAAAGCCCACGCTCTGGCTCTTCCATGCAGAGCTGTTCTCAAAACTGTGAGCTTCCAGACTGCCCGTATTGAAATGGTTCTTCTCCCGGGATGCCGTGCTGGAAATCACGCCCGCTGTCAGGCTCGTATTGCCCGCAACGTCAATCCTGATACCCTGATCGCCTACATACAGGCCGGAAAGTACCTGCCCCGTAGATACAAAATGATCCGTCGTCTTCTGGTTCTGATAGCTCGCAGAAACACTGCCACCAGCACCATAAAGCGGTATCTTCACCCCGGCCGTCGCCTGCATGGCCGTACTGCGATAATCTGACGTGTTCTGCGGGCTGGTGATCTCAAGCTCCGCCGCCTTCACGTCAATCCGGGACGCATTGACCTCCGCTCCCTTCAGCGTGGTCTTGCCCCCAGACGTCAGGCTGACGCTATTGGTCGCATTCAGGACCGTATCAGCCGCCGTCGCCTGATGGCTCTCCATGTTCGTCCGCTGCATCTGCCCAGACGCAGACAGGCTGATACCAGCCCCGCTCGTGC
>JAFNMF010000007.1 GCA_026537415.1 Acetobacteraceae bacterium B3987 | reverse complement strand
TCGGACCATCTGACGCTGATGGCGGGGGACATCGCCAATCAGGGGGGCAGCCTGCTGAGCAGTAAAGGCGATGTGAGCCTGGCGGCCGGGACCTTCCAGAATGAGGGCGGGCTTGTTCAGGCCCAGGGGCAGCTGGAGGCGACACTGGGCAGCTATGCCTCCAGCGAGGGCTCCAGCCTTGTGGCGGGGCGTGAGCTTCACCTGACATCGCCGGGGGCGGTGCAGAATGAGGGTGTTCTGGCCTCCTTTGGAAAGCTGACACTGGATGCGGCCCGGCTGACCGGCGGAGCGAAGGCGCAGCTTCAGGGGCAGAGCGTCGAGGCGAAGCTGGGCTCCGGGGGGCTGCAGAATGGCGGGTCGCTGATCGGTCTGTCGGGGCTGAGCCTGACCAGCACGGGGTCTCTGGCGAACAGCGGGGAGCTGGGAGCGCAGCAGGGGGCGGTGTCCCTTGAGGGGACCGGCCTGAGCAATGATGGCGGGAAGCTGATTGCCGCCTCCGGCCCGCTGGATATGAAACTGCATGGTGGGGACATTTCCAACCGGAACGGTCTGATCCAGTCTTCGGACCATCTGACGCTGATGGCGGGGGACA
>JAFNMF010000006.1 GCA_026537415.1 Acetobacteraceae bacterium B3987 | reverse complement strand
CCCCTGCAACAATAGGTGCCGTATCAGACGGAAATTTTCTTATAACAAATCCCATTTCAAGAGGATCAAGATCAGAAGATACCTGCCCATCAGTCATTCTCAAATGCATACAGGCATATTTAGCAAGGGGTTTGAATTTATCATGTATAATACCATAATACTCTCCAGAAGCATGAACACAAACTGGAAAAAACAAAAAAATAAACAATAAAATACGAATATATACAAACATAATACTCATTTCACCTTTTGAAAAACCGAAACACGCATCATATCTTTACCAACACCATTGGTACCATTACTCACACGCACCAGCCGGTCCCTTGCTGTCGCCCGAGGAAGGATCTATTATTATACAATGCACCAGGGGTAGAAATTCACTTCAGATAAAAGAAAAATTAATACGATCGATGTTGCTCATCCTTAAGGTAATAGAAATTGAACGACAAGTAAACAGGTCCATGGTCATCAGATGGCTTTCCGTAAACCAGGCCTATCTTGCAATAGGACTCATCATTTATATTCTGGTCAACCTTATAT
>JAFNMF010000005.1 GCA_026537415.1 Acetobacteraceae bacterium B3987 | reverse complement strand
TACCGACGACGACATACATGCCCTCATTGGTACGGTTATTGATCTGCGCACCGTTCTTCAGGGTCGCATCACTTGTTCCGAGCGGACCACCGCCACCACCGTAGTTCTGATCACCATTGCCGACAAAGACGGACATCCGTTGAATCTTGGCATCAGGACCATCCAGCACCAGATGCCCCTGATTCCCCTGTGCCAGCCCCACAACCAACGGCCCTGTCGCACTGCCCGGCTCTGTGGAGAAAGAGCCTTTATCCTTCAGAACCAACGTACCGTTATGAATATCCACGGTCCCGTTAATCTGGTTCTGCCCCGTCAGTATCTGGGTACCATCCAGCAAGGTCAGGACACCCGTCCCTTTGAGGGAACCACTGTAGGTCTCTCCCTTCCCCTGGCTGATGGCCAACTCACCCTGATAGGGCTTGGACGTATCAGGAGACGGCGTCATGGCATAACTGGTATCGGTGGGCGGCTTATCGAGCGTTCCGTTTCCGCTTCCTGCCAGAGACTGTACCAGCGTACCAC
>JAFNMF010000004.1 GCA_026537415.1 Acetobacteraceae bacterium B3987 | reverse complement strand
CAGCGGCAACACGCTGTTCGGAGGAGGACTGGTTTCGAGTGTAGCAGGTCAAACAGCAAACGCTTACCTTCAGCTCCAGATTGTTAACGGGGTTCCTACGGCTGTTATCGGGATTCAGGACAGCAACGGCTGGCACAATTTTACGCTATCCGCTGATGGCTCTCTAGCCAATCCTGAGGGCCAGAAATTTGCCTTGCAATCTGCGGTCGATCAGGAGCGGCAGCGGGCGCAGGAAGCCGAAGCTGGCTTCCAGCCAGCTGGTGACTATGCCACGAAAGATGCTCTTCAGCAGGAGATAAAAAGGGCACAAGAGGCAGAAGCTAAACTCCAGCCCGCCGGTGATTACGCCAAGAGCGAGGCGTTGCAGGGATACCTTCCTTTGGCGGGCGGCACGCTCTCTGGGCCTCTCACTGTGCAGGTCCCCGCTGGCAGCGGCAACACGCTGTTCGGAGGAGGACTGGTTTCGAGTGTAGCAGGTCAAACAGCAAACGCTTACCTTCA